>QKAS01000044.1 GCA_003246295.1 Clostridia bacterium | reverse complement strand
ACTTAGAATAACAATCTGACCGATAATATGAATTTTTAAAAGCACCCTTGAGGAGCTTTATTAAAGTCAGCCATTTTCAGGTCAGAAAGAAAATATAAATATTTTGCTAATTTAGGGTTGACTTTTCATAGCTGGTCTCCTTAATATGTTCAATCAGATTTCCGATCTGACCAATCATACTGTTAAAACTACTGTTTAACATTGAAATTTCATTGCCAGATGAATCTTCTGCTCTGGTATTAAAATCACCTTTTGCAACTAGTTCTGTCGTCTGACATAGTTTCTGAATCGGTTTTGAAACACTGTTTGATATTCCTACAGAAGAAACACTGGTAATGCCAACAACAAGAATCAGACTTAGAATGCTGATGCTCAATGCCTGTTGCTCCTTCTTTTCTAATTGCTTTCTGACAATATCCATATTGTCAGCTTCATAATAAATATATTTTTGAATTTCTTCCTGCGTTAACTCCGTTAATATTCTGATATTATTCTCAAGCAATACCATATTCTGATCATAATGCCCTGTTTCTTTTACAGTATCATCAATTTCTCTCACTCTCTTTTCGAGTGTGGTAAGACTCTTTAAAATGGTTTCTATTCTATCTTTATTCCCATCACCAGTTGTAATATTCAAAAGTCTTTTAAAATCCTGTCTGGCTTCATCAATCACGACATATGGGCTTTTAAGTCCTGTTTTCGCTTCTATCTCATCTGAATTTGCTACGCCAACAATCATTCTGTACATGACATAATCTACGTCTTCTTTGAAGTCCAGATTATACTGGTTTGCTTCCGTAATATTTTTAACGATCTGATTATAAGAATTACAAAAGGAAACCAAGGATAAAATCAGATAAATAATCAATAGTGTGAACAAAAACAAGATTCCGTATGCAAAAAGATTCAATTTCATGTTCAGTGTGAATTTAGCCAGTCTCATATGCTGGTTCTTCTTAAATTTTTCTGCCAGATGTTTCATTGTCTACACCTGATTCCTTCCTCTTGTACGATACTCTTTTGGTGTACAGTCCTGCGTTTTTTTGAAAAGATAACTGAAATAATGCGAATCCTTGTAACCAACTTCATATCCTATATCTGAGGTTTTTTTATTGGAACACATTAGAAGTTCTTTTGCTTTTTTCATTCTGACATCTGTTAAAAATTCTATAAAAGTCTGTCCCATTTCCTGAGCGAAAATAGTACTGAAATAGCTCGGACTCATATTTACGCTCGCTGAAACTGCATTCAAAGAAATTTCATCATTTGCATAATTTCTTTCAATATAGCTGACTGCATTTGCAATGGTAGCATCATATTTTTTTAATGTAATGGTATCTCTTTGTATCAAAGCTTTCGTAATCAGTCCTTCAAGATACTCTGACATGCTTTCAAAAGTATTAAACACACTAACTGCTTTTCCTCCATCCAGACTGTCTATCGTGCTCTGTGTTTGGTCAAGACCCAACTCCTCTAAAAAGCCGATGGTTCCAAAATAAATATCCATCCCTATATATTGCCGGAATAATAATGAATTTAGGTTGTTCTGTCCAAATCCCAAAAAGTAATCCTGAAGGAAATGTTTGATTTCGTGAATTGATCCACTTTTCAAAAAGTTCAATAAAATTTTACGATCCAGTTTTTCCGAATCCAGATTGGTAAGGTCAAGTGTCATATCATGAAATAAATTAATCTCACCGACATCATCAAACGAAACAATTTCATTGGTTCTACCCATATATCTGTGAGAAAATGCTTTGTTTGCTTCATCGAATGATTCCGGAAGTTCTCTAAGTCTTTGTACACATTTTCCAACACCGCCAAAGAATTCAATCGAAGGATATTGTTCTATTTTTTTGATAAAATCTTCTTTAAATCTTCCCATTAATCTCTTAACACTTTGTTCTGAATCACCTTTCATTAAAAGTGCATACCCATCTACGCCCCGCTCAAAAACATAAATCATTTCTTCTTCATGGTACAAATTAATCAGGTATTCAGTCACTTCAACTGCATCCGGTGAATATGCTGTCAATCCGATTTCTTTTCCTGTAATTTTAAATAGAACAATACAGTAACACTGCGCCAGCAGGTCCATTTCCAGCATACCTGCACGAGACAGAATCTCAGACATTGCTACCTCTTTATATACCAGATCATTAAAAAGTTTTTGTCTGTCATTTTGTTTATGCTCCAGTAATTGTGCTTTAAATGATTCCAGCCTCTCAATTTGCTTACGTTCTTCAAGAATCTTATCTGCTACTTCTTTCACCGCCTGCAACAGTTTTACAGAGGAAATAGGTTTTAACAAATATTCTGTCACACCAATTTTTATAGCCTCTTTTGCGTATTCGAACTCATTATAACCACTCAAAATAATGATCTTGCTCTCAGGAAGTTCATTTTTCACAAGGCGGCTAAGTTCTAGTCCATCCATAAATGGCATCTTAATATCGGTAATCAGAATGTCCGGCTTCAAATTCTGAATCATAGGATATGCAAGTTCTCCATCGCTTGCTTCTCCCACAAACTGAAGCCCTTCTTCCTCCCAGTTTATATTATTTTTGATACCCTCTCTGATAATAATCTCATCTTCAACCAGAAATACTTTTAACATAATTTCCTCCTGTAATTCCAAAAAAGCTGCCATATCTTTTATTGTACTTGCAAGTTGAATAAAACACAACTATAGAAACTATGTTTCTTATGCGAATAATCCCACTTAAAAATCGCTTACTCAATTTGAGTAAGCGATTGTAATAACAATTATTATATTAAAAATATTTTATAAACCTAAAAACTTCTTTTGTGCTTTGATGTTCATATATCCATATACAATAAGCATAATAAATGTAATGATCAGTACAATAAACTGTATCATTCCGATTTGTGGATAATATATCATCGCTACACCAAGCAGTCCCGATATACTGCCAATGATTCCCATCATCAGGGTTGGGTAAAACATATAATTTAAAAATCCTTCTGTATCTGCTGTTTTAGAAATCTCAGCACCCTTGCTCAACATAATTCCTGGAATCGTTCTGTTTCGCTTCATGGTTATGGCTGCCCAGATGAGATAGACGCCACAGGCAAGCACTACAATATCAAAAATTGGAAAAGACCCTGTCATATTAACCTCATTTCTATCCCGTTACTGTAATTTTAAGAATGCTTTAACCGCATCCTTCATTTCACTCTTATCACAAATTGTGTCATGTAGTATCTTGGCAGATCTGATTTCCTCGATTGCCTGTGGTATTTTTACCCCTGAAATTTTTTCAAGTTCATCCACAAGTGCAAAATCTGATAAAGAATCATATCCAGGATCAATCGCATCCATAACACTTCTTGTAAATTTATAAGGACTTGCTGTTGATACAATCACAGCTTTGCTTTGATCCTTCGTTTCTTCTACATATTTTGAATAAACAGAGTATGCAACCGCCGTATGCGTATCCATTATATATCCATTGCTTTTGTATAAATTTAAAATTGATTCAGCAGTCTCTTGTTCTGAGGCATAGTTGCCATAAAAATCAGTGAGCTCCTGTTTCATATCATGACTGATTTCATAAATACCCTCTTTTGACAACTGATTCATAAGCTGTGCATTTATAGACGCACTATTTCCTGCAGTCTTATAAATCAATCTTTCTAAGTTGCTTGAAATAAGGATATCCATAGAAGGAGAAGTCGTCAAGACAAACTCTCTGTTTCTGTCATAAGTACCCGTTTTAAAAAAGTCAAATAGAACTTTATTATCATTTGATGCACAAATCAATTTATGAATGGGTAATCCCATTTCTTTTGCGTAATAACCTGCTAAAATGTTTCCAAAATTCCCTGTAGGTACTACAAAGTTTATCTTTTCTCCATGGGTAATTTCTTCTCGGCTCAGTAACTGTGCATAAGCATATACATAGTATACGACCTGTGGAATCAGTCTGCCAATATTGATAGAATTTGCCGATGAAAATTGATATCCATTCTGGTTCATCAGCTGTTCAAATTCTTTGTCGTTAAAGATATTTTTTACACCAGTCTGTGCATCATCAAAATTTCCATGAATTCCTACAACATGAGTATTTGCACCCTTTTGTGTCAGCATTTGTTTTTCCTGGATGGGACTTACTCCATTTTTAGGATAGAATACAACAATCTTTGTTCCTTCCACTTCTGCAAATCCAGCAAGTGCAGCCTTACCAGTATCTCCTGAAGTTGCTGTCAAAATTACAATTTCATTTTCCGCTTTATTCTTTCTTGCAGATGTAATCATCAAATAAGGAAGTATTGATAGTGCCATATCTTTAAATGCTATGGTTGATCCATGAAACAACTCAAGGAAATAAGGACTTTTCTCACCGATGACCGGAGCAATTTCGCTGGTATCAAACTTTGTATCATAAGCATTATGAATACAGTGTTTTAACTCTTCCTCTGTAAAATCTGTAAAATAGAGCTTCATGATCTCATAAGCAACTTCCTTGTATGACATCCCAGCAAGCTCTTTTAGAGACTTGTCCAGTAACGGTATTCTGTCTGGTACAAATAATCCTCCATCTTCAGCAAGTCCCTTTAAGATTGCTTCTGATGCTGTTGCAGTAACTGAATCATTCCTGGTACTTCTATATAAGATATCCATGACTACATCCTCTCACACTATATTTTTCGTAAAAAAGTATACCATATTCTAAAACCATAAGCAAACAAAACAACCTTGATTCTGAAATTGAGTTATTATCACTAAAATGCTATACTATACCATATAAATTCAATACATACTTTCCAAATTTACAGGAGACAACTATGGATCAGAGACTTCCCGGTGTCAGTATCAGCAAAAAGAAAAATAATAGCATCTATTATCGTTCCTCCCTTACTTATTGTACAAAGCATATCAGCCTTGGGAGTTTTGATTCAATGATCAAGGCACATCTTGCCTATCGGGAAGCGTGGTCACTTCTTGAAGATACATCCATCCTGCTAGAATCTTGGAGCAAAAGCAATATTCTCTCATTTGACAAATGGGTATCACTGATTAATTTCAGAGATAATGCGATCTATTTTTGCAACCCAATCTATATCAAGCAAAAATTTTTTTATTATTATTTAACACCCTCTATTCAACTTATCTTTGATCTTGAAGATTTGTTCTACTATTCCATGCATAAAATCATGAAAAGAGGCGGACATCTTTTTGTGTCTGACTATGGGATGCAGTATAATATCATGAATCGCTATGGAATAAAAAACTATGCAGTTGCAGACCGTGATTATCGTTTTATAAATGGAAATCCCCATGACTTTCGTTATGAAAACATTCTGATCATCAACCGCTATCAGGGTGTTTTTAAAACGGAAATCAAGGGGATTCAAAAATACAAAGTACAACTTCATGTGAATGGAAATTTTCTGGTTGGCGTCTACCCAACAGAAGTAGAAGCCGCAATTGCTTACAATAAGGCTGTAGATGTCGTAAAGTCTCAAAGTATAGATAAAAACTATGCAGTGAATTATATTGAAGAAATCAGTAATTCTGAATATGCAGACATCTATTCACGTATTAAAATTTCAAAGAAACTCTATCACATTGATCATTGAATTACTTGGCTTCATAATCTATAAAACTGATATTCATATCCACTTTGCCCGAAATACCATCCACCGTACCGTTAAAGCTATATTGCCATATACTAAATTTATATGGATAGTCCGGAATATCTGCTTCCTGCGAAAGCCATATATCAAATTCTGAAAGTGTTGAAAGATTGATTTTTGTAAGCAACCATTCTTTATTGCCATAAATCATGGTTTTATAACCAGCCGCTTTTATTGTATCCAGAAAAGCTTTGGCAATCTTAGTCCGATCTTCTTTTTTCAGTCCATCAATCCTTGCTGTATCACCTTTAATGGATTCCATATCAAAAACTACAGGATAAATTAGTTTTGTTTCTTTTAAGCCTGCAAGAACCAGATTTGCTTCTTCAACCGCTTCCGCTTCCGTAACTGCCTGTGAAAAAAAATAAACACCTATTCCAAGTCCTGCCTGCGTTGCTGCTTGCAAGTTTGTTTCAAACTTCTCATCTGCGATTAACTGTCCGCTGCCATATCCTCTAGCACCGGCTTTTATCATTACAAAATCAATGCCTGCCTTTTTCACTTTGTTAAAATCTATTTGTCCCTGTTCTTTTGAAACATCAATGCCAGCTTTTGATATTTTTCTGCTGTCTTCATAATATTCCATAATGGATCCCTTTAATACCAAACCCGAAAAATCGTAGGTATGCTTGGTAATGTAAGGATTAATTGTAAGCCATTCCAGTGTACCATCTGACTTTGTGACCTGTGTCTGGTTCTTGTGCTCATCAATCACTTCTGTATCGGACTTACTTTCAGCAGTATTATTTTGCTTACTCCCATTGATTTCGTCAGATGTCTCTGGTGTTGTTGTTGGTTTTGTATCACTTTCTTCCTGATACATATCCCAGAAATCAAGTTCATCAGAAGTGAGTGTACTTCCTGAAATATAACCATTTAGGGCATCACTTACCTGATTTTCACTATCATATCCTTCGAGTTGCTTTGTTTCGTGATTGCTCTCTTTCTGCGTCACTTGTCCCGATTTATTCTCTTCAAAAATCTGGTCACGATTGAGAAATACAACAATACCAATAATCAGAAAGAAACCTGAAACCATCGCTGCGACAGTTGCTGCTATCATGGAACTGCTCTTAAACTCATTGTAATAGGGTTCATCATCAAATTTCAAGTTTGCTCTCCTTTTCTGGGTTATTGTTGTTCAAATTCTTCTTTCTCTAACATTAACTTTAAATGTTCTTGCAATATGTGGATACCAGTGAGATTTTCTCCCCCTCTTGGTATGATAATATCTGCATACTTCTTTGAAGGCTCGATAAATTGTTCATGCATCGGTTTTACGGTCTCAGCATACTGCTGCAAGACTGATTCAACACTTCTTGCACGCTCAATCATATCCCTTTTCATTCTTCTCATCAGTCTCTCGTCTGCGTCCGTATCCACATACACTTTAATATCCATAAGATCACGCAAATCTTTGTTTTCCAATATCAGAATTCCTTCAATGATTACAACCTTTTTAGGAGATACTTTTATGGTTTCCATAGAGCGGTTATGAATTGTATAATCATAGACCGGTACTCTTATTTCTTTATTTTCTTTCAGATTCTTAATGTCTTCTACCATTCTGTCTGTATCAAAGGAAGAAGGATGATCATAATTAAGTTTTGCTCTGTCATCATAATCAAGTTCATCATGTGCTTTATAATAAGAATCATGGCTGATTACAACAATATCATCACCAAAATTTTCTTTAATACGGTTTACAATTGTTGTTTTGCCACAAGCAGACCCACCGGCAATCCCTACAACACATACTCGGTTCATTTTTACCTCCCACTCTGTGGACAGGTATCTTAGCCACAGAGCAATTTCTATCATTTAATTTATTTCATTCCATCCATTGTTATTACTTTTTTAGGACATTTTTCACTGCATGCTCCACATTGAATACATTTTTCCTGATCTATATAGGCGATGAAATTTTCAACGGTAACCGCATCCACAGGGCATACCTTCTTACAGATTCCACACGCAATACATCCAACTTCACATATTTTCATGACGACTGGTCCTTTATCCTGCGAAACACATCTAACTACCTGTTTTGAATCATAAGGAACCAGTTCAATAATATTCTTTGGACATTCTATCACACATTTGTTGCATGCCTTACAAGACTCTGCATCCACACGTGCAATCCCGTCGACGATATGAATTGCATCAAAAGGGCATACTTTTACGCAATCGCCATAACCAAGACAGCCATATTTACAGGATTTCGGTCCTCCATTTGGAACAAATGCTGCCATTTTACAGCTTTGAACTCCATGATACTCATAATCTTCTTTTGCCTTTTCTTTTGTTCCTCCACACTTAACAAATGCAGTCATTCTTTTTGATGTTCCAGCATCAATTCCCATAATTGCTGCAACATCTTTTGCAACAGCTTCTCCTCCAACCGGACAGGCATCCGCAGGTGCTTCTCCTTTTACGATTGCCTCTGCAAGATTAGCACAGCCTGCATAACCACAACCTCCACAGTTATTGCCTGGAAGTGCTGCAAGCACTTCTTCTTCTCTTTCATCTTTGTATACATGAAATTTTCTTGAAGCAAATCCCAGGAACAATCCAATAAAAAGCCCAACGCCTCCAATGATTGCCACAGCCAGTATAATATTCGTCAGATTCATGCTTCAACCCCCTATAATAATCCGGAAAATCCGAAAAACGCAATTGCCATAAGACCAGCTGTTACAAGTACGATCGGCATACCCTGAAATGCTTTTGGAATATCATTGTACTCCATTTTTTCTCTGAGGCCTGCCATAATGACAATCGCAACTGTAAATCCAAATGCAGTCGCAAACCCATTTACAACGCCTGTACCAATATCGTATGATTTTTTGACATTGTTTAACGCAACACCTAACACTGCACAGTTCGTTGTAATAAGCGGGAGATACACACCTAGTGCTTTATATAAAGCCGGCAGATATTTTTTCAACACCATTTCAACAAATTGTACCAATGCTGCAATAATAAGAATAAAAACAATCGTCTGCAGATAGGTTACGTCCAATGGAACCAGAATGAACTGGTAAATAGCACCAGTTACAGCAGATGCAAGTGTAATAACAAAAATTACAGCTGTACCCATCCCCGCTGCAGTATTTATCTTTTTTGACACACCAAGAAATGGACATAGTCCAAGAAACTGACTTAATACTACATTATTAACAAGTGCTGATCCGATTGCGATCATAAGTAATTCTTTCATATGTCCACCTCCTATTCTTCTTTTCCATCATCTATAAACTTTGGTGTGCATCCGTTACAGGATCCGCATCCACTCTCGCACGAAGAAGCGGTTGCATTTACTGTCTGCGTTTCTTTCTTTTTGGATGCAAGATTCATTTTAACTTTGTTCTGTACTGCTGTGAGCCCTGCAAGTACAAAAAATGCGCCAGGAGCCAAAATAAAAATACTAACAGGTGTATAACCTTGGATTCCTTTTGTTGCATCAGCCAGGGGAAGCAGTTGATATCCAAAGATTTGTCCTGCTCCAATGATTTCTCGTACAATGCCTATACTCGTCAGACCCACTGTAAATCCAAGTCCCATACCAAGACCATCAAAAAACGATGGCAGCATGGAATGTTTTGATGCATAAGCTTCAGCTCGTCCAAGAATGATACAGTTTACTACAATAAGAGGAATATAGATGCCAAGTGAAGTATATAAAGACGGCAGATAGCCCTCAAGTAATAATTCTAATACAGTAACAAACGAAGCAATGATAACGATAAAAGCTGGAATTCTGACTCTGTCAGGTATAACATTCCGAAGCATTGCTATTAACAGGTTACTCATTGCAAGTACCGCTGTTGTCGTGAGTCCCATTCCAAGTCCATTGATTGCTGATGTTGTTACCGCCAGTGTAGGACACATCCCAAGCATCATAACAAATGTAGGGTTCTCTTTTACAAGCCCATTCCACATACGTTCTCCAGCTTTATTCATCCTGTCCACCTCCCTGTATCATAAGATTGCAGTATTCCAGTGCCGCATTTACACCATTTGTAATCGCATTTGTAGTAATTGTAGCACCACTGATTGCATCAATCTGATTGTCAGCAGAAGCACCAGATTTTGTATATTCAAATTTGGACGTATTAACACCTGCAAACTGGCTTTTAAACTCTTCTGTATTCGCTTTCATGCCAAGTCCAGCTGTCTCTGAAATAGATAAGATAGAAATTCCATTCACCGTACTGTCATTTTTAACACCTACGGAAAAAGTGATATCGCCAGAATAACCTTCGTGTGAAACAACGGTTACTACATAACCAAGCATTGTCTTATTCTGATCAAGTGCTAACATAACTTCCTGAACAGAAACTTCCGTCAATCCTGCCTCGTTCAGTGCATTCTGTATCTGATCTGATGAAAAATCAGGGTCTGCTTCAAAAGAAGCTGCCTCCTGAAACACCTCTAAATAAGCCTCTGTTTTAGCTTTTTCTTTTTGAGCTGCTATAGGTCCTTTCGTTACTTCATATACAAACCCAAGGCATAATCCTGCAACCAATGTGATTACAAGTAGAATAAAAGCATCATGCAACATTTTTTTCATGCTTTAGCCCTCCACTTCCAAATCCTTTTGGCATTGTAATTTTTTCAATTAAAGGAACCAATAGATTACTTATTATAATCGCATAGGATACGCCTTCTGCTGATCCTCCAAACAAACGGAATAATCCCGTCAAAACTCCCAACAGAATCCCATATAAAATTTGTCCCTTTGAGGTGATGGGTCTGGTTACATAGTCGGTTGCCATAAAAAATGCACCTAACATCAAACCACCGCCAGCAAGATGTGCACTGATAAACTGATAATCAAAACCTCTACCACCAAATAAAGAAATAAAGATGACAAAACTGATCAAATAACTTCCTGGAATCTTCAAATCTATAACTCCAGTAAGGATCAGGATACATGCGCCAAGCACAATTGCAATCATTGATGTCTCACCAATGGTCCCAGGAATTTTTCCTGTTACCATGGAAAAGATATCTACTACACCACCAGATTTTAATGTAGCAAGTGGCGTTGCCTGTGAGTATGCATCACATTGAAAATTTGTCATAATAGATGCAAACGAAATCATAAGAAAACATCTTGCTGCCAGAGCAGGATTCATGAAATTCTGTCCAATACCTCCAAACAACATCTTAACAACTATAATTGCAAATGCACCACCAATCACACCAATCCACCATGGTGCTGCGGGGGGGAGATTTAACGCCAGCAGTAATCCTGTAACAACCGCCGAGAGATCATGTATTGTGCTTTTTTGTTTCATAAATTTTTCATAAAAATATTCAGAAAGCACGGCCGAACCTATAGTTACCAGAATCAGGATTAATGCACTGATTCCAAAATTATAAATACCAAACAACGTTGCTGGAAGTAACGCAACAATCACAGTCAGCATAATATTGCCCGTTGTGATTTTTGATCTGGTATGTGGATTAGACGATATTTTAGTCAAATCATTCACGATTGGAACCTCCTATTTTTTTCTGTTTGCCAGTATCATTTTACGCATTGATTTAATAGACTGTGTCAGTTGTCTTTTTGCAGGGCAGATATAACTGCAGCAACCGCATTCACAACATTCCATTCCATTCGCTTTTTCAAACGCTTCTATATTGCTATGTTCAGAATAATCAGCAAGTCGGCTTGGCACGATCCTTCCCGGACAGACTTCAACGCATTTTCCACAATTAATGCATGCGCTTGGCTCCCACTTTGATACATCATCTTTGCTAAGACATAAAAGTGCAGAGGATGTCTTGACAATAGGAACATCAAGATCAAATAAACTGATTCCCATCATTGGTCCACCCGAAATCAGTTTTTCAGGTTGTTTGGAAAATCCACCCGCTTCTTCGACAAGTTCACTCATTTTCATTCCCATACGTACTCTGAAATTTGATGGGCTACTTATTGCATCTCCAGTAACGGTTACAATTCTGCTAATTAATGGTTTCCCAAACAATACTGCCTGCTGTACTGCAACTGCAGTATCTGCATTGTTCACTACACAGCCAGCATCCGCAGGCAACATGGAAGAGTTAATTGCTCTCTTTGTAACAGCATAAATCAATTGTCGTTCTGCCCCCTGTGGATATTTCGTTTTTAATGATTTTACTGCAATTCTTGGCTCTTCTTTTACCATTTTCTTTATAATTTCAATACAATCAGGTTTATTGTCTTCAATCGCAATAATCCCCTTTGCATTGTCGAATAACTGTAGGATAATCTTTAAGCCTCCAATGATTTTATCAGGCTCCTCTATCATTCTTCTATAATCCGAAGTAAGATAAGGCTCACATTCGGCACAGTTTATAATAACATAAGTGATTTTATCAGGCTCCTTGGGAGAAAGTTTTACATGCGTAGGAAATCCTGCGCCTCCCATTCCAACAATACCTGCCAACGATATCCGTTCAATAATCTCCTGTTTGGTCAGGCTTGCTAGATCCACTTTTTCCAAAGGTGCGATCTCCTCATACAGCCCATCATTTTCAATTACAATACAGTTTGCCATTTCTCCTGAAATAACTCTTCTTGGTTCAATTGTTGTAATTGTTCCAGACACAGATGCATAGATTGGCGCAGATACAAAGCCACCCGCTTTTGCAATCATCTGTCCGGCCAGAACATGTTCTCCTTTTTCAACAATCGGTACGGCTGGCGCCCCAATATGTTGAGAAAGCGGAAATAATAATTCACTTTTTGGCATGATATCTTTGATTGGTTTGTCCTTGGACAATTCCTTCCCGTCATATGGATGCAATCCGCCTCGAAATGTTCTATTTGTCATTGCACAACCTCTCTTCTTCATTTATACGTTACTTATTAAAACTTTATTTTACCTATAACAATATACTATTTTTTGCGTCAAAATACTATATTGAAATCAAAAAAAGTGTTTCTTTCCCTATAAAATTTACTATCACATCATCAAAAAAATATGCTATGATTACGTTACTTTATAAAACTAACTTACACTCAGACGAGACATATCGAAAGGAATGAAACACAAAATCATGAAAACAATGAAAACAAAGCTTTCCTCTTTGAAAACTTCATATACAATAAAAAGTCAACACTCACTTTCCGAGACTATTTTTCTCGATATCGAAACAACAGGATTTTCTGCATCATCATCATCACTTTATCTCATTGGATGTGTCTATTATGAAAATGACTGTTTTCATTTAATTCAGTGGTTTGCACAAGATTCTACAGAAGAGAAAACCATTCTTCAGGAATTTCTTGTTTTCTCTCAAAAATTTAAACAGATAATTCACTTTAATGGTAATCGCTTTGATGTTCCATATTTATTACAAAAAGCAAATGTTTTTGGCCTGTCTGAAGCAATCTCTAAAATGGATGCGATTGATCTATACAAAAGAGTGCTTCCCTGTAAACAGTTATTAAAACTCCCCGATTGTAAGCAAAAAACAATTGAAACATTTTTAAACGTATCCAGAGAAGATACGTTTAGCGGCGGTGAATTGATTCGTGTTTATCAAACTTATGTTGCAAACCCTGACCAGGAACTTTTTGAGCAACTAATTCAGCATAACGCAGATGATCTTGTAGGTCTTGTTTCATTATTGCCTATTCTTGCCTATTGCGACTTGTTTTTTAACTCTATCAAAGTGAAAAAAGTTCAGGCAAATTACTATAAAGATTTTCAGGGTGAAAAAAAGCAGGAACTTTTAATGAAGCTTGAACTTCCATCCAATCTTCCTGTTGCAATCTCATATGGGCAATTTGATTGTTACTTTACCGGCAAGGATCAAGAAGGAACCTTGAAAATTCCTATTCTTGAAGGTGAACTAAAATATTTTTATTCGAATTATAAAGACTATTATTATTTACCAATTGAAGATACAGCGCTCCATAAATCAGTTGCATCGTTTGTATCAAAAGAACATCGAATCCCTGCCACTGCACGCAGCTGCTATACAAGAAAGCGTTCTCAGTATCTTCCTCAGTGGGAAGCATTATTTGAACCATTTTTCAAACAACAATATGAAGATACTATATACTATTTCGAACTAACCGAAGAATTAAAACAACATAGAGATGCTTTTTCTATTTACGCAAGTCATATATTGCAAATGTTTTTAAAACATGCATAATCATACTTTCTTCGATATTTCAATACGAAATAAATTGCATAAAAAAGCCAGGCAGCATAGCTGTCTGGCTTTATTTTTATTATGGTCTCTCGTAGAAAAATGAACTCTTTCTGTTATAGCCGAGTGCTTTATAATTTACAATTTGTTCCGTACTTCCAATGAAGAGTACACCACCTGGTTTTAGCGACTTCAAAAACTTAACAAAAACCTCGTCTTTTGCTTCTTCAGTAAAATAAATCAGAACGTTTCTGCAAACAATAAAATCATAATTCTGTGGATAAGTATCTTTTAATAAATTGTGTTCCTTGAACTCAACACATGCTTTTACTTCATCAGCAATTTTAAAAGATGGTCCTATCTGAGTAAAATACTTCTTTTTTAAATCAGCCGGTACACTTTCAATACTTTTCGCTGAATAAAGTCCAGCTTTTGCCTTTTCTATAACCACTTTATCAAGATCCGTTGCAAAGATTTTAATTTTACTGAGCGGCATATGTTTTGATAATGCCATTACCAGAGAATAAGGTTCATCACCTGTAGAACATGCTGCACTCCATATCTTCAGATTTTGTCCAAATTTTTTAATTAATTCCGGTATTACATCTTTGTCAATGATTTCCCACTGCTCCGGATTTCTGTAAAACTCAGACACATTAATCGTCAGATAGGTAACGAACTCTTCAAAAAGTTTTTTGTCCTGCTTCAATGCCTGAACAAAATTCTGATATCCATCAATCTTGTTTTTAAGAATCAGTGTGTCAATTCTTCGCTTCATCTGCTTTTCTTTGTAAGCATTCAGATCAATCTTGGTCAGTTCCAATACGGCTTTTTTAAAGTACTCGTAGTCATATACCATATGCGATTCATCCTTTATAAAATATCACTTGATATTTTTATTCTTCTTCTTCTGCAATCACAGCATCGATATCAACAGATACAACATCTTCATTTGATTCTTCTGCTGGTGCATCCGGAGCAAGAAGCGCCTTGATGCTTAAGCTGATTTTTTTGTCATCTTCATTGAAATCAACTACTTTAGCTGTTACTTCATCTCCTGTTTTTAATACATCAGATGGTTTTTCAATATGTTCTTTAGCGATCTGAGAAACATGTAACAGTGCATCCACACCAGTTTCAAGTTCTACAAATGCTCCAAAGTCAGTCATTCTAGCAACTACGCCTGTAACAACATTGCCAACTGCATATTTCTCTGCAGCATCTTTCCATGGATTTGCATTATCGAATTTAAGACTTAAAGCAATTTTTGTATCTGCAATTTCTTTGATCAATACATTTACTTTATCGCCAACTTTAAATACTTTTTTAGGATTTTCTACTCTTCCCCATGACATTTCGGAGATATGTAATAATCCATCTGCGCCACCAAGGTCAATAAACGCACCAAAATCTGTTACATTTTTAACGGTTCCTTCAACAATATCGCCTTCTTTAATTCTTCCAAGAAGTTCTTTCTGCATTTCCGCTTTCTGAGCTACGATAAGTTGTCTACGATCACCAATATATCTTCTTCTCTTTGGATTGTACTCACTGATTACAAAACTAATTTCCTGTCCAGCATATTTTGTAAGGTCTTTTTCATAAGAATCAGAAACCAAACTTGCAGGTATGAAAATTCTGATTTCTTCTACAACTGCACAAATACCACCATCAAGAACCTGTGTTACTTTCGCAGTAAGTACTTCTTTATTATTGAAAGCTTCTTCAATTCTTTTGCTTCCTCTGTCTGCTGCAAGACGTTTGTAGGTCAGTAGAACCTGTCCGTCACCGTCATTTACTTTTAAAACTTTAACTTCTAATTTGTCACCTGTCTTCAGGACAGTTGTGAGATCAACATTTGCTGTGTTTGTATATTCATTTCTAGTCAGGATTCCATCTGACTTGTATCCGATGTTTAAAATTGCTTCATCCGGTTTTACATCAATGATTGTACCCTCAATAACCTCTCCTGTGTGTATTGTCTTAAATGATTCTTCTAACATTTGTTCAAAAGTTAATTCTGACATAATTTTGAACCTCCTCAATTATATTATTTGGGGTAGAAGCCCCTGCGGTAATACCCACCAGTCGGACAGATTTAGGGAAATCTAAATTCAAGTCATCCAGTGTCTGTATAAAATAAGTGTTCTCACATTCCCGGCTGCATATTTCAAAGAGCTTCCGGGTGTTGGAACTGTGAGCGCCGCCTATTACTATCATAGCATCGACCTGACCTGCAATCATCTTTGCTTCCGTTTGCCGCTCCTCAGTTGCGTTACATATCGTGTTCACAACAAGTATATCATAACCTTTTTTTTGGAAAATTTCAACTAATTCTTGAAATTTGTTATGGTTAAATGTCGTTTGGCAGACAATGCACAGCCTGTCTCCCTCATCTGCTGTAAAATTTATTGCTTCTTCTTCTGATTCAACTACAACGGCTGGCGTGACTGCCCACCCCTTGATTCCTTCCACTTCTGGGTGACCATCATTGCCAATAATAACAATTTTTCTTCCAGTTCGACTTTCTTTTGCGACCGTATTATGAATTCTCTTTACAAATGGGCAGGTTGCATCCACACATTCCAAACCTTCCTGTGCAATCTTTTCACAAACCTCCTCAGATACTCCATGAGATCTTATAATGACAGTCCCATCCTTTACAGTTTTCACATCTTCAAGGTTTTTAAGCACAGTAACACCTTTATTTTCCAGATCTTTTACTACTTGGTCATTATGTATGATGGGGCCATATGTGTATATCTTTTTTCCTGTCTCTGTCTGTTTATAGACTTTTTCAACTGCTCTTTCTACTCCAAAACAGAATCCTGCTGTTTTTGCTACGATTACTTCCATTTGTTTCTCCAAATCTTTTCTTAAATCAATGTACTCTTATAAAGTTTCATGATGGCATCTACTGCTTCTTCGATCGTCATATAGGAGGTGTCAATCAAAAATGCATCCTCCGCCTGGCGAAGCGGTGAAATTTCTCGCGTCATATCACGTTCATCACGTTCTAAAATATCTTTTTTTATCTGTTCCACATTTGAGTCGATTCCTTTGATTTTTAATTCATGATATCTTCTCTGTGCTCTGATGCCAGCATCTGCCGTCAAATATATTTTAAGATTCGCTTGTGGCAATACATGTGTTCCAATGTCCCTTCCGTCCATAACAACATCTGCTGTCTGTGCAAGTTTTCTCTGCAAATCAACCAATTTCAGCCTAACTTCTTTATTCACAGAACTTGCCGATGCCATATTTCCAACTTCTTCCGTTCTGATCAGTCCGTTTACATTTTCGTTATTCAGATAAATAACCTGTTCCTCATTCTCATATTTGATTGTTATATCTGCTTCCTGACATTTTATGCTGATTTTCTCAGCATCCTGAGCGTCTATCTTATTTCTTAGCAAGAATAAAGCCATGGCACGATACATCGCTCCCGTATCCACATAAATAAAATTTAATTTTTTTGCCACAACCTTAGCCATCGTACTTTTGCCTGCGCCAGCCGGACCATCTATAGCAATACTAAAACCCATTTTCAACCTCCGGTAAATCATCCATTATTAATGTTTTATACATAATACTAAGTTAAATAACATTTTGTCCTATATCATTATACCTTATTCGCAGACTCTCCTGCAAGATATCCTGTTGACCAAGCGATTTGAAGATTAAAACCACCTGTCAAAGCATCCACATCTATCATCTCTCCAGCAAAAAATAATCCTTTAATCCGTTTTGATTCCATCGTCGATGGGTTAATCTCCTTTACGCTGACACCACCTTGTGTAATGATTGCTTCACGGAAGCTTCTGGTCTCAGTCACAGTCATATTCCAGTTTTTAATCAAATGTCCAAACTCTTTTCTTTCTTCTTTACTGATTTCATAGACAGGTTTTTCCGGATCGATTCCTGATTCTCTAATCATAACCGGGATTAATTTTAATGGGAACAATCCCGCTATTGCATTCTTAAATTGTTTATTTCTGTTCTCTTCAAAATCTCTAAGAATTCTTTTATCAAGCTGTTCTATAGAAAGTGCTGGTTTCAAATCCAGTGTTAAAGTCATTTCGTCATTACTTTTTTTTATTTTTTTTGAATACGTACTGCTTGCAGAAAGAATCAAAGGTCCACTGATGCCAAAATGTGTGAACAACATCTCACCAAAACCTTCATAGATTACTTTTCCCTGATAAGTTAATTTTGCGCCAGCATTTTTTAGAGCAAGTCCCTGCAGTTCCTGATAAAAATTCTCTTTTAACACAAAAGGAACAAGTGCTGGTTTCATTTCTGTCGTTTTATGCCCCGCTTCTTCTGCCATGCGGATGCCATCTCCATCAGAACCCGTTAAAGGATATGAGATTCCTCCCGTAGCAAGAATGACTGCATCAGCCATCAATTTGCTGCCATCGTTTATGGTAACGCCCGTTATTTTTCCATTTCTTATGAGAAGCGATTTCACTTTTGTGTTTAACCTGACATCCACTTTATTTTGACTCAGCAAATTAGCTAATGTTCTAATAACATCCGAAGAATGATCAGACACCGGAAATACTCTGTCTCCTCGTTCAATTTTCAGAGGGCATCCTGCTTTTTCAAAAAAATCAATCACTGCCTGATTATCAAATGTATAATAACTGCTATATAGGAATTTGGGATTACTGATTATATTTTCAAAAAAAGTATCTGCTTCACACGCATTCGTCACATTACATCTTCCTTTTCCTGTGATGAATACCTTTTTACCTAACTTCTCATTTTTCTCCAACAATATTACTTTTTGCGCGTGCTCTGAAGCAGTGATTGCAGCAATCATGCCAGCCGCCCCGCCGCCAACGACAATAATAGTACTCATGATTCATCCTTTCTAAGAGAATAATTGAGAATCGGTTCCTCATCTATAAAGTTGATTTCATCATTTAAATACACTTGATAATTGTTCCATACATCTTCAAGAGTCTCAAGGTTTTTACGAACTTCTTCCGGGCGTTTCAGACATAATGCAACAACCAGAGCATTTATTACACTTAATGGCGCGACTAGAGAATCTACAATAGAGACCATATCACTTCTTGCAATCAGATTGCAGGAAGAATACAGGTTCATAGGCGAATGTACGGAATCTGTAATTGTAATTACTTTTGCATTCCTGTCATTTGCAAATTCCATTGCCTTCAGTGTTCTCATTGAATAACGTGGAAAACTGATTCCAATGATTGCGTCTTCTTCATCAATTCTAATCATCTGCTCAAACATTTCGCTTACACTTGTCGTACGCAACAGGCAAACATTCCCCCTGATCATGTTAAGATAAAATGAAAGAAAATCTGCCAGCGGTTCACAACTTCTAATCCCAACAATATAAATAGTTTTAGAATTTAATATAATATCAACTGCAGTTTCAAATGCTGCCGGATCAAGATTTTGTAGTGTGTCGGATATTTTATCGATATCCGAATTTAAAACATCTGTTAAGATTTCTGATTGAGAACTGCCGCCATATCTGGCACCTATCCTCTGTACTTTATTAAATTTATTTTTCACCCATTCTTCAAGCGTCTCCTGAAATTGTGGATATCCTTCATAATCAAGTGCCATTGCAAATCTGACCACGGTAGATTCACTTACTCCAACTGTTTCTCCAAGTTTTGCTGCAGTCATGAATACTGCTTGATCATAATGATCAAATATATATGCCGCAATTGCTTTATGACCTTTGCTCATTCCTGAAAATTTTTCATTCATCCTGGTTATGATGTCATTTTGATTCATAAGCTTTTCCCATTTCTCTTTCTATCAGTTTGACGATACAGATTATTTTGCATATGCATGGTAACTTTCAATCAACAACACTTCCGTCTCTTCTCCCGGAAGGTCATAGTCTCCTGTAATCATCATACATGCCGCGCCATGAATAAAAATCCACAATTTCATAAACAGATCACCGGGATTCGTAACGCCCATTTCTCTCGATTTATTGATTTCACGGACTAACGCTCCAGATTTTCCATTCAAGAGTTCATATAACGTTTTTCCTCCTCTGTCCTGAGAAAGAAATAATGCATAGAATAGATTTTTTTCTTTTTCAGCAAATGAAATATATGCCATCCCAAGTCTGATAAATGGAATATCTTCATTCCCTTTATAATTTATATAATATTGTTCAAAATACTCTGAAATGATTCCAAATAATTCCATCATTACTTCATCCATGCCTTGATAAACCCTAAAGATAGGTTGTGTAGAACATCCTATTTCTGCTGCCAGCTTTCTTGCAGTGACATTTTCAATTCCTTCTCTTTTTGCCATTTCAAATGCAGCTGTAATAATATGTTCTTTGGTAATTCTCTCTTTTCTAGCCATGTCTTACTCCTTTTATGAAAAATAGTAATAAGAAATTATTATTGTTGATAACAGTTGTTATTCTATACTCTTTTCATTTTCCAGTCAAGAAGTTTTACTTGTCTTTCAGTATTTGATGTTTCACTTGACTTTCAATAACAATTGGATAATCATATAATTAACAGTACTTATTCTTATGGGAGGATATTATGCTTTCAATACTCGAAACATTTTTAGGAGTCCTGATCAATTATGCTATCATGCTATTTGAGTATACAGGTGTCATAATTATTATCATTGCATGTGTCAAAGGAATTGTGGAGTATGTCTCGAAAAATCCCGAGACAAGACTTCATCTTGCGAAGGGCTTACTGATGGGACTCGAATTTAAACTCGGCAGTGAAATACTACGAACCGTGCTTGTTCGAGATATCAATGAAATTTTTATCGTAGCAAGCATCATAGCTTTAAGAGCACTACTGACATTCCTGATTCACTGGGAAATTAAAAACGAAGAGAATGGGGCATAAAAAATCCTCCTCAGAAATGAGGAGGATTTTTATGTTGTTTTATTTGTAATTAAACTGGATATGCTCCATTTTTTGAATCAGCTGCAGTCATATCAACTTTTTCCTGCTGCGCCTGACGATATTTGAAGAAATCTACAGCTACCTGTGGGAATAATGCATAAGTAAGGACATCTTCATCCTGCTGTTTCCATTCTTTCATTTCAGATTCGATTTTCTCTAATTCATTTGGAATCAAATCAGCTGGACGGCATGTGATTACTTCTTCACCAGGAATTACTTTATCCTGTACTTCTTTATTAAACGGCTGTACAGTCTGACCATATTCTCCGCGAAGAACTGCCTTTGTTTCTTTGGTAGCCATCTTATAACGTTCACCCATTAATACATTAAATACAGCCTGTGTACCAACGATCTGGGATGATGGTGTTACAAGAGGTGGTTCACCAAGATCTTTACGTACTCTTGGGATTTCATTTAAAACATCGTAATATTTGTCTTCTGCATTCTGTTCTTTAAGCTGGGAAACCATGTTGGAAAGCATTCCACCTGGTACCTGATATAGAAGAGTCTTGATATCAACACCCATTACTTTTGGATTCAAGAGGCCATCAGCAAGAACTTTGTCTCTGTAAGGTCTGAAGTAATCAGCGATCTCAGCAAGAACGTTCTGGTCATATCCAGTATCAAATGGTGTTCCTTTAAATGTTTCGACCATAACTTCTGTTGCTGGCTGTGATGTTCCCATTGCAAATGGTGAAATTGCACAATCCACAACATCTACACCTGCTTCAATTGCTTTCATATAAGTCATGCTTGCTACACCTGATGTATAGTGTGTATGAAGCTGAATTGGAAGTTTTGTAGCACTCTTTAATGCTTTCACAAGTTCTTCTGCTTTGTATGGTAATAATAATCCTGCCATATCTTTGATACAGATAGAATCAGCACCCATCTCTTCTACTTTTTTAGCCATATTCATCCAGTAATCAAGCGTATAATCTTCACCAAGTGTGTAGGACAATGCGATTTGTGCATGTCCTTTTTCTTTGTTTGCAGCTTTTACTGCACACTCAAGATTGCGAAGATCATTAAAGCAGTCAAAAATTCTGATGATATCAATTCCGTTCGCAATTGATTTCTGTACAAAGTATTCTACCACATCATCTGCGTAATGACGGTATCCAAGGATATTCTGCCCTCTGAATAACATCTGTAATTTTGAGTTTTTAAAGCCTTTTCTAAGTACACGAAGTCTTTCCCATGGATCTTCTTTCAGAAAACGAAGAGAAGCATCAAATGTAGCACCGCCCCAGCATTCTACTGAATGATATCCAACTTTATCCATTGTCTCTATAATTGGAAGCATGAGTTCTGTAGGCATTCTTGTTGCAATCAAGGACTGATGTGCGTCACGAAGTACAGTTTCAGTAATTCCAATAGGTTTTTTAATCTGTTCTGACATATTCTATTACCTCCTTATTTTTATACGATTCCAAAAATTGCCATAAAGGTACCGGCAACAACTGCTGTTCCGATAACACCGGCAACATTAGGTCCCATAGCATGCATTAAAAGGAAGTTGGTCGGATCTGACTCCGCGCCTACTTTCTGCGATACTCTTGCTGCCATAGGTACTGCCGATACACCTGCTGATCCAATCAGCGGATTTACTTTACCTTTTGTTACAACACACATAAGTTTTCCAAATAGAACACCTGCACCTGTACCAAAAGAAAATGCAATTAAACCTAACACAACAATTTTGATTGTTGCACTATTTAAAAATGCTTCTGCACTTGTTGTCGCACCAACTGAAGTACCCAGTAATATTACAACAATATACATCAATGCGTTAGACGCCGTATCTGTAAGCTGTCTGACAACACCTGACTCTCTGAAAAGATTTCCAAGCATCAGCATACCAACAAGCGGTGCTGTTGTTGGAAGAATCATACAAACAACGATTGTTACGATGATTGGGAACAGAATTCTTTCTAGTTTGGAAACTGGACGAAGCTGTTCCATTTTGATTTTACGTTCTTTTTCTGTTGTAAATAATTTCATAATTGGTGGCTGAATAATCGGAACCAGTGACATATAAGAATATGCTGCTACTGCAATCGGTCCCAATAATGCTGTTTGTCCAAGTTTTCCTGCGAGGAAGATGGATGTAGGTCCATCAGCTCCACCAATAATCGAGATTGCCGCTGCTGCTTTGTCATTAAATCCAAGTGCGATTGCGCCAAAATACGCTGCAAAAATACCAAACTGTGCTGCAGCACCTAGTAAGAAGCTCTTTGGGTTTGCAATTAATGGACCAAAGTCAGTCATGGCACCTACTCCAAGAAAAATCAGAGAAGGTAAGATTGCCCATTCATCTAACAGATAAAAATAATAAAGTAATCCACCCGCTTCTCCATTTTCTCCAATGTGCATCATGATATCAGGGTAAATATTTACTAAGAGCATTCCAAATGCAATTGGAACTAAAAGTAAAGGTTCATATTCTTTCCTGATTGCCAGATAAAGAAATGTACAAGCTACTACAATCATAACATAATTTCCAATGGTTAAATTGAAAAAAGCTGTCTGATGCAATAGATTGTTTAATGTATTTGCAATGTAAGACATTTAGTTGACCTCCTATTTTATTCAGGAATATATTGCGAAAAGCAAATACTCTCCTTAGTTTAATGTAGCAAGTAAAGCTCCTGCTTCTACCGCATCGCCTACTGATACATCAACACTTGCAACTGTTCCTGCCTGAGGAGCAACAACTGGTATTTCCATTTTCATTGCTTCTAAGATTACAACAGTATCTCCAGCTTTTACAGTCTGTCCAACAGCTGCTTCCACTTTAAAGATTTTACCTGCTGCGCCTGCTTCAATTTTAACACTGCCTGCTGCGCCTGAAGCTTTTGGTGCTGCCGCTACTGGTGCAGGTGCTGCTGCTTTTGGTGCTGCGACTGGTGCTACTGCTTTAGGAGCTGCAACTGGTGCTGCGCCTGTTGTTGCACCTTCTTCAACGACTACATCATATACGTTTCCATTTACGGTAATGGTATAATTTTTCATGATTAAAAATCCTCCTGGTAATTTAATTAATAAATGATTAGGCTTTCTGCCAGTTTCTCTTATTACTTCTTTTAATAGAGCGTACTACGAATCCATCCGTTGAGGTTCCTTCATATGCTGCAATTGCTGCCGCAATAACAGAAACCAATTCAGAATCGTCGCTAAGTTCTTCATTTTTCACAATCTGTGCAATCGTATTATCTACTGAAACTGCTTTAATTTCCTCAACAGTCTCTTTCTTTATAAGTTTTGCCTGAATCTTTGGTATAAAAGTAAAACAGGAAATAATCAAACTGATCAGAATCAGAATTGCAAATGTTGTTCCCATACCAAGTACTGTATTCAGTGCTGCTCTCACCATTTGTTCTCCAAATGAATACTGTATGTTGGATGTGACAGATTCTACTACAAGATCTTCATCAAATAGAACTTCCATTTTAACATTACGTACAGATCCTTTAATACTCATAACTGCTGTTACTGAATCATTGTCTGCTGTAATATCATAGCTTTCTATTCCCATCATATCGCCAGCATCTTCTTTTGAACTCAGCGCAGACTCTAATCCTTTGATCAATGCATCTCCGGAAATATTAATTCCATACTGTTTAAAATTTGCTACAACACTCGCAAGATCATCAGAACTCATAGCATTCAGTTGATCTAAAATGTCTGCTGTCTGTTCTGTCGACATAGTGTCATACAGCATGGAGCAGACAGATTTTACAGAAGCCTCGTCATAGCTTACTGTTTCCGTTTCTTTTCCACAGGCAGTAAGTCCAAAGATGCAGGTAATCATAACCAGTAAAGTCAGAAATTTTTTCATATATAATCACCCTTTCTAAACCGTTCCGTGTTTTTTGCCTGGACGATCCTCTTTCTTTGTAAACAACATTTCAAAAGCACCGATCACATATTTTCTTGTGTCAGATGCTTCAATAATCTGATCAACATAACCTCTTCTTGCAGCACTGTTTACGCTGTTCTGAAGTTCAGCATATTCTTTTGCTTTTTCTTCGATAACTTCTGCGCCTTGTCCTTCATACATAATCTTTGAAGCAAGTTTCGCATCCATCATACCAATCTGTGCATCAGCGAAAGCCATTGTAATATCAGCACCAATTGATTTTGAGTTCATGGCTACATAAGCACTTCCAAACGCTTTTCCAATAATGACATTCACTTTTGGAACGGATGCATTCGCAAATGCATAGGTCAATTTTGCAACAGCATGTGCAATTCCTTTTTCGGAATCTTTTGTTGCTTCAAAACCTTTTGTATTTGTAAGAGATAAAACAGGAATTTCAAATGCATCACAGAACTGAACGAAGTCAGCTGCCTTATAGCATCCTTTTACGCTTAATACAGCATCAAATTTTTCTACCACTTCACCATCGGCATTATAGACTTCAGTACGGTTTGCAACCGCACCAACGGTCATTCCGTTCAGTCTGATAAAACCGGTTACCATATCTTTTGCATATGCGCCTTTTACTTCAAAAAACATATTGTTATCTGAAATTGTAGCAAGTGCAAGTGCAGTATCTCCAACACAATTTGCAAGTTCTGCTGTTGCTCTGTTCAGATCATCTGTACATTCAGCATAAGCATCGTTGTCTTCATTGTTTGCTGGAAGCATTGTAACTAATTCTCTAATTTTTGATAAAATTTCAGCTTCTTCTCCTGCGAAATCAACGATACCGCTCTTCGTGCTCTGGAAGTCAGCAGATGAAGTATCACATTTGGATATTTCATTTCCTTCAAGAGAGTTTGGTGTGTTGACAAAAAGTTTTGCTTTCTTACTTTCCATGAATGTAAAGTCTGTCAGAGTAGGAATCATGGCAAGTCCACCACCACAATTACCAAATACTGCCGTAATTTGTGGGATAACGCCTGATGCCAGTGTTTGTTTTAAATAAATGGAACCAAACGCACTCAGCGCATCTGTTGCTTCCTGTAATCTTAATCCTGCTGAATCAATCAGTCCAATTACAGGCGCACCTGTTTTCATGGCTAGGTCATATAAACCAACAATCTTCTTTGCATGCATTTCACCAACAGATCCATTCATTACGGATGCATCCTGGCTGTAAACATATACAAGATTGCCATCAATCACTCCATATCCGGTAATCACACCATCTGCCGGAGTTTCGTTCTGTTTCATATTAAAATCTGTTGCTCTTGCAGTTACAAGTGCACCGATTTCAACGAAACTGTTGTCATCGAGCAAAGCTGCTATCCTTTGACCCGCTAAACTTGTTGAAGTAGTACTCATTTTTAGCCCTCCATTTTATATAAATTTAAAAAATAACTACTTTACGGATTTTGATGAATCAATTCCGCATATCTGAAAAATTATAACACAAAACCATAAAATATCCTAGTTGTATTTTGCTTTTTTTACCAAATCAAATGATACATTTTATTTGATTTCAATTATCACTTTAGCTTTTTCACTAAATTTGGTATTATAAACAAAAAGGAGGCTTTATGATTAAAAATCTGATATTAGCTTCTTCTTCTCCAAGAAGAAGGGAACTACTCGAACAAATAGGTTTACAATTTGAAATTATACCATCCGTTGGAGAAGAAGTGATTTCTCATACTGATCCCATTGCTGTTGTAAAAGAACTGTCTCTGCAAAAGGCCATGGAAATTTATCAGTCTCACCACTTTTACACGTCGTCTGTCATACTCGGTGCTGATACAGTGGTTGCCTGTCATAATCATATTCTTGGAAAACCAAAGGATACTCATGATGCATTTCAAATGCTTCAAATGCTGCAGGGAACAATACATAGCGTTTATACAGGAATCACTTTTATCAACACAGATACTGGAAAAATCGATACGCAATGTTGTCAGACCCTCGTTCATGTTTATCCCATGTCAGATGTTGAAATCTTCGAATATATCAAGACCGGCGAACCTATGGATAAAGCTGGCGCATATGGTATTCAGGGACATTTTGCTGCGTTTATAAAAAAAATAGACGGTGATTATAATAACGTTGTCGGTCTCCCTGTTTCACTCGTATATCAATATCTGAAAAATGACCGATAATGTTCAAGAGCAACCTTGCAGGTTGCTCTTTATGATTACCAGTCATTTTTATCTTAACTTTTCAATTTCTTCATAATTATTTGAAAATCTTGCTTCTTCTATTGGAACCTCTTCCACATGTTGCTGTGTATTTGGTCCGTATCGGAATACAAACTTCAATAAAATCGGTGTAATGACCGTAGTAACAACAACAACTATAATAACAGGTCCCAAAAATGCAGTCCCTAATAGTCCTATTGCGGTTCCCTTACTGGCTACAATCAAAGCCACTTCGCCTCTTGATATCATACCTACGCCAATTCTGGCACTCTGATAGTTTTTGTAACCACACAATTTAGCACCCAATCCACATCCTATCACTTTCGTCAATATAGCAACAATAGCAAGCAGAAATGCGTAAATAAATATTGTTGCATTCATATCCGGAAGAATGACCTTCAAACCAACACTTGCAAAAAACAACGGTGAAAGATATAAATAAGAAAGAACATCAAATTTTGATGCAATATATTGAGATTTCTGAGTACTTGATATAATCAGACCCGCAATAAATGCTCCTGTAATATCTGCAACTCCAAAGAAATGCTCTGCAACATAAGACATAAAAAGACAGAATACGAATGCAATAATTGTATATCTGTGTAAAGGCTGTACTGTTGATTCGCTCCAGTATTTATAAAACTTATAAAAAACAACACCCGCAATTAAAGCAAATACGAAGAATAATACAATCTTCAATAATACAACTACAACATTGACCGACGTATCCGCCATGGAAGTGATGACCGTCAGTGCAATAATACCAATGATATCATCAATAATTGCTGCGCCTAGGATTGCATTCCCTGATCTTGTTTTTAATTTCCCAAGTTCTTTCAGTGTTTCAACAGTAATACTGACGGATGTTGCAGTCAGTATGACCCCTACAAACATATTCTGCAAAAATATGCTTCCATTTGCATCTGATACAATCCGGCCAGGTGTATTGAATAGTTTTGTAATAAAATAACCACCTATTAAAGGAACAACAACACCTATGACTGCAATGACAAAAGAGGCTTTACCACTCTTTTTTAATTCCTGTATATCTGTTTCCAGACCAGCACAAAACATCAGAACTATGACACCAATCTCTGCACCTGACTGTATAAAACTTGTTTCCTGAATTATATTTAAAAATGCCGGACCAAAAATCAGACCCGCAAGTAATGCTCCAACCACTTGTGGCATTCTGAATTTTTTGGTAACAAGTCCTAATACTTTCGTTGATAATAAGATAATCGCAAGATCCAGTATAAATTTATAGCTTTCCATATTATTTCTCCTTTTGCATCATGATAAATGCATAAGCATTATGTTGTTCTATTATAGTCCAACCGTTGTCAAATTTAACACTTTTTCCAACAATTTACAAGCTTAATTTTGTAAAGTGTTATATAAAAAAAGAATGGCCTCATATCAATATCGCCATGATGTTTCATAAGCTATTATTCTCTCTTGCACTTAGATATTAAGCTTGTTAATTGACAATATGTATTTTATAATACAAATTAGAATACATGATAACGCACGCAAGGAGGATATTATTATGCTGAAAGAATTTAAGGAATTTGCATTAAAGGGTAATGTAGTCGATCTGGCTGTAGGTGTCATTATTGGTGGTGCTTTTGGCAAAATAGTCACTTCTCTTGTAAATGACATTATTATGCCACTCATTGGTATTTTACTGGGAGGCATGAATTTTTCCGACTTGAAAGTGGTCATAACTCCTGCGCAAGGAGATATTGCAGAAGTTGCGTTTCGTTATGGTGCTTTTTTTCAGACATTCATTGATTTTCTGATTATATCATTCTCAATCTTTTTATTTATAAAATTATTAAACTCAATGAAGAAAAAAGAAGCACAGATAGAAGAAACGATAAAAGAACCCTCTACCGAAGAAAAACTATTAACTGAAATTAGAGATTTATTGAAAGAAAACGGAAAGAAATAACTTAATACTATTAAAAATTAAGCGTCTGATTTCCACTTTACTACAGAAATCAGACGCTTAATTTGAATCATTTTTACTATATGCAAATACAATAGGATTGTTCCATATCATAATAAAATCGTAGGTTCATAGAATCAACCTCATAAACACCAATAATATCTTTTATATTTCCTTCTTCCGGAAGAATTGCTGTCAGTTGATTCTCATTCTTCTTCAACTTCTCTGGATGAAAGGCGATTGTATTATGATTTTCCATGATTGCGCAATAAATCATATCTGCTTCTACGAGATCCTGAAACATATGACTTCCAAATGACAATTCTGGCTGATATCCGGTTTTGCTATACGCCACCTCGCATATAACGTGGAATTCACTAATATTAGAAAAAACCACTGGTACCCCAAGCTCAGGTGATGAGGTTCCAATTCTTCCTGGAACAATCAACAACAGTTTTTTATTCTTATTTTTATAATACTGATTTACTTTTCCAATACAATGAGCGATATCATATTTTTTCTGATAAGGATATGTATAATATTCATATGGGTCGATATATACAATCACATCGACATTAAATTGTCTGGATCTTCCCATCAAACCTTTTTTTACACTAAACAAAGCATCTTTTTTAATTTTATCAATATCCATCACAGGAAAATTTACTTTTTCTCCTTCGCTACCTGTCTGAAGTGGTCTGCATTGCAACAAATTCAAAACAAAATTCTGGTCTTCTCCAAAATTTATGGTGTATTCTATATCAACTGGGTATTCATATTTTTCCTGCAATAGTTTTAAAATGGACTGCATCAGATTTATGAAAATCTCATTTCCGCAAAGCCCCCTAAGTGAAATAAACATAATATCTTTATAGATTCCACGATCTCTAAATAGCGTTTCTGCATCGGTATCATGTTCTAGTAATAATTTTTGCATCCCTTTAGGGATAAAATCCATTATTTCTGACAGATTTTTTTCACACATACACCGTTGTTCCAGATCAATCATTTCTATCTTGTGTTGTGAATAAATATGCCTTTCTTCCGTACTTTGATATAATTGTGCATCAGGCTTATCTAAACTAATCAATTTAGGATAATCACCCTGTGTTCTGTCAACTGCTTTTGTCCCAAGTCCCATAACCATGCGGAGCATTGCTGAATCCATCGGCATTGTATCATATAAACGATACATGCTATAGGAATATCCAACGCCCGCTGCCCCTGGCATATAGTAATTCCCAAAATAGGATCCCGAAACACGTTGCACCAAAAGCGCCATCTGTTCATCTCTTCCAGCAAGATTACGTTTTAACCGGTATTCAAGCGCCGATTTATTCATGGTGCTGGCATAAACTGTTCTCGCTGCAGCTTCAAATTTCTCAAGACGTTCTTCCATGCTGCCTGTATTAACACAGAAGATCGAGTCATATTTTCCGGCAAATGCATTCCCAAACCCATCTTCCAGAATACTGCTTGAACGCACGATAATTGGACTTTGTCCAAAATAATCCAACATTCTTCTAAACTGATCTCTGATGTCTTCCGGAAATTTACCATAATGCAGTGCATTTTTAAATTCTTCTGCAACACTAAAATACTCTTCCTGCGTACGTTGTCTGATTCTCAGATCCCAACAGTTATTCTGTACAATATAGGTATAAAAAACATCTGAACCTATAAAAAACGAATCATGTGATTCCATCTGTGTAAGAAGCTCAGGCAGATTATTTTCAACAAGCTTTCTGGCAAGCAACATCCCACAGGACTTTCCACCTATCATACCCGTTCCTATCATTCTATCCCTGATTGCGAAATAATCTTCAGCCGTAAAGTTTTCTTCAACCATAGTTCTTAATTTTGAATCTCTTGTCATAATGGTACGACACATTGTCTTCATGAAATTCTGTGGAAACTCTCCAGCTGCATATCTCATTCTCGCTTCCATGAAAAACCTGTCCCAGCTATCTGTATTCTGTTCACTGGCAATAGAAGAAGAACGATTCAGAATTGTATAAAACTGACTGACACTATATCCATCTGTCAATGGTTTAAACTCTTTTGTGTCTGCCTGAAAGGAATGCGGTAAAAACATCTTTGGCGAATATCTGTTCCACACCTTAAGCGGATGCACATAGGTAACATTGTCGTCAGAATATACATCAAGAAATAGCTGTGTTGTTTCCCTTATTTTTGCGATTGCTTCAAAAGAATGTCTTCCACGTATGATTGGAAAATATGCAACTGTATCAAGTTGAAATAAAAACGGACATGTTACTTTAAAAAAATTGCTCATCATTAAATCAGCCGACCATGCTACCTGCAAGTCAGAAAGGCAGTCAAAGACATAAATCGCATCTTTTCCCTCGTTTTCTATAATATGATGAATTTCCACTGTAAAATTCTCAAACCTATGAGAAAGTTCCACATGATACACCTTGATACCATCAATCTCAAGCATTGGCGTTTTAGAAGAAAACTGAATATAAATCAGCTTTCTATGATCATGAAGACTCTGTGTTGCAAGCGAGACTGCAAACTCTTTAAATTCTTCAATTGAATCTACCTGCCAGACAACATTATCTCCCAGTCTGATATAATCCAGTTCTTTATCCATTTCCGGTATTCCAGATGAGATTTTTTCAAAAGCTGCCATATATATCCTCCGTTGTGTTCATTAAGAATTCCAATGAAATGATGCTTTCATTACTATATTTTATCATAATAATAATACTTCAAACGTCTGATCCAGTTTTTATGAGAGAGATATTCTGTTTCCAGTTCTTGTCTGATATCCCGAAACATCTTTTCAGAACCTGTTTCCATATGACAGTCGGTATATCTTGCTCTGCAAAATGTCAGATGCATTTTCTCAAAATCATATCTCTTATTAGAATACTTCAACATAATACGTATGAAGTCTTCTGCAGTCAGATAATCCAATACAGGTTGTCCTGACAGAGTGAGTAATTTCTTAATCATTCCAGCCTCCAGAATAATTCTCTCTTCAGGTAACATAGAATCATAATTTTGAATTCTGTTCCGTTTCTGTATCACGTAAGATAATATAAAAATGAATATAAAAATAATTAAAAATGCTATACTGATACCAGCAAATATACGCATTCCATTCTTCAAATTATTCTCGGTCTCTATGACAGCCTGCTCTTTATTTTGTTGTTCTTTCATGTATGGATGTATATTTTGTGTTGGAACTGCTATGATTGGATTCTTTTCCTGTATGTAATTTTGCTGATGCGTCTGTTGATATACGGATGGGGTGGGTTCAAAGGTAACCCATCCTAACTCTGGAAAATAAACTTCACACCAGGCATGGGCATTCTCACCTGTAACTGCTATTTTGTTTTTAGAATTTTCTTCCCATACACACACAAAACCTTCTACGTATCTTGCAGGAATTCCCTGCATTCTGCACAAAACAGTCATCGCAGTTGCAAAATATGTGCAATACCCTTTTCCCGATTTAAAGAGAAATTCATCTGTGATATCCTGAGTGTCATGAGTATTATTTACTTTTTTACTGTATTCATATTGATGTAGAAACTTTTCGATTCGCTTACACTTTTCATAATCATTATCTGTGCCTTCACATATCGTTTCTGCTAGTTTTTTGGTCCTCTCAGTCACAGTATCTGGCAACTTCGTGTAGTACTTCTCAATCATGGCGTTGTCATTTTCGAAGAGAAGTTTATTTTTAAAATTGTTATGTAGTATTTCATATAATTTTTCGTAATCTATTTCTAAAAATTTCACTGTATACTTACTATGTTTACCAAGTAATTTGTCAGATGCAAGGTTTGCCCCCAAAACATGAAGAGCATCGGTATCTTTCCCCTTGATCTCACTTGATTTTAACGGGTAAAACAAACTTCCTGTCATCAACTCGTCATATTCCACTTCAAGTGTGTGCTCAAGAATTAGCTTTGCGCTATCCTCTTTCGTTAAGTCTGCTTTCCTAAGATAAGTCTGAAATTGCTGCCACTCATTTATATAATGATCTATTTCTTGTAGCTTTGCATCCTTATCTTTGTCCGTTCTAGTCCACCCCTTACCATTATAATTAAGATAGGTGCTTCCTTTTAAGTAAAGACTACTGATAGCATATGCTTCCACAGTCATATATTTAGTAAGATCAGTTCCCTCCAGCGTACCCTGTATGAATCCACTCTCCGAATACCCTGTTTTTGCCATCGAAAACAAATATTCTTCTCTTCCTGTTAAGATTTTCCATTTTTCTACCATGACTTCAAATTGGTCTAAAGTATATTGTCCGGCTTCTTTTACTACAGTCCATTTCACGGGTTCACTTTTTATGGGTAAAAGGGCTGGCAGTAAGACTGCCGCTGCACAGAATGGTAAAAGATAGTATTTCCCTCTATTTGCTGAAATGTACTCTGAACTATTCATAACAATTAAAAACAGTATCAATCCAGCCGTACTGATTGATCCATGATTTTTCCAGAAAAATAACAAAAGCAACAGCACGGTAAGTAATACAGTTAACAGTAGATTCCATATCTTATAATGAAGCAATAGAAAAATAACCGCATATAAAGCGGCAAATATTAGCAAAGCCATAATCCATGCATAAAAAAAGTCCTGTGATTCAACCCTGCTAATTGAAGAAGTCATGTATTGAAGCATCCCTGAATAAAATGTTTTCGCAGAAACTCCCATGATTTTTATCATCACAATAAGAAAAAGGACTACTCCGGCCATTATATAATAGGTCATTGCTTCTTTTTTATGATTTTTGACAAGAAGTATCCCTGTAACCATAAGCAAACCCGAAAAGAAAACAAACATTCTGTTAAATTTGAATCCAATAAAATCATCTGCACAAAACAATACTGTCAATGCGTAAAGCATTACCATCAAATAGTAATACAGCTCTTCAAGGTTTTGAAATAATAGAAATTTAGATTTCATTGCTCCCCCTCAGAATGACCACTGCCAAATATGATCTCTAAATCTTCCTCTGGATGAATATCGTAACACACCACACCCTCATCCTTTAAAAAACGGACTCTATTAATTTCTTCTTCATCATACTGTGTTCCAAAATAAAAAAGAACAATGGAACAGCCATTTTTAACATGATGAGACAGACATTCCATAAGTGCAATACTCATGTTGCCCGTAATCAAAATCATACACCCAACATCCTTCATGTGACTCTGATAATAATACTGAATTTGTTCTTCTATCCCTGAATAATTTTGAAAAGCGATCTCTGCCGAATCAGTATAAAACAGCTCAAATTCACGTGCATCCCTAATAAAAGTTTCTCTATATCGCTCGTCCTGTGAACATAATAAAATAGGCGTATCCGCATCTAAAAATTGTTTCACAATTGCGAGTGCGATTTCTATGATATTATCTTCCAACGCGATTCTTAATCCACCTGGTTTATCCGTTACATTCAGGTCCAAAAAGAGCACTGGCTGTGGTTCTTCAATTTCGATCATCTTGCGCGTCATCAATTCCATTTTTTTTGCAGATGCTTTCCAATGAATCTGTTTTAAACTATCTCCCTTAGCATATTTTCTAATTTCAGGATCGTAGATCTCATTCGTACCTTTTCTAATCTTTCTGATTCTTTCAGATTCCTCCATCCATTGAATCAGATTTATCTTTTGCATTGAAATGATTCTTGGACTTACAATGATTTTTAGTTTGCTCATAAGCGGATATCGTACTTTGAACAAATACAAGAAATCCTTCATTTCTATAGATTTGATTCCTGCTTCATAGGTACCCCTATACTGTGCATATAAAAACCCATCCATTTTGAGTGATGATCTTGGTGCAATTTCAAATAAATCCTGTTTTTTTGTCATGGTCACTTTTGTATAATCATCAAAAAACTCAGGTTTCATGCTGGTATATGTAAAATAATCTTCATTCGCAATTACAGCCTGATAAGGTAATGGTACTTTTTTTATCGTTCTTATGCTGTCAATATTCTGTGCAACTCGAAAACGCATATATACAAGTAATGTATATCCAAATGAAAATAAGGGAAGTAAAAGGACAAAGTAAAAAATCAGATAAGGAATACTCCCACCCTTTACACTTACAAAAACAATTGAAAGAATTAGCATGATAAAATAACGAAAACGGCTGTGACTCATTCCACACCCACCCCAATGATTTGATCTTTGTTATTTTGCGACAACCGGTACACGTGTTTCTTTTAAAATATCACTTAAAATTCCCGAGGTTGTAATCTTATTAATACGGCCTTCCTGTGAAAGCAAAAACCTGTGCGGTATCACATGATGTGATAGATAAATGATATCCTCAGGAATCACAAAATCTCTGCCTTTTAAATATGCGTATGCCTGCGCTGCATGAATTAACATGATTGTTGCTCTTGGACTTGCGCCCAGAGAAAGTCTAAGGCTCTTTCTTGTCTTATTCATAATTTCAATGACATATTCCAGAAGATCATCATGTACAAAAACCTGTTTCACTTCATTTTGCATCGCGATGAGCTCGTCTTTACTTATTACAGCTTCAAGCGTTTTTTCTATATCTCCCCTTAATTTTTGCTTCATCATGATTTTTTCATGCCCTGAGTCCGGATACCCAATCGTAAGCTTCATCATAAATCGGTCCAACTGTGCTTCGGGCAATTGATATGTGCCAAGACTGTCTACCGGATTCTGCGTTGCAATAATCATAAAGGGAGATGGTAACGGATAAGTTACCCTATCTACGGTAACCTGCCTTTCTTCCATTGCTTCAAGTAAACTTGCCTGTGTTTTCGGTGCTGTCCTGTTAATTTCATCTGCCAGTATAATGTGATTCATAACAGCCCCTTTGACAAATTCAAACTCTGATTTTTTCATATTATAAACACTCAGCCCCGTAATATCACTTGGTAATGTATCCGGTGTAAACTGAATTCGCGTAAAACCACAATCAATTGTTCTGGCAAGGGTTCTCGCAAGCGTAGTTTTTCCAACGCCCGGAACATCCTCCAGCAAAACATGTCCTTCTGCAAGTAGTGCCGTCGTTAAAAGTATAACTACTTCTTGTTTCCCTATCATGATCTTTTCAATATTCTTAATAATCTGATCCGGATTCATCTTTCTTTCCTCTCATTTACTGATTTTGATTCATATATACTCTGAATTCTTCAAGGTATTTTTGTCCAATCTGGCTAATCATTGCATTTTTTAACGTAATATACCCAATTCTCATCACCGTATCAGATTTAAGAGGTACTGCAATATAATCCCCTCCATTTAACTCTTCACAGATGATACCAGAGCAGAGTGTATATCCATACAGCCCAACCATAAGATTCAACATGGTTGCACGATCACATGCTTTGATTGTTTTTTTATAATCATAAGTGCTTAATATTTCCTCAGCAAAATAAAAAGAGTTATGTTCACCCTGTTCAAAAGAAAGACAGGGATACGCTTCAAGGTCTTCCAAAACGATTTCATTCTTCATGGCTAATGGATGTTCTTTGTACAAGTACACATATGCCTTGCATTCTATAAGATCATGAAATACTAATTGTTCATTTTTGAGAAGTTTTTGAATTACTTTCTCATTAAATTCATTCAGATACAAAATACCAAGCTCACTTTTCCCCGACTTGACATCTTGTATTACATCATAAGTTCTTGTTTCTCTAATCGCAAATTCATATTCTTCCATATCAAAACTTTTTACTGTTTCAACGAATGCTTTCACTGCGAATGAATAGTGTTGCGTTGAAACACCAAATTTCTTCTTAACGGATTGCCCTGCATAATATTTATCTTCCAATAAGTCTACCTGATTCATAATCTGTCTGGCATAGCTTAAAAACTCGGAACCTTCCGGCGTGATCACCACACCTTTTGAATTCCTGGAAAACAGGCTGATCTGCATTTCACTCTCTAACTCTTTGACTGCAGCTGAAAGACTTGGTTGTGAGATAAATAGTTTTTTTGCCGCCTCATTCATCGAACCGGTTTCCGCAACCATCAACGCATATTTTAACTGCTGTAACGTCATAATTACCCTCACTTTATTTATTTGCACATGTGCAAACAAGTATTCATGCTATGCATGAATACTTGTTTTATATTACTCTTATTGTATGCGCAATTAAGAATTCTGTAAATAGACGTTTTCCAATTCTTTTATTTGAATCATCATTGTATGAATTCTATTTTTATCACTATGATCAAAAGAATGACTCAATGCATTTAGCATTCCTTCCTCTTCTGCTGTCTTATCCTTTTTACCTTTTAACATATTTACCAGCATCTTCATAAAAAACTTAGAGAGTATACCCATATGATTATAGTCTATTCCACCCTCAAAATAATAGAAAGGCACATTCTTTTGTTCTTCCTCAGTCAGATTATTTGTTTTGAACTGATCTATAACCTCTGTTAACTCCTGGCTTGTAGCTCCAGTTGCATATACAAATAATTTCTGTTTCTGTAAGTCTACATTTGCTTTAAATTGTTCCAATCCATTTACTTTACCTGCCATAATACCCCCACCAAATATAATTAAATCATATTCATTCAGGTTTTTCATATTTTTTTTAAATGGTACCGTCATACAGTTCAGAACTTCAGCCATCCACTCTGCATACTTTTTTGTAAATCCTGTTTTGCTTTGATAAACAATAATTTTTTTCATAATTTCTCCAATCTGTTTTCCTGTGTTTTATCCCATTTTTCTTATTTACTTATTCTATATCTTCTTTCTGTTATTACAATTATGAGTTATTTCATTTTAAATTGATCAGATTATTTTCAATTGCTGCCATCGTTCTGCATGTAACTTCAAGGTCATTGTCATCAATTCCTCGAAATAACTGTTCCAGAAACCAACTTCCCTTTTCGTTATATTTTTCTCCTAATAATGTTAGCTTTTCTGTTCCCTTGACTCTTACCTTTCTTTTATCATCTGGATCTGTAAATGTTATCACATAACCACTCTTTTCCATTTTATTTATGATTTGCTTCACATTCTGATGAGAGCTTCCAAATACATCTGCCAGTTCTCCAAGTGTTGGTGCTTCTTGTCCAAATATGCCCAGACAGATTGATAAAAAAAACTGTTTACTTGTAATCTCATCATAAAAAGCATCTCCTGCCGCCTGCAAACGATTTCCAAAAGAAAAGAATAATCCAAATAAAAAATGTTTGTTGTCATATCTGCTTCTGACATCATCAATCCTCATTGCTCCACTCCTTTCATCAAGGCATTTCCAACCGCTGCACGAATCACATCACTTGACATGGTCGCGCCACTGACACCATCAACCTGGTAATCATTTTTTTCTATCATTGATTCTACGATTACTTCTGCTTTCTTTCCTTTTCCATTTTCATGCTTTGTAATCGTAATCTGTTCTATCTTATTGTGTTCAACGCTTACTTCTACCGATACTTTTACAAGTGATGTTTGTGCATTGCCTTCATAAATTCCGTCTTTCACTTCACTCATATTGATTTCAGGATATTCCAGATTTTTACTTTCCCGATCTATCTTATTCTTAAATAACATCATCAGTAAAAAAACTAGTATTACCAAAAATATAACGATTACTAATATAATTCTTCCCGTTCTCCTCATTTTATCTCCTAATTCCTACTTTCATTTGGTTCATCTTTCTTTATTTTTGCATCAGCTTAAATTATGTAACATATTACTTTATTATGTAATATATTACATATATTGCTAACTGTCAACATTTTTTTAACAAAAAAAATCACATTCCAATTCGGAATGTGATTTTTGTGATATATCATCTGATTAGATACGAGCAACTCCAGTATCTCTCGCTGCCTGTGCAACAGCTTTTGCGACTGCCTGAGCAACACCTTCATCAAACGGACTTGGAATGATGTAATCTGCACAAAGTTTATCTTCTGTAACAAATGCAGCGATTGCTCTTGCTGCTGCAATCTTCATTTCGTCATTGATATCACTTGCTCTTACATCAAGAGCTCCTCTGAAAATACCAGGGAATGCAAGTACATTATTAATCTGATTAGGGAAATCACTTCTACCTGTACCAACAACTGCAGCGCCTGCTGCTTTTGCAATGTCAGGCATGATTTCTGGTGTAGGATTTGCCATAGGGAAGATAATAGGGTTAGTATTCATGCTCTTAACCATTTCAGGTGTAACACATCCTGGTGCAGAAACACCAATAAACACGTCTGCTCCTACTAAAACTTCTTCCAAGGTACCTTTGCGGCATTCCTGATTTGTGATTTCAGCCATTTCTATCTTTTCGTCATTGAGCCCTTCTCTACCTTTGTAGATAGCACCCTGACGGTCACAAAGTACAACATCTTTCAGACCCATAGCGATCAATAGTCTGATGATTGCGATACCAGCAGCACCAGCACCACTTGTCACAACTCTGATCTCTTCGATTTTCTTGCCTGTTAATTTTAAGGCATTCAGCATTGCTGCAAGGCAAACAACAGCTGTACCATGCTGATCATCGTGGAAAATAGGGATATCACAACATTCTTTTAACTTACGTTCAATTTCAAAACATCTTGGAGCTGATATGTCTTCGAGGTTGATTCCACCAAAACTGCCTGCAGTAAGGCGTACAACATTTACAATATCATCTACTTCTTTTGAACGAACACAAAGAGGAATAGCATCAACATCTCCAAACGCTTTAAATAAAGCACATTTTCCTTCCATTACAGGCATACCTGCTTCTGGTCCGATGTCTCCAAGTCCTAATACTGCTGTACCATCTGTTACAACTGCAACAAGATTTGCTCTTCTTGTCAGTTCATAACTTAAGTTAACGTCTTTCTGAATTTCTAAACATGGCTGTGCAACGCCTGGTGTATATGCAAGTGAAAGGTCTTCTTTATTAGTAAGAGGTGCACGTGTAATAACCTCAATTTTACCTTTCCATTCTTTGTGTCTTTTTAATGACTCTGCTGCGTAATCCATTTTTGTTCCATCCTTTCCATTCATCATTTATATTCCTATAGACTATTCTATATTCTAATTTACTGGGGCCTTCAGATTAAATTGCAAGATCAGTGATCAGTGCTTTTAACGTATTTGCACTATTCTGGAGTCTCTCTTCTTCTGCTGGAAGAAGTGGTGGGTTAATCACTTCGATAATACCTGTTTTACCAATGATTGCAGGTAAACTTAAGCATACATCGTTGATACCATAACGATTGTTAATCATTGTTGAAATCGCAAGTACTGAGTTTGTATCACGCATGATACAGTCACAGATTCTTGTTACGGACAATGCGATTGCGTAATAGGTAGCACCTTTTAAACCAATTACTTTTGCGCCAGAAGTACGCATCTCTTCTGCGATCTTATCAAGATCCATCTCCATCTTGATTCCAAGGGTATTACAGTATGTGTCAAGTTCCATACCGGAAACAGTAATCAGAGACCAAGGTACAACAGAAGAATCGCCATGTTCACCAAGAACATATCCATGTACGTTCTTAGGATTGATGTTTACATTTTCAGCAATAATAGAACGAAGACGTGCTGAATCTAACATAGTACCAGAACCAATTACCTGATGTTCAGGAAGTCCTGTTACTTTTAAGAATGTATATGTCATAACATCTACAGGGTTGCTTACGATAACGTAAACTGCATTAGGCGCTACACTGACAAGCTTAGGTGCAATCTCTTTCATCAGGTTAACATTATTCTGTGCAAGATCAAGTCTGGACTGTCCTGGCTTTCTTGGAATACCAGATGTGATTACGATGATGTCTGATTCTGCTGCATCCTCATAATCTCCTGCATGAATGTCAACAGGTGGGCAGAGTGCTGTTCCCTGAAGAATATCCATAGCTTCTCCTTCAGCTTTTCCTCTGTTAATGTCGATTAAAACGATTTCTGATGCCATACCGTCAATTGTAAGGGTATAAGCAATTGATGCGCCTACATTGCCAGCGCCTACGATGGTAATTTTTTTTCTCATAACGAATTCCCAACTTTCATAATATATAATTTATCCACAAAACAATGAGATTATACCTTCTAATTAATATAAAAGCAAGTAAAATGTGAATAAATTATCAATTAAAATACATCTTTTTTCCAGCCGAATTTCGTTAAATCTACCCTGCCATTTTTTACAGAAATCCCTTCCAATTCCAATAACTTAACCTGCTGGTTTTCTCCTCCAAATGCAAAGGCACTGGAAACCTGCCCAAACCTATTCACAACTCTGTAACATGGAATTGTATCTGGATCCGGGTTCACATGCAATGCATACCCAACAACTCTGGAAAGATTTTTATTGCCACTAAGCCTTGCAATCTGTCCATAAGTTGCAACTTGTCCATAGGGAATCTGTTTAACGATTTGATATATTTTTTCAAATGTGTTACTCGTTGGTTTCATTTTCGTTCTCTTTCAGATAATTTTTATTGTATAGTTGTTCCAGTTCCTGCACCGGAAGCGGTCTGCTAAAAAGATAACCTTGTACATAATCACAGCCTCCCTTTTGCAACATGTTGAATTTTTCCCAGTCCTCAATTCCTTCTGCAACAATTTCAAGTTTCAAGCTGTGAACCAATCGAATCAGACTGTCCATAACAGTGCTGTCTTCAAGGCTTAAAAACTTATCATTAATCGATTTGTCAAGTTTAATAACATCCACCGGTATATAAGTAAGATAATTAAGGGACGAATATCCTGTTCCAAAATCATCCAGTGCGATTCTGATCTTATTTCTTTTTAACTCGTTTAAGAAATTCAGTGTTTCGAGATTGTTTTCCAGGAGAATGCCTTCAGTAATTTCAATTTCCACCTGTGATGCTGACACTTGAAATTCTTCCAGTAACTGGCATACATATGGTATATAATCTACATCTCTTAATTGCTTACTCGAATAATTAATTCCAACATGTTTAGGACACATCCCCATGCTGTTCCACTTTGCCAATTGGGCTATGACTGTTTTTGCTACCCATCTTCCAATTTCAATTATATAACCACTTTCTTCTGCAATCGGAATGAAAAGGGCAGGACTGATCTGATGTTTCTTCATACGAAGTAATGCCTCAAAACCAGCGATTTCTCCAGTTGTTGTATTTACCTTCGGCTGATATAGTAAGTGAAATCCATCTTCAGCCAGTGCCTGCCTTAGCATTGTTTCAATTTCTTTTTTTGTCTGAACATGTTTCTTCATGTCAGCATGATAATAGATACAATGATTCTTTCCATTATGCTTCACTTCATACATCGCTGTATCTGCATTCATAATCAACTGGTTGATTTCATCGCTATCATCTGGAAATATAGTTATGCCCATACTATAATGCACATAATTCTCAACACCATCAATATGAAAACAACTGCTAAATTTTTGTTTCAATGCAGAAACATATGTTTCAACCTCTTCTACAGAACTGATGTCCGACAATAGTATCAAAAACTCATCTCCACCAAGTCTTGCAGCAAGCATATGATCATCCTGCAGCTCTTCGAGTCTGGCAGCAATTTTCTTTAACAGTTCATCTCCATATACATGACCAAGTGTATCATTTACACTTTTAAAATCATCAATATCGAACAATAATACAGCTCCCTTATTCCCATGTTCAAGCTGTGATTTTAATTCTGTCATAAATTTCATTCTATTTGGCAACCCGGTCAGATAATCATGAAAAGCCAGATAGTCTATGTATGCCTCTCTATTCTTCCCAGTTGTAATATCAAGAAATATACCAGATATTTTTTTAACGATTCCTTCCGCTTCTTCTACAGCTTTCCCGCGTATCAGGATCCATTTTTTCTTACCTTCACTGTCAGTTGTTGGTGCTTCTACATAAATTTCTTCTTTTCCGTGATGTAAGTAATTCCTAATATCTTCTATCACAAGATCACCGCTCTTTTTATCAGTCAGTGTTTCTAAGATTTCATATACATTACCAGACAATTGTATTTCTCTTCCAACAATGTCTGTGAATGAACTTGTAATTTCTACCTGCTGGCTTTCAAGATCCAGTTCCCAAACTGCACTGTTGGTTCCTTTTATTGCAAGTTCATATCTACGATATAATTCATTTATTTTTTTTGCATTTTCTTCTACAAGATCATATTGCTCATGCAGTTCCTCTTCCGATGCTGTCAGTTCCTCATAAATCGCTGTCAATTCTTCATGACTAGCTGAAAGTTCTTTTTGAATTCTTTTTAATTTCCTGTTTTCAAAAATAAGCAAAATGACGAGAATCGAGAGTGCTGCCATAATCAATGCTGCAACAATAATATAATTACGATATTTTTCAAGTGGATGCACTGGTTTATTTACAAAAACAGCTCCCTCTGGTATTTTCGATTCATCAATGTCATATGCCTTAATCAGTTGATAATCAAAATAATAATGATATGGTGTCTGCGTAATCATGGGCAATGAAGAAATATCACTTCCTTCTAGTACCTGTACCACCATTTGTGCGGCTTGTTCACCCATTTTGAAATAGTCTATCATTTTCCCACCAAGCAGACCCGCACCAACTCCTCCAACACTTGCCCTGAAGACCGGAACATGCGTATGTTTTCTCAAAAATTCAAACTGCTTATCCAAGTCAAGATATGCTCCTGTTTTATCCTGATTCATGCTCAATAAAAACAAAACCGTATCCGGTTCAAGTGCTTCCAGTTTTTTTCCAAACTCATCAAATGAGCCTTCTGAAACATTCAGCAAAATAGGGGTGATTCCTTCTATTTCCTGACATGCAAGTTCAAACTGTTTCTGATCTCCCTGACCCGTCAATGTGTTATCAACAATTGCAGCTGCTTTTTTCGCTTCTGGGCGTAACGTCATAGCCAATCTGATATTCTCCTGCAAAGATGTTTCTTCTACTCCCCCAGCCATTCCTGAGATTTTATCAGCTGCTTTTGCGCGATCTTTATCATTGATTCCAAAAAATACAACTGGAGTATCTTGAAAAAGATCTTGTTGATAATCCAATGCAAACTGCAGAGCAGCATCATCGCCTACGATAATAGCATCATATTCAGGACCATTCTCTAGTTTATAGTTCAGACTCTGATAAAAAAAATCCAGATTCTCTTGATCAGAAAATCTTTTCGTATCCATATATTCAATTTCCAGTTTTATTCCATAGGGGGCAAGGCCATTCTGTATCCCACTAATCTGATCCGGAACTGTGATAAAGCTCTCCGAGTATGAACTGATAAAAAGTACCTTTTTATCTTGTAACCCTGACTCTACAGCATACGTTGTATGACTTTGTCCTAACCATAAAAATAACGCTATTATGAAATATAAAATAGACTTACCCAAAACACTCATGAAACATTTTGCATGTTGATTCATATCATTCCCCCGTCAGTCTTTTCTGATACTTAACGATATAAACGCTTTACGATACTGCTGATGCATTGAAATATAGGGTTTTCGAACCTTCTTTTGACCTTTTTTAATTCCTGTCGTATTTTTATATTTTGCGGACAATGTTTCTCGCATGCGCCACATTCCTTGCATAAAGAAGCCTTGCTCTGCTGATTTCTTAGTGTAGTGCAGAGAAGGTACTCCATAATTCCCTTCCCATAACCATCTGTGTAACTTACATTATAACAACGGAATGATCCTGGAATGTCTACCCCAAATGGACATGGCATACAATAGGAACAGGCCGTACATGGTATCTTTGTCTGTTCTTTGATTGCCTGCTTAATCTTCTCAATTACTTCCATATCCTGTTCTATCAGATGTCCCGGTAACGCATGACTGGCTATTTTGATATTTTCCTGTAGCATTTCTAAGGAATTCATCCCTGACAATACAACTGATACTTCTTTCTGATTCCAAAGCCATCGAAACGACCATTCAGCTGGTGTTCTGAGACAATAAGCATTTTGAATGGCATCAAGTGCTTTTTGTGGAAGGTTGTTGACTAACCCCCCGCCTCGTAATGGCTCCATAATAACAACAGGAATTCCTTTTTCTGCTGCGGCAACTAAACCTTGTCTTCCTGCTTGTGAATGTTCATCCATATAATTGTATTGAATCTGACAAAACTCCCAATCGTATGCATTTAAAACCTCAAGAAAAGTTGTTGTATTTCCGTGATACGAAAAACCAATTTTCCTGATCTGCCCCTTCTCTTTCTTCTCATTGATCCAGTCTAACACACCAAACCCAACCAGTTTGTTCCATACATTCACATCTGGTAACATATGCATCAGATAATAATCTATATAATCTGTCTTAAGTCGCTTTAATTGTTCCTGAAAATAGCGTTCAAAGTCACCATGTTTTTTCACCAAATAATGTGGAAGCTTTGTTGCAATCATAATACTAGAACGACACTTGTTTTGCTCTAATACTTTTCCAAGCGCCTCCTCACTTCCCGGATATACATATGCAGTGTCAAAATAATTCACTCCATGTTCAATCGCATACATAATCTGTTCATTGACCGCATCAAAATCAATGCTATTCGCCTTTCTTGGAAAACGCATGCAACCATATCCTAAAACAGATAACTGATCACCCTTTTCATTATTATTTCTATAATCCATTGATTCCTCCAAAAACGCCATTTCTGACTGATTATTTTAGGTTTATTGTATCATGAAATAAAAAAAACATCAAAGAATCCTTAGACAGATTCTTTGATGTTTACCATACCTTTCTGAATCCAGATACCACTAAAATATCTTAGCAGACAAACAACTGCTGTTACTGTCCATGTCGCGCCTGTCGTAATCCATACACCCCAGAAACCAATCCAAGGAATACTGGCAAGCAAAATTGAAAAACCGATTCTGCAGGCCACTTCTGTCAATCCATTGATCATTGCAAACGCAGCATCTCCTGCACCATTCATTAATGCTCTGGGCATATAAATCATCGCAAGTGGAAAATAACAAATGCTCGTTATTTTAAGCGCTGTGGCACCCATTTTAACGACTTCATTCTCCTGTACAAATAAAGATACGATCTGTTCTCCAAAAAGAATAGCAACAGGGAGCATTAATAAGCTAAAAATCAGACTCATTAAGACGGACTTTTTAAATCCTTCTCTAACTCTGTCAATGCGTCCTGCTCCTACATTCTGTCCAGTAAAAGTAGATACAGCCATACTTACAGATGCATAGGGTTGTTGAATAAACTGCTCCACTCTGTTTGTGATTGTAAAAGCCGCCACTACTGTCTCACCATATCCATTTACGACTCTCTGTAATACAAGACATGAAATTGCAATCAGCGAATTCTGAAACGCAATAGGTATACCAAGTTTTACCGAATTTATGATAATATTTTTTTCTGGAACCATCTGCTCTTTAGTGAGTCTGAATAAGTCAACTTTCCTGTAAGCGAATATAACACATGCCCCGGCTGATACCAACTGTGAAATTATCGTTGCAAGTGCCACGCCAAAAACTGCCATATCAAATTGCAGAACAAACACTAAGTCAAGGATTACATTCAAAATACATGCAAAAATTAAATATTTTAACGGTGTTTTTGAATCTCCAAGTGCTCTTAGTATGGAAGCAATGCCATTATATGCTGCAATTGCCGGAATCCCCGCACATGTTGTTCTCATATAGATGACTGCGTCCTGAAAAATAGCCTGCGGTGTTCCAAGGAGTGTCAGAATCCATGGGGTATAGATCATCCCCAGAAGACTGACAGTAACCGCTGATACCGATAAAATATAAATGGAATTAGCAATTGTTCTTCTAACATGTTCCTCATCACCAGCCCCATAATATTGAGATACAATTACGCCAATCCCTATTGCAATTCCTGAACTAAGCGCAAAAAAAAGGAAATTAAGCGAACCACATGACCCTACTGCTGCCAGCGCATTTGCACCAACATAATTTCCAACAACAATGGAGTCAACCATATTATATAATTGCTGAAAAAGATTTCCTGCCAAAAGCGGAATCGAAAAGCCCAGTATATGATTTACCGGGCTTCCCTTTGTCATATCAACTAAATATTTTTGATTCATGTCATACCTGCCTGCATTCTATCTATAAGTCTATTGAATTTCGTATATTACAATGCTTTATTATACGGGAATCTGTTGCAGTAGGCTATCTAAAAATTGTCATAATATAGTTCAATATTTGCTATATAGGACTTCTGATACATCGTTAAAAAGTATTATTTGGCTTTTAACAGTACTGCTCTTACCGGGGCCGCTTCTACATTTGCAATGAATAGTGGAAATGCAATCAATATATATTCTCCAGCCTGTACATGTGAAAGTCTCAGTCCTTCCAAAATATGAATTCCCTGTTCCATTAATGTTAAGTGCGTTTCGTGTCCCGGCTGACTTCTTTCTATTCCCAGTCCATCTGTGCCAACACCAATAATATTTTTATCTTTTAAATAGGCAGCACCCGATTTTTCAAGAAAAACAAAGTCTTTCTCCAGAATGTCTTCGAATGAATTTCTTGTTTTTAATAAGACAAACTCTCCAGCATGAATCTCATGCTTTTTTAGATGTTCCATGGTGATTTCACTCTCCACTTCGCTGCAGTCAATTACGCTGCATGGTACAAAGAATTCTTCCAGCCTGACAGAGTCAATCCATTCTCCCTCTGGCATCATATGATGTGCACTGTCCAGGTGCGTACCAGTATGAAGATTCAAATCAACCCTGCTCTCATATATTGTTGCATTTGTAAAATCAGCCTCCGTCGTAAAGCGTGGTAATTTTTCTTTCCTTCCTTTGTAAACTGGCATAACAGGTTTAATTTTCATGGATATGTCGATTAATTCAAATTTTCTGGTATCAAATATCATACTTACCTTCTTTCTACCACCATTTTCTTCCATCTTTCATTAACAATTCCTGTGCTCTTTCTGGCCCCATCGTACCGGCCCTGTAATTTGGAAAACGACTCTTTTTCTGTTCTCTATATTGAATCAGTTTGTCTGCAACACTCCACGCTGCTTCTACTTCATCCCACCTTGAAAACAAAGTCCCATCACCACGTATGATATCATAAATTAATCTTTCATAAGCCTCTGGTGTGTTCCCCTGTCCCGGTGTGTTTCCGCCTGTTTCCATCTGTGTTGCAACAATACCATTGTGTACCGAGAAATCCTTTGTATTAAACGAAAAACGCACTCCATTCCCAGGTTGAAACTTAATGCATAATAGATTTGGTGTCTGTTCATATACATCTTTATAATATAGAACGCCCGGCATTTCTTTAAACTGGATTACAATTTCTCCACTTTGTTGTCCCATTCTTTTCCCTGTTCTGATATAAAATGGTGTACCTGCCCATCTGAAATTGTCAATATGAAGTTTTAACCCTACAAATGTTTCTGTTTCAGATTGTTGGTCCACATTTTTTTCTTCTCTATACCCAGGAACAAGAATTCCTTCCAGTTCACCGCTACCATATTGTCCAAAAATGACATTCTCTTCCAGAAATTTATCCGTAATCTCTTCCATCGCTTCCAGCACTTTTAATTTTTCGTTTCTGATGGAATCCATTTTAAGATTTACAGGAGGTTCCATTGCAATCAGACTCAGAATCTGTAAGATATGGTTTTGAACCATATCTCTCATTGCACCTGATTTCTCATAATATGCGCCGCGTGATTCAACACCAAGTGTCTCTGACAACGTAATCTGTATGTTATCAATATATTTGCTATTCCAGACCGATTCGAAAATAAAATTACAGAATCTAAGAACCAGAATGTTCTGTATCATTTCTTTTCCCAGATAATGATCAATTCGATAGATACTTTTCTCTGGAAATACCTGGAGAATCTTTTTATTGAGTGATCTCGCTGTTAAAAGATCTTTTCCAAATGGTTTCTCAATCACAACTCTGTTATAATTTGCCGTTGAAAGAATTAAATTGCTTCCTTGAATTCCATGAATAATTGTTTCAAAAAACTCTGGTGCAACTGCGAGATAAAATATCCTGTTACCATTTGTTTTGAAATTCATTTCATATGATTCCAAAAACTCAGATAACATATGATATTGCCCCGAATCTGTAAAATTCATCTTAAAATAAGTCACAATCTGTTCCATCTTTTTCCATACTTCTTCATGAAATTCATTTCTGGAATATTTAATGATAGAATTTTTAATTTCTTCTTTGTACCCTTCCTGTGTTTTATCTTTTCTGCCTACAGCCAACACCGCGAAATGTTCAGGTAATAAGCCATCTCTGATCAGATTGTAGACTGCTGGCATTAGTTTTCTGTTTGTCAGATCACCTGTACCTCCAAAGATGATAAATACTCCTGATAAATCTATTTTTACCATTTCAGGTTTTCTTGCTTCCATTCCGGACCTCCTTTTATTGCTGCATCCAGTGCGTGTGGAACGATCCTTCTTTGTCAGTTCTTTTATAAGTGTGTGCTCCAAAAAAATCACGCTGTGCCTGAATCAGACCGGTTGGCATGTTCAGTGTTCTGTAACTGTCATAATAAGCAATTGCACTTGAGAATGCAGGAACTGCTGTTCCGTATAACACAGCATCAGCTACAACTCGTCTCCAATCCAATTCATATTTTGTTATTAGCTGACTAAAAAAGGGATCTAAAAGCAAGTTGTTGAGAGATGCATCTTTCTGATAAGCAGATGCAATCTGATTTAAAAATCCCGCCCTGATAATACATCCTCCTCTGAATATTTTTGATATTTCTCCACAATTCAAATTCCACTCATATTGTTGTGAAGCCTTCAAGATCATATCAAATCCCTGTGCGTACACACAGATTTTACTTGCATATAATGCTTTCCTTATCTTTTCTACTGTTAGAGTGCCTTTTTCTTTCGGTGAATCAGAATATATTTTTGATGCAATGATTCTCTCTTCCTTATAGGAAGATAAGTATCTTTCATAAACTGCACTTGTGATAGATGGAATTGGAATACCAAGCTCAAGTGATATTTGTCCAGTCCATTTTCCAGTGCCTTTCTGGCCTGCAACATCAAGAATCTGATTGACTAGATAAGAACCATCCTCGTCTTTTTTATTCAATATCAATGATGTAATCTCAATGAGATAACTTTGCAATTCTCCTTGGTTCCATTCATTAAAAATGTCTGATATCTCTCCTTCTTCAAGCCCCAGATTATCCTTCATCAAATGATATGCTTCTGTAATCAACTGCATATCTGCATACTCAATCCCATTATGAACCATTTTCACAAAGTGTCCGCTTCCATCAGGACCAATGTAATTACAGCATGCCTCTCCTTCTGCATACGCAGCAATTTTAGTAAGGAATGGTTCCATATTCTCATACGCAGTTTTGCTTCCTCCAGGCATAATTGCAGGCCCATTTCTTGCCCCTTCTTCTCCACCAGAGATTCCACATCCCAAAAAAAGTACTCCCTTTTCATTTAATTCATGGCTACGTCGCATTGTGTCGATATAGTAGGAATTTCCACCATCCATAATAACATCCCCTGGCTCAATCAATGGTATGAGCTGGGCTATTGTCTGTTCAACAGCATCCCCTGCCTGCACCATCAGTATTATCTTTCGGGGTTTTTCTAATGATTCTGTAAATTCTTGAATTGTGTCTGCCGGAATCAGATTACATCCTTTATATTCTTTCATCATTTCATCAGTCTTATTTTTACTTCTATTGTATATTGCTACTTTAAAATCATGATCAGCTAGATTTAATGCCAAATTTTTACCCATGACTGCAAGACCTATTAAACCAATTTGCGCATGCCTCATTTTCACAATCTCCTTTTATTGTTAATCACTTAACCATTTATTTTGTAATTAGTTTGTAATTATGTGCTATTATTTTGAATTGTAATATATTTTATATGATATTAAAAGAGTTTCAACACAAATAAATTATTAAATCTTTCTAATCTATAATTGTGCTTTACAAATAGACAAACAGGCCTATGAATAGAAGTTTTCTAATTCATAAGCCTGTAATCGTTTATTATAAATGTATCTACTATTGAATTGTTTTAAAAGGAACAGCTGATATCTGCACAGAATACCCATTTTTTTCCTTTTCTGTCTTCAAACTTACATGATAAAGTTCTGCACAATTTACCTGTAGCGCCAGAGATATAATCCTGAGAACGATAGGCTTTCCCATTTAATACGACTGCCTGTCTGAAATACTTCTTGGTCGCATGGTCATCACCAGGCATACTAGGTTTGAAATCTATCGAATCTTTCTCCACCAATAATGGATTCATAATGGTATGACTCACCTGAATACCATGGATATCATTGATAAAAAAACACTCTGTTTCATGATTAAATTTAATCTCTTTTTCCAGAATCCGTTCCATCTCTTTTTCATCAGAAGCTGATTTCAGTTTTGAAATCATCTCTTCCATAAGTCTGCTGTCCATTTTAGCAATATCATGAACTGACTTTTTGGAAAAACTTTCCTGCCCTTTGAGCCTAAACTGACGAATCAGTGTTTTTAACTTTTCAGATTCCCCTCCAAGCCCCGTCACATTTGCAGAAGTCTCTTCAGCGAATGCTGCATTATTTTGAATGAGTACTGATAGTTTATTTACAATTCTTGTTACATCCTCAAAGCTCACTTTCTGAATCTGCGATGCTTCTGCAATATTCTGACTTACCCCAGCAATCTTTTCGACGGAACTCTGAATCGTTGTGAAACTTTCAGCCGTCTTTTTTGCAAGCATGTTACTCTTCTTTACCTTGTCAAAATTATCATTTAATAATTCTGATGTTTTTGTAACTGCTTCCGTACTTTGCGCTGCCAAAAGACCAACCTGCTGCGCAACGACTGCGAATCCCTTTCCCGCTTCCCCTGCTCTTGCCGCTTCAATGGAAGCATTTAAAGCAAGCAGTTTTGTTTGGGTTGCAATCTTATCAATCATTTCTGTGACACTTTTAATTTCTTCTGTTGATGTCTGTAATGACTCCATTGATTCCGTCATTTCATTCATCAGTAGATTGCCTTGCATTGTCTCATCTAATGCTTCTTTTGAATATCGATATGCCTCTTGCGAAAATTCTGTATTCTCCGCTGTTTTTTCATTCATTCCCTCCATAGTTTTAGATAACTCTTCTACCATATTTGCTTGTACAACAGCATTTCCAGCAATTGTTTCAGATGATTTATCAAGATCAAGACACATCGAATCTATACTCATTGCTAATTCAGTGATATCCATAAAAGTCTGATTCAATGAATTGTCCAGTTTTCTGAGTGCATTTTTTATCGGCAAAAAATCCCCTTGAAAAATAATTTCAGAACTTAAAGTTTCTGTCATATCACCAGCTGAATAATGAGAAATTACCTGCGAAATTTCTCGAATATACTGGTTTAGCAAAGAACTGATCTGGTTGACATCACGTACGAGATATTCTAAAACCATTTCTGATGTCAGGTCAATATGTGTGTCCAGAATTCCTTTACTCATTTCATGCAGGCATTCAGCGATACATTCTGATTCTTTTAACACAGTATTCATCTGATTCTTTTTCTTCAAGTAAATTTCCATAAGCATGTCCTCTTTTCTGATGATATATTAAGACTCTTTTCTAAAGCATAAAAAAACGGCGCCCATTCTGGACGCCATTGTCGATATTATTATATGCATTCTGGTTTCTTCTGTCAATAAAGTTTACACTACCATAATTACTATGATAAATCATGTTTGCGAAACTTCACTTTCTGCATTATTTATATCTCAAGTTCTGCTCTGATACATGAGTTCTCCTCATGTTCATACTCAGAATGATGTGACTTTTTCTTTTTCTTTTTTCGTTCTCCCCATTTTGTCTGTTCCGTTTCGCAATTGTAAATCGTCTCGATTTTCTTCCACCATGGAAGTTTGCTTTTTTCCGGTTTTAAAATTTTGTTTTCAGTTACCAGTAAATCAATTTCTGTCATCCAATTCATACATACTCCTCCTGTTTGAGCCTGTTGACTGAGTATGAATTGCCCGGTAATATATTTGGACCGAATGTCACAACATCTGATTTTGGATAAAAAAATGCCGTGGCAGACTGCCACGGCTGAATAATTAATGTAATCTTCTATTATTCACATACTACCGAGGTAATCATGCTCAAGTATAAAGTTGTTGGGTTTGTGGCGTTAGTTCTCGCTGTTCTCATATTTTTACCTCGCTTTCTTTGTATTGTGTATTGCACTTACGAAATATTAGCACGAATTAAAAAAGTTATCAAGTATTATTTTATATTTTTTTTATTGTATTAATAAATTTTTAATAATTTAACATTTTCTACGACTTTAAAATTTGATTTGCCCAGAAAACAGAAACATTGAAAGATCTGAAATCCATCTGAATTGCTTCTTCTTTAATTCGCTCAATATAACTGTCCATTGAATTAAGAAAACGTCTTTCTTCACCGGTTAGATCTGATTTCATACTTAGTTCCTGTTTTCTTTGTAATATGCTTCCCGCAGCATCTGCCGACATATCATATAAATAATATTCATCAAGGTTTTCTTCCATACGATCTGGGTTTAGATTATATGCTGCTATATAAGCATCCGGGTGGCTATAACCAAATAATAAATACCAGCCAAAGAAGCAGACCAGATAATATTTTACAAGCGGAAAGCGTTCTTTAAAAATTGTAATTACGATACCAGTCAATACCATGAATATAAGAGCCAGTGCCCACAAGACAAAAACACGCAAGAATGTCAGCCCATACTCCTTAATATATAAAATCATTCTGTAAGCACTTGAACATGTCATGATATAAGTACAGCTGCTGATAACAGTCAGACTGATTTTTAGAATTTTGTGTTCTCTATAATAATAAAAACAAAACAATACAAGTACAATATTAAAAATGCAGACCGCAACTAACTGGAAGAATCCTTCTCTGGCATATTCTGAATACGTATAACCATCCGGAAGTCTGTTCAATCCCATAAAAAGATAAATGACCTGAATGAAAGAAAAGCACGAATAAACGATTCCCACCAGAAATGTGAAGGTGATTGCAATTAACGGTTCTCCCATTCTTTTTGTCTTTTGTGGTTGTTGATCCAATGTCGAAAAAAGATATGTCACACTACAATAAAATAAAAAATAACCAAACAAAAGCATTAACAGAATTTCTATCATTGTCTCCGGGATTGTGATGTTCTTTATGATACGATTTACCGCATAACCAAATACAGCATCCGCCTGAGATAATAGTCCTGTCATAATAATAAGAATTGGAATTGCAATTACAAATCCTATCAATATAGCCTGTATTGTATTTCTTGCTTTTTTTGTCTCATTCTCAGTTTTTGTCGATTTTATAAGGTCAGTAACTGGTGAAGCTATCTTAGTAATTCCACCAAACATGATACGTAAAAACTTACTCAGATACTCGGGTATATCCCATGATTCATAGGAAAAACATCTCTGTAGATAAAAAGCAACCATCAATAAAATAATCACCAGATGATTCAAAAATAAAATCCTTCCATCTGCCGTGATTACAGATAACATACCAAGTAACAGAAGTCCAATTCTATATAGGAGATCCTTTTTCTTTGCCACAATCTCATACTTTTTAAAAAGCCACATACTAATTACCACAAATAAAAGCGTAAATAAAAAAACTGTAAATCCTTCATGATTCTTATAAAAACAAATTGTGTATATGATTGTAAAAATAAGACTGATTGGCGCTAATATCTTAAAATTTGATTTCATTTATCCTCCTCATATGCCAGAATATCTCCTGGTTGACAATCCAATGCTTTGCACAAGGCTTCCAGCGTAGAAAATCTTATCGCCTTTGCTTTATTATTTTTCAGAACAGAAAGATTTGCCATTGTAATATCCACTTCCTGTGCAAGTTCAGTCAGTCCTTTTTTTCTTTGTGCCATGACAACATCTAAATTTATTATTATTCCCATCATAGCCTCCTTATATTGTCAGATCATTTTCGAGTTTGTACGTTACCGCAGCTGAAAATACCTGTGACAGTACTTTCGAAAACAGACCTGCAATTAAAAACGTAAGTATAATGACTAAGACTGCCGGTGTCAGATAAGTAACAATTCTAAAAGATGTGACAATAACAATCAAAAAACTATAATTCCCCATTTTAGATAAGCTAGTTACATTTTCTGTGATAAAACAATCATCTTCCTGTACACTTTTTAATACTTTTCTTAGTTCCGATAGAATCAGAAGTGCAAGGATGCCGGATATTACAAAAATTACAGACAAGCTAATCCAATATTCTTTAAAATACTGATTATAATTACCATACACTCTTATGACGAAAGTTACTCCCGCAGTTACTATAAATCCCGTGTAGAACATAAAATCTAATAATAGTTTGGTAATTCTAACAATTTTGTTTTCCATATGCTTCCTCCAATATTTAAGTGCTTTTATGTGTGATTCCTAATGCTTTTATGTTTGTCTCTTAATAAAAACCTTAATAAAAAAATAGCATTACTTTTCACGTTTGTCAATAATATATTATCGATTATCGATATATTTTTATTGATAAGTGTGTTCGTAATGCTATTTTTCGTGCTATTTGAATTATAAGCTCTGTCTTCATTGTTCACTATGTTATTACTTAATAAAAACATAGAAATCTGCAAAATAACTCATTCTGTTATTTGTGAAGTATATGCTTGCTTCCTGAATCATTATCTTACATTCTATTTGGTCTGTCTGTAAATAAAACGATGCTTCCTCCTCTGTTAATTCTTTATTTTCTACTGCGTATTGCTTATATCGATCAAAAATTTCAGATGTATGGAACAACAAATATTCTTTCTGATTTTGATCTATTAAAAATAACTCAAACTGCTCCCCTACTTTTCTCTTTTTCAATGTAAACTCGATATCATCTTTTTGAAACGTGGTAATAACAGGCTGAGAAGTATCATCTGAATTTAAATAGGTATGTGCCATAAAGCTATAATTATCAAGATGAATTGCTTTTTCCTGATTCATAAATACAACAATAGATTTCGTTTGTTCCAATGGTATATCATACTCATAAAATCCAAATGTGTCATAGAAGTCTTCATACATTTTAAAGTCTTCTGGCAGATACTTAATTTCCTTACTATATTTCATTCTATCTAAATATCCAACAGTTGATGATATCGTTTGTTTTTGTTTATCCGTAAACGTAATATAATCTCCCAATTTTCCTTCTTTTAACATCCCACTCTCCGTTAAAACAGATTCAAGCATTTTAATCTGACTCCATTTACTAATTGTAAATGCATCTACTGGCGGGATAATCGAAAGGAAAGAAAAGCAAATAAGAAGTATTGCAATCACTTTATTTTTATCGAAAAAGCTCATAATAATTCCTGATATAACCGCAAACATTCCAAATAATAAAATATAATATCCTGTATGTCTGATTCCTATTTCCATCATTTTTAAAATGGTTGCAGACATTTGAAATAGTACAATAGGAATTAGTATTTTGGGTACTATTTTTTGAAACAGGCGAACCATACGGTTATTCAAATTCCCTGAGAGTATATAAATCATAATGATAGCCACTGCATATGCTACGAGCATTGGCTCCATCAGATTATCTGACCAGAATCTTCCAGTAATATTTTTAATAATATAAAGTATCAAGATTAAAGTAAACAGTTCTACCAGCGGAATCACGATATAGGATAATAATATTTCAATAAATTTGGAACAACTTAATGCCTTAAAAATTTTTTCTTCCTTACTTTGATTGTCTTGAGCATCTGTTTCAATCATACTTGGAAATACAGGTATCTGTGAAAACAGATAGATTGGTGCAAAAAGAAAAAAAACTAATGTAGCACTATACCCATATGATTTTGTTGGAACTGAAACGATCAGCTGATCGATTGCCGTTAAAATCAGACTGATTCCTCCAAATAATACACCTGCATACAGCAATGTAACAAAAAATGATTTTATAAAAATAAAAAAAATCTGGTCAAACAAATATCTACTTTTTAAAACCGGAATCAATAGGTACATAAAAAGCAATGCTAAAAGAGATGCTGATGTTCTAACTGAAATCTCAAGACTTAGATCTGGTGCTGATATCAAAAGCAGATAATAGGCTGCAGTGATGATTAACCCTCCAAGGTAAAGCAGAATTCGTGTCCTGTTTTTACTAAAATATTTTTCTTGAACCATCTGCATGACAGCACACAACACTGCACCTACAACACATGCCAGTAGTTCTTTGTCATTTGATTGCTCACGATAGATTGCATTCATGTTGACAGCAGATGCGATTACCAGAAACGCTGTGGTAAAAGGATATCTGAGCATAGCACTAGAAAGTCCAAATAACTTATCAGACAACTTTGTTAAGATACGCAAATTGGTCACTCCTTTCATATTCAAAATCCATTCCATAAAAAAAATCATACTGCATTTGTTTTATGCAGTATGATTCTTCACTTTAGTACAATCTCTGCATTGGGATCATCCCGCAGTTCTTATACTATAATTATACTCTTATTCTTGTTATTTGGATACAGCTTGAAATGCAAGTTCAAGATCTTCAATGATATCCAAGCTGTTTTCTGTACCAATTGAAAGACGTATGGTATTAGGTTTGATTCCCTGTTGTACCTGTTCTTCCTGGCTCAATTGCGAGTGTGTAGTAGATGCCGGATGAATTACAAGAGATTTTACATCTGCAACATTCGCAAGCAAAGAAAATATCTCAAGGTGATCAATAAAATCTTTTGCCTTCCTATCATCGCCTTTTATCTCAAAAGTAAAGATTGAGCCACCCCCATTTGGAAAATATTCTTCATAGAGTGATTGTTGTATGGGATCTGTTGTTACCGATGGATGATTTACGCGTTCTACCTGTGGATGTTTATTTAAATAATCAACAACTTTCAAAGCATTTTCTACATGGCGTTCCACTCTGAGTGACAATGTTTCAAGTCCCTGTAAAAAAAAGAATGCATGAAATGGAGAAAGTGTTGCACCTGTATCACGAAGCAAAACAGCTCTGATTTTTGTAACAAAAGCCGCTGCACCAACAGCTTTTGTAAAACTGACTCCATGATAACTTGGATTGGGATCCACTAATGATGCAAATCTACCGCTTCCTTTCCAATCAAACTTACCGCTGTCAATAATAACACCACCAATGGTTGTTCCATGACCACCAATAAATTTTGTTGCTGAATGTACCACGATATCAGCGCCAAATGCAATTGGTCTGACAAGGTATGGTGTTGCAAATGTGTTATCTACCACAAGCGGTAATTTGTATGCATGAGCAATTGATGCGATTCTTCTGATATCGACCACATCAGAATGTGGATTTCCAAGTGTTTCAATGAAAATGCCTTTTGTTTTATCAGTAATTGCATTCTCAATTTCCTGATAATCAAACGGATTAACAAAGCTTGTTTGTATTCCATATTCTGGTAACGTATGCGCTAATAGATTATATGTTCCGCCATAAATATTGTTTGCAGCTATAATATGGTCTCCATTCTGTGCCAGATTCTGAATGGTATAAGAGATCGCTGCTGCACCTGATGCAACTGCAAGTGCTGCTACGCCACCTTCAAGCGTCGCAATTCTTCTTTCAAAAATATCCTGAGTAGGATTCGTCAGTCTTCCATAAATATTACCCGCATCCGCCAGCCCGAACCTTGCTGCTGCATGATCACTGTTTTTAAAAACATAGGAGGATGTCTGATAAATAGGTACTGCTCTGGCATCTGTTACAGGATCTGGTTCTTCCTGGCCTATATGCAACTGTAATGTTTCAAATCTTAAGTTTCTTGTTTCAAATGTTTTCTTACTCATAAAAAATCCTCCTGATCATATCATACATTTTATTTCCTACTTATTTGCTATGTATTGATACTATCATGAGGATATCTTATTTGTAAAATTGTTATTACTTATGAATTGTTATAGTTAAAATCTATACCTTTTTTATATATTACTCTCGTTCTGTAGAACATCAGCCTGTAGAAGAAGATCTTCCAACTCTAAATTTTGGTCTGATTTATAATCATCCATCTTGTTTTTCTTCTTGTCAAGAATCATATAAAACGTTGGAAGCAATAGCAATGTCAAAATTGTAGATGCCGTCAGACCACCTACAATGACAACCGCCATTCCCTGCATCATTTCACCATTATCACCTATTCCCATTGCCATTGGCACCATGGAGAGAATGGTCGTAAGTGTTGTCATAAGAATGGGTCTGATCCTTGAGCGCCCTGCTTCCACAAGTGCTTTTTCAACATTCATGTATTTTCTATATTGATTTGCTGTATCCACAAAGAGAATTCCGTTATTTACAACAATTCCTGACAACATCAAGAATCCCATCAGCGAAGTCATACTGATCTTACAATTTGTGAGAAGTAATAGTGCAATAGATCCAATTAGACTAAATGGCACACAGAACATAATTATGCCAGCATATCGGATAGATTCAAACTGTATTGCCATTACCATAAAAACAAGAAACACTGCTAAGAATATTGCCTTTCCAATTGCTGCAAATTCCTCAGACATCATATCATTGACCATGCTTGAACCAATCGAGACATCTTGTGGGAATGAATACAAAGCCATCCTCTGACCAACAAGTTTTGTGATTTCATCTTTATTATCACTCACCATATTTACAGTTAAGGTCGCTGCATATTGCCCATTATCCCGCTGAATTGTCTGTGGTGAGTCCGTATATACTATTTCTGCCATATCACTTAGTGCGACCGATTTTCCAGATGTATTTGTATAATACATATTTGCTACTGCATTCATATTTTCATACAACCCATCAGGATACTCTACTTTAATCGTATATTCTTTATTATCTATGGTAACATCCACTGCTTCCGAGCCAACCATGGTAGTATAAATCATTCCTGCAAGTTGCTGTGCAGTAAAACCTTTTGCCCTTGCCTTCATCGGATCTATCTCAATTTGTGCACGCGTCGACTGTTCGGACATAGTAGAATCAACGTTTAATACTCCACTGATTCCTGATAACGATTCCTGAACTTCACCAGATGTCTTTTTTAATATATCTAGATTTGTACTTAATAGTACTACCTCTTTTCCATTTCCAGACATATAGGAACCCATGCCAGTTGATGATGCTGATTTAGCATGTATTTCACAACCAGAACTAAAATCTTTCAGATCTTTGTTCCATAGGTCCACAATTTCATTTGTGCTAAGCACACTGTCACTGCTAACATATGCGTTTAAAACCGCTTTTGCATCATTTTCAACCACAGTGACACTATAATCTTCAATCAGTCCGCTCTCCTTTACATACGCTTCAAGTTCCAGAGCGGTTTTGTTCATTTCTTCAAGCTGCAGACCCGGTCTGAATGAAGCAGTAAGTGCTATTTGTCCTTCATCTGTACCTGCCATTAACTCTGTGTTCAGAAATGTTGCAAGTCCTATTGAAATTGCAAATATTAAAATAGCAATTCCGGCAACTCTCTTTTTTCTACTAAGCGATTTTAATAACAATTTTTTATACTTTTCGTTGACCCATATTAAAAATCGTGATACTGGGGTATCCATTTTTTCTACTGGTCTGTATTTAGAATAAAATAGAGGTATGATAGTAATCGCTGATATAAGCGATGAGAGAAGTGAAAAAATAATGGTATATCCAAGCTGACTGAACATCTGACCTGACATTCCATTCAACATTGCCAATGGAAGATATACAACTACAGTCGTCAGCGTTGATGCTATAATCGAATTAATGACTACTTTCGTCCCCTTATAGGCAGCTTCTTTATAATCAAATCCTTCCTCCTTTTTCCTGAAACACATTTCAATTACAACAATTGCGTTATCTACCATCATACCAATTCCAATGACAAGCGCCCCCATTGTAATTAAGTTGAGTGAGTACCCTAAAAATCCCATCATAATAATCGTGACTAATAAGGAGATTGGCATGGAACTCCCAACAATAAGACTTGCTTTTATATCACCGAAAAAAACAAAGAGAACAATCATGGACAAAAGGATTCCAACCAAAAGCGTCTGCCCTACCGAAATCAGCGAACTTTTAATTGTTTCACTGCTGTCATAAACCACTTTTATGTTTAAATCAGGATTTTCCTGATTCAGTTTATCTACGGTTTTCACTACATCTTTCGAGAGATTAACCGCACTTGAAATTTGTTTTTTTGCAATTCCAATGCTTACATTTTCATTTCCATTGTATCTGCTATAGCTGTCAGAATCCTCAAGGGCGTATTGTACCGTCGCAATATCGGAAAGATGTATTACCATCCCTTTTGATGTTGTAATTGGAATATTTTCAATTTCCAAAATATTTGTAGTTTCAGCTTCAGAGTTCATATTCACCGTCTGATTTCCATAAGTCGCACTACCAGCAGGAAGTGTGAAGTTCACAGACGCTACTGCTGCTGCAACACTTGATACATCAAGGCCATACTGTTTGACATATTCTGGAAGTAACGTAATGCTGATATATCTGGACTGACCACCTGATAGGTTTAGGTCTGCTACATCATTCAATTTCTTCAATTCAGGTTCTATTTTATCTTCAACGACACTAACCAAATCAATATCCTGTTCTGTATCCACTGATATCGTCATGGCATCAGATGCATTCATATCTATAGAAAGCAGTGTGGGTTCCTGTGCATCCTCTGGCATCTGCGATTTTATTCTATTTACCGCTACCTGCATGTCTGTATAAGTTTCGTTCATGTCAGTTCCATATTCGAACTGAAACATTACCATGGAATAGTTTTCCATAGATTGTGAAGTGACATCCTTCAGATTTGCAATTGATCCACATGCCTCTTCAATTGGTTGCGTAATAAGACTCTCAACCTCTTCTGGCCCTGCTTGTGGATAAACTGTTGTTACTACCATCATTGGAAGATTAATCTCAGGAATAAGCTGCATAGAAAGTCCAGTAATCGAGTTCACACCAAAAACAATCAAAGCAATCAATATTACAAAAGTTGCGACAGGACGCTCTAGTACGGTTTTCGTCAGTTTACTCATGTCCTTCTACCTCTTCTGCTGCTTTAATCATAACACCATCTTTTAACTGTGAGTTCCAATTGCTGATTACTTCACTATTCTGTTCTATTCCTGAAACTACTTCTATCACTGAATCATTTGACAATCCTGTTGCAATTTCAACTTTTTTTGCCGTACCATCGACAGACAGAAATACATAAGATTTTTCACTTTCATAATAAACTGTATCAATAGGAATCGTCATGACATCCGCTGCTTTGCTTGTTATCGTTCTAATTGTAACATTGGTTCCAGATACCAGATTCTGATTTTCTCCACCAATCATAGCCTCTACTTTGAATAATCCTGTTCCTGGATCTACACTCGTTCCAACAAATGTTATTTTCCCTTGATAACTCAGATTATCTTTTTCTATTGTCACTTCATTCCCCAACATAATAGACTGAATAGATTTTTCAGCCACATAAAACACAACTTTTTCTCCATCCGTGCTCTCAATCACATATGCCTGTGTGGAATTTGATGCAAAATTGTGTTCTGAAACATGAATCGCTGTAATCATCCCGCTGACAGGTGCTTCCACTCTGGTGTGCTCAAGTTGAAGATTTGCGGAGTCCAAATTTGCCTTTGCGGATTTCACAGAAGAAGATGCTGTTGTGATTGATGATTGTGCACTGGTCAGTGATGCATCTGCTCCTGCCAGCGAAGCATTGACTCCTGCCAGTATTTTAGTTTTTGTATAATTTTCATAATCGAGTTTATACTGTTCTGCTAATGATTTTGCCTTTTCAGCAGTTTCGACGTTTTCAGCAGATGTACTCATACCAATTGCTGCCTGTACCTGCGCTGTAATATACGAGTCATAGGAACCTTCTGCAGAATTAACGGAACTTTCTATTGATGTAATTGTAGATTTTGCTGTTGCGACTGCCGTATCAAGTTCCGTAATCGTATTATATGAGGATTTCTGATCTAAAAATTTCAATGCCACTTTTTCAGCGGTCGTATCCGTAGCAGCATCAAATCCCGTAACTCCATATTGTATTGCAAGTTGTTCAAGGTCAGTTGCCGTGCTACTGGCAATCGACTGATAAGTTGCCTTTAACATAGAGAGTGAATTATAATAAGACTCAGCATTTGACTGATTTGTTTTTAAAATATCCAAATTTGCATCGATATTTTCTGCCATACTCTGTGCGGATGCAAATGATTGTTTTGATAACTCCGCGCTTCCCCTAGAAGCACCAACTGCATTTTGTGCTTTTTCAACAGCACTATTCAACTCCATTTGGGTTGTATCCATTTTTCCTATGGTTTCTGCTGCACCCGCTTCTACAGATATATGATTCGCTTCCTGTGCTTTTAATGCAGCCTGTGCAGTTATAAGGCCTGCTTGTGCGGACTCAAAAGCTGCTGATGCAGATGCAAGTGTTATATTTGCCGCTGTATCATCAATGGTAAATAACAGCGCTCCCTCTTCCACTTTATCTCCTACCTGAAAAAAAGTTTCTGTTACTTCACCTGCAATTTTGGGTATTACAATCACTTCATTCGCAGGTTCTACGGTACCTATAAACTGATTCTCGATTATAATTGTATCTGTTTGTGGCTGTATCACTTCAACTGCAATTGCCACCTCTTCCTCTGCTGGCTGTGTCTGCTGGCATCCGGTAAGTATTGTAGCAGTCATACTTAGTACCAACAATGCGGATGTGCTTTTTAAAAAAGTATGGTTTTTTCTGTATTTCATGTTCATTCCTCCACATAATTTCTGTAAGATCCATTTACCATGCGTAAGCATAACGTTCCTTTCTAAACTCAAGCTAAACAAATGATATATTTACTTTTATTTAATATTTATTTTAGAATGAATTTAGTTTCAATTTATCTTCATATGTTACTCTGAATAAAAATATAATCGGAGGAAATGTTATGTTTACAATCCTTGTTGTAGAAGATGATAAGAATACGCGAAGACTAATGCAGGCAATTCTAACTGCAAATGGATATCATATACACCTGGCTTCCAATGGTATTGAGGCTCTTTCGCTTATGGATTCGCATCATATAGATTTGATGATCCTTGATATCATGATGCCTGAAATGGATGGATATGAACTTACTAAGGTACTTCGTGATTCAAATTATAATTTACCAATTCTCATGATCAGTGCAAAAGTGATGCCCGAAGACAAACGAAAAGGATTTATCGTTGGTACTGACGACTATATGACAAAACCTGTTGATGAGGAAGAAATGCTGCTCCGCATCCAGGCTCTTTTGCGAAGAGCAAAAATTGCAAGTGAACACCAATTAATTGTTGGTGATGTTATTCTCAATTACGATGCACTCACAGTATCAAAAAAGGAGGATTGCATGCTGTTGCCACAGAAAGAATTTCTTTTGCTATACAAGCTTCTTTCCTATCCTGATAAAATTTTTACAAGAATTCAGTTGATGGATGAAATATGGGGAATGGATACTGAAACCTCTGACAGTACAGTAACCGTTCATATTAACAGACTTAGAAAAAGATTTGAACATTATCCGGAATTTGAAATTGAAACCATCCGGGGATTAGGTTATAAGGTGAGTAAACATGTATAAATTTCTTCATAAAAGATTCAGTACAACTATTATTTTTTCAATCAGTACTTTTTTAATTAATTTATTAACAATTTCTATTACTTTGGGTATTTTCATTGGTCTTGCTAAATTGGGTTATAATAGATGGTGGAACGCACCAAACGTTATAAGCTTTTTCTTTATATTGTTTTTTATAAGTTTTGTTGTCGGTGCATTGCTTTCCTTTATTGTTGGCCGAATCCCTATGAAACCAATCGCAAAACTTATCGATGCGATTGATACCTTGGCAAGTGGAAATTATAGTATCAGACTTCCCAAAAGACGACTGGCTGTTTATCAGTCCTTAGCAGACAGTTTTAATCGTCTTGCAGAAGAACTCGGTAGTACTGAACTGCTTCGTTCTGATTTTATTAATGATTTTTCCCATGAATTTAAAACGCCTATTGTTTCAATTAAAGGGTTTGCAAAACTTCTTAAAAATAATCAACTCACCCCAGAAGAACGGGATGAGTATCTAAATATCATTATTGAAGAATCTGGCAGACTTGCAACATTATCTAATAATGTTTTGAACCTCAATAAACTGGAACGGCAGAATATTATTACTAACTCTGCAGATATTAATCTCGCAGAATTGGTCAGAAGGGTCATATTGTTAACAGAATCAAAATGGCAAAAGAAACAACTCCATCTTGACATTAACCTCCAGGAAGTTCATTTTCACTGTGATCCTTCTTTAATCAGCCAGGTATGTATAAATTTAATTGATAATGCCATTAAATTTTCCGAATCCAATACAGAAATTTCTATCATACTTTTACAGCATGTTGATCATGTTCTATTTATTGTACAGGATCACGGTTGCGGGATGGATGAATCTGTTCTTCCAAACATTTATAACAAATTCTACCAGGCTGATTCATCACATACAACAGAAGGGAATGGACTTGGACTCTCAGTTGTAACCAGAATTGTGACGCTATATCATGGAAAGATAGACGTAGAAAGTGCCCCCAATGAAGGGAGCACTTTTACGGTCAGTTTACCAATAAATATTATCTGATAAAATTGGTTGCTACTTTTTTCTCTGTTTGTGGAATATGGATTCCTTTTTCTTTTCCTGCTTCAATGCACTTTAAAATCCACGCCATATTACTGCCAAGATTTCTCATGGTCTGCATCCCTTCGAGATCCTGTTGTACTTCCTGTGGTGTGTTTCCATGCACCATATTCCAATAGGAGGATGAAACAACTGGCATCTCTGCAATCGTAAAATACTTATTCAACACATCTACTGATGAAGTAGTTCCAGCCCTTCTTGCTGAAGCAATTGCTGCACCTGGTTTGTGCGCAAATACTGGCTTTGCTGCATAGAATGCTCGATCAAGAAAAGAAAGAATTCTACCGCTAGGATGTGCATAGTACACAGGTGTTCCAAAAATAAATCCATCTGCCTCTTTTGCTTTTTGAATAAACTCATTTACAGCATCATCATGAAATACACATGCCAGCTCTAATTTCCTGCAGGCACCACAAGCAGTACAGTCCCTAAGGGGCTTATTTCCTATTGTGAAAATTTCGCTCTCAATTCCTTCCATTTCAAGCGTTTTCGCAATCTGATCCAGTGCAGTATATGTGCATCCATATTCTCTTGAACTTCCATTCACTAATAAAACTTTCATATTCTCTTGTATGATATTTATAGAAGTTAAATATCATAATTCCTTTCTTTTATTATTGTGATTTATAATACATTCAGATGCTGTGGACTTTAGATTTTTTTCTGTAGTTCAACTACTTTGTAGGAGTGTATTGCCACATCTCTAT
>QKAS01000069.1 GCA_003246295.1 Clostridia bacterium | reverse complement strand
ATCTACTGTCCTCCTAATGTGTTTTTATTTACGTAACTGGCAGGTCACGTTTTTATTATACACATTAGGAGTTTTTATATCTGAATACATCGCTAAAGCTTCTATAGAACCACGCGACTATCGCGTGGTTTTCATCATACAAAACAGGTCCGCAGAATAAAATCTGCGGCTTTTTTTTGGTTTTCCGATTGGTTTTCCGATTGGTTTTTCTATTGTTTCTTATCTTGCCTTTCTTCTGTTTTTTCTCCCTCGCCTACATGATTTTTTTATTGACAAATACTTATTCATATAGTATATTAAATCTCGCACAAGTTGTATAACAATGTTAATCACATCTGTATTAACCCTATTTAATTACATACTTGCACGAGTGGCTCAGTGGTGGAGTATCGCCTTGCCAAGGCGAGGGTCGCGGGTTCGAATCCCGTCTCGCGCTTAACTAAGAAGCTCTTGAATACCTGTAAAATCAGGTGTTCAGGAGTTTTTTCTTTGTGTGGTTTGAGTCCGCTTTTTGTCAAAGTGAGAATTATCAAAGTTTTTATCAAAGTACTTGAATTTTTTGTGATACTTCCTCATGCAAATATCCTATCTGTATACAGATTAATTGCCACACTTTGAGCTGAATTCGCCACATGCACATAACGTTCCGTAAGTACCCGCTCAGAATTACCCATGATCGAGCTTACAATTGACGTGGGAATGTTTTCATTCACGATAAGATTGGTTCCAAAGCTGTGTCTTGCTGCGCTGTAAAGGCTGATATCCGGAAGCTTTGCTTCTGTCTGCTGATTGAATGCCCTTAAGCAGCGTTTGAAGGCTTTGGAATAGACATTAGGATTGACCGGGGCACCATCTTCCTGCTTGAAAAGGAAATCATTCTGAATGTAATCTTCTCCTAACAATTCCGCTTGATGCCTCTGGCTTGTTATCCGGTTCTTCAGAATCTTAGTTATGTTATTGGATAGTTGAATCGGTCGATGTGATTTCACTGTCTTCATATCCGAAACAACTCCGTAGCGATCATAACCTCGGTTCAATGTTAGAAGTCCATTATCAGAGAAATCATTGATAGATAATCCGCATACTTCCGAAGGTCGCATTCCAGTAAGAAAGGACAGAAGAAACAACTCATAATAGGGAGATTCCTTTACCATGTCAAACCCTAAGAACTCCTGAATCTGACGGGCAGTCCATGTCGTTTGCTTTTCCACTACTACCTTCTTGCGCTTGATCCCTTCCATTAGATTACTTCTGACTAATTGAAGCGTTACTGCATGCTGGAAGATATTCGACAATATATTGATGTTCTTATTCACAGTCTCTGCCGAATATTGCTTGCTCAATTCATTCACGTAAGTCTGCAGATGTTTTGGTTCAATCTCATCCATATACTTGTCTTCAAATACCGGAAGTAAATAGCGACTCAGATACCACTGATAACCTTGAAAGGTGCTGTTCGCGTAATTCTCAGCAGAACTGTCTGTCCAGGACTTCGCAACCTCCAGAAAGGTCACCTTGCTGGATAGCCTTATGTTCTCCTCCAGGTCACGCAACATTCTGGCTTCTTCACGCTTTGCCTCTCGCTCTGTCTTATAGCTCTGCTTTGACCAGATCGCTTTCTTTTGCTTGGCATCAAATACGACAGCGTAGTATTTAGTTGTGGTCTTTCCTGTTTTTCTACTTGTATATTCTCTTATTTGAATACTCATATTATTCCTCCTGTATTAGCGAAAAACAATATATTATGCTGTCTGTATCTTAGCATAATCTTCCTTGGCGAGCAAGGATGGAGTTGTTTTTCTGGTGGTGTAATTCTCTTCATTTCTACTCTCATTTATCACTATTCGAATACCCGGCTTCTGATCTCCTGGATAGAAAGCTTTTCAACTTGGTTCTCTGGCTCTGATTGCTTCCGAATAATTTTCTTATTCGGACTTTTGTTCGTTTCAAATTGGGACATAGGAATCCGAATCGCTGCGCCAACCGTCACCGCCTTTATCGTGCCTGATCTGATCTGGATGTAGATGTGATTCTTGGAACAGTGTAGTATCTTTGCTAGTTCTGCTGGGGTTACATAATGCTCCATTCGTGACAGCACATCGATACGTGCTTTCAACTCATTGCTATCTTTCTCCAATTTTGTTATCCGTTCATCTATGTTCAATAAATATCACTCCTGACTAATCGTTTTCTTTAATCCGATTATGTCATATTCTAAAAAGGACGAACACGGCATTGTATGTCGTGTCAACACGACATCATACGACGTGTTGATTAAATTTTCATCTCCTCTAAATTCATCGCATAACTGGAACTATTATTAAACCTCTTAACCTAAAACACAAAAACAGATAAAGAAAATCCATCAGTACCGATAGATGGATTCACCTTACCTGTTTCGCAAAATTATTCTATTTTTGAAATCCCAAAACCTTACCTTCAACAAAATACTGTCTGATTATTTATGAACAGTATTGCATAATTTGTACACATGCATAGCGTAAGAGTCCCTTAGTTACTTCTTATTATCTGTCATAAGTGCTGGACATTTTAACCTAAAGATAACGGGGAAGGACTTTGCCAGATACGCATGAGAGCCGTCTCATGCCACTGGTTATGGGAATCCCCCCTAAAACCCCTTCGATTTACGCAATGCTATGACTTTTTCATAGCATTTAGGGTGAATGCTATTACATCTTCATAGCATGTCAGAATTTTTATAATTACATTTGACTTATCATATTTCCAAAAGTATAATTGAACAAAAACCAATTGCATCTAACTCACTAAATCAAATTAATTATTATGAAGTGTTCTTTTATACGAAACACATATTAATGTATGAGGCGGTCATATGGATAATAAATTTATCAGAGGTATTAAGATTGATTGGAACAAAGTTGGAAATAATAATTATGTTAGAAATATTCCTTCCATTCAGTCCATCAATCAGCTAAATTTTTGTAATAATATTACTATTTTTGTGGGCGAAAATGGAACAGGCAAGTCAACATTATTGGAGAGCATTGCAGTAGCTTATGGCTTTAATGCAGAAGGTGGGAATAGAAATTTTAATTTTTCCACAATGGATACTCATTCCGAATTGCATCAAGCAATTACTGTGGTAAAGGGTACCTCAAGACCCAAAAGCAACTTTTTTCTCCGCGCCGAAAGCTTCTATAATGTAGCCAGCAAGATTGAAGACTATAGAGATGGGGATGATTATTATTCATATTATAAAAGCTATGGTGGTAAATCATTGCATGAACAATCACATGGAGAAAGTTTTCTAGCTCTTATTCAAAATCGCTTTACTCCACAAGGACTATATATTTTAGATGAACCAGAAGCAGCTTTATCGCCACAGAGACAATTGACATTATTAATGCTTATATTTAATTTAGCACAGAAAGGAACCCAATTTATTATTGCAAGCCACTCTCCCATTTTGCTTGGCATACCAGACGCGACCATATTCTCATTTGATGATGGAAAAATAAACGAGATTAAATATGAAGAAACCGAGAGCTATAAGATAACAGAACTATTTATTAACAATAAATCATTGATATTAAATAATTTGTTAGATAATAATCGCTGAATTAACAAACCAAAACCATAAGATTTGTGACCCTTTTTATGTTCAACACTGACTTAAATTCATACCCTCACAGTATGATACTAAGAATGACAAGACCGGAGTCTCTCATACCGAGATTAACATTCTTCCTAAGCTTTTACAGGTCACAGTAGTTTAATTAGGTTATTTCTTGATACAATTCAAAACCACGCTAACCATCATTTCCTTTTCATCCGGTCTTGATTCCGCAATCAAGATTGTGAGAGCTACCAATGTAAAATCATCTATTGTTTTCTCACCATTAATGAAAAGTGCATTGTTTCTTTCAAGAAAATGTAAAAACATTGTTGCAGCAATCCTTTTATTCCCATCAGTAAAACTATGATTTTTAGTTACGAAATATAACAGATTGGCTGCTTTTTCTTCTAACGAAGGATACAATTCCACTCCATTAAAACTCTGGTAGATATTACCTATGCTTCCCCTGAACGAATCATCTTTTTCATTTCCAAACAAATCACTACTTTCGCCGTATTTCATAGTACTGATCACTTTGATACACTCTTCATAAGTCAGAACATAAATAGCTTCATTTCCCTTTGGTCGTGTCATATTTTGGTGATCATATGCATCCAACAGATCAAGTGCTTGGCTATATCTTTCTATTACCGATAACACCTGCTTTGTATCCAGGTTATTCTCCACTCTTTTCATTACTCGTATCACCTCATTTAATTGGTTGATACGAGTATGATTGACTGCATAACCCTTGATTATGTAACTTTTTAAAACTGAATTTGCCCACTTACGGAATGCAATACCTCTTTTTGATTTTACACGATAACCTACCGAAATAATCACATCAAGGTTATAATACATAGGAGGTCGAGATGCCGTATTTGTACTTCTGTCGAAAATTTCGACAGAAGTACTTTTATCAGTTTCACCTTCTTTGAATATATTACCAATGTGATATGCTATGGAAGAACGTGCCGTATCAAAAAGTTCAGACATTTGCTCTTGCGTCAGCCATACAGTATCCTGATCCGGCGTAACTGGAACCTGCAATTCCAAGTTTTCATCTTTAAATAGTACAATTTCATTTTTATCCATTCTCATTTTCCTATTCCGTATATTGAAGTAAACGTATGCGTATTCTCATGGTATTATTATACATTGATCTAAGTTTCAAATACAATGAGTTTGAATATTTTTGTATTTCTTATCATATTTATCTGTGGATTTTATAAAAAGTTCCTATACTTAAAACGATTTGGGTACATAAAACGCAGTAAGTCTTCACCGAATCAAAGAAAACCTACTGCAATCTTATTATTGATGCTACCTGATTAATAAGTATTCCTCAGCTTAATTAAATCATTTCTTTAGCATAATATATTGCCTTCGTATTAATTTTTATCAAAGTTTTGTCAAAGCAAATAAATTATTTCATGATATTTTATGATACAAATTCCTACTTATAAATCACATAAACATCGTAAAATCAGGGTTTTCACACCTATATACCATTCTTAACTTTCCCCTATATCGCCTTGCCAAGGCGAGGGTCGCGGGTTCGAATCCCGTCTCGTGCTTACGAAATCCCTTGATTTTCAAGGGAATTTTTATTACATGGATATGTGCACCGTATGTGCACTAAGTAATTGCTGAACAAACCGAAACTACTGTACAACTAAAACGTCGTTGTTCCATTAAAATACATGCATTTATGGATTTTATGCATGTGTCTTTATACCAGCCTGATACTCGAGATTATGGAGACGACCTCATTATTAAAAATCCCATCAAAGATAAATACATAATAAAAGATTTATCACCAGAAGAATACCGTAAATCAGTTATGGAATTATTAGCATTTGGGGAATAAGATATCATACAGGATATTTCTCTTTTTCCTGTGTAGAATCGAGTTCTTTCGGAATCTTGCTTTCTTCTTGTCTTTTACATTTGTCACACAGATGTTCGTGACGTTCCCAAAAAGTCTCTTGTTCTAAGAGTCTGCAATTTTCTCGTGCAGCTTCCGAATCGGTAAGCTGTTGTTCTAAATATTCTTTTTGAAATAATAGGATTCTGTTTGTTTCTTTTGATTTATAGATTTCTTCCTGCAAATCATCAATATTACTATTTCTCATAATGGTAACCCCCTTAAATTTTATACAAATAATATGATAGATTTCTTGATGAGATATTTAAAGAAATTAACGAGAAATCAACAAACTACTATTGGGATATGTTGTAAGAACAATGAATTAGTGATATAATAAAAAAACAAATATCAAATTTGATAAGGCGTTATATTTTGATTATAAAAAAAATGCGATATTATTAAAGGAGACTAACTATTAGAAGTCAATAGATTTTTTTAATTATTTTAACTTAGCAGAAGGGTATACTTAATAAACCTTTCAAAAGTTCATTTTGAAAAGCAATGTATATGATTATTGCTGATTAACCACTACATTAATCAGCGA
>QKAS01000062.1 GCA_003246295.1 Clostridia bacterium | reverse complement strand
AGATAGAGATGTGGCAATACACTCCTACAAAGTAGTTGAACTACAGAAAAAAATCTAAAGTCCACAGCATCTGAATGTATTATAAATCACAATAATAAAAGAAAGGAATTATGATATTTAACTTCTATAAATATCATACAAGCAAGAAAGGTTATGGAGATGAGACAAAGCAAGAAAAAAAGGCAACAGGCAGTTGATCCTGTATATTATATCATCGTTAGCGTCATGGCAATTCTATTCTTTACTTTTCACACGTTCTCATTTATCAAAGGTATTTTTTATAGTTTTACAGATTGGAAAGGGTATGGAGATTGGACATTTGTAGGTCTGCGAAATTATCTACATATATTTGAAGATACAGATACGATTGGTGCATATGCATTTACTTTTCAATTTGCAGGCATTACAACGATTTTAGTTAATATAATTAGCCTCATTCTGGCATGTGCACTAAATGCTAAGATAAAATTCAAAAATACAATTAAAGCATTATATTTCCTACCGTATATGTTAGGAAGTCTAATAGTAGGCTTCATATTTAATTATATATTTGCAAACTTAGTACCAACTGTAGGTAAAACATTTGGAATACAAACATTAAGTACGAATATTCTAGGGACAAATCATGCAATATGGGGTATTATTATCGTTACCTTATGGAGTTCCTGTGCATTTAATACATTGATTTACATCGCAGGCTTACAGTCAATTGATACAGATGTTTATGAAGCGGCAGATATAGATGGTGCTCGCGGATGGAAGCGATTTAAAAATATTACATTCCCGTTATTAGCACCTTCGTTTACGATTAATATGGTATTATCAGCCAAAGGATATCTGATGGTATATGATCAGATTATGGCTATGACGGATGGTGGGCCGGGAAAGTTGACAACGTCAATAGCAGTTCTGATTTATAAGAAAGGTTTTGGTGGTGGACAGTTTGCTTATCAATCAGCGAATGCTGTTGTTTTATTCGCTATTGTTGTTACGATTTCTATACTCCAGTTACGAATACTCGAAAAACGGGAGGACAAAATCGGATGAGCAAGTTAAAAAAACCACAGAAAAAGGAACATTATAATTGGCCAATTACAATTTTATTAATCATTGGGATAGTATTAGTTATTTTATTACCATTATACATGGCGCTGATGATTGCCATCAAAGATCCAACAGATATGAATAATGTTCTGGCATTGCCTAAGTTGCTTCGTCTGCAAAATATTGTGGATGCTTGGTACATGACTGACTTTCCAAGAAAGTTCTTAAATACAACTTTTATAACTGTCGTGAATCTTTTTATTACATTGATTACAAATTCTTTTGTAGCCTATGCAATTACAAGAAATCGAAAAAAAAGTAAGTTTTTTAGAATTATGTACTACTATTTCATTAGTGCAATGTTTATCCCATTCAGCGTAATAATGCTGCCATTAGTTGTACAGGCGAATGCTTTTCATCTGGATAATGTAATTGGAATTACATTTTTATACAGTATCTTTGGAATGCCCATGAATACATTTCTTTATTGTGGAGCAATAAAAACGATACCAGAGGCATTAGATGAAGCTGCTAAGATTGATGGCGCAAGACCATTGCAAATATTTAGATATGTGATTTTCCCTATTTTAAAACCAACTACCGCGACTGTTGCAATCCTGTCATTTATGTGGACATGGAATGACTTTACAATGCCATTAGTCTTATTGAGTGATCCAGAACAACAAACATTGCAGTTGGCACAATATGTATTTAAGAGTCAGTTTTCTGTAAATTATAATCTGGCATTTGCATCATATCTGTTAGTTCTAATTCCAGTTTTAGTGGTATATATAATCTGTCAAAAGTGGATTATGAATGGTGTAGTAGCTGGCGCAGTGAAATAAAAAACAAGGGCAGATAATCCGGGTGGCGGATATGAATAGCATCGTGATAAATGGTCGCAGATAGGAGTTTTATGAAAAAGAAATGGTGGAAAGAAAGTGTGGTATATCAAATCTATCCTAGAAGTTTTAAGGATAGTAACAATGATGGAATTGGAGACATCAATGGTATTAATGAAAAATTAGAATATTTGAAAGAACTTGGTGTTGATGTATTATGGATTTCACCGATTTATGATTCCCCGTGTGATGATAACGGATATGATATTTCGGATTATAGAGCAATTCTGAAAGCGTTTGGTACGATGGAAGACTTTGATAGCATGTTAAAGCGAGCACATCGCTTGGGCATGAAAGTTATGATGGATCTTGTTGTCAATCATACATCTGATGAACATAATTGGTTTATAGAAAGTAGGAAATCAAAGGATAACCCATACAGAGACTATTATATTTGGAAAACAAGTAAGCAAGGTGGCGAACCTAATAATTGGGGAGCTTCCTTTGGTGGCTCGGCATGGGAATATGATGAGAAAACAGATATGTACTATTTACATCTATTTTCAAAAAAACAGCCGGATCTGAATTGGGAGAATCAAAAAGTAAGAGATGAAGTGTTTGATATGATGGATTGGTGGTGTCAAAAAGGAATAGATGGTTTCCGTATGGATGTTATCAGTATGATATCGAAAGATCAAAGTTTCCCAGATGGAAAATTAAATGGTGGGTTATACGGAAATGGCTCCCCATATTACATGAATGGACCAAGAGTACATGAGTATTTGCAGGAAATGAATCAAAGAGTATTATCAAAGTATGATTTGGTTACCGTTGGAGAAGCAGCGGGAGTAACGATTGAAGAAGCAAAAAAATATGCAAATGAGGACGGAACAGAACTAAACATGGTCTTTCAATTTGAACATGTTTCTATTGGGGATGGGAAATTAGGTAAATGGACAACTAAGAAGTTCGATTTACAGGAATTGAAGAAAGTAATGACTAAATGGCAGATAGAACTTTCAGGTAAAGCCTGGAATAGCCTTTATCTGTGCAATCATGACCAACCAAGAAGCGTGTCCAGATTTGGTGATGATAGAGCAGAGTATAGAGAGGTATCCGCTAAGATGTTAGCAACCTGTATTCATATGATGCAGGGAACCCCATACATATATCAAGGTGAAGAATTAGGCATGACAAATGCTTATTTTGATAAGATTGAAGATTACAAAGATATAGAGACTCTTAATATCTTTGAAGAATTAACAAGTGCAGGTCTCATATCTGAAGTAGAAATGATGAAATGTATTCAGGCACGAGGAAGAGATAATGCAAGAACACCAATGCAATGGGACGATTCGGAAAATGCTGGATTTTCAACAATAAAACCATGGATTGGAGTGAATAAAAATTATACAACAATCAATGCAGCAGAACAAATGAGAAGAGAAGACTCTGTATTTCATTATTATCAGAAATTAATTCAATTGAGAAAAGAGTATGCAATTATTCCAAATGGAACGTATTGTTTAATTGAAGAAAGTCATCCACAGATTTTTTCATACACAAGGGAATATCAGAATAGGAAGTTACTTGTCTTGTTGAACTTTACGGATAAAGACTCCCAGATTACAATACCTGAGGAATTCAGGAATAAGTATGTAATATGCTTAATCTCAAACTATAAGGAACAGTCCATAAGTAAAGATATTTTACTCAGACCATACGAAGCAATGGTCTTATATATATAATTTCTATTCTATTTTATATTGTAATGAATGTTGCTGTATCTAGAGCAATGATTTCTCTTTTATTAGGATAGGGCGTATAGAAAAAGCTATATGCCCTATCCTAACACCAAATAAATTATCATGTTTTTGTAAATTTATAAGAAAAGAGCTATTATAGTAATAATGAAATTGCTTTAATAAAAATATGTATAATATGATAACTGGATTTAGTTCATATTCTTTGAGCAAAAATTCAAGATACTACAAAATAGTATTACTAATAGGAGGAAAGCTCGTGCTTGAAGTTTTATTTAGTGACAGTGAGAAGGGTTCTATGAAAACAGCGAAACATTTAAAAGGGAAAGCAGTTGAGGGAAATTCTCAAGATGTTGTCAATATAGGTTTTTTACTTGATATTGGTGATATTTCGGGTGCGATTGATGGAAATGAGCGACAAAATGTTTTTCGAAAAGTATGGGGACGATTTTATTTTGAAGATAAGGAGCAAGAGCAGTTTTTCCAAAATCAATATGAGGACATGGAGAAGTTGATGTCCGCTGCAAAAGATGGTATCCCTATACGAGTTTGGAAGAGCAACGCTCCATATTCTATGTGTGGCTTTTATTATGTATGTAATTTATTAAGAGGTATCGAATGTAATATAAGTGTTGTTTCATTACCTAAACATAATCAAGTATCTGAGAATGAAATAGTAGAATATAGTCATTGGGGAGAAGTTAGTGCAGGTGACTTTTATCAATTTTTATCGCTTGAAAAACAGGTAACTCAGACAGAGAAGAGAATTCTTAGTAACGATTGGAATGATTTAATGTTAGAAAATGCACCATTACGTGCAATTATAAATGGAAAGCTAACTTCTGTACCTGAAAATTTTTATGATTTTATTATTGCGAATAATTTACCAGACAATGATTTTATTATGGCACAATTCATCGGAAAGCTCTTAGGAAAATACAGAATTGGCATCAGCGATAGTTGGTATGCTTATCGCATTGATAAGATGATAGAGGAAAACAAACTTATTGTTATTGAAAATAAGGACACTTCTCACCCATATGGGAAAGTATTAAGAAAAAATACATATTGAAATGATAAGTCAGGAGCCTAGATACTCATGAAAAGTACAATTGATTTACACATGCATTCTTTTTACAGTGATGATGGTGAATTCAGCCCAGAGGAACTGGTTCAAAAATGTAAAGATAATGATATTAAAATGATGGCGATTACCGACCATAATTGTGTAAGAACGAATGAAGCAGCACAAAAATGTGCACTTACCGAGGGAATCATATATATACCTGCGATAGAGGTTGATTGTACTTATCAAGATACGAATCTTCACGTATTGGGATATGGTATTGACTATAATAGCCCAGATTTTGAAGAAATTGAGACTAATATATCAGAACAGAGTTCTAAAGCTTCATATGAAATGTTACTTGCCACGCAGAATCTTGGTTTTGATATTAGTGAACGTGATATGAATTACTTGTCAGAAAGCATGTATTGGAAGGATCGCTGGACGGGAGAAATGTTTGCTGAAGTTTTATTGAACAAACCGGAATATGACAACCATTATTTACTTCAACCTTATCGTCAAGGTGGTTCCAGAAGCAATAACCCCTATGTGAATTTTTACTGGGATTTTTATTCACAGGGGAAACCTTGCTATGTAGAAATCGTATATCCATCGATAGAACGGATCATTGATATAATTCATAGTAATGGAGGAAAGGCGATTCTTGCTCATCCAGCTGTTAATTTAGGAGATAATACTGAATTACTCAAAGGCATTATTTCAAAAGGAATTGATGGAATAGAAGTATTCAGTAGTTATCATTCTTTATCAAAAGCGAATCGTTTTTATGACATTGTGAAGCAGTACCATTTACTTGCTACTTGCGGAAGTGACTATCATGGGAAAATTAAACCGGAGGTTTTCCTTGGACAACATGGCTGTTCAATCTCTGATGTAGAAATGCTACAATTCTTATCTGATTTCTGAGTCGTATTATTTCTATTATTCGGAAACATGAAATTGATAAATAGTGAACTGGATTTAGCGTAAGAAGTTCAATGAATACGTGCATATTTCTTAGGAGGGACTCCTGCTATTTTCTTAAATACAGTGATAAAGTAATTATAATCAGAATAACCACATAAGGCGGCAACTTCACTGACGGAGAGCATTGGATCTTCTTCAAGGAGAGAGGTCGCTTTTTTAATGCGCATTTTTCTGATCAGCTCAGATATCCCGATCCCATAACTTTCTTTCGCAATTTCGTAAAGTTTGGTTTTGCCGATCCCGAACTTTTTACAGATTGTTGCAACACGAATATTTTCTGTGTAGTGAGCGCAGATAAATTGATCGATTTTTACGGGTAAATCCTCTGCTTTTAACGTAACCATTCGCTCAAGACAGAGATAAGAGGCAATCGCATGCATTAAATTAGATGC
>QKAS01000071.1 GCA_003246295.1 Clostridia bacterium | reverse complement strand
TAAAGCTACTAATGTTGGGTTTTGTATCGAAATTAAGGTTGAGCCAAAGCCTGCATTAAAACGTCATACATAAGAATTATACAGTCTCTTCTAAAAATATTTCTATCCCAGAGAGCATTATTCAATATCATATTAAGATATTAAAGGAGTATTTTAACCTTGATTACGATAAAACTGATAAGGTATATGAGGCAATTAAGCTTAAGTATTTTACCAGTAATGAATTTGATAGAAAAGAAAAACTGGCAGAAAGAAAAAATATAATTAGATTAAGAAACAATGAAAATGAGCTACAAAATGATAATGAATTACAGAATAATAGTACAAAAAATAGTACAAATGATGGTACAAATGATGGTACAATTGATAGTAGAAATGATGGGAATAGTACACAACTATGTGAAGCTAATAGGGCTTATAGAGCTAATGAGTTTTCAAATCAAAATGTAGTCAATGAGGCTAAGGTAAATGGTATAAAATTCATAGAAAAACAAACAAAAATGATACTTAATTCTGAGCTTTCTATGAAGGAAAAGAGTGAAAAAATAAAGCAGTTATTCGCACAGGTTTACTCAATTTATTCCTCTGGAGTAATAAATCAAGATAGCAATTTAAGTATTAAAATTTATCGAATTAACTATAAGTTTTCAGTATAAAAAGTAAAGATTTTCTTTCCGACACTCTTATTTTAAAGGAAATCCAAAAATCAAGGTCGGCGGAAGCTAATACGGAAGGAGTCAAGGAAGTTTTAAATCCAGCCCGAACACACAGCGTGCTGTTTTCAGCATTTTTGAGGGCAGTGATTAGGGGAGTGCCATCAGAAGTGAACGGAAGGCGGTTTCTGGGTGTGGACGCCCACGATTTATGCGTCACGACAAAGTAAACTTTGTCGGCACATAAACGGGGCGTCTGGTTTGGGTGAATGAAGTCAGGTTTTGGGAGGATAAAAAGCATTTTGGAAAGAGAGGTAGAAAGTTGTTGACGGGGAGTGGGGGGATTTGGTAGAATAGGAAGGGTAGATGGTAGGGGTTGAGTGTATTATTATGAGGACTGGTGAAATGAAAATTTACAGGCGGTTCAGGAACTACTTAGAACACAGATATATTAGAGTTCTGGAATTATATGATGTGTCGATGGAAGAAGAATTCGAGGACGATAATAAGTTCGAGTATAGAGTCAGCTATTCAGATTTATACGATATGGCTTATAAGACTCTGAAGCTTGTTAGAAGTGCAGTCTTCTACATGATTATTGGCTTCAATAAAGAATACATGACTATGATTAATACACTGGAAGAGGGTCATATCTTTATTCCTTTGACAGTTGATACATATGATGATGAGTGGAAAGATTGAGGAGAATTTATAGATGAAGAAGATAGTGTATTTTTTAGTTTTTATAGCAGGAGTGTATCTGCTTGTATGGGTGTTGTTTATTATTGATGGACCAATACCAACTGGCAATGGTCTTACTAAATCAGATTGGCTTAATTATGCGGTATCAGCAGTTGGTGGTGTCATGATATTGATATTAGGTGTTGTGGCGTATAGACAAAATTCAAGACTTGAGGATTATTCAATAAAAGCAAATGAGTTAGCTGAAAAGGCACTCGAAATACAACAAAATGGTTTTAGACCTTATCTAAAAATATATAAAGAATCGTTTCAGTATGCAGTAAGCAAAGCGACATATGGATTTAGCGATGATTTTTTAGAAGCTACAAAACCAGACTTCAAATTTTCAGCCTCAACTAAACTAGATGATACTAAAATAAATTCCTGTTACCCGGATACAATTATGTTATCTTTCGACATTGGTAATGCAGGAAACGTTGATGCTTCGGAAGTGAATATAACACGCTTGCAGATATTTGATGAAATTACAGGACCTACAAAAGGCTTTCCAAGAAATATAGACACTTCTATGGTTGCTGGTGATAAGAAAAGCTTAAGGATACTTGTTCGCAGCCGAGTGGTTTTGGATTCTGTGACTTATGACAATGTTCATAGAAGTAATGAGATTACGAATATTTATAGATTGGCTGTTGAGGAAAATATAAGGAAAATATTCATTGAGTTTGGATTGTCATATAAAGATATTTATGGTGAAGAGTATGAACAAGAATACAGTTTCCATCTAGACTACTCTCTCGAAAAAGAAACGGACAATGAGCTGATTCTTAAAATTGATGAAATTATTATTCAGCACCATACAGGGCAATCACCATATGGGACTAGAATTGATTAGTTGTGATTTACAGAACCGAATATTCTGGATGTTTTTCTATTAGTTTCAGGTGCTAGGGCAAGAGAATTTATTTAATGAGAATGCAGACCTTTATTTAAATGGAACAAAGTAATACCTATATGTGAATTTACCAAGGTCGATAGAATAATTATTGAGAGGAAAGAGTATGGATAAAATTGTAGAATTACTTGAGAAGGCTTTTGAAAATTCAGGATTAGATGAGTTATCGATATTGCTACTGATAGTATCAATCATCGTAATAAGTTTGATGTTTAAGTATTTTTTGAATCAGAGAAAAGCTGTTGAGGAGGAAGAAAGTTCAAGGATATCCAAAACGTTGGAAAAATATTCAGAAGCAATTACAGCTATTATTGAGTATAAAGAAGAGAACATCAAAGAATCAGACCTGATTATTAAGTTATCAGGACTATTACCTATTTGCAGCAATGGATTGAAGCGTTTAATTCTTGATTATCATGAAATCATGGGTGATGATGTTGAAGAGTCAATTAAAATCGAAAAGATTTCTGAAATGGTTATAAAGGATTACGAGAGCTTGCGACTTAATGATAAATCAAATGTGTTCAAGAAATTGGGTTCTAGCATTTTTGATAATATTGGGTATGCATACAACTACTCAGGTATGAGAAATATACTTTCGGCTATAGGACTTACGTTATTAAGCTTATTCAGTATTTTATTTGCTTTAGCATTCTCTTCTGGATTTGTTCAGTCTGATACGACAATTAAAAAAGTCTATTTTATGTTCGCCATACTGTATGTGATAATCTATTTTATGATACTGGTGATGTTTGTTGATGTGGTTTCAACTATTCGAATGAAAAATGGAATACGTAGCATTGTGTTGATAGCATTAACATTTACGATTCCTCTTACTACACTTTTTATACCTAATATGTGGCTTAATGTAGCCAGTTTTATTATATTTCTGGCATTATCATTCTATGTCTTCAGGAACGAGATTAAGAGAAAGCTATCATTCGAGCAGGAGGTGGAAGTAATCACTGATGAAAAGACTTTGGCGGTGGAAGAATGAAGATATCGGAATGGAATATACATAAAATTACAAGGGATATTCCTGTAAAGCAGTTTGTTATTCAACGGATATTGAATTAGAGAGCCAATTTTGTTTGCTTAGTAGAATACAGAACTGATATAGGCGTAACAAATGCTTTACAGAGCGAGTATTGATTGGAGGAAAGTGTTGTATACATTACCTAGAAAAAACCGCACTTAGGTATTGCACGGTGAACCTTACCATAAATGACTGCGGTATTTATAACAGTAAAAAAGGAAAGTCAGCTAGTTTGTTTCTGATATATTGATGCAGGAGTTTTTATTGAACAAATAAAACTATTAATAGTTTACGTTAAGATTGGAGTGCTTCTATGAGAGATGATTTGCTATGTTTAATAGATAAAATTGAAGATATTCGTGGAGAATTCTCAATGTCAGGAGGCAATGTGACTCCAGAATTGAATACAATATATGACAAGGATAGATTTCTTGGATGGAAGCAAGAACTCATTTTTGAATTGCAAGAGATACATGACAAATCAAATGACAGTTTCATTTGGTCAGTGCTAGTATTGCTTAAGCAAAAATTTGATGGATGGTCAGATGAATCATCATTTAAAGAATTGGTTAGAAGTTTAAGAGCAATAGAAAAAAACATTGAGAAGTATTATCCCCAAAGCTCAATGAGTAGCGATAAGGGGTATTCTAAGCAGGACTTACTTGATATAATAACTAAGTTTATTGATAAAAATAGCGGAGGAAGGAAACCTATTTCTCTACAAGACATACGAAATGCATTACCAATTAGGCAAAAACCTAATGAAGTACAGTTTTTGCTAAATACTTTAGAGGAGTCTAATGTTATAAGGAAGACGAAAGGTCCAAGTATGAAGGGGATAGATGTTAAACCATCTTCCATTTACTACTATGAGATAAATAGAGTTATAGAAGGAGAAAAAATAATGATAAAACAACCTAAGATATTTATAAGTCATTCAAGTGCAGATGTTGATATTGTAACTCCATTAGTTGAGTTGTTTGAAGATATTGGACTCAGAAGTAATCATTTGTTCTGTTCATCTGTAGTCGGTTATGCTATCCCAATGGGTGAGGACATTTATGAATATTTGAAGAATCAGTTTAATGAGTTTGAACTCCATGTGATTTTTGTTTTATCTGACAACTATTATAATAGTCCTGCTTGTATGAACGAAATGGGTGCAGCGTGGGTTTTGAAAAATAGGAATACTATTATTCTGACTCCAGGTTTTGAATTTCATGAAATAAAAGGAGCAGTCAATCCTAGACAGATTGGATTAAAGTTAGATAGTAATGTTGACGAAGTAAAAGAAAAACTTGGTGGTCTGAGAGATGGATTAGTTAATGAGTTTGGGCTAAATAAATTACCAGAAGTAAGATGGGAATCAAAGCGAGATGACTTCATTCGTAAAGTTAGAAATTTATCAACTTTTACAAGTCCTAGATATGGGAAAGATAAAGAAATTCAAGTTTCTGAATTGGGTTTGTTATTATTAAAGAGTATTGCTTCAGATGCGAGTGGTACGCTAATAAAAGTTAGAACAATGAGTGGCACAACTTTACAAGTTAATGGAAAGAATATGATAGAGTCTGATGAAAGACGTGATGTTGCAAAGTGGGAAGTTGCAGTTGATGAACTCCTAGAACAGAATTTTATAGTAACTGTTGGACATAAAGGAGAATTATTTGAAATGACAGCAAAAGGTTATGATTATCTTGATTCAATCAAGAGTGATGAGAATTGATAGGTTTAGAAAAAACCGCAGTTTAGTGAAGCACTGTTCATCTAAAGAGAAAACGGTCTTTGCAATTGATGACTCAATTAACGTTATGATTAAACAAATTTAAAGTTTGAGTAAATACTAATAATACTACACTATAATATTTATACAATTTACAATCAAAATATGAGGTTACTGCATTTCAGTCACCTCATATTCATATCTTTATTTTGAAAAATTATATTCTCCAATAGAACATTAGGTTAATAATATTGACACCATATATAACACCATGTATAATTAATATAGGAAGTGATAAGTATGTCTAAATGGGAAAAGCTATTAAGTAAAATAACAGCTTTGTCTAAGGAAGTAAGATTTTTAGAACTTAAAAAGGTACTAGAAAGCTATGGTTATGAGAGTAAAAAACCACGAAGTGGTAGTAGTCATTGGACTTTTAGAAAATTAGGTAAACCACCTATAACTATACCTGAGTCTCAAACAATTAAGACTGTATATGTAAAAATGGTCAGAAATATTATTTTAGGAGAGGATGAGTAATTTATGAAAGATATAGATTATTATATGAGACTAAACTATAAATTTGAAGTTGTTAAAGATGAAGCTGAAGGTGGTTATGTACTTTCAATACCAGAGTTAAAAGGCTGCATGACCTGCTCAGATGATTTATCAATAGGTTTACAAATGCTTGAGGATGCAAAAAAACAATGGTTTATAGCAGCTATTGAAAGTGGTTATGAAATACTTGAGCCAGGTACAGTTAATGATTATTCTGGTCAATTTAAGCTTCGTATTCCAAAATCACTTCATAAGGAGCTTGCAGAAAGGTCAAAACAAGAGGGTATTAGCATGAATCAATACTGTTTGTATATTTTGAGTAAAAATAGTGCATCTACAACTGAACCAATGTCATTTAGTTAACTTAAGATACCACCATACTTGAAGAATAAATGATACCGCATATGAGCAAAGTAGAAGTTTTATTATGGATTTACACAGATTAAAAATGTATAATTTTATTTTTTCACATGACAAATAAACAGATTTACATCTGCTTTAAAAAAAGGTATTATATCAAGTGATGAAACTGCTAAGCTGCACGGTATATAAAATATCTTGGTTTTCTAAAATGTGCTGTTTGAAGCCTTGGGTATTGCCGTTCACTTCGA
>QKAS01000017.1 GCA_003246295.1 Clostridia bacterium | reverse complement strand
CTTATAAAAACTTAATTGTGGATAACACAGGGATTTTCTACCCTTTTTTCAGAAAAAAATCACCAGTTATTAACAAAGAGAGTTGTAAAAGTAATTGGGTGGGTAGAATGTTTTTTTCTACATCACCATGAATAATTCAGGTTAAATTTTAATAATAATTAAAAAAGTGTCTTCGACACTTCAACTCCCCTTCCCCTCAATCATGAGGGGTTGGGGCTTTCTTTTTGTCTTGCATTGTTTCATAATAGTCTTATGAATATACTTCAAAATATCTTTTCAGACCATTACGAAGAAATGTTATATTGTCTGCATCCTCGTCCGGTCGTCGTCAAAAATGTTGACCGGATGATTAATTGTGGTGACCCTTCCTTTGGTGGTGCCATGTATGCCTGTTCCCATTGCGGATTTATGAAGTTTGTTCCCTTCCGCTGCAAGAGCAGGTTCTGTCCCACCTGTGGTGTCAAGTACTCGCAAGAACGCTCTACTTCCATGTCATTCAAGCTCATTCATTGTTCCCACCGCCACTGTGTCTTTACCATCGATGAAGAACTGCGTCATTTCTTTCTGGAAGACCGCTCTCTTCTTGATTGTCTTTTCCAGGCTGTACGCTCTGTTGTTCTCCGCATGTTTTACAACTTAAATAAATCAAAAAACTTTGTACCCGGCTTTGTCTGCGTCCTTCATACCTTCGGTCGTCCTTTGGAATGGAATCCTCATATCCACTGCATAATTACAGAAGGTGGTTTCTCTGATGATGGCTTCTGGCGTGTCGTCAAACATTTCAACTACACTCTTCTAAGGAAGTCCTTTCAGACCGCTCTTTTAAATGAAATGGAGCATCACATCGGTCCTTCTTTTAAAAAGATCAAAGCACAGATTTATCATAAAGACAAAAATGGTTTTTACATTTATGCAAAACCAAATCTCTGTGATCCAAAAACTGTTGCCAAATATATCTGCAGGTATCTTGGTCGCCCTATCATCGCCCTAAAACGTATTGATTCTTATGACGGTGAATCTGTCACCTTTCATTACAACAGGCACGAGGATAATGTCTATGTTGAAAGAAATCTTCCCGCCTTGATTTCATGCAGTTGCTGATTCAGCACATCCCTGAGAAGAACTTCAAAATGACCCGTTACTACGGACTTTATGCCAGACACAGAGAAAAAGATAAATCCCTTCACCGAATTATCCCCAGATCAAAACACAAGCTTTTTCGTAGCTTTACAAAATGGCGTACAAATATACTTCTCTCTTTTGGATATGATCCTTTATCCTGTCCTAACTGTAAACATGAGATGCTGTTTCTGGATCTTTACTTTAATCATAAAAAAGTCTCTCTAGAAGAATTATATGAAAGGGCAATGACAAAAGCTAAATGCCGTTCCGCTTGATTTTTTTCTCTGTCTGCCTCATACTGATTTTATCAGCAGACAGGAGGTTTAGCCCAATGGATCCAAAACTTTTAGAGGAACTCAGACAAAAATATATCAAAAATCCGCCGGAAGGAATGACCCCAAGTCTGGTCAGTAACATGACCGACTCCGACTTGCTTGATATGCATTATTTCCTTACCGAGGATGATGACCTTGATGACGATGAATTTGAAGAAGGTTTTTACATCTACTAACCACCGTCTATTTGTTGCGCCCGCCTACGTGCGGGCTTTTTTCAATTATGTTTTTTTGAATGACGAACTTTCCTATGAAACAACGAAACAAGCCGAAGTGGTATTATGCTTCGGCTTGCAAAAGTTATTGTACAAAATCTCTTCTCATCGGATGAAATACATCCAGTAGCATGCTGTTTTCCAATGCTTTGGCTCCATGAATACAATTTGCTTCCATCAGCAGGCTATCTCCTGCTTTGACATGTACGGTTTCTCCGTCTATAAAAAAGGTAAAACTTCCCTTTATAACATACGTAGTCTGAATGTGAGGATGCGAATGTAAAATTCCCTCTGCACCTTTTTTAAATTTTATTTCACACATCATTATATCATCATTGTAGCAAAGAATCTTTCTTTTAACTCCAGGCTCACATTCTGATGCCTGTGTTCTCACGTTGTACACTACCATATTGAACTTATTCCTCTCTGTGAGATTAATTGTAATTTATTACACAACCGGATTTTTGTATCATTCAATTCAACCGCATTATAAAATAATCTGGGTATGATGTTTAACCTTTTTATAAATTAATTTATCACTTTTATTGTTTAGTAAGATTCCCTCATCCTCATAAAAATGAGGATCATAGGATTGACAAAATTCAAAAAAGTCATCCATTGTTCTGCATTCCATACTATCACTGCATACACAGAGATAAGCTGATTTTCTATTATATACACGGTACTCGGCGTCCGCGATCTTGTCATTGTATTTTTCTTTTTTACCGCTTGACCATATTCCAATATACCCGGATTTTTTTTTACCAATAAGCCATGAATCCTTTTCCCATGACTCTTCAAATCGAACTTTCGGAAAGAAAATATGTGTAAAACCAATCGGATGATTTGGGGGGATATCATATATTATGGCAATTGCCTGCCCAAACTGACGTATGGCAGGTAACACACCATTGCCAAACCAGTATCCTGGACGCATGGTGCTTGCATCGCATGAACCGCCGGGATGGTTGGTAAAAACAATTGTATCCGGCGCAAGTGCAGCAGTCCACAAGTGCTGCTGATAGCCATATTCTCCCGGTTCGAAACAGGTTGTTCCATGAAACCTTTCGTTCAGAGATTTTATATAGGCAACCGAATTGACATCGCCGGATTCACTAAAGCTTGTATTTTCCCAACGCTGAAAGTTGTCTTCGCGCGGAGACATTACAGATGTCATCAGATAATCCTTGTTTTTCAGTAAACAGATTTTTGCATTTCCCGACGTATAACATCTGTCTATGGACTGACTCATCAATTCTTTATACTCAGTTGGCAACCGATAACTACTGGTAGCATAAAACCCCAGCCATCCCTCACCATAGGAATAAGCACATTCCGGATTGAGAAGATTCGCAAGAGATTGAAGTCCCTGACTAAACGGGTATAGAACATCCCGGTACACTCTGCCCTGAGGAGCAAATACCGTTCCTTGAAATGTATGAAGTGCAATTGTAAAAAAAAGCTTGTCTGCAACTTTTGTTGCCATATCTGAAATTACCGAATCAGAAAAATCAATTGCATTTAACAGCGCAATAAAAGTAATACACATATATATGCTGCTTGTAAATTCTTCAAAACCATTCTTATCAATATCGTCAAGCCATTCTATAACTTTTTTACGATTTATTTCATACATCTGTTTTCCGGTTTTATGTGACCTTTGAAAGATCTCATCCGGATACATGCTGCCCGCCTGCATTGCACACAGATAAAAAAGCAAAGAATGATTTTCGCTCCAAAAGCACATTGCATCTGCGCCATCCTGATCCATCCAGTAACGAAAATTCAACAGAACATCCTTCATTCTAATTTTAATGGAATCATCAATGATGCATGTTCTGCTGTACCGGATCAATGCACAAACCATAAAATCTGCACAATCCATCCTGTTCTCGATTTGTTTTAAGGTTTCAAAGATATTCTCAATATCATCGTCCCTAAAACGATCGACTTTTATTCTAGCCAGAATGTTCATCATAGAAAAGCCAATTCCTTCTCCTCTGTCCAGTTTAACAACGTCGCTGATTCTTTGACAAATCTCCTCAAAATTATCTTCTGCTGTTAACTTGTTCAGATAGATTGGTTTGATTTCATCCAATACTTCAAATTCTCTGGTCAGTATCTTATTGTTTATCTCAACGGAAAGAATACTATAGGGTTGAGTAGCCGCTAATAGAAATTTTTCTCTATGACTTACATCGACCCATTGAACACGATTCTTTTGCAAGGTTGCATCACAGCTTCTTGTATCATATCCTATTTTGGAACCTTTGGGTGCTTTGCTAGGAAACCAGAGTGTGTGTCCTTTTAAAACAACACCGTCAAGCCACTCTCCGACTTTGCTATACATATCAGCAGCATCTTTGTCTGGCAGGCTGACAAAAATCTTTGATGCTTCCTGCAGTATCTGAATACCAAATATATTTCTAGTATCTCTTACCCCAAGATTCTGAAATTTTATATATATTTTATTTACCCCTTTTTTAAGATTCATCAAAAATTCGCTGCAGGCTATCGGTTTATATACAGGATTCGTGATTTCTGTGGCTTTCTTACCATTGATCCACAGATCAATGGCGCCATAACTCCAAAGACAAGCCGGAAACATTGCGTCCTCTTCAACGATAAGATCGACCGTTGCTACCAATTCCACTCTAGTCAACGAAGTATAAAATGTACTTTTGTCAACGAACCAGTCACCATGAGAATAATAATATTCCCATGGGAGATTTAGTTCACTCATCTCATTCAGTGTAACTTTTTCACAGGGACACTTTTCTTCGTGTACAGCAATTCTGGCTCTTGCTTTACTTTCATTTTGTAGTTGGTTTGTTTCTGTAAATTTTTCTCTATAGGGAGTTTCATATGGTCCGGATATCAAATAGTGTGTGATGTATCCTTCTTTATTTATCTTCATCAAAGTGTCCTTCCTGAATTCTTTTCACTTCCCCCTGTTTCATTTGAACCTTTAGTGTTTTACATTTATAAATAACAATCCCATCAAAACTCTGTTTGGCATATACTATTGCTTCTAAAAGTTCTCCATTTTTCCATTCCATTGAAACTTCCACTCCACCTCTGGCACACAATCCTTTGACCTTGCCATTCTTCCACTCTGTTGGCATTGCCGGTAATAAATTAATATAATTTTCATGACTCTGCAGAAGCATTTCCGTAATGCCTGCGGTCATACCAAAATTACTGTCAATCTGAAAAGGCGGATGTGCTCCTAAAAGGTTGAGATAAACGCCACCTTTACCAGTATTCTTACTTGTAGAATCAGTATATCGAATCGCATTATCAAGTACTTTTTTTGTATGATCACCATCTTTTAATCTAGCCCATATACATATCTTCCAGGCAATTCCCCAGCCAGTTGCATCATCTCCGCGAATAAGCATGGATTTTTTAACTGCTTGCTTCAAAGTTTCAGTTCTCATACTGTTTCCCGGAAAAAATCCATACAAATGTGAAAGATGCCTGTGGTTCTGTTCTACTTCTGCATACTCCCTGTTCCATTCAAGTATCTGTCCTTTACTTCCAATCCTATATTCCGGGATCTTCACTATAGCATCCATGCAGCGTCGGTACAGAATATCCTCTTCACCTACTATTTCCTTAGCTTTTCTACAGGCTTCAAAAACATCCAGCAACATTGCAATGTCCATCGCACAGTCTTTTGAAACAGAAAACTTCCTGTCCTCTAAAAAATATGAATTCTCAGGTGATGTCGTAGGGTAGAAGGCAAGTTTACCGTCTTGTTCCAAGGAGTAATCCAGCAAAAACTCTGCTGCTCCAAATAGGACTGATTTGTATTCTTTCAAAAACTCTAAATCTTTTGTATACTCATAATGCTCCCATATATGATGAGCCAGCCAGCTTCCTCCATGAACCCAATAAGAATATGCGATAGAAGTATTATCTGATGCAGGTCTGCCTACAGCTTCTGATTGTCCCCAGATATCTGAATTATGATGTGCGCACCATCCGTTGCAATTGTAGTTCATCTTCGCAGTGCGAGCTCCATTTATAGCAATACCTTTTGTATATTCAAGTAACGAAAGATGGCATTCACTAAGGTTTGTGTTTTCGGCCAGCCAGTAATTCATTTCAGCATTTATATTTAATGTATAATTCGAGCTCCAAGGTGCTCTGACCTTTTCATTCCATATTCCCTGAAGATTTGCCGGCATTGTTCCTTGTCTGGCACTCGATATCAGTAAATATCGTCCATATTGAAAGATAAGCGTAAAAAGCTTATTGTCCGTATGATTTTTTTCGTTTTCAATCAGACGTTGATCCGTTGGAATATGATCGTTTTCTTCTCCATCAAGTTCAAATTCAACTCTTTTGAACAACTTTTGATAATCTTTTAAATGTCTTTCAAACAACTCCTGATAAGAATATTGTATGCTTTGTATTAATGTATTCCGAACTGACTTTTGAGGGTCAATCGAACTCTCCATTGGATCAACTGTCATTCCGGCGAAATTTGTACCTGCTGTAATAAGTATGATTGCCTCATCTGCATTCTTAACAACAAGCTTATTATCAACTTCCAGAATCTGTCCTCCTTTAACGATCGGCAGCAATACAGCTGCAAACGTAGTACCTATATGACCACGTTCTGCATACCTGACCGGATTCTTGTCTTCATGGTAATTCGGTGCTGCATAAGCAGGCGCTCTCCCCTCCATGAACAAAACAGGTCCTTCCTTCATTCTATCCATACAAATACTGACCGGATGAAGGCTGTCAAAAAACAGTTCAAATGATAATTTGCCCCTGCTATTTGCACTTAACCGAACTATCATCACCTTATCCGGATTGGAACAAAATACCTGCCTTGAATAACAGTCTTCATTAATACGATACGTTGTAAAAGCAATCGCTTCTTCGATGTCCAGCTCTCTTTTATATGCTGTTGCCTTGTCACCATGTTCCATACAAATTCTTAGATTTCCTATAGGCTGATAACTTTCTGTCCATTCTGCTGTCATATGTTTCCACAGCATTTCTTGAGCGCTTTCCATTTCTCCATTGTCGATCGCATTTCTTACTTTTTCAAGATATGGATATGCATTTTTATCCGATTGATCCTTTGGATACCCCGACCATAAAGTATCCTCATTTAGCGATATTCTTTCATTTTTTATTCCTCCATATACCATTCCGCCTAAACTGCCATTCCCGATTGGAAGTGCCTCTTCAAATACTTTTGCCGGTTTACGATACCATAATTTCATAAGTTAACCACCTGTTCTATATACATTCTGTTTATTCTTTATAACTTTTATTTTTTTGGTGTAATCGTCCTTCTGTCATCTGTCCTGTGTTAACTGACGATATTGATCTGGTGTACAGCCTGTGTAGTTCTTAAACTGTCTGATAAATGTTGAGGTCCCTGGTATGCCGACCATAGCCGCGATCTCTGTTATTTTTACATGCCTGTTCTCAATCAGTAATTCTTTTGCTTTTTCCATACGAATATTTGTAATAAATATCGAAATATTTATTCCCGTATTTTTTTTAAACCAGGAAGATAGATATACAGGCGTTATCCCAAATACCGCAGAAATAGAATCCAGGCTTAATGCATCCATATAATGTTGGTTAATGTAGTTTATTATTTCATATCGAAGTGATGTGTAGGTTTTTGATGTGCCTTCATTTATCTTTTTATAATCTTCCAGCAACAAATAATACATAAAAACCGGATTGTATACCAAATCATTCTGCAAAGACTTCAGATCGCTATTATCAATAACTGTGTTATTCTGACTTATTAGCGACATAAGAACTCCGGACAGCTGTAAAAAGAAGGATTTACAGTCCTGCAGTGATATGTTGCTTTCTGAAAAGAAAATATGCTCAAAGATTTCCTGAATATCTTGTGCTGTTCCATTTAGTGTATGTTTCGTTACTGTGTTTAATATTTCACCTGAAATTCTGGCCGGTACTGACTTTATTGAGGTATCATCCAATGTAATTGCATATCTTCTTTCAATTGGTATAATATTGTTCAGCATTCTTTCACTGCTTTGCTGATATACTTCATTTATTCTTTTAAAATCATCTGACCTGTCACTGATTCCGATAAAAACCAGGGTATTGGGTTTTATCGTAGTAAAATACTGATCAATTGTTGAGAGAATCTGTGGAGTATCATGCACAGCGGATATTATATATGCATGAACAAACTGGTCAATTATCATTGATTTGCATTCCATAACATCCATAAAATAATCATCTATCCTGCTAAGCATATCATCGCCACTGCCAACCTGATTTTGAACAGCAACAGAAACCATGCGATATTGTCCATACTGGCTTTCCAAATGTTTTGCCAGGTCGTCACTGATTTCCTGCTTTAAAAGCAATGCATAGTTTAATTCAATATCAGCCTGTACTTTTTGGTGACTTGAAATCTGATTTTGCATTTTAAGATTTTCCTTCATGATTTCATTCATTTTTCCGTAAATGAAATCTATTTCATTCCCTTTCTCACCGACTGGCATAAGTTTTCTTGTGATCGTTTTTAATGGGCGGTATATATTTGAATTCAAATAAATCATTAGTAAACAGCCAATAAACAAAAATACTCCTACCGCAATTAATATAAGGTTATTTTGCTGTTGCTGCTGAATTATTGATGTTTTTACAGTCAGTATGAATGAATATCCGTTTGCAATATCTTCTCTGAATACAGAATACCTCTCGTCATTATAAGTTACATATTTCAATGAATCATTCTCTTGCGATATATTATTGACAATCAATAGAGCTTCCTCTGAACTCGTTGCAAATACACAATCATCCTTGTCCAGAATTACTACATTGTAGATTGGTAACATTGCATTTATACTGCTTATTTCACAGAATCTCTCTGTATTTACAATGATAATGATAGAGCCATAGTCAAGGTAATTATATACATAAAAAGTAACGGCGTTTACTGTGTAAAATCCGTTATCAAGAATATCAAAATCAGGCATTTCACTTGCCTCAATGTTTATTTTTTTGGCTAGTTCAGCAATAATAAGTTCTTTATCAACGATAGCATATTGAGGTAAAATGAATTTTTGATTGCTCTTTATATATGCGTATATATTCTCCGCATAAGGAAGTGAATACTGTATCATTGATAGCTTTTCTGAAACTTCTTTTCCATATTCCACAAATAACTTTGCGGGCAGTTTATTTGATAAAGCAAGCACAAAGGAACGATCCGCAACACACATTTCCATAAAGGTGGAAAGACGAACTGATTCACTCTGATAATTCTGTTCAATAGTTCGCAATATTTGTCTTGAATATTTTTCATTCTCCTGATTAAACTTATAATTTACATAAATATAGTTTAACGTATAAATGCACAGGAATATCATGGATAAAATCATATTAACGGTCAGAACCTGTTGAAAAACTGTTCTTTTCTTCTGATTCAAGATAGTATCCCTCCTACAAAATGCAATCGTTATGAGCATAAAGAATCAATTGATAAAATAATTATACAGTATAAAAAGATGTCGACATCAAAACTTTTGACCTTATATCATAGTAATATTTTATCATACTATTTGAGATCAGAAAATGAGATTATAACACAAAGGATACCTCCTATATTTCACTGAATCTACGTTACATTAGACAGCTATTATAGGAGGTAAAGTCCCAGTTCAAACATAAAATAACAGAAAGAATGATACATTTTATTTCTTAGAAAATTTCATTGTATATTACTTATCACCAATTATTGTAGAATTATTGATTTCGATCGCTCTGTCAATATCGCCCATAGCTTTTATCTCGCTGACATATTCATCCCATTCATCAAAGGAGCGTGTTCCATTAATAAAGGATGCCATCTGCTCGGCAGCATATGTGTTTATTGGTGTCATTATGTTTGCATACTCCTCGGACTCATCATCTGATTTTGAACCTTTGTAAATCATTGTTTCAGGTCTTGCCTTTTCTGTACTGAAGTTCTCTCTTATGTACGATGGTATTATGGAAGTTGTAACAGTTCCGTCATCGTTCACAAACCCTTCTGATAATTCAGTGCCAAGCTGAACTGTTTTGTCCTGAATCTGTGGGAAAATACCGGAACGACAGGTTCCTGTACCAAATCCAAAGGATGCCATTTCGGTTGAAGGATCGGCAAGAATGGAATCAATAAGTGTTTTGACACCATCAACTTCCGTATAAGTTTGTCCTTCAACACCCCATGTAAGAATTTCTTTTACAGTATCAGACATCTGATAATCCATAAATGTTAATAAATCATCTACGACTTTTGATTTTGAGTTCACTAAAACAGCCCAGTTACTACGAACGACTACATCATCGGTGTTTCCCATTTTATATGCCCATGCATTACCATAATCAGAATTTGAAACACCTACTTTTAATACCCATTCCTGATCCGGGTATGTATTTGCCCACTGTGCCGGATAGCCATACCATGCGGCCGGAATGATCATACCATCACCCGCTGCCATAGTCGCGTTTCCATTAGCCTGTGTCTGTGTAAAGTAGTCTGGAGAAATCAGTCCTTCTGAATACCATTTATTCATTTCTATCAGAGCATCCTTATAGCCATCCTGGATCGGACCGTATTGATATGTCGATCCATCATAGTACATACCATCAAAACTGTTTGTAGTGTAATCCCCGCCTAAATGATTTGCCGCAATTAACATGTTAATCGGTGGCTGCCATTCTTCCATCTGCATGATTGGATATTTATCAGGATAGATCTCCTTGAGTTTTTTAGCTGCTTCATATACTTCATCTACTGTGGTTGGTATTGCGATATTATTTGCATCAAAAATATCTTTTCGGAATGCTGCAGCATAGCTAATTTCATTGCTACCGCCCGAGTAATCCTGCCAACCTGTCTCAACTGCATAGAATCCGTACAGTTTACCATCTTCTGAGTACAGATCAACCTTACTGTTTTCTGCCAAATCCAAATACTTCTGGTAATTTGGCAGTTTATCCATATTGGAACTTAACTCGACAAATGTACCATTTGCACCATAGGTAAAAATATCAGTTTGTTCCAATCCCCATGATGTAATTAGATCCGGCAGCTCACCACTAGCTAACATAATCTTAATTTTTTCCTGATAATCTGCCATAGCCACATACTGAAAACTAATGTCAAGCTCTCTTCCCATAAGATTTTCCATTTCTTCGAGCCAGGCATTGTTTACGACTTTACCAGTTGGATCCTCGCCAAAATTCACTGTCATTACAGAAAATGCCAACGGTTCCTGGCTAACTGTAGAACCCTCAGAGGTGTTTGAGTCTGTTGACTCTGTGTTGTTTTTCGCACCACAACCTGTCAATAGGCTGAAGGATAGCGAAAGGACCATAATAATAACTAATACTTTCTTCATTTGTTACTCCTCCTTAATTTTTATATCGTACCATGCTCATCCCTTTACCGTCCCTACAAAAACACCTTTTACAAAATACTTTTGTAGAAATGGATAGACACAAAGCACGGGTAAGATAGTGATGATAATCGCTGCCATCTTTATATTTTCACTTGTCACTTTCATTGATGACATCATATTCATAATTTCATTGCTCATTTTTTGTGTTCCTGCCGTATTGAACAATATTTTCCGAAGAATCATCTGCATTGGGTATTTTTTCTCATCATTAAGATAAATAAGAGCCGTAAACCAGTCGTTCCATTTACTTACCAGTGTAAACAATCCAATGGTTGCGAAAATTGCTTTTGATAGAGGTACATATATTTTTGTAAACACCTGAATTTCTTTAGCTCCATCAATTATGGCTGCCTCACGAAGCGCAGCAGGCAAATTCGTAAAGAAAGTTCGAAACAGAATCACATTGTAAGCACCAACACAAAACGGGATCATCATGACCCATATTTTGTTAACCAGCCCTATGTCTCTCATCAGCATATATGTTGGTATAAGCCCCCCATTAATAAACATAGTTATTGTTAGGAATATGGTAACAAACTTTTTCAAACGAAATTCTGAGATTGAAAGTGGATAAGCGGTCAGAGATGTAAAAAACAAAGTGAAAAGAACATTTCCAATGGCATAAATAACACTATTCAGATAAGAACGCATTATAAGGGGATCCTTAAATGCTGTCTCATAACCGATGAAATTGATTTCACCTTTTGGCCAGAAAAAGAAACCTCCTTTCACGCTCTCAGGTCCTGAACTTAAGGACACCGATAAAACATGTACCATTGGCAGTAACATAATTCCTGCTACCATAAGCATGATAACTGCATTTACAACATCAAATATCAGATCGCCTTTTGACCGTTTAATTCTATTACGTATTTCTCTTTCTTGTTTTTTATTTTTAAATGTCATGAACTTATCACTCCCTACCATAAACTATTTTCAGTCAGTTTCCGGCTGGCTTTATTTGCCGTAATTATCAATACACAGGAAACCATGTTCATCAGCAAACCTATTGCCGTTGTATATTCATAACGACCTCCCTGAATTCCTTCCCGATACACATAAGTAGATATGATATCTGATGTAGAATATGTCGATGGACTGTACATTAAGAGTACTTTTTGAAAATCACTTCCCAGTATTCCACTGATTGCAAAAATCAGCATTATTGTGGTAGTTGGTAATATGGCCGGCCATGAAATGTATAAGACTTTCTGCCAACGGTTTGCACCGTCTATTGCAGCAGCCTCATTCAGCTGCGGATCAACATTAGATAAAGCAGCTAAATATATAATTGTCCCCCAGCCAATTCCCTGCCAGATTCCCGATCCGACAAATATAGTCCGAAACCAGGATGGCTGTGTTAAGAACGATATTACATCCGCTCCAAAATATTCACGAAGCGAATTAACAAGACCATCTGCGGCAAAGAACTCCTTAATCATTCCTACAACGACAACCATCGAAATGAAATGAGGAAAATAGGATATGGTCTGTATCACTTTTTTAAATCGAATTCTTCGTATCTGATCCATCAGCAGTGCCAATATAATAGGAGCCGGAAAGCCAAATAGCAAACTGTAAAATCCCAATAGAAATGTGTTCTTAATCAAACGAAAAGCCAATGGATTACTAAAAAACATTGAAAAATATTTAAGTCCCACCCATTCACTCCCAAAAATACCTTTGGTTGAATCGTACTTTTCAAAAGCTATCAATGCACCATACATAGGAATATAATTAAAAATGAATACAATTATAATCCCCGGCAATATCATAAAAATCAATTGCCTTTGCCATTTGCAGTCATTAAAAAAAGATAGAAGCTTCGAATTTGTTGTTTTATGTTTCCTTATTTTAACTTCTGCGGTCTGTTTTGTTTTTTTCATAGTACTCCTTCTTTCTCTTCTTTTCGCCCAAACAAATTTCAACATAACAGAGAAACACTCAGACGTTTTGCACAAGCTAACTATAGTAAATTAAAATTACTTCGTCAATTTTCACAATTTAACATTTTCCTGCATATATTAATAAATCTTTATATTTGAACATAAATCTATAATAATGAGAATCCTTAAAAGTACTTCGAATACTGCTTAAGAACAAATAAAAGCTTTATGACCGGTTAATGAACGAATCAATTTATACATCCTATGAATCATGTAACCACTATTTTGTTTATAGAAGCACCTACAGGTATTTTGATGGATGTTTTTATAAACCATATAGGAAGCATTGTAATAAAGCTCATTTTCTTATAATGCTGAGATGATAGGTTTTCCCTGATTTAACTTCAAATGTTAGAATATCCTTATCCTGACCAATCTTTGAATGATTGCCTGTCACAAGAACCATTTTGTCTCTGGGTATTTTTATTCTGCAAATTCCATCATGATCTGCCTTTATCACTACATAATCTTTTTCGTTCAAGGACCATTCTATATCAACGGTATATCCGCCTCTCGCCTTCAGGCCTTTTATATGACCCTGTGTCCATTCTTTGGGAAGCGCCGGAAGTATGTTTAGACAATTCTCATGACTTTGTAATAACATTTCAGCAATTCCCGCAGTTCCTCCAAAATTAGCATCGATCTGAAAAATCCCATTGGGATATATCTTACCAAACAGGCATGGCGTGACGAGTTTTGTAACAAGAAGTTTCAAAGCTTTAAAACTGTTTTCTTCATCCTGTAATCTGGCCCACAAGGCGACACGCCAGGCTAATCCCCAGCCCTGTAGGACAAAATCCCTGCATTCAAGTGATATTCTGGATGCTTTTGCAAGTTCAGGTGCTGCTTCTGGTGTAATCATGTCTCCGGGATAAAGACCATATAAGAATGAACAATGCGAATCCTTCAAGCCTGGATCATCCCAGTCCTCATACCATTCCTGTAGCTGTCCATATCTTCCAATTTTAAAAGGTATCAGTTTTTCCCTGGCAAGTTCAATTTTTTCAACAATTGGATCTTCCAGTTTAAGTATTTCACCAGACTTTATAACATTCTGAAATAATTCTTTTGTAAGGACTGTATCAATTGTCGTTCCGAAACTTACTGCTGCTTTCTTCCCATCTTCTGTAATAAAAGTTCTTTCAGGTGATGTTGACGGGCATATCCCCAGATACCCTTCCGAATTAATTACAAGTGCATCCAGCAAAAACTCAGCACACTCTCTCATGATCGGATATGCTCTTTCCCTCAAATATTCTTTATTCAATGTATATTCATAATGCATCCAAAGGTGCTGACATAACCACGGTCCACTCATTACCCAGTTTGCCCAGGATGGATTTCCGCTTCTGTCTCCGACCGGATTTGTCGCATTCCATATGTCCCCATTGGTAGCGGTTGCCCAGCCAGATGCGCCATAATAGAATTGTGCAGTTTTTCTTCCATTTATGCGCAACCGGTCGATATAATCAATAAAAGCCTCATGACATTCAGATAGATTACAGACTTCAGCCGGCCAATAATTCATCTGTGCATTAATATTTAATGTCCAATTACTGCTCCATGGCGGTCTTACTTCATCACTCCAGATTCCCTGTAAATTCGCTGGAAAGTTTCCCTGTCTCGAACACGATATTAATAGATACCGGCCAAAATTAAAGAACAATGCATACAGACTGGAGTCAGATTTTCCACTTCTTAGATTTATAATTCGTTCATCGGTCGGAAGATCTGATGATACTCCCTCTGGGAGCTCAAATTCAACTCTCTTGTACAGCTCGCTAAAGTCTTTACAATGAGCATTCTTTAGAATCATATAATCCTTTTCTTTTATTTTTGAAATTGTGTTTTCGCACTCAGCAACTTCATCTTTCCCCTGTGAACTTGGACTTTTTTCTGGTCCATTAAAACTTGTTGCCGCAGAAAGTATTAACAGGACATTGTCACAAGCTTTCACATGCAGACCATCCATATCGCACCAAACAGTTCCCGAATTTGCTATAGCTTCCAGTTTTACACAGAATCGCATACCTTTTTCATTATCGTAAGATACCGCATCCGGGACTTCTCCTATGTAATTCGGTTCAACATGAACTGGTGCTCTCCCCTTCATTAAAAGAACATTATTATCCTGCGCCTGGGTCATGAATTTTAACTGGCTGTCCAGAATTGCATCGAATGTTATCTTTCCTGTTTCATTTCCCTCTATATAGATAACCATGACATTATCGGGTCTGCTGCAAAAATACTCTCGGGTAAACCTGCAAGTTCCTGCCTTGTAACTGACCGAAGCTACTGCATCTTGAAGAATCAGATCACGATAGTATTCAGATGCAACATCTTCATGTTGATAAACTACTTTCAGATTTCCAAGCGGCATAAAAGATTCATTATATGGTCCTTGCATTTTCATAGCCGCCTGATCAGCTTCCTTGTACTTCTTAGAAAAAATAAGCGATCGAACCTCTGGTAATATCTCTTTCCATACTGGGTCATTTGTTTCTTTTGGTTCACCAGACCATAGGGTTTCTTCATTTAGTTTAATAAGATCTTCCTGTACACCACCAAAAACTGTGCCGCCCAATCGACCATTTCCAATCGGCAATGCAGTGATCCACTCTGATAATTCTCCCAGTTCACCGCTTTGATTTACTTTTGCCGGGTTCTCAAGAGTACCCTCTATAAAATTCTTTGCCGGTTCTTTGAACCATATTCTTGAATTTGATTTAGTATCAGATCTACTGACTTGTTTGTATTTCATATACATACCTCACATCTCCTTTTAGAAGACTGCTTGTTATTGGAAGGGACTAATAAATCTCTATTTCTCCAATGTCCATGGGCAGCTCTGTGTAACGAACTTTAATATATCGATATTTTTCTTTGCCAGGTTCCAAGGTCAGCTTTTTATTCATTGCAACTATACTTAGTTTATCCAGGATACTATATTCGGTGCCATTCACCGATGCAGATATTTCTGTTTCATGTCCAATACTTTCAAATGTAATTATTATTTCACTGATTTCTTTTATTCCTTCGAGATCAATGCATATCCACTCATTATCGCTTTCTCTTCCAGCACGCCAGAAAGTATCTGCATTTTCATTATTCAACATACTTGGTTCATGACCTTTATGATAACTGCTGCAAAATACGGGTTTATTCCTTGCAATGTTCGTCCTTTCTCCGTTAATTTGTGGAACAAATACGCAGGGAGGTTTTTGCTGGTACTGAATAATCTGCCCATTCCACATCTCTTCACCAATCGCATTGAGTATAAGTTCACTTCCCTGCAATCCATTTGCTGTTGCCATAATCTTAATTTCTCCTGCATACAAAGCACGCAGTTCTATAGCTCCCATGCCATCTAGAAAGCTCCCCTTCTCCGGGGAAAGGACGATCGATCTTCCGGTAGGAAAAACAGCGCCTCCTGCAATAATCTCAAGCGTAACCGGCATTGTATTACTGACTCTAACACCATTATTATCAAGAGCCATAATAATTATCTGTGCATCCTCCGTTCCATCCGTCTTTATCTCTGTACGGTCTGTTGTGAGTGACAGTGCATAGGGAATTCCCGCTCTTGCAAATTCTGGTGGTTCAATTCCCAAAAGCTCTTTTCTGTACCAGTACCAACTTCCAAGAGGTAGACGATAGTAGTCAATAAACCCCATGTATCCCATTCTGTCTGCGATACTTCCGTGATGAAAACCGCACCATAAAGCTTTCCCTGAGCGCCATGCAAAGTTTTGTTCAACTCCATCTGTGTAGTAAGACGCGTACTCCCCCGGACGTTCTGCTATTTTGCTTCCATATTCAGATACAAAACTAGGAAAACCAGGATTAATATACAGCGAAGCTCCGTCTCCGTTATAACCTGCAAGATCTCCAAGAAGATCAAATCCCTCTCTTTGTGCTCCTCCAGAAGCAGCCGGACGAGTTGGATCACAATCATGCGAAACTGAAACAAGCTTTTTGATTAAGGATCTGGCTTTATCAAGCACTCGAGCGTTTGAAAAAAACACTTCATTGCTCATGCTCCAGACAACAATACTTGGATGATTACGATTCGTTCGTATCATTTCCTGCAGCATTGTGACACAGCTCTCTTCAAACTCCTTCTCATCCTCTTCGTTAACCGGATATGCGCTGCTGTTCCAGTACCCATCTCCCTGGCATCCTCCGATTCCCCAAAAGCATAATTCTGACCAGAAGAGAATTCCCTGTCTGTCGCATTCTGAAGCAAATACTGTATGATGGGGATAATGTGACCCTCTTATAAAATTCATACCGCAATCTTTTATCATTTTCACGTCGCGGTAAATGCCTGCATGTGTAACAGCATCACTCCAGCCTGCATGATCCTGATGGACGTTAGCACCTAAAATATCCAAATGCTTTCCATTTAAGAAAAAACCCTCATGTGCAGTAAACTCAAACCATCGTATTCCAAATTCTGTTGTATATGTATCATAGATCTGATTTCCATCAAATATTAATGTTTTCAGTATATACAGAGAAGGTTCATCCGGATGCCATAGATTTGGGTTGGGAATGTTCTCAACTTTCTCAAACTTACTGATACAATCCGGTAAAAGCATTACTTCATCTGTGAATTCACAAACGATCTTTTCCTCGTACATCACCTGATTTTTTATAGTGCACTTTGTTTTTACAAAAGTATGATTTTCAACTTCAATCGTTACATGCAAATCTGCCATTTGGTCGGAAACTTTTGGTGTTCTTATAAAAGTCCCATACCATGAAACACAGATTTCTCCTGTTACTATCAAATTCACATCGCGGTAAATTCCACCATTAAAAACATGTTCACCGGCTCTTGGTGCGAGTCTTGGATTCCATTTGTTGTTTACGCGCACAAAAAGCTGATTTTTACCTGCTACTACCAACTCAGATATATCTATCGTAAAAGCTGTATATCCGCCTTTGTGGACTCCTGCAAGTGTTTCATTAAGATATATCTCTACTTCCTGAAAAACCCCCTGAAATTCTAAAGAAAGCCTTTTTCCGATCCATTCAGTTTTAATATCTATCGTTTTACGATAACAACCATATCCAACATAGAAATTATTCTCCATAAAATAAGGAATACCAAAAGAATGAGGAATCCCTATGTGATACCATGCCGAATCATCATATGCAGATGATTTTGCTTCCAAAAGGTCACCATACATAAAAGTCCACCCATTGTTTTGCAGCATAGTTTTTCTTGCTTCTTTCTTTCCACTCATAAACAACCTCCATAGTTTTCTGAAATAAAGTATACTTTTATATTCTGACAACCATAACTTCATCGATATCACTTAATACTAAAAGATATAGATGGATGTTACAATTGACTAATTGGTATTTATGATGTTATTTTTGGTATCTTGTTATAAAAATATAATAACATCAAAAAAACATTATATTTGCACACTGTAATGTAATATGTTATATTTAAAATATATTTTTATAGATTCACTTACATTTAATGTATATATTGGTATAAAGTGAGGTGTTTATTCCATGTTTGAATTACCAGACGATGCTTTTCGAAATGATACCATATATCATCAATTCGGTATGGATTATGAATCTGATATCTTCGGTTGTGGATTCCTAAATAAAAAAGGAAAAGACTGCAGGGAAAATAATAATATTTACCGTCATTATGGTGCAGTTCTTGTTCTGAGCGGTAAAGCTATGCAGGTTGATGATAAAGGCAGACAAACAGACCTATATCCCGGCTGTTTAATCCAGCGGATTCCAGAAAAGAATCAGACACTTGAAATTGTATCGGACGGAAGTTGGCTAGAGTTTTTTATCTGCATCAGTAAAAGTTTGTTCTACGCTCTTGTAACAATGGGTCTGCTGAATGAAGAACAAAGTGTTTTATACCCGGGCTTAAGCCATACGTTATTTGACCAATGTACTGATTTTTTGCATTTGATGAAAAATACGCATCCTGGCAGAGTTACTATGCTATTACCGGAAGCACTTAAAATTATACTTATGTTTCATGACCTACATAAAGAACACGGTACAAACAGCACAGACTGGGAAATCGTTCAAAAATCCTGCAAGATTCTTTCAGAACAAAATTCATATCAGTACCCAATGCATGAGCTTTCAAATGACTTAGGTATCGGTTATGAAAAATTCCGCAAGCTTTTCAAACAGCAAACCGGTCTTTCTCCTGGTAATTATGCCATGCAAAAACGTATGGACCACGCCAAAAAATATTTGGCTGAAAAAAACAAAAGTATAAAGGAAATTGCTTTCGATCTTGGATTTTCGGATTCCTATGCATTTTCAAAACAATTTAAAATAACAGTAGGGCTATCCCCCAGTGATTTCAGAAGAAACTACTAATTTCTTTGGTGTGTATCCTTACACCCATTTCATCGAATATGAAATAGAGAAAAAAGTCTTTTATGGTAGTCAGTTGCACTGTAAGCGTCAAATAAGTTCGTGTATGTTTTTTGATTCAAAAATCTGAGATAATGTTCATAATTCTAAAAGACTTAAGGTTCTTAAGTACCTTAAGGGATTGGGGACTTTATCTATGGATTCACTAACTCTGACTACTCATGAATGCAATCTTCAGCTTTGGCTCTCAAGGATCAGTGAATGCAAAGCAAGTGGAAAGACTGTTTCCGAATGGTGCCGATTAAAAGGTATCGGCATTAAGTCATACTATTACTGGATGAGAAAGATCAAACATGAGGCGTTTGATGCGTTACCACAGGGTCTTAAATGCAGATCGTCTCATGACACTATCAGGAAAACTTCTTTTGCTGAGCTTCCTGCCCGCACAGCAGAAACTAAGAGTTCTACTGCCGTTATTCTTCATATCAGTGGGACAGATCTTGAGATAAAAAACGGTGCTGATCCTGCAACAATAAAGAATGTAATACACATCCTTGGCGAATTATGTTAGGAGATATATCAAAAGCAGAAAAAATATATCTGGCCTGTGGTTTATCCTCAGAGTATTTTTATCCTCATCTTTTTGTTTAACCTGTAAATTTCAAATGATTTGAATGAAAAGCTGAGGATAAAAATACTCGTAAGTTTGATAATAGAAACACAAGGAGGTGTTTCTATTGAAAACATATGATAACTCAGTATACAAAATAGGCAAACTGTTAAGAGAAAGACATGTTTGTCTGCACAGTCGTAAGGCTCACGAAAGATGCTATTCAGAACTTAGGGACTATCTAATCACCAGTAATTTGAATTTCTCTTTAGAAAATGCAAGAGATTGGTTGAAAGAAGGTGTAAAAGCCCAGATATCAAAAAATGAATTTCAAGCGAGATGGCATTATGTTGATCAACTGGATGAATTAATCAGGACGGGAACGGTATTACAGGATCATTTGCTGTTGACCAAACCTAATTACGAGAAACTTTCAGAATTTTGGAAAGTCGAATTGGATGATTATCTAAAGAGTCGTGAAAGAGATTATTCAGCAAAGAGTTTTGCATTAGCAAAGCTAAGATGTTCCGGATTCCTTTTGAAACTTCAAGAAACCGCAATTTATTTTGCAAAGGAAATCTCAATCGAAAGTATTTGTAATTTCTATGAACTGGAAATGCCGATCACTAAGAGTGAACGTTATGTGATTTTAAGTAGTGCACGTCAATTTTTGCAATATCAGGTATCAATTGGTAAATGTGAACCATTTTTACCACTGCTTCTTGAAGAAGATATCTACAGGTATTCTTCAAACAAAGAAATATTCAATCCCGATGTGATTTCAAATATTTCTGACACTGTGACAGAGATTTCTATCTGTAGTGCAAGGCATGTATTTGATTCTATTGATTTATTCATACAGGAATTTGAAAAGAACGGTTATAAGGAAACTGCGAAGCATAACGTATCACATATCCTAAAGTGCCTATACGCATTTCTTGCAATCAATAAGATGGACTACAGCCCAAGCTTAGCCAAACGTTGGTATGAACAAATAGAACATGAAACAGGTCAAAGTTATAGAACTTGGATACGGGTATTGAACCTATATGAAAGATTTATTCAGAATAACGGATTTTTACTTAGCCAAAAATATTCATTTAAATCATCTAGAACAGCCATGTATCCAATGTGGTGTGCCGAATCTGTTGAAGGTTATTTGAATTGGCTAAAAAGAAGTTTTCACAGTGACGAAACTATTAGAACTTATAAGTACAATGTATATCACTTTTGCGATTATTTACTAAATGTTGGAATGGATTGTTTTAATAACCTTGAAAAGTCATTAATCCTTGATTATTTAAATCATGATCACCATGCAACGGTAAAAGGAACATCTACTCGAAGAACTGTCCTGCGTCAATTTGTCACTTATTTAGAAGATAACAATTTGGTTAATGATAAAACTTTGCATCATGTGTTTCCTAATAAAGTTGCTGGTACTACAAGAATTGTAACAATACTGTCTTCTGATCAAATGTCTGGCATTGATATGTTTCGCCAGGAGTGTTCTTCCGCAATAGATTTTAGAGATGCAGCAATGGTTATGATTGGTCTGCGCCTAGGATTTCGATCATCAGATGTAATTAACCTTAAACTTGCAGATATTGATTGGCTTCATAAAAAAGTTAGCATTATTCAATACAAAACGAAGGTGCCAATAGCACTGCCATTGCGTACGGATGTGGGCAATGCAATATTTCGATATATAAAATATGGCAGGCCCTCTTCTGATAGTGAATATGTTTTTATCAGACATAAAGCACCATACGGGAAGTTGTCCGGGAAAATCTGTTCCAACGCACTTAACCGGATTTTGCATTTGCATGGTTTTGAATCATCTGTTGCATTTCATATATTAAGAAAAACATTTGCAACTAATATCCTCAAGAATAATGCTGGAATTGAACGTGTTGTAGATGCATTAGGACACCAGGACCAGACAACTGTAAATAAGTATCTTACATTTGATGAAGAACATATGAGAAAATGTCCTCTCTCGCTTAGCAATTTAACTATTGAGATGGGAGGTGTTTCCTGATGTTACTCCACGAATATCAATTTAACAGTTGTTTTGCAGAGTATATAGATGGACTTATCGAACAGAAGAAAAACTTAGGATATACGTATGACTCGGCAAAATATACATTGATACAGTTTGATAAATTTTGTATTGAGCAGAAAATAATCATTGCATTAGTTACCAAGGAACTAACCGAAGCCTGGAATACCTACAAAGAAAAAGAAAGCAAAAGCCGACGTTCATACAGAATTTCAGTATTAAGACTATAATGGTTCAATTGTCAAGACACCATTTTCAAAATTTATAATGAACCAGATATTTACAGTTAAGGTGTGTACTTTACCCTATGCAGCGTCTTCATCCATTTTTAGCAATGCTGGGTAATAGAGGCTCGCTGGTGTCTGGTAA
>QKAS01000002.1 GCA_003246295.1 Clostridia bacterium | reverse complement strand
CTAGTTATAATGCGTAGAAATGAAGATCAGAATATATTCGAAAGAGTATCCAGAACCTTTGGATAAGATAAAACCGATGGCTTTGACTGAGATCAGTCTACACCATCGGCTTTTTTTAGTTCAAGGTCACCTGTGAACAGTAACGATAAATCGCCTCCATCAAAATTTATTTTATTCTTACTATTGCTTTCGGAACGAAGTGCACTTAAACTATACATAAGGGTTTCTCCTTTGTGAAAATGGTGTTGTGGTGACTTCATTCTATCAAAGTTGAAACTCTTTTTCTATCGTTTTGGCTTCACTTTTTAAGTGAAAGTAAGAAAAGAAGATGAAAATACAGTAATTATGCGGTGCGAAGCACCGTTGGACAAAGTATCATGAATAATTCAGGCTTAACAAAGAAAGTTTAGAGATAGGAGAAATGTATGAAAATTATTGTAACGACGAAAGAAAAACAATGGTATGAGATTACAGAAGGGGCTATGGGGGAAGAATATATTCAGACAACATTGGACGAAAAAAATAGGTTGGATATTAAATGGGAGGGGTTTGGGGGCTGCTTTAACGAATTGTCAATGGAAGCCTTGAATCGAATAGACGAACCTTCAAAAGATGGAATTTATGATCAACTGTTTTCTCAAGAGGCTGATGGATTGAGATTAAACTTTTGCAGATTGCCCATAGGTGCATCGGATTATGCTGTTAGCTGGTATTCATATGATGAAAAAGATGATGATTATGAAATGAATCACTTTTCTATTGAACGTGATCAAAAATTACTGATCCCATATATAAAACAAGCATTAAAGCGTAATTGCAATATAAAATTCTTTGCATCACCATGGAGTCCTCCTACTTGGATGAAAACAAGAAAGGTATGTAATTATGGTACATTAATTCAGACAAAAGAAAATTTAACAGCATATGCTCTATACTTATGTCGATATATTGAAGAATATGCAAAAGAAGGTATCACAATCTCTCAGATACATGTACAGAATGAGCCTGTATCTGATCAAAAGTTTCCTTCTTGTATATGGAAGGGAGAAGAATTTGCAACTTTTATAGGGAAATATCTAGGACCTATGATGAAAGAGAGAGGGCTTACAACTAAAATATGGCTTGGAACACTGAATGGACCAGAGACAGATAAAAGGGCTCCATATACAAGATATAATGATTATGCGAATTTGGTATTACACGATGTGGATGCATATCGATATATCGAAGGAATCAGTTATCAATGGGCTGGAAAGTATGCGGTTCAGATCACTGGAAAAAGCTTTCCTGAGAAAAAAATAATTCAATCTGAAAACGAATGTGGTGATGGTAATAATACCTGGCAGTACGCAAATTATATATTTGAGATGTTTCAACATTATATAAGTAATGGTGTTTGTGCATATGTTTACTGGAATATGGTTTTGGAAGACGGAGGCAGGAGTACTTGGGGATGGACACAGAACAGCATGCTTACAATACAGTCGGAGACTGGAAGGGTAAATTATGAGTATGAATTTTATGTGATGAAGCATTTTTCCCGTTATGTTGAGCTTGGAGCAGAAATCATTGAGTTGACAGGTCATTTGGCAGGAAATGCAGTTTGCTTTCGGAATCCTGATCATACCAGTGTTCTTGTGGTACAGAATCCATTTAACAAACCAATAAGCTTTATATGGCATAAAAAGCAAGTTGTTCTATTACCGGAATCCATTAACACCATTCTGGATTAAAAAACAACGGATTACTGTAATACCGCTGTCACTTAACAGTAAGAATTATGAACAGTCAATGATAGAACGCATGTTAAGGAGCAGAGGCTATTTATTATAAGAACAGCCTATAGAGTACAGGAAGCAGAAAAATTGATATGCAATATTAAAATATTTGTATTGGGCAAACGCTCAAGGGAAGTATAATGAAACAATACAAGATATGATAAGGAATAGGAGGTAATGATTAAGATGACTTGGAGGGTGAAGTTAAAGCTTTGGCAGAAAAATGTCAAACGAACGGCGGCATTATGGATCTTGATTATTCCGGGATTAATTTACTATGCGATATTTCACTATTATCCAATGTATGGTGCACAGATGGCATTTCGTGACTTTTCGCCATGGTTGGGTTTTTCGAAGAGCCCTTGGGTGGGATGGGATAATTTTAATAGATTTTTAACGGCTCCAGACTTTTGGAATATAATAAGAAACACACTGGTTATTAATATAGTTGGTCTGGGTATAGGCTTTTCATGTCCGATTATTCTTGCAATACTAATTAACGAAATCAGGAATAAGAGATTTCAAAAAACTGTTCAGACTATTACTTATGCGCCATATTTTATCTCAACGGTAGTACTTGTTGGTATGTTATGTACATTGCTCTCGCCATCTAGTGGTATTTTTAATATTCTTATTAAGAGGATGGGAGGCAGCCCGATACATTTTATGGGTGAAGCTGGACTGTATGTGTGGATTTATGTATTATCAGGCATTTGGCAGAGTTGTGGATATTCAGCAATTATTTATATTTCGGCGTTAACTTCGATCGATGAATCCCTTCATGAGGCTGCAAAAGTTGATGGTGCGGGGCGATTAAAGAGAATTTTACATATTGACTTACCGGGGATAATGCCAACGATTCTTACCATGTTAATTTTACAAGCGGGCAGATTGCTTTCGATTGGATTTGATAAATCTTATCTGATGCAGAACTCTATGAATATAGGTGTTTCTGAAGTAATTGCTACCTATACGTACAAACGAGGTATTATTGGTGGTGATTTTGGTTATTCAGCATCGATCGGTATGTTTCAATCAATCGTATCATTAGCGATATTGGTTCTTGTTAACCAAATCAGTAAAAAGGTGAATGAGACATCATTGTGGTAGGAAAGGATAATAGGAATGATTACAAAATTTAAAAATAGTAATTTTTATCAGCAATCAATGGAAGAGAAGATATTTGATATTATAAAGGGATTTATGATAGCTGTAATTATAGTTCTTGTTGTTTATCCGCTTTATTTTTGTTTGATAGCATCATTTTCATCACCGAATGAGATTTATAACGGAAATGTTATCTTAATGCCGAAGGGTATTACTTTTGAAGGGTACCTAGGAATCTTTAAAAATAAAGAAATTTGGCTGGGATATAAAAACTCTATACTTTATACGGTGACTGGTACACTTTGCAACATAGCTGTCACGATTCCTCTTGCATTTACTTTGTCCAGAAAGGAATTTCCGTTCTCGGGATTAATCATGAAGTTACTTGTTTTTACCATGTATTTTAGCGGTGGTATGATACCTCTTTATTTTGTTATTAATAAATTGGGACTGATTAATAGTATGTGGGCATTGATTCTTCCTTCAATGGTGGCTACTTATAATATGATTATAGCCAGAGCGTTTTTTATTAGCAGTATTCCGAACGAACTGAGCGAGGCAACCTTTATCGATGGAGGTGGATATCTAAGATTTTTCTTTGCCATTGTATTGCCGCTGTCAAAGTCACTGATTTCCGTTATGGTATTATTTTACGCATCAATTCATTGGAATGACTATTTTAACGCATTAATGTATATTAGGGATGCCGATAAAGCACCATTACAGTTGATTTTGCGACAGATTTTGGTACAAAGTCAATCGGCAGCTTCAGATTCAACGGATGTAGTTGCTATGTTGGAGAAACAAAAAATAGCAGAATTGATTAAATATGGCGCAATTATTATTTCCAGTGTACCAATGTTGATTGCTTATCCGTTTGTACAGAAATATTTTGTAAAAGGGGTTATGGTAGGTGCAGTAAAAGGCTGATCTATTAGCAAGGAATACATATGAGTTGCTTTATAAGATTCATAAGAATCTATAAATAGAAAGGAAAAAGTATGAAAATGAAAAAAAGAATTATTATGCAAGTCGTATCATTGCTCTTAATCGCGACAATGGCACTGGCTGGATGCTCATCATCCGGTTCTGGGGGTGAAACAAAAGACAAAGAAGTCACTAATCAAGAAAGTACCCCTGTGGTACCTGAGGAGACTTCAGCCAGTAAGGAAAAAGTAGAGTTTTCTGCAACATTTATTATGACAGACTGGGGAACCGAGGCGGATAATTATGAAACCCTGAATCAGATGCAAGAAGAGGCAAACGTGCACATTGAATGGAGCAATTATCTGGCAGGTGATTGGAATACTCAGAAAAACTTGATTCTTGCCGGAGGAGAATTACCCGATGTTTTTGTTGGATTTAATGCTTTAAATGCAGCAGATATTGCGAAATATGCAAAAGAAGGAATGTTACTAGATTTAACTGATTTAATTCCGCAATATATGCCAAATTTAAATGCTCTTTTAGAGAAATACCCGTATTTAAAGAAGATGATTACTAATCCGGATGATGGCAAAATTTATAACTTGCCAAATGCAAGCGGACAGGATTTTACTCGTTGTATGGGAATGATGTATATTAATAAAACATGGTTGGACAGATTGGGACTTTCTGTACCGACAACTACAGACGAATTCTATAACGTATTAAAAGCTTTTAAAGAGCAGGATGCAAACGGTAATGGAGATAAAACAGATGAGATTCCGTTTAGCTGTTATGGTAATCTTGAAGGTGCAAAACTTCCTTATACTTATGCAAATCTTTTTGGATCCTTTGGTGCTCCGGAGAATTTTGCTACCAGTACTCCTCATTTTGTAAAGAATAATGAAACCGGTGAAGTTGTTTATGTTCCGACTACAGATGGCTATAAAGATGCTATTAAGTATATGAATACTTTAGTTAAAGAGGGTCTTTGGGATACGGAAAGTTTTACTTATACCGATTTAGCTGCGTATAATGCTAAAATCAAATCTGATCCTGCTTCTGTTGGTGCATTCTTTGAATGGCAGTTTCTACCTTCCTATTCTAAGGATGAGTATATTGAATTGCCGCCGTTAAAGGGACCGAACGGAGAACAAAATTGGATGTTTGATGAATTCAAAGCTTCAAAGGACCTTGGACAAATCAACCCATGTGCTACTGAGTTGACCGTTGCTGCTCAGGGCAAAGAAGAAGCAATATTAAAATTCTTTGATTTGGCTTATGATTTTAATAACGCTATCCAATTATACTATGGAGCAGATGGATCTGTTATTACAAAAGGTGGGGATGGTAAATATACATATAATGAAACACCATCGGATATAAGCTGGTCTGAATGGAGATATGCAAATGCACCGGTTTGGTTTCCGTTTGTTATTGAGCCAAGTAGTTGGGATAATTTGATTCCTGTAATGCCTGATGATTCAACGCGTAATGAAATTGTCAAGGCAAATTATGATCCTTATATGACATATTCAGACTTTGTTATAAAATCTACTGTTGAAGAATCGAAGATATTAAGTAGTGTAGGTGAGGATATTAAGCAGTATGTAAACATGACGCAAACGAGATGGATAGCGCAAGGCGGAATAGAAGAAGAGTGGGAAACTTATCTTAAGAATCTTGAAGATCTAGGTTTAGAGGATTTTAAAAATCTAGTTATTCAGATGCAACAGAGAATGGAATAATATATTCGGGGATAATATGCTGGCACATAATTAGTGGTAGCATATTATCTTTTAATGAGAAATATTTAAAAAGTATACAAGGAGGAAGCATATGATAGAGAAAATAAATTTTCTTGTCTACATGACAGATCATCAAAGAGGGGATATAAAGGATATTTGTGCTAAAGCTATTACACCAAATTTAGATAGATTACAACAGAATGGTGTACGATTTAAAAATGCATACTGCCCTTCTCCGCATTGCTGTCCAAGCCGTGCCACATTTTTTTCCGGACTATATCCAAGTGAACATGGTGTATGGAATAACGTAGATGTATCCAACACTTTATCAAGAGGTTTGTTTGATGGCGTTAGATTATTCTCAGAGGATTTAAAAGAGGCAGGCTACCAAATGTATTTTAGTGGTAAATGGCATGTAAGTGCCGAAGAAGGTCCGAAGGATAGAGGCTTTATAGAATTATACAACAAAGGCATTAACTATCATAAATATAAGAATGTGCCGGATGTAAGCGAATGGGAGAGGTACAAAGGAAAGGCGATAACGGATATGAGCCAGACCAGACAGGATTCACAAATAAAAAGACCAGGTTATCCATTATATACGCAATATGGCATTAATGAAAATCCTTATCATGATTATGACATGGTAAAAGCTGCTTGTGATAAATTGAAAGAGATTGAACTGGATAAGCCCTTCTTTATGTATGTTGGTTCTACAGGTCCCCATGACCCTTATTTTGTTCCTCAGAAATACTTGGATATGTATCGCATAGAAGATATAGAGTTGCCAGCAAATTATTATGATGACATGAATGATAAACCGGCACTCTATCGAAGAACAAAGGATCGTTATAGCCAATTAACAGAAACAGAACAAAAAGAATCTATTCGACGGTATCTTGCTTTTTGTACCTACGAAGATTCTTTGTTTGGAAATCTCTTAGACACTCTATCAGAGCGAGGGCTGCTCCAAAACACAATAGTTATTTATGTTTCCGATCATGGTGATTACGTTGGTGCACATGGTCTATGGGCGAAAGGTCTCCCTTGCTTTAGAGAAGCATATCAGATTGTTTCAACAGTTGGTTATGGTAATGTTAAGATGCGTAATTACGTGGAAGATGCTATGATTTCCTTGGCAGATTATGCACCAACCATCCTAGAGCTTGCCAAAATTTCGACCGATCGACAATTTTTTGGAACTTCGTTCAGACCATTCTTAGAGGGTGAAAAACCAATAGAATGGAGAGATACTTTATTTACTCAGAGCAATGGAAACGAACTGTATGGCATACAGAGAGCGGTATTTGATCATAGGTATAAGTATGTATTTAACGGATTTGACTACGACGAATTATATGATTTGCAAGAAGATCCACTTGAAATGACAAATATTCTAAAGCAAGGTGATTATTCTGAAATCGTAGAAAAATATTGTAAAAAACTGTGGGAGTTTGCACGTGAAAATAAGGATAATATTGTGAATGACTATATAATGACGGCTATGGTGCCATTTGGACCGGGCATAATTGAAATATAAAATACGATTTATACAAGGTGGAAAACAATGGAATTTAGTGATGAACACGTAATTGAAGTTAGTAAAGAAGCTATGCATCAGTTAGGAATTGATGACGTTGCTCTTTATATTAATATGCTATTAGCACAGATTGAGGACAATACATGTATCGTTTTTAAACCGGATACTTATACATTTAAGAGAGAATTTACACAACAGCGGTTTTGCTATATTACAAATAATGATTATGGATTAAAGAATATAGCTTTTTGCTTTAGTAATAAGAAAAACATCACCCTGGATGGTAGTGGTTCTCTTTTTCTTTTTGTTGGACGAATTATGCCTGTATATATAGAAAAATGTAAAAACATAATACTACGGAACTTTTCAATTGACTACACGCCCCTTTTTCTCACAGGGTGATATTTTACAGGCATCAAAAGACATGGTTAAACTTTTAATTGATAAAGAAAAATATCCTTACGAGATCAGAGCTGGAAGACCTGTATTTACAGGGGATGATTATGAGGAAAATTTTATTCATGGTTTTTTAGAATATGATAAAGAAAAAATCGGACCGGCTGAAAATGTTAAAGATACTGCACCAAAGAGCTATACAGCAGCCATGGCATCAAAAAACGAAGATGGTACACTAGACCTTATGTGTTCGTTTCGACAAATACCTTTGGTAGGTAATATTATGACGATCAAGCATGAACCTAGATATATTCCGGGAATTGCTGCAGATCACAGTGCTGATGTATTTCTGCAAAATATCTGGATTAAGCATTCAGCTACAATGGCTGTGATTGCACAGTTTTGTCGTAATGTAACGCTGGACGAGGTAAAAGTAGCAGTTGATCCAAAAAGTGAAAGAGTAGTTTCGGCGAATGCAGATGCGACGCATTTTGTCGGATGCAGCGGAAAAGTAATTGTACGAGGGTGCTATTTCTCCAGCCAATTAGATGATGCTATGAATGTTCATGGAAATTATCTGGTCATTCAAAAGATTCTTAACGAAAAACAGATACTAATAGCAATAGGGCATTACCAGCAGGTAGGTATCTGGGGGATAGAGAAAGGAAGTGAAGTTGAGATATTAAATCGTAAGACAATGTTACCGATGTATGTGAACAATGTAGAAAACATTATGCCATTAAATGATCAATATGCAATTGTTGACCTTCAAAAAGCAGTACCCTGGCAATCAGATCTGAGTTATTGCCTAAATGATTGTGATTCCTATCCTGAAGTATGGTTTCAGAATAATATAGTAAAGAATAATCGAGCTAGGGGAATTTTATTGACTTCTAATAAAAAAACAGTCATTGAGAATAATCAATTTTATACCGAAGGGGCTATCATTAAAATTAGCGGTGATATGAAATTCTGGTTTGAATCAGGAGCTGTTGGGGACGTGATAATTCGTAATAATCATTTGGAAACAACCTGTAACGCAAGCTGGGGTCATGGAATGATAGATATTGACCCGGAAATGGATATTCTGGCTGAAAATCGGTATTATCATAATAGTATTTTTATTGAGGATAATGAGGTAATAATTAAGAAATGGCCATTTATATTCGGACATTCTGTTGAAAATTTACTAATGTGCAGAAATCGCTTTTATGCAGAAGATAAACTATTATTGAAAAACGAAGAAGTTTTGTTGGATGTAAAACACATAAAACATATTAACATGAAAGCATAGGAGTTATAAGTATGGAGACACTTTTAAAATATAACTGGAAATTTAAAAAAGGGAATAACCAAAATGCCCAACACTTTGACTATGATGACAGAGATTGGGATATAGTTAGAGTTCCTCATGATTTTGCGATTGCAGGACCGTTTAGCCCTGAAAATGATAAACAGGTGGAGGAGGTAATAGCAGATGGTATTATGAAGCCTATTACACATGTGGGAAGAACAGGTGGATTGCCCATTTGTGAGAAGGCATGGTATAGACGATTTTTTGAAGTTGCGGAGGATACAATAAAGTGCTTCCTCGAATTTGACGGTGTTATGTCTAATAGTATTGTGTACGTGAATGGAATTGTATGTGGCGGATGTAAATATGGTTATTCATCGTTTAGTGTAGATATTTCCCATGCAGTACAGAGGGGAAAAGTGAACTGTCTTGCAGTATCGGTTAATCCGGAACCTTCATCTTCACGTTGGTATACTGGGGCAGGGATTTACCGCAATGTGCGTCTGATTGAAAAACAAGAAGCGTATTTTCCATATTGTCCGGTTAGAGTCCAAACTTGCGTTAGGGAAGGAATAGCTACGATTGATGTAGATACAAGGATTTGCGTTAGTGATCTCGGATTTAAGCTTCAGATTGCTCTTTTAGATGAAAAGAATAATTTGTTGGAAATGCAGAAAGTGGATTGTCATAAGGATACAGTATATACGGTGTTTCAACTAGAAAAATTTCACTATTGGAAAATATATCATAGCTATTTATATCAAATTGAACTAACCATGATAAAGAATAACATAGTATATGATAAGGTTATAACAAAATTTGGGATTAGAACGCTTCGTTTTGATGCCCAGGAGGGATTTTTCCTAAATGGAGAATCAGTTAAGATTAGAGGTGTTTGTATGCATCATGACCTTGGAGCATTGGGAAGTGCTTTTTCAAGAGCAGCAGCACAAAGGCAATTACAAAAGCTGATAGAAATAGGGGTAAATGGATTGAGGTGTGCACATAATCCGCCAGACCCGCAGCTGCTTGAATTATGTGATGAATATGGAATTGTAGTTATTGATGAGGCATTTGATGAGTGGACCATCGGGAAGGTAGTAAATGGTTACTATCAACAGTTTGATGAGTGTGCTAAACAGGATCTGATAAGTATGATCAAGAGAGACTGGAATCACCAATCTGTAATTATTTGGTCTATTGGTAATGAAATATTGGAACAGGGACAAAAAGATGGGTGGAAAGTTGCACGCTACTTAAATTGTATCTGCAAAGAAACAGATTCGACAAGACCAACGGCAGCAGGGTTAAACATGACACTTGATGCATTTAAAAATGGACTTGCCTTTGAAGTGGATTTGGCGGGAATAAATTATAAACCGCATTTGTATGAACAGCTGCATACAGAGTATCCATCAGTTATATTATTTGGTAGCGAGACGGCTTCTACCGTTAGCTCCAGAGGTGAATTTTTACTTCCAGCTGAAATAGAACATCCGGTGAAGGAAAAACCTGGGCTGTTGGAATCATCCTATGATCTGGCTACTCCAAACTGGGCTTATACACCGGAAAGAGAGTTCTTAGTGCAAGACAAATATCCGTATGTATTCGGTGAATTTGTCTGGACTGGATTTGATTATCTTGGAGAGCCTACACCATACCATAATAACTGGCCGGCCAGAAGTTCATATTTTGGTATTTATGACTTGGCGGGTATGGAAAAGAGTAGAGTTTATTCCTATAAAAGCAAATGGACAGATAATAATCTGGTCCACATATTCCCACACTGGAATTGGATAGAAGGACAGAAGATCGATATCTATTGTTACAGTAGTTATAATGAAGTTGAATTGTTTCTGAATGGCAAATCATTGGGGATACAAAAAAAGGATCCATCGGATGAAATCAGAAGTCATAGATTGATATGGAAGAATATTCCGTTTGAGAAAGGTGAGCTTAAAGCTATTGCGGTCGAAAATCATGAGATTTTCGATGTGGTCAACACAGCTGATAATCCATACGAAGTAGATATTAAACCGGAAAGAAACTTGATTTCGTTACTGTTCACACGCCAGATTTAGCATTTAGAAAAAGTGACGAAATTTATTTTTTTATATTGTGGATAAAACGAATAAAGCAAGGTAATCGCAGTGACGGTTTCCTTGCTTCTTCTTTTTGACAGCAGATTATCCACGAAAATAGGCTGAAAGGGCTGATATTGTTGATTACGCCAACATTTGTGTGCTTTTTTCTATATACCAATTTACAGTTATCCACCGTCAAATTGCCTACATGAGATCATCGGTGAATTCGCTTTTTTCAAGAGTTTTTGATATACTATCTTCTGAAAGCGAGGATTTATTATGAAGCAGAATGTTGAAAATGAAATCGCTATTCGCGATAAGCTTATTGTCGGCCTTGAGCAGGAAGGCAGAATAAAAGATGAGCTCATCCAGTCACAGAAAGAGATGATCCAGATACTGGAAGACCATAATGCTGAATTAGCGAAGATGATAGAACACATGTTATTACCCCAACGCTGACAGAAAGGCTGACTACATGAACCACTCCTTTGAATATACCACAACTCTTGAATATCGCCTGAAAGCAGCCAATGCAGAAATATTGGCTTTTAAGTCTGGAGAAAAATATGTGCAGCTGCAGGCAGCGAATCAAAAAGTAGTACGTACCCTAGAACGCCAAATCAGAGTACTAGAGGAGGGAATCTGCCGATCTCATCGTGAAGCAATCACAGTCCGCAACCAGTGGTTTGAAATATTTGAAGAACTTCAAGCAGAGTCAGACCGGAAACAAGCTGAGTTCGAAAAGGAAAAAAAGCATTTAAAAGAAAAGATAGTAAAAGCAGAACGCCAGCGTGATGCTGCACTGGATAAAGTAACAGAACAACGGCACACAATATATGAACTCGGGACAGAGTTGGAAGATGAAAAAGGGAAAAACCTTAAATTAACAGCACAGATTAACCGCGATTACGAAAACTCTGCCCTGTCTTCTTCCAAATCAATCAAAAATAAGAAGATTTCCAACAATCGAGAAAAAACAGGAAAGAAACCGGGAGGACAGCCGGGGCATAAGGGGCATTGTCGAAAAAAACAGATTCCAAACACAGAACCTGTTTTATTGCCACCACCACAGGAAGTTTCTGATGATCCTGATTTTAAGAAAACAGCAAAGACAATTGTAAAACAGCAGATTGGCATCCGATTACTGCTTGATGTTAAGGAATATCATGCTGATGTTTATTATAACACAAAAACAGGAGAACGAATTCATGCAGAGTTTCCTTCTGGAGTTGTTGACGATGTGAATTATGATGGAAGCATCAAGGCGTTTTTGTTCCTGTTGAACAATGACTGCTGTACTTCGATTGACAAGAGCAGAGTTTTCCTGTCTGAATTAACAGGTGGAAAACTTAACATATCCAAAGGTATGATAAATAAACTCAGCAAAGAGTTTGCCCTCAAATCTGAACAGGAGCGCAAAGAAATGTTTACGGATATGCTTCTGTCCCCTGTTATGCACACGGATTGTACGAATGCAAAAGTAAATGGGAAAAGTGCCTATATTTTTGTATGTGCCACTCCAGATGGAAAAGCACTGTATTTTGCCCGTGAGAAAAAAGGACATGAAGGGGTAAAAGGTACTCCCGTAGAAGACTATCAGGGAATACTCGTTCATGACCATGAAAAAACTTTTTATAGTTATGGTACAGATCATCAGGAATGTCTCGCTCATATCCTGCGTTATCTGAAGGATAGTATTGATAACGAACCCGACCGTACCTGGAACAAAAAAATGCGTTCCCTGATACAGGAAATGATCCATTACAGGAATAGTCTTCCTCCGGAAGTAGAACCTGACTTTGCAAAAGTCTCCGACTATGAAGGGTGCTACAGTAAGATACTACAAAAGGCAAAGGAAGAATACGAATACATTCCGCCAAATGAGTATTATAAAGATGGATACAATCTGTATCTACGTATGGAAAAATATATGTACAATCATCTCCTGTTTCTTCGTGATCACAGGGTACCCACAACTAATAATGAAGCCGAGAGGCTTCTGAGAAGGTATAAACGTAAGCAACAGCAGGCTGTGTCATTTCGGAGTCCAGAGAGTATCGATCATCTCTGTCAAAGCATGAGCATGCTTGTTATGATGCGCCAAAATGAAGAACCGAATATATTTAACAGAGTATCCCAGACTTTTGAATAAAGAAAACCGATGGCCACGACTAGAAATAGTCTATACCATCGGTTTATTTAATTCAAGCTGACGTGTGAACAGTAACTTGATTTCGGCGGATGGAGATGATTTGGTATATGTACTGTGTACTATTAAAGATAAAAATGGTATAATGTGTCCAAGAGCAAATTACATGCTTCATTTTAAGGTTACTGGAGCAGGAGAATATGTAGCAGCAGATAATGGAAAGCAGGCAGATGATAGAAGCTTCTCAGAACCGTATTGTAGAACTTTTAATGGAAAATGTATGGTTATTATCAGGAGTCTGGAAAAACAGTCTGGAAAAATTGAATTATCTGTTACTGCAGAAGACCTACAGGTAATACATAAAACAGTAACGATACAGTCGAAGTGATTTTAGTTAGATTGCATTAGTATAGGAGTGACTTGATGAAAACAACTCATTTTAGGAGACGATTTAAGCTTAGTATCAGTATTAAACTATCAATCATGTTTTTGATTATAAGTGTAGTTCCTATTACCATACTTATCTATTATATGAACTATTATGCTTACAATCTGCTTCTTGAGAAGGAGTCTGACAACGCATCTCTTTTAGCTAATACATTATCGGAAAATTTGAATAATGCAATTAACGATTCGTATCGAAGCTTGAACAGTATTCCAAATATATATGAAATTATGAGTTGCCTGAAGAATCCTTTGCCGTCGAATACGATATCCTTAGAACAGTTTTATCGCGAGAAACAAATTAATGAATACTTAAGAATATTAACGGCGGCAGGTAATCAGACTTCACGTACAGTTACCATTATAGATAGTAGAGATAATGTGTATTCCAATGGACAAGGAATGATTTATCGTGAAGAACTGCTACATGATATAAAGTATATAATTTCTAAAAAAAAATATGGAATATCTATGTTTAGTCGGAGAGTAGATAATGATGATGTTATAACAATAGGTAGAATTATCAAGGATGAAGAAGGGGTTGGCATTGGTATTGCATATGAAGATATTCCCTATGAAGAGGTGCTGCCTGATATGGATTTAGGGTTGACAGACGAAATATCCATTTTTTGCAAGGACACTGCCGGACATATTTTTTTTGCCTATAATCCTTTAAATATTGATCAAACCATCTTGAAAGTAAGTAACCAGGGAGATAACAATCTTTTTCAATGGATGGATAGCTCGCATCTGGTTTTAGTCAGAAAAGAAACAGGAAAAACTTTTAGGGTATTCATTGTAGCATCACAAAAGAATGTTTTTAGGGACTCGGATCATTTTGAAAATAATATCATTATAATTTTGATTGTTTTTCTTTTGTGGGCACTGTTTTGTACTATTCTAATATCAAATACATTTACCAGGCCGATCGTTAAGCTGTCAAAAAAAATGCATCTTTTTACAGATAAGTTAGAGCCTATTTATTTTGATAAATCAGAAATTACAAGTGATGAAATGGGCGATTTGCTGGTAAAATCCTCCGAAATGTCTGGTGAAATACTTCAACTTATGGAAAAAGAGAAGAAATATAATAACGAAAAACGTAATTATGAACTCGCTGCTTTACGTGCACAGATTAATCCTCACATGATTTATAATACGTTAAATACGATAACTTTTTTAGCACAACTTCAAGGGGTTGATAATATTTGTGAAATTTCAAAAGCATTTTCTGACTTGCTTCATATGCAATTAAAAAATATAGAGGATTATACTTCATTGGAAAAAGCCATAGATTACCTACAAAAGTATCTACAGATAAAGAAATATAATATGATATGTGAACTTGAACTTCGAGAAGATATCCCTGAGGAAATGAAGAATTGTGATATTATACCCTTTTTACTACAGCCATTTGCAGAGAATTCTATCAAACACGGATTCGCTAACAGAACGAAAAAGGGAATCATTCTAGTACGCGTTAATAAGACAAACGGGTGGATTCATTTAGAGTTATGTGATAATGGGAATGGAATTGAAAAAGAAATATTACAGAAAATTCAGAATCAGCTCATAAGAATTACGGGGATATCACCGGAAAAACAAATAGAGCATATTGGTATAATAAATTCAGCTAAACGGTTTTTTACAGTATATGAGTATCATTGTAGCATAAAAATAAGCAGTAAAGAAGGTCATTATACTAAGATCGAATTGGAATACCCGGAGAATTGGAGGGATTATGGTAGACAATGATAAAAATTTTATTAGTAGATGATGACGTGTTAATGTTGAACAAGATGAACAATTTACTTATTAATTTTAGTGACGTCTGTATGGTGGTTGATCAGGTAATGGATGGTAAGAGTGCTGTTTTTTCTGCAAAAAAAAACATCCCAGATTTAGTTTTTATGGATGTTGAGTTGCCGGTAATATCAGGAATTGAAGCCACGAAGCTGATTAAACAGGATAATTGTTCCATAATTGTTGTTGCCTTAAGTAATTATGATGACTTTCCGTATCTGCGTGGAATGATGCAGAGCGGCGCTGTGGATTATATTCTGAAACATGAATTAAATCAAGAGATTATGTGGGAAAAAATATCCACTGTATCATCACAACTGAAATTAAGGAATCAGGAAAAAGTTGATGAGTATATAATTAGTTTACCGGCAAAACAAATATATTTAAAGGAACTATTGCTTGATCAGATACCATATGATATTGAGACAGCGAGAATGTATCAATCTGAAATACTTACATCGGACATCTATGGGTTCATCCTGTTTCAGATAACTAGCTTTGCAGTTTACTATAACAAACATAACAAACAAAAATTAATAAAAAATGTAGAAATTATAGTGAATAATATTACCAATACGAATGACCTGCTGATTACTAGTATTGATCATGGGGAATATGCAGTGTTAATTAGGATGAAGGCTGTACCAAGTACCAAAGAGTTGCAGAATAAGTTAAATGAATATGTGGCATTAATTCGTTCAAATTTATGGAAAATGATGGGAATCAAAATAATTGACTCAAGTTCAATGATATTTGAGAAATTTCCAAAACTGCATAAGTATTATGTAAAAGCCGAAGGGCAACTGGGATCCATTACGATTGGATCCGAACTAGATATTAATTATAATATGATATTTATTCAGATACTTTCTGATTTGATTCATATGGAAAAACATAATTTTATGAAGTCGCTAAATTCTTTTTTTACTGAAATAGAAAATAAACAAGATAATTTATCTGTTCTTCATAAGAATATGGCTAGTCTTCTTGAAATGATAATTAATTATTTGAAGAGCAAGAATGATTATTATCAGGTTCTACAAATGTTTCTGGAAAATATTCAGGAATTGAATAAATCGGTATCCTTGAATAGTTGTAAAGAGATCGCATATGAATTGTTTGAGAGATTATTTGAAAATATTATGAAATTGCAAAATAAGAAGCATTCATCTTATATCGCAAGTGCATTGCAATATATTTCACTTTACTATAAAGTAAGCGCCTAATTTCAGGGTGTACCTAAAAAAGATTCCGGATCCTATTGCTAGAATTCCGGATTGCGAGCATTTTACTCCATTTTAATCTTGCAAAGCATCTGGATTGTTTCATCCCAAGGCGCAAGCTTTGCTAAATCAGCATCTGACATGTCCTTGCTGGGGCGTTTCTCTAGCAAGAGTTTCAGATATTCATATAGATTTAGGCTATATACCTTTGCCATCTCTACGATGGTGAGATAGAGCGAATTAGCTGTCGCTCCTTCCGGTGTGTCTGAAAAGAGCCAGTTTTTCCGACCCACAGTTACTGGGCGAATTGCATTTTCGCTGAGGTTGTTTGAATTATGATAATAATTGCATAAATCAAATTATCACAGCAAGTTAGTTATGTCAGCAACCGTCTAAGAACGTATTTAATTCTATGCTGATATATTTTATTGCTTACATAATCCTTACCTCTTTTGACATACTGTTCTTGGAGGTGATTATAATTGAATACTACTATGGTGATTAAAACATGCGGTTTAATTGTTGACGAAATGCTGCAAAAAGGATTCTCAGAACACAGTATTTCTTTCTATTCTCATGTTTATCAGACACTCAAGGCTTATCTTACTGAAAATAAATTTGATGATTTTTCAGATAAAATAAGAGATGATTTTCTACTTGATATATACGGAATTCGGATAGATGATTTCAGCCATCTTTCTAAACACAAACAAAAAAGTATTCGTGCTGTTTTATTGATTCAAAAATATAATACTTTTGGGAATATTCCAGTCCTTTTGCAGTATAAACCCAGTTCTAAGAGCATACCTGATGCATTTCTTTGTTCTTTGCGTAAATATGAAAAGTGGTTGGAGGAAGAAGGACTTGCATTTGCAACAAGAAAACAGCGTAAAGCACGCAGTGAATTATTTTTAGAATATATTGCATCGCTTGAAATTTATGATATGAATACTATTTCAGTAGATCTACTTTACGATTTTGTGCAAAGGTTTGCTGGATATTCCAATCGCACTACCAATCTATATATTCTAATTCTGAATGATTTTTTAAAGTTTTTATACTTATCAGGAAGTGTTTCATCAGACTTTTCAAACTACGTTTCAACTATTATGAAACGAGATGAGAAAATTTCCTCTGTTTGGAGTCAGGATGAACTGAAAGCTTATCTAGATACCATAGACAGAGCTACTAAGATAGGAAAAAGAGATTTTGCCTTGAGTCTTATAGCAATAAGACTGGGTTTGCGCGGATCAGATATAAGAAATTTACAGCTCAGTGACATTGATTGGGAAAAGCATATTATCAGCATCTGTCAGATAAAAACAAAAGAAATTCAAGTTCTTCCTCTTCCTGACGATGTAGGATGGGCAATCATTGATTACATCCAAAATGCCCGTCCTACTACAGACTATAAAAATCTTTTTGTGAGAATGACACCCCCATTTAGTCCTTATAGTAATTATGGTTTTCAATCGATGATAGATAAATATTGCTATGCGGCTGGTATTAATCACGAAAACATGAAATCGGGACTGCATTCCTTTCGACATTCACTGGCGACCCAACTAATGACAGATCAAGTTCCGGTGCAGATTATCCGTTCTGTACTGGGGCATAAAAATCCTCAGACGGTAAGGGAATATTTAAAAGTGAATATAAATCTTCTTAAAGAATGCGCTCTATCTCCTGAGGTGATTTATGGATGATATAGTTTATATTGGACCATTGCATAAACAGATGGAAAACTTCGTGCACTATAAACGTTCTCTCGGCTACAGTTATCATGAAGAAGCTGATCGGATAAAACGTTTTGATCAGATGATACAGAGCAATTGGCCGAAAGCCGAATATATTACAAAAGAGATTGCAGATGCCTGGTGCAGACGTCAGCCGAATGAATCTGTAAGTAATCAGAATGGGAGAATTGCAACTGTAAAACAGTTTACAAAGTACATGGCAGGTCTTGATAACCGTACATTTATAGTGCGTTATCAACCGGGAGTTGTTCCCAAGTATAAGCCTTACATTTTTAGTCATAATGAAATCAGTCTGTTTTTCTCGGCAGCTGATAGTATGCGATTTAAACCTCGACCAGCACTCGGACATATAACCTATCCCTTGTTATTCCGCGTCTTATATTGCTGTGGAATGAGGGCATCAGAGGTATGTGACTTAAAATTATGCGACTTCGATGATATAAGTTTTGTTGTGCAACATGGCAAATTCGGTAAAGGTAGAATGGTTCCAATGGATCCGGTTCTGGCAGAAATGGTAAAAAAATATATAACGCAGGTTCATCCTTCGGGTAATCCCGAGGAGTGGTTGTTCGTTGATGGATTTGAAGGCAGAAAGCTGTATCCAACTAAAATTTATGACTGTTTTAGGGATTTACTACTAATAGCCGGAATCAAGCATGGAGGTAAAGGAAAAGGTCCACGAGTTCATGACTTTAGGTTTACATTCATTGTCCACAGGTTGGAACAATGGATACACGAAAATGCCGATATTAATGCATGGCTACCGGTGCTTCAGTTTTACGTCGGGCATAGCGATATGGATGCTCTTGGATATTACTTGCAGATAACAACTGATGTACACCCAGACCTTAGAAATAAATTAACAGAGGCATTTGGTGATATTATACCTATGCATTATGTGGAGGAATATAATGAAAACAACTGACTTCGCGTACTATTTATCATCCTATTTAACAGATTACCTTCCACTGCAACGTAATACCAGTCGAAACACTATTCGCTCTTACCGAGATTGCTTTAAGCTATTTATTAAATATCTGAGCGAAGAAAAAGGAATCAGTATTGAAAAAATATCACTTAAATATATTGAACGTAACACTGTGACCAGTTTTTTGTTATGGCTTGAGCAGGAGCGTGAGTGTAGCATTTCTACTAGAAACCAGAGACTGGCTGCAATAGAGAGCTTTTTCAAATATATCGCAGCCGAAAAACCAGAATACCTATTTCAGGCACAGCAGATTGGAAGTATAAGAATAAAAAAATCTTCTAAACCAGTAATAGAGTATCTTTCTGTAGATGCAACAAAGACACTCTTATCTGTTATTAACACCGCATTAAAACAAGGAAGAAGAGACCTCGCAATGATGAGTTTACTTTACGATAGTGGTGCTAGGGTACAGGAGTTAATTGATTTAAAAGTTCAGGATATACACACAGGAATAGCTCCGACTGTTGATATAACGGGGAAAGGAAATAAATTCAGAACCGTACCAATTACAAAGGCAACTGGCGATATATTGGATAAATATATTCATGAATTTAACCTTAATAAGCCAGAAAATCAATGTAAACAGCTTTTTAAGAATAAGTTTAATCACAGTTTTACGCGTGAAGGAGTTACGTATACTCTGCAAAAATATGCTACTATAGCGCATGAAGAGGATACAAGCATTCCCCGAAATATATCTCCCCATATCCTTCGTCATACGAAAGCAATGCATTTAATACAGGCTGGGGTAGATTTGGTTAGTATACGTGATTTTTTGGGACATGTAGACATTAGTACCACTGATATTTACGCGAAAACAAATGTAGAAGAAAAGCGAAAAGCTCTTGAAAAAGCAGAAAATCTGGTAACTGTAGAAATGAAATCTTGGGAAGAAGATCATGATTTAATGGAATTTTTAAACTCGATAAGATGAGATAAATGATTATGCAAAGTACAAATGATAAATAGCGCATTAATAAAGGGATTTATATAGGTTGCTGACATAACTAACTTGCTGTGATAATTACTCAGGCTGCACCGTCCATCTTCCAGATAGGTCATCAGAAAATCTCGTCGGTTCTTGATGTATGTGATTGCTTTCTTCAGTTTAGCACTATCTCCGGGAGAGACTTGATTTACCCACGCCAAGAAGCCCTCAATGACTGGTTTCTGATCTTTGAGGCGGCGATTTCCAATCTGTTTGTATGAGAGTCCCTTTTCCTTATAGGTTCGCTCATACTCGAACAGCTTATTACAATACAAGACCCCCTGCACTGCCGGATGAGTATAATCCTTCTCATGGCCTTTCGGGATAGCCTCTAACAGGTATCTCCTGATGTGAGCAAAGCAGCAACAGCGCTTGGTTTCATTCACTTTGTTGTAGCCTTGATATGCATCTGCCATCAGATAGAATCCCGGTTCAATTCCCCTTAGGAATTGTTTGGCGTTTTCTCCAGCTCTCGTAGGAGTGTAATTGTAGAGGATGATTGAATTTAATCCATCTTCACCGGTTCGCACAACCCATAAATAAGATTTGGTCTGTGCTCGTCGGTCTTCCTCTTTTAAAACCTGAATGGGTGTCTCGTCCATCATAAGAAATCTGCGTTTTAGCAGTTCCCGATGGAAGAAATCATACATTGGTTGGATATATTCGATGCCAGCTGTAATGATCCAGTGCGCCATTGATGTCCGGCTGATCGGAGCATTCATCTGTAGAAAATCCTGTTCCTGACGGTAAAGAGGAATATACAACCCATACTTTCGATATATGATATATGCCAGCAGGGACTCCGAAACATAGCTTCCGGAAATTAACGCAGGAGTACCATTATCCTTAACAAACGGTACTTCCTCTGTTTGCTTACACACTTGGCACGAATAAGTGGTTGCCATGTATTCAATACGCTCCAGCTTTGGAGGAGTATAAACTATTTCACTGCGGATTAATTCTGTTCCAATTGGAACCATTTGTGTTTGGCAGATCGGACACGCTTTTTCTTCATCGGTCAGTGTATCTACCTTCACTTGTCTGGTTGGGATATCCTTGAATTGTTCTGCTAAAGTTGGTTTCTTTTTGCGAGATTTCTTTGGAGCGGGAATCACTTCCGGTTCGATAAGTTCCACTGGTCCTTCTTCCTCTGGAAGGGACTCAAAAAGGTTCAATTGACCTGCGATATCAACGATGCGGCGTTCACTGGAAGCACCAAAATACTTCTGACGAAACCAAGCCAGCTCAGCCTTGAGATTATCGTTTTCAGCTTGCTGACGATTCATTGTTTCCATAAGTGTTTTAATGGTAGTATTTAATTGTGCAATCATATCTTTAAGCTCTATGAGCTGGATGTCTTTACTACTGTTCGCCACGTTTTTCGCTCCTTGATTTACTACAGATAGTATACCATAAAAAGAGTGAAAAAGCTAGTAAAATCAAGGGTTTCAGCCTGTTTTAAGAGCCTTTGGCTGCTCGATTTCGAGCCCTGACATAAGCCAGTCGAATTGCTGCCATGTAATGGTTTTTGCCTCATTGCTATTTCTTGGCCATCGGTACTTGCCCTCAACAACATCAAGCCGTTTATAAAGAAGAACCATTCCGTCATGCTCTCGGAGCAAAACCTTGATGCGATCACACCGTCTGCCACAGAAAAGATAAATCGATCTGACATCCGGCTCTGCCCTTAGTTGATCTAGAATAATGGCACATAGTCCATCCAGTGATTTGCGCATATCAGTATATCCTGTAATGAGATAGATATTGGTTGCGGTGGAAATATCACCTAGCATGGCATAAACCTCCCATGTATCCCAATGTGGTCTCAATCTGACTTTTATTTGTACGGCTAAAGAAACGGATTGTTGCATTGCCAATCAGAATTTCAACAGTGGGTATCTCTTTGGTTACAAGATCTGTATCAGTGCAAGAGTTTTGCTCTTCTTGTATTGGTTCAGGCATTGATGTTGAAGTAGGTAACAAGCTAAGCTTGACCACTTCCTGCAAAAGGGCTGATGATTTCTTTACATGATCAGCTGACACTGGAATGGAGGCTCCACTTTTGCGAAGTCGACTAATCCAGTTATAAAAAGTGCCTGGATTAATATCATTCATTTGGCACCATTGATAGTCGGGAAGACCGCTTCGGCGGCAATCCATGATGAGCTGGAACTGCTCATCGACAGAAACTCTTTTTGATCTCATAATTGCTATCCTCCGAAATAGAGTAAAATGCTTGCATCCTCGCAAATGATTGGAGTAAAACGCTAGCATTTCCTGATAACAATTATATAGATAAATGCCGGCGGATGAAATCCACCCTGAAATTAGGCGCTTACACTATAAAGAGGAGATATCATTAAATACAATGGCTGAACATATCGGAATCAGTAGCGTATATTTATCAAATATATTTAAAAAGGAAACAGGGATGAATTTTGTAAGTTATTTAACAAAATATCGTTTGGACAAAGGAAAGGAAA
>QKAS01000034.1 GCA_003246295.1 Clostridia bacterium | reverse complement strand
CATTTACCTAATTTAAACCTAAACCTTTAAAATGTTTTAGGTTTTTATATATAAAATAAATAATCGCCCAGTAGTTTCTTCTTGCCCTATTGATTTTATATTGTAAGCTTGATCTATATAATCTTTGATTATTAATTTTGTTATTATCTAGCGAAATCACCTTTTTTTTATCAAGAACCAACAAATACTTTTCATAAGGCAACTCCTTGCCTTCTGGATAACAAAACGACGGTGAAAGCAGTTTAAAGTCACCATTTTCAATAATGTATTTGTTTAAATGTGATTCATCATGCCATCGTGCAATTATTCCATTACTGTAATCTTTCTCAATTCGTTCATTTAATTCATTTACTAATTTAAGGAAAGCCTCTGCTTTTCCACCATTAACTCCTCCACACACATACACTTCTCCACATAGATATTTTATACATGCACTCGATTTTTTATTTCTATCATATTCAAATTCAAAAGGCTTTTTAGCATACCAGCCAGGATGTTGCACTACTAACAGACTTTCTTCCCTCGGTAGGAACACCTCCTCTTCTACCTTTTTCATGCAAATAATATTGGCATTCATAAAAAATATATAATCAAATTCTTTCAATTGGCTTTCAATTCTCTTAAACATTCTAAATCGGAACAGTGTGTTACCTGGCCATCCTAAATTTTCCTGTTCAATTCTATGAACATTGTTCGATTCGTCTTCTGCATAAATAAAATCTGCATCTGTAAAGACAAAATATTCTTTTAGTGAATTAATCAAGAACTTTTGTTCAAAACTAATATAAAAATCTTTCCAAAACTCAACATATCTTCCGGTACAGATATATAAAATGGCGATTCTTGCGTTTTTCATACTGATTCCTCTTGCGTTTTTCATTTTACTATGGCTTTGTTAAATATTAGGAAAAATAATTTTGATGATATTAGAAAGAGTATGATTTTCAACTTGATTTTTATGTCATTATGTTTATTAAAAATAATTGATACTAAAATTTCAGAATTATTTAAAATTTCTTTTTTTATTGTAATACCTTTGCTTTTTATATTTTCTTTTCCACTTTTTTCACACAGAATAAAATAATCAAGCAAATTTGATATAAAATACTTTTCTTGTCTCTTTGCTAAATCTAGTCTTCCAATCTCATTCAATACCCTGATTTGATCTTTCATAATTGGAATTCTATCAGTAAAAAGTCTTTCAGATATAATATTATTTGTAGAAATACTACCTTCCCTGAAGTCTCTATAATGGTATACTGCTCCTGGAACATATACACATTTTTTTGCTTTGGGTAAAACTTCCATATTAAAAGGGCCATCTTCTCCATGTTTTCCAAAAAGAAATTTAGTTTCTCCTATGAGTTCTCTTGAGTATAGTTTATCACAAACCGACTTTTGTATATGAGGAACGAGCTCTCCGCATATGTATGCTGTCATGATATTCTCACCTTCAATCACCATAGCTTTGTCACTGATATACTTCTCATCTGTCACTTTGGTACACCTTTTCATAATGCCAAACGCAAAATCAGCATTGTACTGAATCAATGTAGAATACAATTGACTATACATAGTGTTTTCAATCCAATCATCTCCATCTACAAAGCCAATATATTTTCCTCTCGCAACTTCAATGCCTGCATTCCTTGCATCCGAAAGACCACCATTATTTTTGTTTACTACTATGATTCTACTGTCGCTCAAAGAATATTGCTCACAAATAATTTTACTTCGATCCGTTGATCCATCGTTAACTAGAATGATTTCCAGATTTCTGTAAGTCTGATTCAGAATAGACTCTATGCATTGTGGTATATACTCTTCAATATTATACACAGGCACAATTATTGATAATAATTCATTTTCCATATTAACTTACTCCTGATTTACAAGCGAAATCCATTGTGATACAATCCGAGATATTTCAAAATCTTCCAATCGCTTGATAGAACTCTCTTTGTAGCTCTGTTGGAGCTCCTCACGATCTAGTAACGCAAGGATTGCTTTTGACATCATTATTTCTTCGTCTGTAATTTTTGTTTTCGAATTAGTATCACCATAGCACACAGGAACTAATATCCCATTTTGCGCAAACTCAATATCTGTCGTAACCTTATCAATATCTGTGTTAGGTGCAAGTATTTCTCTTGGACCGCAGTCACAATCCGTCGAAATAATTGGAATACCACAAGCCATACATTCAATCAGAATATTGCCCAGTCCTTCTACGATTGAAGAAAATACAAAAATATCAGCTTTTTTAATATAATCATAGGGATTGTATACAAACCCAGGGAATAAAACAACTTCATTCAGATTTAATTCATAAACCAATTTTTTTACTTCCGTCTCTAATTCTCCTGTTCCAAGAATAACAAGACGAACATCTTTTCTTTTGGCATAGACTTCCGCGAAAGCTCTAATTAGATATGCCTGACCCTTCTGTTCTGTTAGTCGACCGGCATTTAAAATAATCTTATTGTCATTACAGAATGCATTAAATTCCTCTGATGTTCCATTGGTGTAGTTAATCACTGGTGCCGGATTATAAATCACTATTACTTTTTCCTCTTTCACACCAAATGAAGTTATTATATCCTTTTTAACTCTTTGGGAAATCGCTACAATTTTGTCACATCTGTCATAGCAAAATTTAATATATCGTTTTTTTAAAAAGGAAGTTGCAAAAAAAGATTCCTTATTTCTTACAGAAATAATTCTTTTTTCACCAACAGCCGATAAAACATTTAGAAAGTCAGCACCCGGCAAAAAGCTAATGCACGTATCAATTCTAAGTTCCTTCTTTAACTTTCTAAGCTCCATCACTTGTTTTAATATAATAGGCACTTTCGCAATCTGTTTCATTTCTGGTTTCGTTTTATTTGTCAAGACATGAACATTTTGAAGCGTTTTTCTAACTCTTGCATCATCATATACAACACCTATATGGGCTTCAACATCACAATAATTTTTGTTTATGTATTCTGACAGAGTAATAATTGTCTTCTCTGCACCACCGCCTACAAGCGAATGTGTAAAAAAAAGCACTTTTCTCATTTTATTTTCCTACTTCATGAATTCATTTTCATCCAGACTGTATCGATTTCCCATAAACAGCTTGTGTTTTATAATCCACCATCCCGGAACCCAAATTCTCTGTTTCATTGCTGGTGATGCACTTCCAATCATCCAACATTCTCTTTGACAGTTTTTTACCTGTTCTCTTACTTTTTTTGCCTGATCAGAAGTCCAGATATCCTCCCATGTCTGTTCATGAAGATTCCCCATTGACCATCTTTCATTACTCCCATTGCAGGGAAGTACATGCCCAAATGGGTCGAGAAAAAATCCATTTGTTCCCATTTCACATGGAAGTAGTCTTTTTTGTCCATACAAGTAATTAATCAATCCATGATTAAAATAAGCTCTACCCCATTTTTTGGGAGATCTGGATTGAAGCAATTTGTTAATCAGTTTCTCGAACTCCTCGGCAACTAATCTCTTATTATCAATTTTATTATCAGTTTTTCTAAAATAAAATGAGTTATGAAGCGTTGCTGTTGCAAACTCCATTCCTAACTCGTCAGACAACTCATAGAGTGGAATTAGATCTTTACAATTCATATCCTGTACCGTCATCCCAAATCCAACATCTTTATGGCCCATCTCCACTAATTTTTTTAGGGTACTATACCCCCTATTGAATCCATCCGGTAATCCTCTTATTGCATTGTTCGTCTCCTCAAGACCCTCTATGCTGATTCGTATTCCAATTTCAGGAAATTCTTCACACAGTTTGATAATTCTATCTGTAAAATACCCATTAGTTGAAATAACAATCCTTTTCGTCTTCTTATATAATAAGCTGACTATATCCGAAATATCCTGCCTAATAAAAGGTTCCCCACCTGTAATATTAGTAAATACCATATTCGGAAGCTTTTCGAGTGTCTCAAGATCAATTTCTTCTTCTGGTCTGCTTGGATCTCTGAAACAGTCGCACATATTGCAATGAGCATTGCATCTATAAGTGATGATGACAGAACCATGCAGTTTTTCTTTTTTCATTTTCTGTTGCCCATCCTTTCTCTAACTACTCATTATTTTGGTATATCTTTAATAGTTTATCACAATATTCACTAATTGTGTCATATTTTATCTCTTTACATGCTCTTCTATATCTACTAATTTTCTCCGGATGTTCCCATAGACTTCTTATATGCTTTTTCAGGTCTTCTTGATTACCACTTTTAAATAGCTCTCCAGTTTCTCCATGCTTTATAAGTTCTGGAATTCCACCAATGTCTGCTCCTAGTACTGGTGTCCCATAAGATTGTGCTTCCATAACCGAAAACGGGCAATTCTCATACCATTCTGATGCAATAATAGCAAACTTTGCATTTTGAACTAGTTCTTTTAAATCTTTACCTGTCTTAAATCCAACATTCACAATATTTTCAATCTGATTAATATCCTCTGCTAAAGGTCCTCCACCTGCAAACACAAACGGAATATCTGGTAATTGTTTACACGCATTAATTAACGTTGCAATTCCTTTTTCTTTAGAGTATCTTCCAAAGTAAAGAATATAATCACCGTCTACGATTTCTTTGTATTCATCTAATCCAGTTGTTGTGAAATTATGCAATGCTATCGTCTTTCCTTTAAAAATTGGATTTATAACCATTTTTTTCTGCATAAATTCACTTGGACATATCACTTTATCAAAATAACGATAAGTTCCAAGCATTTCATATAAATAACCTTCAACGCTTCCAAATATGCTCTTCACAAAAGAACCATGAACACATTTACCAATAATACAGTGGTAAAAAGAACCACTTGCACATTTCTGACAAAGTGATAAATCGCTGGGCCGAAGCATCATATGATTTGGACATACTAATTGGTAATCGTGTGCTGTAAAAATAATTGGTATTTTGTTTTTGATTTGATCACTATACTCTCTAATACCATAAATGATAGACGGAGTAAGTTGAAAATTAAAATTATTAATATGTACCACATCTGGACTGAAATCCTTGAGGACTTTAAGTAACTTCTTTTTCGCTTCTCTTGAATAGAGGATTTTAAATGGGTAGAATAATCGACTTAAGCCTGATTGATGAAAGTCCATGTCCTCAGTGTATTCTTCTAATCGATTTCCAACAATCCTTCCCTCATGTTCCATTCCAAAGTATTGTACTTCATGCCCCTGTTCAATCAGATGTTTACCAATTTTAAAAATATATGTTTCCGATCCGCCTTTAGGATGTAAGAATTTATTTATTATCAAAATTTTCATGTAAATAAATTCCTCCTTCCTATTTACCTGAATATACTTTCAAAGTATCATTTGTTATTCTATCCCAGTTAAATCGTTCCTTTATTGCATCTATAATTTCAAATTCTCTGTTTGTTGTAAGCTTTTTATTGCAGAGTTGTACTAATTTCTGTCTCAAGTCAGTGATATCACCTTTATGAAAAGAACTTCCATACTCACCCATCACCTCGAGATTTTCTGGAATATCACTAACCAGGCAGTTTTTCCCATAGCTTAAAGCTTCAAGCAAACTAAGTGGCATCCCTTCAACATCACTTGGCAACACATAAAGAAGACAGTTGCTAAATAATTCTTCTAACTCTATTCCCTGAACAAATCCTGTCATGATAATATTTTCATTGTCTTTTATCATTTTTGTAATTTGTTCCATATAGCCCTCTGTATGGCTGCTTCCTCCTGCAATGACAAGTTTAGCTTGAATACCAGACTGCCGATATGCTTCAATCAGGTAGTGAAGTCCTTTTTCTGGCACAATTCGTGCAAGAAATAGAATATAATCATTACCCTGCAAGCCATATTTCTGCTTTATCAGATTTACTTCCCTTTGAATAGGAATCTGAATTCCATTTGGAATATAAATCGTTTCTCTTTGGTAAGTATCTCTAAAATATTCTTGGACATTTTTAGATAAGACGATAATCTCACTTGCATACCTAACAGCCATTTTTTCTCCAAACAATAAAAAGCGGGTCGCGAATCCTCCCCACTTTGCTCTTTGCCAATCAAGACCATGAATCGTTGCAATAGTCTTAATTCCAAATAATTTTGGAAGCCATATCATGGAGCAAGAACCTTCTGCGTGATAATGAATTACATCATATTTTCCAAACACTGCCCGAATGCTTGCAAGTATAGCATACACGATTGCATTTAGTTCCTTAGTTTGAAACGTAGGTATTTTTATAAGTCTAATGCCTTTATATAAATGGTTGTAGCAATCTTCTAAATTAATATTTTTAACATCTTTTCCTGCAATATGGTGACCTGCTCTATTAAAAACAGTAACTTGATGTCCTATTTGTGTCATTCTGACACTGAGTTCTTCCACGACAATTTCAACACCACCTTCACGAGATGGAATTCTTTTATGCCCAATCATTGCTATTCGCATACTTCCCTCACTATGTATAACCTACTCCGAACCTCTACCTGCTATTACTACCCATATAGTTTTTAATAGTATTTTTATGTCCAGACTAAGAGACCATTCATCAATATACTGTAAATCAAGTTTAACTACATCATCAAAATTATCTATACTACTCCTACCATTAACCTGCCACATCCCCGTAAGTCCTGGTGTCATACTTAACCTTCTTCTATAATAAAGGTTATATTTTTCAAATTCGTCTTCTGTGGGTGGTCTAGTCCCTACCAGACTCATATCACCTCGTAAAACATTGAAAAATTGTGGAAACTCGTCAAGACTTGTTTTTCGAAGGAATCGTCCTACTCTGGTTATTCTCGGATCTTTTTTTATTTTAAACATGAGTCCATCCATTTCGTTCCTTTTTATAAGCTCCTGTTTGCGTTCTTCAGCATCACGGTACATCGATCTGAATTTATAGATTTTAAATCGTCTTCCATTTTTTCCAATCCGAGTTTGTTCGAAAAAAATAGGTCCTCTTGAATCGATAATAATTGCGAATGCAATAAATGGTGTCATAATGACAGTAAACACTGAACCTATAAACCCGCCAATTATGTCCATAAGTCTCTTTATCATTCTCCTCTTATAATCAATTGAATTAAGTGAATATGTTATTACTGTGTATTCTCCAAATTTTCCTATTGTACTTTCTCCGGTATGAATATCAGTAATATTTAAACTATAATGGCAAAGTATACCCATAGACTCAAAATCTCTAATAAGTTCACTTGTTTCTTTTGAGGAAAGATGTGTCGTGTATAGAAAAACCTCATCAAGTGGTAATTGCCTTGAAATCTCCATTAAATTGCTCTTATTTGCAACAACCGGTATCCCGCTTATACTTTTTACTGTAGTATGATTATCCAACGATGCAATTCCACAAATAATATAGTTTACTGGAATGGTTCCTATGATTGATTTTAGTATGTGGTCAATATTACTTTGCTCTGTCACAACTAAAACTTCAACTTTGCTTCTATCACTTTTTAAATATTCTCGTAATAGCTTCTTGAAAACTGCATGAAATAGAAAAGATAAAATTAAATTAAAAAGAAAAAAATAGCCAAACAACAATCTCGAAAAAAATTCTGCCTGCTTAATAAGAAATAAAAAACTAGAGACAATAAAAATTAAGATAACATTATATTTTAGTAGTGTTATTATTTCTATAAAATATCCACGTTGAATGAAGTTTCGATTCCAATCAAGCATGAGCGTAAATATAGTGCAAAAAAACATACAAAATAGACAGATGATGTAATGAAGCTGTATGTTGTGAAGCTGATCAAAACTACCAAAACGCGTAAGAACGGCTAACACGTATGAAATAATGATAGTAATTAAATCTATTGCAAGAACGCAATATAACTCAAGAATTCTATTTTTATGAGTTGCTTGATTCATAATCATGTTCCTCTCTTGCTTTGATTTGAAAGCTTTTTTATAAATTTCACTGGAATCTGATAGAACAAATAAGACTCTTGTTTTCCCATCGAGATAATATTACTCCAACTTGTTCCCAATATTAATAATACGTAATTCCTTGCAAGATAAACTGAAACCGCATGTGCTTCAACTGTTGTATATAGCACAAACGACAAGATTATCATTAGTTCCATGTAGTTTTGATTTTTCCAAAGATGTTGTAATAAAATGCAGAGTAAGATAATAATCAAAACTGTTGGTATAATACCATACCAGTAGAACATCCTAACATATCCCATGTCAAAATACTCTGTACATCCAGGGTTTGAAAACAATTCCCATTTGTTGGTACCCCCAAGAGCTCTTGCAATCCATAATCTTCCTGTTAGCATCCTATCAATCGTACTTTCAGGTGTTAGAAACGTTCCTGGTATTGCAATAAATATTGAAAAAACAACACAAGTTATAGTAAGTAGAATATTAAAAATCGAAACTATTATGTGTTCTCTTATAACTTTGAAGTAGTGGTAAAAAATAGAAATTGTAATTGTGAATATAGTGATTAGTACTCCAGCCTTAGAATGTGTAAGGGAATACATTCCAAAATTACTTACATATAAAATTCCAAATATCCACCACTTTAAGGTATTGTCATACAAATATAGAAATAGAACTATTATCGACCAAAACATGCAATGTAATGCATTGGGGTGTCCAATTCCTAACATATACCTTGTTTCTACAATTCCTCTTCCAAAATCAGCTGTTGATGAAATAGTCCCCATTATGCCTAAGAGTGAAAGTATAATCAGTGAACTGATTCCTACTAAAATCACATAAAATGTATATTTTATCAATCCTTTTGGTTGTATTTGTTTACATGCTGCTAAAAAAATGACAAATCGTATGATTTCATTTCTTTCTGTTATAAAATAAGATATTGCACCGATACTCCCCCATAAAATAAGAATCATCCATTCTGCCAATGTATATCGATAACTCGCTGCTACAAACAAAAACAAAAGAAATGTAATCTGAAACAACCTGCCCTCAATAGGATTAATAAACACACTCTTGTCAATCAATAAGATTGCTAATTCTATCGAATATGCAAGATAAAATATTATATTTATAATGAGTTCATTATGATTAAATCTATTTTCATTTTGTTTTTTTAATGTCATTGATTTTTCGCTTTCCTGCATCTATATAATCAAGAACTTTGTTTTTCCATACATATTTTATTTTTTTATTAAAATAATTCAAGGTCTTATAGCCAACTTTTCTTGCAAACATAATACTTTTTCCATATCTTAACATCATTTCTTCAAAAAACTCTCTGCAATCAAAATTTTCAATCAGATTGTATTTCGTAAACATATAGTAATAATCGTTAAATATTCTTTGATCTCTTTCCTTAAACAAATTAGTGTATTGCCCTGCATGTATTCCAATTGAAACTAATGGCTCATTACTATAAGAAAAATCAGAAAATTCGCTAAGTAAATGTAAGTATAATTCCTGATCAGATGCCCAGTTGCTTTTTTCATCAAATTTTATACCATTATTACGAAAAATCGTTCCGCTTGGAGCACCTGCCTCGTTTCCTGTGAAAATAGTTCGATAATCCTTTTTTAACCTTTTTATAAAGTCAGTCGAAATCATTCTTGCATAACTCTCAGTATTAGATACTTGCATACTTCCTGAAAAAGCAAATCCCGCATTATAGTTCTCATCAAGAAGTTTCACATATTTTTCAAGACTATCATTATACGTGAACCAATCATCACTAAACATAATTTTAATATACTCACCAGTTGCAAGTTCAATTGCTCGATTCCAATTGAAGATATGACCCAGTTTTTCTGAATTATGATAATATTTGATTCTGTCATCCTTATATAAAGCTACGATTTGCTCCACCTCATTACCCACTGTATCATCTGTAATAATGATTTCATAATCCAAATAAGTTTGCCGAAAAATAGATTCCAATAATTGTTTAACATATTCGGCTTTTCCATAAGTTGGAATACAAATTGATACTTTCTTCATTATACTGTCCCTTCTGATTCTAAAAAGCTTCTTTTATTAGGATTGCACTATAACTGCTACTTATAATTTATAATTAATCTAACAATTTTCTTACTTCTAATAAAAATACTAACAACTATCCCCTCAATTTTCTTTCTGAAATGTCTAAGCCATATCTTTACTATATTTTCCTTATTTTTAATAAGATGATTGTAGTCATTTATATGCATTCTCAGATATTCTGGAAAGCTTTCGTCGATTTCCACCTGTATAAATCTAGCATCTCTTCCAAAAATATCTTCACCATCTCGAATTTTATCATCCACTTTATTCAATATAGACTTTTTATTATATTCTTGATGAGCAGCTGACCGAACTTTTTCTGTAACTCTTTTCTTAACATCACTTTCGCCACTCCCCCCCATGTAGCCAAAGTGCCAGCCTCCATCCTCTACTCTAATCCCATATTCTTTACATTTTGGCCAACGTAATTCTCCAAGAGGCATAGTCTTAGCCACACTATAACGGCAAATCTTTGTTCCAAGCCATTTTTTATTATTGATCCCATCAAACTCACCACAATACGCAAGTAGATTGCCAGACACTTCTTCCATGTTAAGATAGCAATAAAAAAGTCGTTGTGCCATGTGATAAACAATACCATCTTTGCAGTCTTGTATTATTTCTCGCACTCGGATTGGATTAGGAATCTCATCGAGGTCACTAAAAATAATAATATCATCATCCTTACAATTCTCTAATCCACGTCCTACAGCGTTTTTCTGAAATGTATCCCGATCATGAGTATCTCCTTGAGGAGTATCAGTTACTATCACATGAATAATCTTATCTGAAAACTCTGCAAACATTTCTTTATTTTCTTCAAAGTACAACGGCTTCTTCATACCCGAAAAAGTCTCAGTTGCTTCACTTATTACGAATTTGTCCACAATTGGAGCTAAAATATGTAATCTCAGCCTTAGAATATCTAGTTCATTAAAAAACTGAAAACAATCATAAACCATTTTGGCACCCGTTCCTTTTTAAAGCAAAACTCATTTTGCATAATTTTTCTTTAGATTATAAACATTTCATCCGTATAGATATCTCGTGAATCACCTTGATTTAGCCACTTTGAAGGCGCTATTATTTTTTTTTCTGGGTTTTTGTTTAACCATGCTGCCCACCAGCTAAAACTGCTATTGGCAACAATCTGATGCTTACAACTACTCATTAACATCATGTCATAATATCCGTGTGCCTCATCATTGCCACTAACAACAGTAAAATTATTACCTTGATACTGCTCACTTACCCACTCTATATCATTTGAGAAGAGAAAAAAATGACAATTTGGATGCCATATTCTCATTTGTTGAAATGCTTTTTCATAATACTCTTTAGTACATATCCCCTCATACAAACCACAATACTTTTTCTGTAGATAATCCCCTCTCCTAATGTGAACACCCACTGAATTTGTAGAAACAATCTTTTTAAGATATGTTTTATTCTTAATTGTATCTGGCTCAGGAAAACAAAAACTCTCTAATAAATGTTCTTTTACGTCCGGAAAGAACTTCTCGCTTTGCCAATATCCTTCCAAACAAGCATCTGTTAATTTAAACACCATAGGGTCAAAGTGAAATTGCTTTTCTTTGTAGATTTTATCATTTCTACCAAATATTTTTCTTCTAAGACGATCTTTAAAAAGAAGCGACGAATCGTTCAATCGATCTATTTCTTTTTTTGTTGCTCGTTGATAAGATAATTTGAAAATATCGATTTGTCTTGTTCTTATGTCTTCTGACTTATAAAAAGTATAATCATTTATTCGAACATTTCGTCCCATATACTCAAGCTGCTTGTATAAAGCATATTGAAACATTTGATTCCCAAGACCGCCTGCCATCTTCAATACAATCATATTTAACCTCAATCTAACTTAATAACTTCTTAATTTTTTGTTTCACTGGGCAGAAGATAAAATCATATAAATTCATTTTCATTATAAAAATTGAAGGCGAATATAAAAACAAAGTTAGTTTTCTTTTTTCATCTATACTGGCGCCATCCCAACTGAATATACTTGGATTAATGGGCGCATTTTCAACAATTCTATTCTTAATTTCATTCATAAATTTAATTTTATTATCATCTTTTGATCTATATAATTGCATATACCATGATAAAAGATTTTTATAGTAAAAATACAAATGTATATGTAACAGTTCTATTTCCTGTATTTCCTTTAAAAATTCCGCTTTCTCAAGATATGCAGGGATAAGATCTGTTAGTATCCTTTGATTAAATCCAACATTCATAATACTACCTTCTCTATCCATTACATAATTATATTTTGGGCTATCTATATAAATACAGCGATTTGCTCTTGCTATAAATTTTGTTGTAAATACGACATCTTCATACCACTTACCTTTTGGAAATCTCTGCTCTCCTAAGAACTCTCTACGACAAACTTTGTTCCACGCTGCATTGTGTATTTTAACAGAATCAACCTCTGTTATTACTCGCATGAGAGCCTCTCTGCCCTCATAACAAAACACATTTCCAGTACCTTCATCTATGACTTTATCATTATATACTTTACGAAAAGCACATACCACAATATCTGCTTGATACTTTTTAAGTTCTCGTAGCATAATCTCATACATATCTGGATCTATCCAATCATCACCATCTACAAAGGCTATAAATACACCAGTCGCCATTTCTATACCAGCATTTCTTGCATCCGATAACCCACCATTCGTCTTATGAATAACGCGAACTCGGTCATCTTCTCTTGCAAACAAATCACATATTTCTCCACAATGATCTGTTGCACCATCATCAACTAAGATGATTTCAAGATTTTTATAAGTTTGACTCATAATAGATCTAACACATTTTTCAAGATAATTTTCTATATTATAAACTGCAACAACAACAGATAGCTTATCATCATCCACTTTTTTAATATCCGAAGGCAACATCTTTTCTCCTACATTTCTTACTAATATTACGATTTCTATATGAATTATAAGGCTTTTTTAGCAAGTCACTTGCAAAAATTAGGGTACTCTGCATTGGTTCCATGCCACTTATGAAATACAAACGGACGGATTCCCTGAACTTCCGGAATCATATGTTCATGTCCAAAATAAACAGCAAGTTCAAGTGGTGCGATCTTTATTCCCTCAGCCTCAAGCAAGTGTCTGATCTTGCAACAAATAAATCCATCTTCGTTAAAGTATCCATTTTCTCCGACCCAGGGGACATTTGCTTTCTTTGGATAATCCATAAGTCTTTTACTTCTGAGAGAGACACTATTCCCCACTCTGCATAGATTTCCATAGATATCGCGGTAGGTGGTAGTATCCCCTTCCTTAGGAAGTGGCCATGGTGATCCAATATAATCATACTCTAGGAATTCATCTCTCCACATATCAGGATTTACAACAAATCCATCGTAATGCACCAGAAGTGCAAAATCTGTATGAATATAGTCTCCCATATCATATACTGTTTTATAATTAAAATGATCTATATTTGTTAATTTCGATATATGCGCATATCTGATTTCCTTTGGAAGGAAAAAAGGCTTTCTGTGTGTAATCAGTACCACATCTCCAAATTCAATTTCACGTATGCTATACTGCATTGCTTTTATCGTTTCTTTTACTTTGACACTCGTCATCGCAACCAGCGTCACGTTTGGCAAACTTAATTTTTTACTTATTTGTTGCTGACTAGTTTTCTGCATTTTCTTAATAACCCTCTGTATAATCTTAAAAAATAGTAAAATCGGAAACGAATACTACATAAACCCAGTCCCATGGATAAAGAAAGTCCACTTCTTTTCTGGTTCAGTTTTTTGTATTTTAAAGATGTCTTTTTATAAGCTTCTAGTTCCTGTCTGCACTCCTTGGCACTAAAAAGTCTTCCATATCTGTCCTGATATGTCCAACCCTCATAAATATTCTGTTCTGAGGCCCAATATCCATCAGACACATTATGCCTTGCCCAATATTTCGGTGCAATAATTGTTTCCACCGTATCACTGGTAAATGCAGGAAAATAGGTAAATGATGAATTCGCCAATAATAAGTGCTTTGCATTTTTTATAATGGAGTAGTCTTTTGCCAGATTGAAGTTATATGCTTTTACTCCTGGAATCAGCTTTTCAGCCTCCTTAGTGTCATTCGTAATAATCATGAATTCCATATCAGGTCGAATCTTACGCATATTTTTCATGCCATTGATCCAATACTTTTTTTTCAAAAACAACTCCGGAGAATCCATATAGTCTGTACACCGGAGATGGAGGATACATAAATTATCTCTGCTATAATCAAAACACTCATATTCCGGTTTGACTGCAAGCCATTGTTTAATCTCATTTTTATACTTGATAAAGTAATCTTCCGCCTGCATATTTCCGGACACAAGAACCTGGTCTTGAATATTGATCAGTTCATGATCTGTACCAGTAACATAGCAGCCATGCATCAGATCATGTTTTGAGTTAGGGATATAAAGCCTGTCCTCACGTTCCTGATAGATACGCGTATATTCGGAAGCCTCTGATTCCACACCCATATCCAGATCCATGAAATAAAGACCACAGTCACTGTGAATATTGTTGCCTAGTGTCTCTCTTCCAAGGACACTGAATGCATATCCCCTATCGAGCGCAATGCATCTGGTTGTAACATAACAAAATAACTGATTGCCTAGTCCCTGTCCTTTTAATAACTCAATCCCTAACATAGATTTACCCTATTTCTTTTCCTGTTTTTTAATTTTCCCGTCTTCGACACGGTAGATCAGATCACATTGCTCAATGGTATTGAGTCTGTGTGCGATGATAACCATAGTCTTTTTCCCATGGAAACTGTGGATTGCATCCATAACTGCTTGTTCCGTAGCATTGTCAAGTGCTGAGGTAGCCTCATCAAAGATTAAGATCTCCGGATTATGATATAGCGCTCTTGCGATGCCCAGTCTCTGTCTCTCGCCACCTGATATACGCACTCCCCTGTCTCCAACAGAAGTATCAAGACCCTCAGGAAGTTTTCTCACGAATTCTGCCATCTGTGCTTCTTCTAGAACTTGCCAGATACGTGCCTCGTCAATCTCCTCTTCAGCAACACCAAAGGCAATATTGGAACGCACGGAATCATCTGATAAATAAATAACTTGAGGAATATAGCCAATATGACTGAGCCACGAAGGATAATTATCATAAACGTCTCTGTTATCACAAAGAACATTTCCTTCCTGTGGACGTAGTAATCCTAAAATAATATCAATCACGGTTGATTTTCCTGCACCTGATGGTCCAACAACACCTACTGACTTACCAAGAGGAATTCTCATCTCTGCCTGATCAAGAATTTTTTTGTCTGTATTAGGATAACTATAGCCTATTCCTTTCAATTCAATATCCTGATCAATAACGATGGGGGCCGGATTCACCGGTTCTACAGGGATATATTCTCCTTCTGCTTTATATCTTGAAAAATCTACATGCTCATATACATAGTCAAGAGATGGCTCATAAAATGCAATATCTGTGAGATAAGTATTGATTCTGTTCATACTTGGCATTAGTCTGATTGCCGCAACTGCAAACGCAGTAATCTGGGACATCAGTGAGGTAATATCTGCTCCCAATACGATACAAATTGCCAGATATGCCAGAACACCTGCAATACATGCTGTTTCAATAATTGTTCTAGGAATATTATTTAAGACAGAGTATTTCACTGTAAGTTGTGTCCCATATAATGTATGCTGTTTATAAAAATCTGCAAAAAAATGTTCCTTGTTTAAAACTTTAACATCTTTAATGCCATAAACAGCTTTGGTTCTCCACCTTCCTGCTACACTCTGAACTTTCTGATTTTCTTTTCCAATTACGTTTAGCTTTGGTTTCAATATTTTAACAATAATCAAAGTCATCACGACTAACATACACATTAAAAACATTGTCATTTTAAAATCAATAATCAGAAGCAACACAAATAAACAGACTGCAACCACAATTTCAGTCACAAGTCTGATCAGTTGCATCAGAAGTTGAAATACCTTGGGAATATCTCCATCCAGTATTCGAAATATCGTAGGGATATCTGCATTCAGGTAAAACTCATAGGGTCTGTTTAAATACTCTTCAAGCATATAACTGCCTGCTTTGTGCTGACTTCCATTCACAAATTTAGCCTGAATATAAGATAATATAAGAAGATATACATTCTTAATCACAAAGACAAGGATAACCGCTATTAAGAGCAGTACAATGAATTGATTCATATCCTTAAGGTGTAATCCTTTTAAAATCAGCTGCACCCAGTGATTTTTTTCCATTCGTTCCACATCAAGAATAACAGTTATGACTGGAAGAATCATGGATACACCGAGCGTTTCCAACAAACCTCCAATTAAAATCAAGATACTTAATCCAAATATTTTTGCTTTTTGATTGCTATTTAAAACATATGATAATTTCTTTATGATCGTAATATTCACGTTTCACCCATCCTGCTTCTAAGGATTCCCATTCTATGCATTATTCTTTTTCAATCTTACTTGAAAATCTGTCATATTGCAAGCATACGGTCTGTATAGATATCCGCACAATCTCGCCCATTAAGCCATTTTTGTGGCACTAATACTATCTTATCAGGGTTTTTATTCAACCAGGCTCCCCACCAGCTAAAACTGCTGTTCGCCAATATATTATGCTTGCATTCACTCATCAGCATCAAATCAAGATACCCCTGTTCCTCATTATTGATTCCTACAATGATCATATTCTCACCGTTGAAGTTCTCCTGCGCCCAGCTCGGATCATTGCTGAAAATAAAATAGACAGGGCTGTCTAAATGTTCATTCATATATTGAATTGCTCTCTGATAGTACTCTGGGGTACAGATTCCGCCATATAATCCGGCATGTTCCTCTTCAAGATAATCACCACGTCTGATATGCATACTGACAGAACAACAGGCATGAATCTGCTCTTTTATATCCTGATTTTCTTTATTTATGTTATCATCTGTTAATTGAAATTTCTCAAGAAGTTCCTCTTTCACATTAGGAAAATATTTTTCCGACTGCCAGCAGCCAACCAAATATGCATATTCTGTCTGAAATACGTAAGAGTCAAAGTTAAACTGCTTTTCCTGATAAGCTTTTGTCTTTCTCCCAGTAATCTTACGGCGTACTCTGCTTGGCAATGTCATAGAAGAATCCGTCATCTTAATCAACTCTTGTCTTGTCGGTGTTGGATAATGAATTGGGAACACAGATAATTGTACCTGTCTCTCTGTTTGATCCTGATATCCGGTTTTGTCATCTATCAAAACAGTTCTACCCATTTTACGAAGTTGTAAAAAGAGTGCATATTGAAACATCTGGTTTCCAAGTCCACCCGAAAGTTGAATTATGATTTTATTAGTATCGTGCTTTGCCATCTTATACGGAAGAATCAAGGTTTCATTGATCCTCATAAACAATTTATATAGGATTGGAGAAATGAGAAACAGTTTCAGTTTATACTTCTCGTTTCGATTTGCTCCTTCCCATTGAAAGGAAGAAGAAATATATGGTTTTCTTGACTGAATGACCTGACGAATCTCATGACAAAAATTTTTTTTGCTTTTATTTTCTGTATGCGACAGCATGGAATAATAAATCAGCAGCCTCTTTAAAAAGAAATACTCATGAATTGCGGCCAGTTCCTCTTCTCCAATGTCTCTTAAAAATTCACCTTTTTCAAGATATGCCGGGATTTGATCCGAAAGAATTTTTTCCGAAAATCCTTTCGACATAATGCTGCCTTCTCTTTCAAGCACATAATTATAATATGCCGAATCAAGGTAGACACATCTTTGTACTTTGCTAAGCAGAATCGTGGTATATACAATATCCTCATACCATTTACCAACAGGAAATCTTTGTTCCCCCAAAAGTACTCTTTTATAGACCTTGTTCCAAGCTGCATTCTGAATCTGAATGTCATCTTCCTCTTTGATAAAGCAGGTAAGTGCCTGACGCCCTTCCATAGATCGAATCATTCCTGTAGATTCATCTACAATGTTGTCTCTGTATATCTGACGATATCTGCAGATTCCCATATCGGCATCTTCCTTTATAATTGCCGTAAGCATATGGGAATACATATCCTTGTCTATCCAGTCATCCCCATCAACAAAGGCAATATACTCCCCCGTACAAACATCGATTCCTGCATTTCTGGCATCAGATAGACCACCGTTGGCCTTATGAATCACTTTAATTCTATGATCCATCTCTGCGTAGCGGTCGGCGATATGACCACTCTGATCCGTTGAGCCATCATCAATCAAAAGAATTTCAAGATTCTGATAACTCTGCTCTATGATAGAACAAATACATTTCTCGATATAATTCTCAATGTTATAAATAGCAACAATCACGGAAAGCAGTGGTTTATCCATTTCGTTTCTCATTTTTCTTTTCCTTATGATAAAAGCGTTTTTCGTTCTGGGATTGTCATGAGCCATTCCTGGAACATAAGTAGATACCAGATCTGTACTCTCCAGATTCCTTTTTCAATAAAATCTTTCCAGATGCCCCATACAATCTCTGCATCTAATATTCCCTGTTTCTTTATCATTTCTTTATCAAGCAGCATTTCGGCCCATGCTTTAAGCTCGGGTTCCCTTAACCATTTTTCAATGGGTATAGAAAATCCGGTTTTTGGTCTTTCCATCATTTCCTTCGGTACATAGCGATATAAAATATCTCTCAAGACTCGTTTTCTGACCGCCCCCTCTTTTTTGTAAGATAGAGGCAGACTCCATGCAAATTCAACAACATCCTGATCCAACATTGGAACACGTGTTTCAAGAGAAACTGCCATTGCACTTCTGTCAACTTTGACCAAGATATCATCCGGGTGATACATCAGCATATCCATCAACATAATGTTATGATTCGCTTCTTTTAGATATCCATTTGGATAGGTGTTATATTTATAAGGAACTTGTGTTTTATTTTTTGCAATCTGTTTTGCAAGTGGTTCTTCCTGATTTGAAATCTCATAAAGATCTTCAGGTCCTTTCGCACCCAACAAAGTACCTCTTACACAGGTATTCCTGTCATTTTTTAATGGGGTGTGAAGGACGATCTCACTGCATAATTTTCTTACAGGATAAGGTACTTTTTTCATTTTATTCCAAAGGGTGCTGATAGATTCATAGGTTCCGTAACCACAGAACAATTCATCTCCTCCATCCCCACTCAGGGACACTGTCACATGCTCTCTGGTCATTTTGCTAACAAGATAGGTCGGAATCTGTGAAGAATCTGCAAATGGTTCCGCAAAAATATCAGCAAGTTTTGGGATGACCTGCTTGGCATCTCCTTCTGAAATATATAATTCTGTATGCTGTGTTCCTAAATGTTTTGCGATTTCCTTTGCGATGATTGCTTCGTTATAGCCTTCTTCTTGCATACCAATCGTAAACGTTCTGACTTTATTCTGATTCAAAGATTGCATGAGTGCAACAATCGTCGAACTATCAATTCCTGCGGATAAGAATGCACCTACCGGTACATCTGCCTCCATCTGTCCACTGATTGATATTTTAAGCAACCTTTCAAGCTCACAGGACGCCTCCTGAAAACTTCCTTGGAACAGATTCTCCTGTCCTTTTCTGGCAGCTTCCATGACAGACCAGTAGGTAGATAGCTTATATTCTTGATAAGGACTCTGAATTGTTAAAATCGTTCCGGCTTCCAGTTTGAAAATGTCCTGATATATGGTATAAGGTGCCGGAATATATCCATGCACAAAATAGAGACTTAATACCTCCTGATTCATAGCATTAGAAAAATTATGCATTGCAGAAATCGATTTTAAGTCCGAAGCAAATACAAAACTTCCATTGACCATACCATAATGTAATGGCTTTTCTCCGATTCTGTCGCGGATCAGATTGATTTCTCGGGTTCTTTTATTATAAACGGCAATCGCAAACATTCCTTTGGACATGGCAATGGTCTCTTGAATCCCATATGCCTCCATGGCCTCCAAGAGAACTTCTGTATCAGAGGAACCGCGAAATGTTTTTACATATCCATCCTGTTTCAATTTGTCTGCTATCGTTTTATAATTATAGATTTCGCCATTGAACACCATGACCAGATTGCCGCTATGTGATGTCATAGGTTGTGCACCATTTGGACTCAGATCAACAATAGACAGTCTTCGGTGTCCAAACACAACTGTCTGTTCCTCATTGCAGTAAAATCCTCCTGCGTCCGGGCCTCTATGGAACATGCTCTGATTCATCTGTTCAATTGTTTCCTGCCATCGATCCTTCCCATTGCAAAATCCCGCTATTCCACACATTGTTATTCCTCATCCTCTTCCTGAACTTCGGTGTAATCCTGATTGCGAATCGCATCTTTGATCTGCTGTTCTGATTCTTTGTATCCCAAAAGCCACTTTTCATAAGCCTGATCCCATGATTGATAAGCTTGGTCTCCTCGCTTATCTTGGATTGGATACCTCTCTAAGATATATTCTGCAAGAAATGTTGAGCATTTTTGTGATCCTATCGCATTGGTATGAACCCCTTTGTCATAAAAATCTTCATCAAATTTAAAATCCATTTCCATAAGATGTTCATTTAAATTTAAAAACTCGTATCCTGCTTCTGAAATCATAGATTCCATATAATTAAAATTTTTCTGTTTGACATCAGATTCGAGTTGATAGGGTGCAAGTACAAAAAGTGCATTCAAGTTATGTTCTTTTAAATAAGCTAATAGTTCTTTTAAACTGTTTTCATTATAGTCTGGAATGGGTATCTGCTCTTCAATGGCCGAATAGTCTACATATTCTGCCGGGTGGATTCCTGCCTTTTGTACAAATCCTTTCCATGGATCAGGGTATTCATATCGAAAACATCTGATCTGACTTGGCAGCACCATCGTTTTCCAGTTGGAATGATACTTGAATATATCAAAATAAAATGTATATCTGTCAGAGACATCTGACACCATATCATTTATGGTAAGGACTCTGTTCCAAGAGTATTTCAGATTGTCTGTAACACCTCTTGTGTATGCCATACTGTCAGAATCTTCATTGAAATCTGAAGCAAATTGCTTTATTTCAAACACATACAAATTTGGAGACTGTGTCTTCTGTGCTTCTCTCACAAGACCAAGTGCCGCTTGTGGCCGCTGAACATTTGAAGATAGCGGATAACAGGTAATTCCATATTCTCCCCAAATCTGAGGTCCTGAAAAGCAAGGATAGACTGGGCTCGACCCAATCATAATCACATCAATAGAATTTTCTTTTTCCGCATAGAACCCAACAAAGCGATCTTTGACATCTCCATTTGTACGAATAATATAGGTCAGACTCTGCAATACAAATAAGAAAATTGCGGCAAATAGTACGATCTTTAATGTTTGTTTTTTATTCATTTTTCATCCTCAAAAACCTTGGTATATAAATTCCGCAGCACTGTATCCAGGTCCATACTGTCCTAATAAAATGACATAGAATAACAGCGCATAATAGATCATCCATCTGAATGGTAATTTTTTTGCAGCAATATAATCTCTGACAGAACCATGCCCCTCCTGATACGTCGAGACAATCAGTAACATAATGAGTGACACGATTGCAATTGTGATTTCTATGTAATCCAATCCCAATTGCAGTAAGGTACCATTGAAAACAGAGACAAAATCCCAATCTGTAATGATTCTTAGCAGCATCCTTGCTCCCGTTTCCAAATTCTCAGCACGAAACAAAATTAAACCAATCGTGACAAGCAAAAAGGTTCTGACTCTCTGGAACAAAATAAAGCCTTTTCCTGTTTCACGGATATGAAACAAAGACCGTAACTTCTGCCAGACTGGTTCTAATAACTCTCCTGTTACAATATAGAACCAATGAAGAATACCTGAGCCAATAATATATTTTGCGACGCCTCCATGCCAATAACCAATTGTAAACCATAAAATGAGCATAGCTGTAAATACGGTAACCTGTTTTGCTCTCTTTTTACCTAATCTACTTTTAAGCTTTTTGGGCATTTCCGTAAATATTTTCGTGCGAAGCAGAGGATAAAACAAATAATTTCTCAGCCATGTTCCAAGTGTAATATGCCATCTTCTCCAATATTCCTGAATATTTCTTGCAAAGAAAGGTGCCTTGAAATTTTCCGGCATAGTAATTCCAAATGTTTCTGAGATACCAATCACGATATCCATATAGCCTGAAAAATCAGTATATAATTGTAAGGTAAAGCAAATACCGGCAAAGATGATGACAGATCCAGAATACGCTTCCGGATTGTCGTATACAGTATTGACAACAAGTGCAAGCCTTTCCGAAATGACAAGCTTTTTAAAGAAGCCCCAGAGTATCCTTTGAATACCGTAGGTAATCTTTTTATAGTCCAGTGGGTGTCGTGCATAAAGTTCCTCTTTGATGTCATTATAGCGAAGAAGTGGTCCTGATAATAATGTTGGAAAATAGTATCCGAATAAGCCAAGTCTGAATATATTTTTTTCAGGCGGCGTAATTTCATAAAAAACATCAATCAGATATCCCAGTAACGTGAGCGTATAAAATGAAATTCCAAGTGGTGCCAGAAGTCCAAGATGAAAATACTTTAAAATGCACAACAGAAAAACGCAGAATACAATAACAGATGCAAGGATAATCTTCTTGTTACGATCTTTATCCGCTCTGTGAATGTATAATGCGCCCCCGTAAACTGCTAACAATGAAACCAGAGGGTAAATTACCAGCCAGATTTCCCCCGACAAAAGGAAAAAGCCTAAACTGGCTGCCAGTAATAACCCCCACTGCATTTTTTTTGGTATCAGATAATATAGTATTAACAATCCTGTATAAAGGCATATAAATGCAAAGGATGTTATGCTCATTGCCATTACTCCTGATTCAGTTTAGAGAGTATCAGTGTAACCATCTCTCCAACATTCTTCATACTGACGATCTGCCCCATCGTGAACTTGATCGCGAACTCTTTTTCTACTGCCGCCATCAGATTAATATGCTCAAGAGAATCCCAATCTTCAATATCATCAGCTGTTGTTGTCTCACTCACTTCTATCTCTTCATCATCAAATACATCACAAAAAACTGTATTCAGTTTTTCAAACACTTCTTCTCTGTTCATTCTTCATCCACCTTTATTACATGATTTTGATTCTGGTATGTTTGATCTACCTTATAATACCATATTGTATTGCCATTTTCATCTTCATTCTCTTTTGTAAAGCCCATGCGCGCATAAAAATCTTTTACCATAGAATTTTTTGATGTCGGATAATAATATCCTTTTACTTCGTGGATTCCTCTGTCAGCACATCGATGAACCAACGTATCCATCATGGCAAATTCCATATCTCTCTTTAAAACTCTGCAGCTCATCAACCACAACTGAATGTGTAGAATAGCATTCTCTTGTTTTCCTACAATGATGGAAACAACTCCATTATCACCAAAACGATCTTCGAGCTTACCATATAGCGTCAGATACTCCTGATCCAGAGATAATTGTTCAATTTCGCTTTGTGTATATCGCTTTGTCGTAAGATTGAATTGATTGCTTTTGTTCGTCAGCTGGGTGATTCTGGAGAGATAGATGGAATCAAACTTTTTGATTGTTGCATTCATTGTCAGTGAACGCAGATATTCTTTATAGTCAGAAAAACTATTCTCTTCACTTTTACGTTGAAGATTTGCCTGATACATACTATTTCTTTTTCTATCGTCTTCTGAAAGTGTCGTCACTTCAAAATATCCTGTCCTGTCAAGGATGCGAATGTATTCTTCAGGTTTTGTTACTTCCGGAACTGCTACCTGTGGTAAGAACTGTCTGACGATTTCTCTCTCAGCTGGATTGTCATCAATAAACACGAGACTTTCCGGAAGAATATTAAGTTCCTGCGCGATGATTTTAATATTATCACATTTTGGCTCCCAATTGGCTTTGATCACTATAAAATCTGATGGTTTTAATATACCATCCGGATGATTCAGTCCTGCAATTGCATTCTCTTCCTCATTTTTTGAACTGATATTTAACATGATTCCCAGGTTCTTGTGTTCTTTTATATAACCTTGGAACTCACTATATACTTGGCCCATGGAAGTCTCCTGACCGATTTCAAGTCCTTCCACGCCATCATCTCCGACAACACCACCCCAGAGTGTATGATCAAGATCAAGTACCAGTGCCTTCTTATTTTTACCAAAGATAGATTTGATGATATTGGCTATATTATGCGCAAGTGTAGGAATAGCCGGAAGGGCTACTGCGTATTTGTACATATGCCAATAAAAAGGATCTGACCACTTTTCCAGTCCAAATACTGCCGATTGATATTGAATGTCATTGATAAAAAAATGATGATGTTTTGACGCATAAGACGCAAACAGACGATTTATTTCCTGAATAAAATGAACTCTGCCCTGTGTAAAGACGCCATCTTGATTTCCAAACAGTCTAAAGTCCGGAAATTCCATATTGTTCTGTATAATAGGGCAATGATACACTTCAAATAACCTATCCCACATAGCAGAAAAATGTGAATCTACTTCTTTCAACAATTCCTCTGTACTTTCATTGGAATCTCCGGGCGTAGGGTATTTCTTAATATTCCTGTTCGTTGTATGAATATAAATCAGCTCTGGTGCAAACGCTTCCAGCTCCTCATTCGGAAACATTGCATCCTGCCAGTATTGTGCATATTCAGATTCATAGAACTTTGGTCTGATTCCATTCTGTAATAAAAAGAGTTCCAGTATCCTGATCAACTCATGTGTGGTACTGCCACCGAGTACTGCAATTCTCTTCTCAATAAATGGTGTTTGTTCTTCTAATAATATCTTTTTCAGTTTCTTAGCCTTTTTCAGAACCATATCGCTGTCAAAAGGATATTCTAATTCTCTAATTGCCATTGTTTCCTCCGGTTCATGATTCAACGAGTTCAATCAGGCCCATTTCTGTCATCAGAAACGCTACCTTTTTATAGCCAAATAACACAGCCTCTTTTGCTTCTGAAACCAGTATCGCGTTGTGTGTAAGAAGCGTCGCGATTTGTTTTTCAATATCATCTGTTTCATAACAGATATGGTAAAGGAAGTTTCTCTTCTTTACTAATTTTTCTACAACAGGACCCGCTATCAGCTCAATCTGTGTTCCATCCGCCAGACGAACCATACACAAATCCGCATTCTGCAAGGGATCAGACACGATTGGCCCTACTTCTATAACATCCATAATCGTATTCAGATAATCAATCATGGTGTTGATATTCTCAGTCGCTACTCCTATATGATGAAATTTCATTGGCATCATCCTCTATTCATAAGACCCTTAAAATAGGTCTCCCAGCTTTTATTGATTACATTGGGGCTCAGATCTCTTTGTACTTTGGTCGCATTTCTGCCAATTTTTTCTGCCAGTTCAGGATTTTCTATCAAGACTCTGAGTTCCTTTTCCAGCTGTTTTGCATCATTCACTGGTATTAAGATTCCATTTTCATAGTTCTGAATCAGATCTCTTGGGCCACCACATGGACAGTTTGTTGAAATGCTTGGTATCCCCAGTGCCATTGCCTCAATCAATGCATTTGGCATTCCTTCTGTATTTGACGTCAAAACAAAAATTCCTGCTTTATAAATGGTTTCAGCAACATTTTCAATCGTTCCTGGAAGTGTAATCTTATTGGCCATCCCTAACGTTTTTACCATTTCCTCCAGCTTCTTACGATCTTCCCCTTCTCCATATAGAATCAGGCGATACTCCGGATAATCGTGGCTTAGTTTGGCAAAAGCATGGATTAAAATCGTTTGGTTTTTATTGGAATCAAGCCGTCCAACAGAAATAATGGTGGCGTCTCTTTTTCCATGATAAGTTTCTCTGATAAAGCTCGGATTCAGTGAATTCTTCATGACAATTGATTTTCTCCTGATAAAACCAGGGAAGAAAAGCATAGCATCTGTTGTTTTCACTACGACGCCTTTGGCAAAGAAAAATAGTATATTAGCAAGTAGACGCATGCCTTTTGTGGGATATTCTTCTGAGGGTTCACCAACTACAGATACGACAGTTCTGCTCTTTAATCCTAGTGCTGAGGCAACAGACATGAGATTGTTTTTTCCAATACAGGAAAGAATGACATCCGGTTTGACACGTTTCCATATCTTTCTTAATTTTTGATATCGACCTATAAAATTCAGAATCCGGCTCTTGGTAGTCTCTTCCTCGGTAAGGTCAGAAAGGATACGTTCTATCCCTTCCCTGTAGGTATACTCATTCTCTTTTTTATACTGTGTTACGATTGTGACCTTATAGCCTTGATCAAAAAAGTACTCTGCCAGATTAACAAATGTTCTTTCTGACCCACCTTTGCTCAATGATCCAATATAAAAAGCGATCTGTTTCATTTTTATTTACCCCTGCTTCTACTTACAGTAAGTCTGATACCATTGCTGAAATGCAAAGAATGACCATGCTGTTTTCGAGAAGTTTTCTCCAGTCGCCGGGCCTCTATCTCCGACCTCCAGATATCTTCTAATAAATTTGCTCATATAAGCACTGTCAAAAATTCCCTGCTGCTTCAAGAATCCTTCTTCGGACATTGCGAGAAGTTGCTCCTTTAGCGGTCCCCTCATCCATTTGTCAAGAGGCACTCCAAATCCGACTTTAGGTCGATCTAATAATTCTTTTGGAATATAATCATACGCAATATCTTTTAAGATATGCTTTTTATCGCCATCCTTATATTTGAATTCATGCGGAATTCTAAAGGAATATTCCATGACATCCGTATCGAGAATAGGGCATCTTGATTCCAAAGAATACTTCATGGATGCTCTGTCTACCTTGCATAAAATATCTCCCGGAAGATAGGTATCCATATCTAGCAGCATTCTTTTGGTCTGCCAGTTCTTGACCTGATAACGATCCTCTATTTCAAATTTGCAGGGTAATGCGATCCCTGGCAACATATGTTCAATGACCTGAATATAATTTTCTCCGCCAATCTGTGTTTTCGTCCTTGGATTTCGATTTCCTGCCACCACTCGTACTCTGAAAGGCAACTTATCTATCAAATTCGATTTTGCAAATAAAGGGAACTGACAGATTCCATTCACAACGCCACCTGCAAGATCCAGTTTTTGTGCCAGACCAACAGAGTCGTAAATATTATATCCACAGAAAAATTCATCGCCGCCATCACCTGAGAGTGCGACAGTTACCTGCTCTCTTGCTAGTTTTGAGACCAACATGGTCGGGATCTGAGAGCTGTCTGCAAACGGCTCATCAAAGTAAGATGCAATGCTCTCGACCTGTCCGAACATCTCGTTTTCATCAATATAAACCTCTGTATGATTAGTTCCCAGATGTTTCGATACCTCTCTAGCATAATGTGCTTCATTGAATTTTTCTTCATGAAATCCAATGGAAAAAGTCTTAATTGGTTGATCCGATAGCTGTGCTGCGATTGCAGATACAAGAGAAGAATCATATCCCCCACTCAAAAAAGTACCAAGTGGAACATCTGCGATCATTCTTCCTTTGACAGATTTTATTAAGAGATCTTTTAGTGTTTCTTTTGCTTCTTCATAGGTTGCAATAGGTTTTGATGCCTGTTGTTGATAAACAGTTGCAATATCCCAGTATTTTGAAATGGTTGCTGTTCCCTGGTGGAATTTGAGAATCGCACCCGGTTCCAATTTATTTACATGTTCAAAAATGCTGTCAGGCGCATTGATATACTGTTGGAACATGTATTGTCTCAGTACATCTCTTCTGATCTTGTGATGAAAATCAGGGCAGGACATAATTGGTTTTAACTCGGAAGCAAAGACAAGATTCCCATCTTCATGCCAGTAATACAAAGGTTTTTTTCCGATTCTGTCTCTGACAAGATAGAGTTCTTGTGTGTCTCGATCAAATAAAGCGATTGCAAACATTCCTTTAAATCGTTTGATGCAATCAATTCCCCACTTCAGATAGCCTGCTATAATTACTTCTGTGTCACATTCAGATCTAAATGGGTAGTCTGACAGTTCTTCTTTCAGTTCATGAAAATTATATAGTTCCCCATTATACACAACACTGATTCTGCCATTAGGTGAATGCATCGGCTGATGCCCCAATTCTGACAAATCAAGAATAGAGAGCCTTCTTTGCGCAAACCCTAGCTGATATTCCTGTCCAATCACATAGATTTCTTCTCCATGATCATCAGGACCACGGTGATACATGGTTTGATTCATTTCTTTCAGTTGTTCCAGCGTGATTTGTTTTTTTGATAGAAACCCACATATTCCACACATACGATCACCTCATTTATATCTGTTGTCTTTCTGTCGTCACCTTATTGTTATAACATCGGTCTGATGTCTGCAAAATGCTTACATTCTCCATTGATTGTCTCAATCAATTCCTGATTACGTTCTTCGATCAATGTCTTAAAATTATTCAGATTATCATATCCTTGTTCCGTCCATGAATAAGGATGTGTCAGAACCTGCACCTTTTTATTACCCATTAGCGTTGCATCATCTGGAACTCCATAATTCCATTTATGCATTGCATCTGAGAGATACTTTACTTCAAGTGAAGTATTGTCATCAATTGACTCAGCAAATGTAAAAAAATGATCTTCATATGCATTAATAATACCCTCTAGTTTAATATTTGCCCGAAGGATATCTTTAGACGGACGATGTACCGAAAAAGTTTCAATATCAAAGCCCATCATGCTGCTAAGTACTTTCATTTCCAACATGATTTTTTCTTTAATTTCCTCAATATCCGTCAGACCATTTACCGCAAAATGAAGTCCGATTGTGTGACCTTCTTCATGCATCTCACGAATCATTTCAGTATTTTTTTTTGATAGAATGTTATAAGAATTATTGGTCCATTGAAAAAAATATGCTGATGTAAAATTCATGCTCTTTTCGACCTGTGACAGTTCATATGCTCTATCTACGCTGAATTCGACATCATGTCGCATTAAGATAAACTCATCCTTCTCTTTTGCTTCATGAAATGTTGTATACTTACCGCTTTTCTGCATGATTCTAATTATCTTACGGTATTCTTCATATGAAAACATATTGCTTTCCTCAATTCTTTTTGATCTACTTTTTACAAATCTTATGAATATAGTCTTTCCACTGTAAATATATGGCATATGCATTGGTAATGTCACCAATTCCTCTAGCCGCATTTCCCATTCTGTCCGCATATTCCGGATGTTCAATCAGATAACACATTGCTTCAACGAGAGCAGCTTCCTCTTTGATTGGAATCAAATGTCCATTCTCTCCATGCCTGATCAGTGTTCTGGGGCCTCCACAGGGACAGTCAGTAGCAATCACAGGAAGTCCGAGTGCCATTGCTTCCATGAGTGCATTAGGGAGTCCTTCCCAATCTGATGTAAATGCAAAGAATGCAGTATGCTCTATCTGCTCTGGAAGATGATCACATGCTCCCATCAGTCGAACACAGTCCCCTAGTTGGAGTTCCTCAATAATCTGTTCCAAAATCTCTTTGGTTCCATCAAAGGAATCTCCACCAAACAGTTTCAGGTCATAGTCTGGGTATCGTTCATGTACTTTTGCAAATGCACGCAACAACATAGGCTGGTTCTTAAAGTCTACCAGTCTGCTTACATGTGAAATTGTCTTGTTTCTCTGAGCAACAGGTTCTCTTCCAATATACTTTGGATTAACCGGATTGAGAATAATCCTGCTTTTTCTCTGCAGATAGTCTGGAAAAAATTCTTTTTGTCCCTCTGTCTGGAATACACACCCTGCAGCCCTCGGAAAGAGCCAGGGAATCAAAATTTTATCTGACAGTGCATCATAATGACCAACCGGATCTGTTCTGACAGAAATAAGGACTGGGAATTTTGTTCCTATCGTTGCCATCAATGATCTATAATTTGCTTTGTGCGCAAATGCAATCAACAAATCAGGCTTTTCCTGCTTTAGCATTGCTCTTAAACGGAAAATCCTAATAAAATATTTTGCGATTCTTGATTTTGATTCATCTGCTTCTGATAAGCCAACGTGAATCCTTCTGACCTTTTCATGAAGTGTAAACTCATTCTCAGCCTGCCACTCTGTCGCGACAATCACTTCATATCCTTCCTCTGCAAATTGCGCTGATAAATTAGTAACAACGCGTTCTGCCCCACCTTGTTCCAGGCAGTTTAAGTGAAATACAATTTTAAGCATGGTTCCTCCACTAACGAATTACATGAAAACTATCATACCATAGCATATCACTCCAAACAACCGATAATTAAGAAACACTATAAGGTATGATTCTATAAAACACCCAAAACAACGGACTTAATATTATACATAATGTTGTAAAATGTTTCAACTTGTGAAAGATACTTTATTACATCAAGTTTGTTAAAAGGGGCAACTAAAAAACTGCAATTTTCCCATATTATTTAAATGTAATCATTTGAATTAATTGTTTTAGATAAGCACTATCCGTAAAAGACATTGCCCTGTTTTTGCCTTGCTGTGCATAATAGTTTGCATAATCATCGTCATGAATAATTTTGCAAACAAAATCTGCTATTACTTGCTCATCAGCGTAAATACCTGGTTCAAAATCTGGTTCTTCTTTCAGCGTCGGTACCATGATACCATATTCTGCCTCATAGACTAGGCTCTGATCCTGATAGTCCTGTGGATTCTCACCAAGTATCTCTGCTGGTCCGCTCAGACAGTTCGTCGCAACCACCGGAACAGACATTGCCATTGCTTCCACCATCGCATTTGGGAACCCCTCGTGAAGTGAAGTCAGTACATAGACCGCCGCTCTTGATAATAAAGGGAACGGATTGGTTAAAACGCCTGTAAACAAAATCTTATTCTCTATGCCAAGGTCTCGTGCCAGTTGCTTATAAGGAAGATAATCTCCTTCTCCTATGATCGCCAGAATCGCATCTGGTTCCGTCTGTAATACATGATAGAAACTTTTGATCAAATGCCAGAATCCCTTGACTTCATCTTCTCTTCCCATAGATACAATCACTTTTTTTCCACTGATTGCCTGCATAATCTCATCTGGCAATGCTTCTGCTGCAAGCGTTTCCATGTGCTTCACATCATAAGGATTATAAATGGTGGCTGTCTTACTTTTAGGATATTTCGATTTGATGGCAGATTCGATTGCTTTGGAACAGCAAACCACCAAATCTGCTTTCTTACAAAATAAAGAAAGCGTCCTGGAATACAGATCTGTAAATCCTCTGATTCCAACCCAGATTTTATCTTGTTCTCTGCTCAGCACATTCACCAGATTTGCAGTAATCCCAAAACTATATGTAATATGATTCCCATACATCTTTTTAAATGACCTGACTTTTTGAACTCTTTTGATTACATTCATTATCTTGCCGATTTTTCCAGGATGACTCTTAATGTCAATATTGATGACATCAAGTCCAGTTGTATCATATGCAATATCCTCGTCATTAAAAATCAAAATCTTGACATCAATAGAATCATCAGAATCTTTTAAAAGTCTTGCTGTCCTGACACATACTTTTTCAAATCCCCCCTGATGGAGCATTGGTACCATCAGCAATATCTTCTTCAGGTCTGAAATGTCTTTCTCACGATTTGTCGTTTGTTTCTCATAGAATTCGTATAACCACTCAGCCTGTGCTTTCGCATCGAATCCAGCCTGCGCTACTTCACCAGATCGGTCATATCTGACACCATCTGTATCTTTCAAAACCACTTCGGCCCATTTTGAGGCAGGTTCAAGTAAACTCATACTTTTTACGCAGTCCGTGATCATGACTTCTGGTGTCACAGAATCAGACATCAGGCATCGCAGTCCACTTGCCTGCGCTTCCACGATTGTACCCGGCAAACCTTCAAATCTTGAGGGGAACACAAGATAATCCATCGCCATATAATAATCAGAAACGTTACGCTGATTGCCTGTAAAGATGACACGGTCAGCGAGGCCTGATGCTTTGATGTTCTCTTTGATGTCCTGCATCAAAGGTCCTTCACCCATCAAAAGCAGGATTGCATCTTGCCTCTTCTGGGCTATTTCTTTGAAAACACGAATAAGAAACTCATGATTTTTGGCATAATGGAATCTTCCAACATGCCCTATCACAAATTGATTTGAAATGCCAAGTTGTTGGCGCATTTTCTCCCGCATACCCGGTTGAAACGCAAAGTCTTTTGTGACGATTGCATTAGGCAGAATGCGAACCATATGATTTTCTACCGCCCTTTTTCCATAAACAGCAACTGCTGCTTCTGTAGAACAGGAAAATAAAGCATCCGCTTTTTTGTAGAGCGGTTTTCTTAGAATCTTTGTGACTCTTCCTTTGAGTCCTGGATCCGTCCCCGCACTTCTTGCATGTGCAATCGTCAACGGAATTCCATGTTTTTTTGCAATTGGAAGATACAAGGAAGCAGTACTGGTCATGTGTCCATGAACCGCAGCAAATTCATGATGCGCTTCAAAAAAATTGTTTACGGCTATAAGATACTGTGGGATGTTCCATCCTTTAAATCTGGGAAGACGATAGATTTTTCCACCCATTTTGAGAATTTCCTCTTCAAAGTATCCCTGTTCAGTTGTATGGATTAAAAAATCAAACTGGAGTCTGCTTCGATCTGTCTGCCTGTAAAGATCCATAATTCGGCTTTCTGCACCTCCAAGGCTGACGCCACCAAGTACATGCAACACTCTGATTGGTTCTGACATTATTATCTCCTGCGGAATAAGTTTTTTAATAGCATCAGGTTATGTTTGCCTTCTGCTTTGATCCATTCAACTAGAAACCCAAAAAAATTGCGATTTTCAGGTTCCAGTTTCAATAACTCAGAATAAGAAACCAATTGGTGCTTCTGATTCCGGAATAATTGGTTGATTTGCTCAAACTGCTCTTGTTTTGTATGATTTGTATGATAGACAAGTGTTGTCATCAATTTGTTCTTTTTTTGAATAGAATGCATGCTATGAAATGCGATTGGTAAAAAAGTCATACCAAGATAGCGATAGGGTCTGTATCCAAACCCATCTGTAATATACTGAAAACCATTTTCTTTTAATGCGCTTACTGTATTTTTATCATAAGAATGTCCCGGTGCCATAAAGATATCCGTATGAATTCCATGGCTTAAAAGAATTTCTTTTCCCTGCCTGATTTTTTCAGATTGTTCTTCATATGCTAATCCCGCAAACTCTGAAAAGTGATTCAGCGGGAACATTCCACCCTGCTTTGTCTCATAAAGATGTTTGTACCCATGCATGGCGATTGACCAGCCCTGATTCTGAAGTTCTGCGATATAGACCCAAAAATCTTCATGCGCCGCATTGCATTGAAGGAGTGGATCCTGATTGTCAGGAACTACGCCAAGTAATGGGTGAATGCCTGCCTCATCCAGGATTTCTTTCATAGCGTAAAAGCTCTTCCAGTCCATATCACATGTAATATCATCCATTCTGACTGCTATTTTCATTAAAATGATTGCCTCCTAAATGACACCTTTTTTGTAATGAACATGATTTTGATCCATTAATGCAATAAATCTCCAGGTTTTAGAGAGGTTAACGCTTCATACGCATCTAAGAGTAAAGAACCATCAATGGTTCTCACAATTGCTTTTCCATCAAAGACATCAATGACCTGCCCTGGCTTGTAGGAAGAAAAATCTAACATTTCATCAAATGGATGTGCTTCCCAGATGATAATCTTCTCTTCCTCCCGGTATACAAAAGCTCCAGGAAATGGTTTTCCCACACCGCGAATCAGATTGTAGATCACTCTTGTCTTGTCCATAAAATTAATCTTGCCATCCTGCGCCGTTCTCTTTCCATACCAGCTGTCTGGATCAGCAGATGTTGTATCAACTGAGATTGTTCCCTGTTCATATGCCTGTAACAGCTGTGTAATCAGCTGTTTGGAAACAAGTAAGTTCTTATACTGAAGTGTACGAATCGTATCATGTTCTGTAATCGCGAACATTCTGTTTGCAAAAACATTGGGACTATCTGCTGCTTCATCATAACGGAACAGATTCAATATAAAGCGGGAATCTCCATTGATGACTGACCAGTTCAAAGGCGATCTGCCACGTCCGTAGGGAAGATAACCGCAGCTTCCATGAAAACCGAACACACCTTTTGAAAATGCATTCAGCACCTGTCCGGGTATGAGGCGTTGCCAACCCATCGAGATGCCGATGTCAAAGTTATTTTCTTTAAAAAATGCAACCGTCTCCTCATCATTTAAGGAATAGGATCGGGCCTCAAAGACCCTGATCCCATATTTTTCTTCAAATATTTTCAGACCTTTAAAGCCTGCCACATGATTCCCTTTGAGAACTTCAGGATGAATGGTTATAATCACATCAATTTTTCTGATCTTATTATGAATAAATTCAACAATCTCTTCTGTTGTATCTTTTACTCCAAAGATAGCAAGTTTATAATTCATAGGGATAACCATACCTTTCCTCAAAAAGCAAATTATTTCAGATATTCTTTATACCAGTCTATCGCAAGTGTAATCCCCGCCTTGAAATCATAGTCTGGGTCATAATCAAGCAATGCTCTTGCTTTACTGATATCTGCGTTTGAATGGCGTACATCTCCAAGTCTGTCTGGTCCAAACTTTGGCTCTACCTTCATGCCAAGTGCATCACATAGCGCATGATAAATATCTATGAGATATTCTCTACCACCATATCCAATATTAAAAGCTTCACCGCCTGCTTCTTCTGATGCAAGACAAGCTTTTAAATTTGCTTCAATCACGTTATCAATATATGTAAAATCTCTGGATTGCTTGCCATCACCATTGATGGTTGGCACTTCTCCATGTAATAACATTTTAATAAACTTAGGAATGACAGCAGCATACATTCCATCTGGATCCTGTCTTCTTCCAAATACATTAAAATAACGGAGTCCATAGGTATCAAGTCCATATAATTTTTTATAGAGTTTTCCATATTCTTCATTGGTTCTCTTGGTTAATGCATAAGGTGATAATAACTCACCTTCTACACCTTCCTTCTTAGGAAGTGTTGGATGGTCACCATACACGGAAGAACTGGAAGCATAGACAAACTTTTTCACACCTGACTGCCTTGCAGCTTCCATCATGTTTAAAGTCCCTTTTACATTGTTGTCTTCATAAAACAATGGCATTTCAATGCTTCTTGGCACACTGCCCCATGCTGCCTGATTCAGAACGTAGGTTACTCCTTCACAAGCCTTCATACAGGTATCAAAATCTTTAATATCACCTTCCATAAAGGTGTAGTTGGGACGGTTCTGAAGCATGGTCACATGCTCCTTTTTCCCTGTAGACAAATTATCAAGGCATCTTACCTGATATCCCATATCTGTGATGGCTTCACAAAGGTTCGAGCCGATAAAACCAGCGCCGCCTGTAACAAGAAATATACTATCCTGATTAAATTTCAATTTCTGATATCCCATATTTATGCTCCTCTTTTCATTTCTTACAGTCTCCAATAAACAAATTCTTCATCTGTAAATTCGTTACGGTTGAACAGTCCCTTGATATCGGCAAGGACTTTCTTTGCGTTTGATGCATTATAAAAGGCTTTGATATCTTCCTTGTTCAGTTTCAGGAATTCTTTATGCGCTACTGCAATAATCACTGCATCCATGTCTTTGATTTCTTTCATTGATACGAACTGTACACCATATAGCTTCAATGCTTCTTCTGCATCTGCAGTTTCATCAGTAACAACTGGGTTAATTCCATATTCTTTTAGCTCATTATAGATATCGATGACTTTTGTATTTCTGGTATCAGGACAGTCTTCTTTGAAGGTAAATCCAAGAATTGCCACTTTTGCATTCTTAACTGGAAGGTCTGCCTGAATCAGATGCTTCACAACACTTTCTGCCACATATTTTCCCATGTCATCGTTAATTCTTCTACCAGAAAGAATGATCTGGCTATGATAGCCAAGTTGTTCTGCCTTGTAGGTCAGATAATAAGGATCAACACCGATACAGTGTCCGCCAACAAGCCCTGGGAAGAATTTTAAGAAGTTCCACTTTGTTCCTGCTGCTTCCAGAACTGCCTTGGTGTCGATTCCCATTTTATTAAAGATAATAGAGAGTTCATTCATAAATGCAATATTGATATCTCTCTGACTGTTTTCAATGACTTTTGCTGCTTCTGCAACCTTAATAGACTCTGCTCTATATACCCCAGCTTCTACAACAAGTTCATATACTTTTGCAATGATATCAAGTGTCTCTTCATCCATACCAGATACAATTTTAGTAATGGTCTCAAGTCTGTGTACTTTATCCCCTGGATTGATACGTTCTGGTGAGTAACCAATCTTAAAGTCTACACCACATTTTAATCCGGATTCTTTTTCAAGGATTGGAACACAGATATCTTCTGTAACGCCCGGATACACAGTTGATTCAAACACAATGATAGATCCTTTGCTCAGATTACGCCCGAGAATTCTGCTTGCGCCTTCCACAGGTGTCAGATCAGGCGTATGATCATCATTGACCGGAGTTGGAACCGCTACGATATGGAATTTGGCCTCTCTGAGTTTGGTTTCATCTGCAGTAAACTCTACAGCTGTCTGTTTGATCACATCATCACCAACTTCTCTGGTCGGATCAATACCATTCTGGTAAAGTTCAATTTTTTGTTGATTCAGGTCAAAGCCAACTACCTTAATTTTTTTTGCAAATGCAACTGCGATTGGCATACCAACGTACCCAAGGCCCACCAATGATATTTTTTCTTCACCTGCTACAATCTGTTCATATAAGTTCATATGCTACCTCGATCCTTATTGTATTTATCATTCATTTTTATGACATTGTTATATTACGGATATTATCTAAGTATACCTGTACGACCTGCCGTCTGTCAAAATGTGCTTCTACATGGCTGCGGCCATCCTGCCCCATCTGAATTCGTTCTTCTGTGGTGCGGTTTAATATTCTCTCTAAGGCATGTTGTAAAGATTTGGCATCCTTACGTTTACAGCTTTCTCCGCTGATTCCCGGAAGATATGTTTCGATACAGCCGGTAATATCTGTTGCGACCACTGGTCTTCCAGTTGCTGCCGCCTCAAGCAATACGTTGGACATGCCTTCATGGTAAGAAGGATGTACTACAATATGATGCTGCGCCATAACCTCTCCAAGATCATCCCGATACCCATAGTAACGCAGAATACCTTGTTCTTGCAAGTCATTTATCCCAGGCTCATATAACGCTCTGGTTTCTTCTTCATAAGCTCCTGCTATCGCAAAGATCGTCTTTGGAAACATTTTATGAATCTTTGGAATACATTCTAATAATTCTTCGATTCCTTTGTCCTTCATAACACGCATGACACTGAGCAGTCTTATTTCCTGTTCTTCAGACGGGTATTCACAATAGGAGTGCTCTGTCAGATTTACACCCGAGCCAGACAATAGAACACTCTTTTTCCCTTTGCAGCCATTTTTTTCCATGAATTCTTTGTTATAGATATTCTGAAATAAAATGCATGATGCTTCTTTTAGTGAGACTCGATATAACCATAACAGAACTTTTCTGAGCATGCCCGGATTCTCAATGGCAGTTCCAAGTCCTGTGATATTACATAGATAAGGAACTCTGCAACACCTGCAGGCAAGTCCACCATAAATATTAGGCTTAATCGTGTAGGTCAGAACTACATCCGGCTTTTTCTGTTTTATCAATCTGATATAAGATAGAAGTAATTTCAGATCTTTAACTGGATTCATCCCTCTTCGTTCAAATTGCGCAGGAATGACTTCACATCCAATCTGCCTGATTTTATCAGCATATGTTCCTATCGGAACCGACACCATAACCTCATACTCCAAATGTACCAGTTCTGACAGCAGTTCTTTTCTGAAATCATATAAACCAGAATCACTGTTCGTCATAATCAGAACCTTCTTCTTCATCCAATGCCATCCTTTATCATAATTTCATTGTATTTCATCATATAAATGCCTTCTTTATATGCACCAATTGCCGGTGTATTCTTATTTCCACTCAGATTATTCACAATAAGCTGTGGTGTGTTGACACCACAGGCATATGCATGTGGGTATCCCCCCCCGAAACGTGGATTCACTTCAGAAATGTAATATTCTCCGTTTACGAGAAAAAGATCGATATCTATCATTCCACGAAAACCAGCTGTTTTCACAAAATTCTGAATCACATTAAAAAGTTTTTCGTCTTTAACCGATACCGCTTTATCGGTTTCGCCTGCACGCATTTTAATTTTTTCTTTGGTAAAAATACTAATGATTTCACCACTGATCATATCAATGTAAACGTCGGCACCAAATTCTGTTCCATTCATATACTCCTGAATCATCAGATCATCATACAGATCAAAGAGCAACTCAACCTCTCGCACTGAATTCACTTTATTAATGTTAATGCTTGCACTTCCCTTGATTGGTTTTACAAACACTGGAAATGTAATGTCTCCAGATGCCAGATCCTTTTGAAAGGTTACAAGATCCTGATAACTCTTTGCTGTATGAAATCCATGTTCCTTTAAAAATGAAAACATTTTATATTTGTCAAAACACAGTTCAACTTGTTCCGCCTCTGATACAATCGGTGTACATCCGATTTCCAGAAAATCCTGTTTATGCTCTGCAATCAGAGATAATTCAGGATCGATCAACGATAAAACGCCATCTACAGATTCCTCTTTACAAATGTTCAGAATCATTTGCAGATAGTTCGGTGCATCAATTCGCGGAACAATATAATACTTATCCGCTTCATGAATTGCTGGTGCAAGCTCACTGCAATCCGTCGCTATCACCCTTCCAATTCCTTCTAATGACTTCTTAAAATACTGGACCACCTTATTTCTCGTTCCAGCGCTTAATAATAATACTGTTATCATCATTGCCTCATTTTCTATCATTGTTTTTGCTGCTGCGCTTTTCTGATTTCCGCAAAATTTCCTTCCGCAGCATTTGTATCTTCTGCCACATGTTCTGGTTTTAATGCTACTTTGACTGTAAGTGCCAATATTCTCAAATCTTTAAGAAATGTAATGTGTTCAACATACTCCACATCTTTTTCAAGACGTTTATCCCATTGCAAAAAATTACGGCCACTCACCTGTGCAAGTCCTGTCAGTCCTGGACGAACGGAATGTCTGAGTCTCTCTCTTTCAGTATAATAAGGCAGGTAGCTCACCAGAAGAGGTCTGGGACCAATCAGGCTCATATCCCCAACAAAAATATTCCACAACTCTGGCAGTTCATCCAGACTGGAACTACGTAAGAATTTTCCAAATTTGGTCAGACGCAAGGAATCTGGAAGCATCTGTCCCATCTCATCCCGCTTGTCTGTCATCGTACGAAACTTTTTCAGTGTAAAGATCTTCTCATTGAGTCCAGGTCTTTCCTGCTTAAAAAAAACAGGACTCCCCAGCTTGCATCGAACAAGTAAAATCAGTAACAAAATCAATGGCGATAATAATAATAAAGCCACCCCTGATATTATGATATCTAAAAGTCTTTTAAAAAAGTTCCGATAAACTGACATAGTTTGTCTCCTAAAACAGGCTTCTAATTACCGCGATGATTCGCTCCATATCTTCCTGTGTATTTTTAACATCACTTGGCAGGCATACACCTGTTGTAAATATCGTTTCAGAAACGGAACCTCCTGCACAATGCTTCTCTGTTCCCGGGTGTCTAAAAAAATCACACTCAGCGAAAACGGGTTGCAAATGCATTGGTTTCCAGATTGGTCTTGATTCCATATTCTCAGCTTCCAGTGCATCCATTAAAAGGTCTGGTGAAACATGTGATTTTGGGTCAATCGTAATACATGTCAGCCAATTATTTGCATCCCCATCTGGATTCATTGGATTTAATGTGATTGCCTCAATATCAGCCAACTGCTTTTTATACTCTTTATAAATCTCATTTTTCTTATGTTTATGTTCTGCCAGACAAGTCATCTGTCCTCTTCCAATTCCAGCAAGGATATTGGACATTCTGTAATTATAACCAATCTCGGAATGCTGATAATGTCTTGCAGGATCTCTGGACTGTGTTGATAGAAAACGTGCCTTTTTAATTAAGCTCTCATCTTCGGATACGAGCATACCACCACCTGAAGTCGTGATGATCTTGTTTCCATTAAATGAATAAATGCCTAATTTACCAAATGTCCCTGTATGTTTTCCTTTATAAGTTGCTGAAAGTGATTCTGCCGCATCCTCAATCAGCGGTACATGATGTTCCTTACAGATTTCCATAATCTCATCCAGTTTTGCGGGCGTCCCATATAAATGAACCAGAACAACTGCTTTGGGATGAGGATATTTCTTGAAAGCCTCTCGTAAAGCTTCGGGTGACATGTTCCATGTGTCAGGTTCTGAATCAATAAAGACCGGAACCGCCTTCTCATAAACAATCGGATTGCAACTTGCTGAAAATGTCAGCGAAGACACAAATACAACATCCCCGGCTGTCACGTCACAAAGTTTCAATGCAAGATGAACTGCTGCCGTTCCGGAACTCAGTGCTGCTGCATGACCAATTCCTACAAATCCTGCAAGCTCCCGTTCAAACTCATCCACATTTTTTCCAAGAGGAGCGACCCAATTCGTATCAAACGCCTCCTTGATAAACTCCTGTTCCCTGCCATTCATGGTAGGAGAAGATAAATAAAGCCTCTTATTCTCCTGATTCATATTCTGCCTCTTTTCTATTTAAAAATTCATATTTTTATCTTAATTATATTTAGAGAATATTATAAATATTCCTACATAACGTCTTTTACTGGGTTGGTGACTGCAATATTCTCATAAGCAAAACTCTCTGAACATGTCAGTACTTGGTTCTGTATTTTAGAACCTTAGTACTGCTACATGTGAAGTGAAGCGAGAGCGCGTTTTGCGTTGAGTATTACAGTCACCAACCCAGTCACAACCTTATGAATGGGTATGCTCTGGATGATATGTAGGAACGATTTCCTGAATCAACTCTTTGATTTTCGGACTCTCCTGCTCAGTCGCCTCTTTCAGATTTTTCAGCCTGCAAAAGAATGTATCTTCGTCAATTTCAATTGGTTTCCCAATATGAATCAGCTTATTATCTGTATCCTGTAATCCCTCTTCATCCATCAGAAGTTCTTCATATAATTTTTCACCTGGGCGAAGTCCTGTAAACTTAATTTCTATATCTTCTCCAAGTTTGTATCCGGATAGTCTGATCAGATTCTTGGCAAGATCCAGAATTCTGACTGGCTCTCCCATATCAAGGACAAATATCTCTCCACCTTTTGCATAAGCTCCTGCCTGTAGTACAAGGGAAACAGCTTCTGGTATCGTCATAAAGTACCTTATGATATCCGGATGTGTCACCGTCACAGGTCCACCAGCTTCAATCTGTTTTCTGAATAATGGAATCACACTACCATTACTTCCAAGTACATTTCCAAAACGAACCGCAACAAATTCTGTATCGTAATGTCTGTTAAATGTCTGAATGATCATTTCGCAGATTCGCTTGGAGGCTCCCATGATATTTGTCGGATTCACAGCTTTATCAGTCGATATCATTACGAATTTTTTCACACCATAGAATGCTGCTGCCTGTGCTGTCTTCCATGTACCAAATACATTGTTCTTAATGGCTTCATTTGGACTGTCTTCCATCAGCGGCACATGCTTGTGCGCTGCTGCATGATAGACAATATCCGGTTTATATGTTTCAAAGATACAATTCACTCTGTTTGTATTCCGTACAGACGCAATTAACACCACAAGATTCAACTCGGGATATTTTGTCTTTAACTCCTGCTGGATCTCATAAGCATTATTTTCATAAATATCAACAATGATTAACTGTTTCGGTTTGTGTGACGCGATCTGTCTGCATAATTCACTTCCAATCGAACCTCCACCACCTGTAACAAGCACCTTTTTTTCACTGACATAATCCATAATTGCCTGGAGATCAACTGCAATAGAATCTCTTCCAAGTAAATCTTCCACTTCTACGTCACGTAGTTTACTGACGTCTACCTCACCATTCACAAGCTGATACATACCCGGAAGCGTTCTCAGTTTGGCATTGGTTTCCTGACAAATTTGAAGAATCTCTTTGATTATTTTATTGGAAGCAGATGGCATAGCGATGAAGATTTCATCGATAGAATAGAAATTAGCGAGTTCAACAATTTTGTCTCTTCCACCAGCCACTTTAATACCTTGGATATATTTTCCCCATTTAGATCTGTCATCATCAATAATGCATTTGATGACCATGCGGCTGAAGGAACTGGATACGATTTCTTTGATGATCGCATTTCCTGCATCTCCTGCACCGATAATCATGACACGGATTCCATTTTTCTGGTTCTGTTTCTTATGTCTGACTCCCCTGAAAAAGCGATAAGAGAATCGATTCGCAAAGATAAAGATAAATAAAAAGCCCGCATTCCCAAAATAATAGCTTCTTGGAACTGGTAATTGAAGCAGATAGAGTCCAATTCCTTCTAAAACGGACGCCACGACAGAAGCCGCCACAATATTTTGCATCTCTGTTACACCTGCAAACAGCCAGAGTCCATGATACAACCGGAAGATATAAAAGATGATAACTGTGATAAGTATCGTTGCCGGCATAAATGTTTTTGCTGATTCTAAAAAGTGAGGCGCAATAGTATCATACTTAAAGTCATATCGAAACATCAGTGCCAGAATAGAAGCCAGGCTCGCAGCAACAATATCATATGCAACAAGAAATAATCTTCTGGATATTAATTTGTAGTTTAATAAGCGAAACTTTTTTTCCATTCTATATTCCCATTCTAAACTTTTCTTTTCGTATTTTTATCATGATGTTCAAACTGTGTCAACAACGGTGCAAACATGGCGAGATAAACAAATCCAAGCGGTATCGTCGGTCTGAACACATATTCTACCATACTTGCAATTCCAAATGCTGCAAAGATAAGCATAGGCATCATTGCAGTCTGATCTGATTTGTAACGGTGGAAATAATATCTAATAGATCTGAATCCAAGCATAATATAAAGAACAATGAAGATAAATCCTGTCAAAATCCCACAGTCATATGCCATCTGAATAAAGGAATTGTGTGCATGAATAATAGTACTTCCATCCTCTAACGTAAGACCAACTGCATCATGCCCTTCCAGATTCAGATTGTTTAAATAGTTTTTAAAAATATCAAATCTACCATTGGAATATTCTGAGGATACTGTTGACATTTCAGCGCTAATTCCCGAATCTTCAGTGACCTGTTCTGTGTTCGTCTCCTGTATTGCTCCCTCATTCACCACTTCCTGTTCCACTGATAGATGATCTACTTCAGAGTCATTTTGTTCCTCTTTCAATTCATCTGCCTGTTTCGTAACTGATTTTCCAAGAATTCTTTCTGATGATAGTCCAAAAAATCTGTTTATTGTTATATATCTTGCAGAATTTATAGGTTCCCCTTCATGAATTGAATCTTGAAATTCTTCAATTTGATAAATGAATGGATCATTTACAATCGCCGGAACGATACGTGTCATGGTGAAACTGCAAACAAAGCCAAGTAGTATACTTATTGCTGAAAAACTACTGACTTTTAATATATTTTTCCATGACTCTTTTCTTTTTGCCACGTAATAAAACAACATAGCAATAAAAAAAACCCCAAAACAAGTCATAATCCCTGTTCTTGACAATGTAAGAAATTGGTAACCACTTACAATGCCCAAAAGCATTAACTGTGGCCAAAGATTCATAAGGCGGCTGGATTTCTGCATTTTTCCTAATAGACTAACAACAACAGTTGAAAATACTAATCCAAGATACACCGACGTTACTGTAACTGTTGTAAACATACCTGAGTATCTCAGATATAGATAATAATGGAATGGACGATGCATGAGTGATAGATATGTTGTAACAAAAAACGAAACCAAGATCCCATTTTTAAGATTATTCAACAATCTTTCATTTTCCTGAAGTATGGACGTCCTAATAATAAACACCGAAAAAGGAATCACAACAATCAATTCCCACCAATTAGAATGTCGGAACAGTATCAGACAAACAAAAAAGAGAATTGTTAAAAATAAGTTCCTCCACGAAAATCGAGGTCGATGTATAAAACAATCAAAAATCGTTCGGAGTATCAGAAATACCCAGATCCCACCCATGTATACGGTTCGTAAAGCCGTTTCATAGCTTTCTGTTCCAATTCTATAATCTTGAAGATATTGATTTCCAAGATAAATTACCGCAATTGTATAAATAACCAAAAGTATCAGCCAGACCCTGTTTTGGATGATCTCAGGTAGTATGACTATGAGCATTGCAGCTGCGAACCAAAAGCACATTTCCATCATTGCAAGTACTTGGGCAAAATTTGAGCCTGCATTTACAAAGTCAATGCAGGAAAGGATTGCTTTCGCCCAAAAGATAATTTGAAACAAATTGATTGCCTGGTTTACCACCTTACTTTTATTAAAATCAATGTGATCTACTTTATACTTCCAAATCGTTATAAATGAAGCAAACGCCAAAATAAGTACACCTAAAGATAATACTGTCTTGTCAGTCGATTCATATGTAAACCGATTATAAGCGCTAATCTGTATCACTGAATAAATAGAAATGATTGCAATCACTATTGTAGAAAAAACCTTTATTACATTCATAAAATTAAACTGTGGTTTTCGTACTGCAAAACTGGGTATCATCGCACATACTGCAATCAGAAATGTTGCTATGATAATAATCGCTATATCGGTGAAAATAATTTGAGTGACTTTCAATGGTTCTTTGTATTCATAAGATGCAATGACCACTTTCCCCAGAAGTTCTTCAAGCGCAAAATATGATTTTCCACTTACCGTATTTTCGTCTGTTTCATCTGTAAGACATACTGTAAGAGATGTATCTTTATAATCAATGGTGTAATAATAGGGTAGCCCCTGTACAACCGACACATTGATTGGGAAACGATAGTAAAGTGCATTACTGTCCTGCGAGCTCCTTAATCTTTGCTCTGTTGAGAACAGTTTGTTTAATTCTTTGTCATATAGATTAAAATAAAATAAACCACCCTGTTGACCTAACGAATCAATCTTGACACTAATTGCGCTTAAATTTTCAGACGTGGGGAAAAACTCCTGCATAACGGAGCGTTCGGCACTTATGATGTCACTGTTTACATCAATTTCTCCGCCAACGCTATACTCTCTCGTAATTTGAAACATATTTCCTGGATATACAAGAAAAATAAGTAGGAAAGTGAATAAAAAAATAAGTATAAAGAAAAAATTTCTAACTTTGATTCCAGTCTTCAATTTATTTTCTCCTAAGGAAATTTTTTTTATAGTATAACATATTAAATGACCCTTCACAAATTATAAACATAGCTAAGAATACTGTAAAACTGTAACATGTTAAAATATCCCATATTGTGAGATCTGCTTTGTATCGATAGATACAGACCGTCGAAAATTGCGGATAGTCCGTAGCATCAAAATAAATTGATGTATTTTCATCTAATCCAATATCCTTGATATTCCCATATTTTATAGTGGGACCTGCCTCTTCACATTCGCTGACTAAAATCGTGAAATAATATGGCCTATTAGGATTCACGCGTGTGTTCAGTGTAAACGCGTAATAATCTTTATTTGTAATTTTTTTCACTTCTTCTGATGTCTCTGCACAAATATCATCATTCTCATTATAAAGTTTTATTTTTAGTATTCCTTCATTCTTCAAATTCATCGTACTCTCACGATTGAGTTGAATGGAAATGCTTTCAATATATTCCTGTTCAGGTATAAAATTTTGTCGATAACAATTGTTTTCTGTAATCGGACTTGTATCATAATATGTTGTTGCGTTACTTTTATTTTCCACTTCTCTTTTGATCAGCTTCCCCGGCCAAATCCCTAGCATAGCAATCACAGTAAGAAGAACAATTCCTATTTTTATGGTTTTTCCACGCATCACTTCACCCTTATTTTCTGGTTATTTTGTAAACCTTGAATTCATTATGTTCTATTCCAAGATCTCCAACAAGCTCTTTATTTAATTGATAGGTGTCCAAAATAGTATCATCAAAAGGCAAGTAGTTAAAGGTATCAAAATACCATATTGTGTGAAAATCACGACTAAAATCCATCTCACCAAGATAGACCAATTCTTGGTTTGGTAAATAATACTGATAAATAAACCCATACCCCGTGAAATTATATACTACCAAATCATCTTCATCGATATTATTTTTGAAAAACTCCTCTGTCTCGACTACTTTCGTTGTAAGGTATTCAACTTTATAATTCCCTTGGTACTGAACAATACTTGAAAAAATAAAAAAACACAATAATACCGGTAAGGCACGATTGGATAAAGTTCTTAATGATACTGCAACACCAAGAATCAATAATCCCATGGAAGGGAATAGATATCTGCTGTTAAATATTGGTGTCGAAAGCACTGATATTGTGACTCCTGTGATCATAGTCAGCACTGGTATGAGCATGGCAAGAACTGCAAAAAAATCTGCCTTATTTTTTGAACGCACACCATGATATACACACATGAAAAATGAAATGATGATAATGACTTCAAATTGGATTGTGCTATACGGAGTCTCTGTGTGAAAAGCCCAGTCAAAATAAGAGATAACTGTCTTAAAAGTGATCTCCGGTATAATATATCCCTTTGACACTTTATTGACCTGCCATAGCATCGCTGCCAACCATGGAAGGTAACCTAGAATTGTTATCAAAGAGATGACAAACCACGCCTTGATATTTTCTCGTTGATATTTCAAGAACAACAGCAACAAGATCCCATAGATCAAAGCGACTGAAATCAATGCAAAGTAATGCGTGTAGGCGGCTGCCAATGCTGCTGCAGTAAATGTAATCCACTTACGCTTCGTCGGCATCATAAAGATATCATATGCCACTATCCCACAGATGGTAACAAATAACATTGCCCAGGTATACATCCTGACCTGAATTGCATATTCGAACATGGCTGGAAATGCAATTAAAAATGCTACAAAAATAAGATGTGTTCTGACACCAAATAATTTTACGACTTTTACCGCTGAAAATATCAATAAAAGTATGATTGGAAAAATTGTGACCATCTTTTGTACAAACAACGAACTTCCAAAAACATACATTGCTGTTTTGGCAATGAAATAATAGAGCGGTGGATGTACATCAATCGCTGTTCCTTTGATAATACCAATATAACTATTTCCAAGCAGTTGCATGGTAAAAGCTTCATCTGTCCAGATATTATTATTAAAGCATAGTGATATCGCACTGATCAAAAAAACAACCATGAAAAGGATCGAAGCAAGCAACTCCCATTTTTCTTTCAATAACTCACGCATTTCAGACTCCCCAGTCTCATTTCATTAAAATTTACTTATCTCATCATTCACAATTTCCCTGATGACATATTGTGGTGCATTGTTAATACTAATATAAATTCTGCCAATATATTCTCCAATCAATCCCAGCATCAGCATCAGCATACCACCGATAAAAAGTGTTACTGACATCAGTGCACTAAATCCTGCCGGAACAAGTGGATTGATTAACCTCTTTATGATTGTATAAATTGCATATATAAACCCGGCTGATGCACTCATAGCACCTATGATGGTAGCAATTCTAAGTGGTTTGACAGAAAATGCCGTGAATCCATTACACCATAATCCGATCAGCTTACTGATGGTATATCCTGAACGTCCCTCTTCTCTTTCACGATGATGAACAGAAACATTTTCAATCTTTTTTGTCGCCCGCAGAACGAGTCCAATGACATAAGGATATGAATTTTCATACCGTATCATTTCATCAACCACAAATCTTCTTGCTGCAAAGTAACTGGAAAGATAAAGCTCTCGTGGCTTCCCTAACATTGTTCTTGCCATGAGGTCATTTAATTTACTTCCCATATTCCGAAGCATTGAATGACGTTTATGATCATATTTTGCATATACTACGTCTGTTCCCTGCTCAATCTTATCTAACAATTTCCAGACTTCATCCGCTGGTGTCTGACCATCGTCATCAAGACACACCACAACATCTCCCTTACTATAGCGCATACCTGCCATAAGTGCTGCATGCTGTCCAAAGTTACGTGCAAGATTAATTCCCTTGATCCGTTGGTCATGAAGACATAACTTACGAATCACATCAAACGTATGATCGGGTGAACAGTCATTGATCAGAAGTATTTCTATCTGTTCATGACCAGATTTATTCATTGTATTGATTATTTCATCCACTACATGTGTAATTGTATTTTCAGATCTATAACAGGGTATAATAAAACTAATTAATTTCATAGTGCTCCAATCTGCCATATTTATTCACAATCCTTTTGACGATCTTGGGAGTTGATCATTGCCATTATAATCATTGTTCTATATTTACCTTGAATGAAAACATCATCTTGGAAACGTGCTTCCTGTCGAAAACCTGCCTTTTCATAGCATCGAATTGCACGAATATTGTCTTCAAACACCCGTAGATAAATTCTATGAAGTCCCAAATCATGAAATCCATACTGTGTTATTAACTCTGCCGTCTTTGTTCCGACTCCGTTTTTCAGCGCAGTTTCTTCTCCAATAAAAATACCAAATTCTGCTCTATGATTATGGGTATCGATATCTCTTAAATAGACACTGCCAACTGATATCATATCCTCAAGACCATCTACACTGACTGATATTATGAATTGCTTTACCAATCCTGTTTGTATTTTATTCTTGTACCAATTTTCATGGGATTTCCTTGTAAAAAGACTCTGATAAACAAAATTGCTTCTTACCCAGTCCTTATTTCTCCATGCAATGATCTGGTCTGTATCTTCTGGTGTGATTTCACGTAATGTAATTCCATCCCTCATAATGTTCATACAAGATTGCCTCATTCTTCGTAATGATTAATTGCTGCCAGCATATAGACATCTTTATAACAACCATGAATGCAAACGTCATCCACAAAGAGCCCTTCCTGCACCATACCTGCCTTAATCGCACTCTTCAGTGATATCACATTATCACTGAGCACTCTGCCTATAATCCTATGCAATTTTAATACTGTGAATCCATATTTCAGCATGAGGCTGGTAACCTCATAACCAATTCCTTTGATCCGACAGTCACTTTCTCCTATAAACAAGCCATATTCTGCCTTATTATGAACTCTGTCAATATCTCTGAAATATGCTGATCCAATTGCTCGATTGCTTTCCTTCTCACATATGATCATCTGTACAACTTCACCAGAGTTGACCTTTGTCTCCAACCATTGAATATGACTTTCTCTGGTAAAATCCTCCTGATATATAAATCTGCTTCTAACGTCTTCCTGATTTCTCCATCTGACAATATCCTCAGTATCTGACATTGTTATAGGCCGAAGGTAAATTTTATCTCCTTCAATTATCTGGTTATTCTCCATCATCGCTTTTTGATGCTCCCTCTATTTGGTATACGGAAAAAATGTTCTGTGTTCCGACTTGAATCTGATCAGTTTGAACGATTGTTACCGGTTTTCCCGAATCGTTAAAATACGCTTCCAGCCAGTGAATGTCTCTTTCTGCTTTACTGATTACGTAAATATGATCTTGCTTTATGAATGCATCTGACATAGTATTCATGCCAAACAGCTTTAGTTTATCATAATATAAAGGACTTTTACATCCCCATCCGCCCATATAATCATAATTTTTTATTAAGATGGTATTCGTTTCAAATATTTTTTCCGTGTAAGCAACAATAGAATAAACATCTAAAAAGTAATATGAGGTCTCATGTTCTGCACAATATTCCTTTAAAGATTCGTACTCAGGATTTATACTTTCTCTTCGTTCTATTTCAGAATTTATGTTGCCAATGCCAGGTCTGAGATTCAGTAGGCAGATAAAAGCGATTATAAGAAACATAATATATTGAAATGCTTTTCTGACTTTGGATCTCTCTTGATCTTTCTGTGTTGTCGTCATAATAAGAAATGCTGATAGAATAAGTGCTTCTGCCAGATATACCGAATGTGTCAACCGATCCGGCAATCTTTCCCCATAAATCAGATAAATCCAAATCACAGATCTTACAAAAAAAAGCATGAGGTAGGCAAATAGCTTGCGGTACTTTCTATAAACAACTGCTGCAATAAATCCCAAGACATACAATCCAAAAATCAACAGATCCCATTCAGGCAATTTCCATTCTTTTATAAGCAAACGGTAATATCCTTTGACCGCTTCTGTAATTCTTTGCTGAATACTTAAGGTTCTGATGGATGCCGCATAGGAAGCCACTTCACCCATCATGCTCGCATCTATCGTTTCATCCAGACCAAAATTATAATTTTCAAGAAGTTTCTGCTGGCTTTCACGAACCCCAAGGCTTTCATAGAAATCCTCATTCCCAGAATAGGGTGGTATTTTTTGAAAATCATACAATTGTGTTCTCTGATCAAAAAACGAATTAAATTCTTTCCATTCCTGACTGCTATACGCTGCATAATTGATAATAAAACCAAAAAGCATTCCTGCTGCCATAAGACCAATGACAGAAAAGTACTTTTTAAAATTTAATAACGTTAGCGGCCTTTCTTCTTCACTCCATTTTACGATACCAACAACACCAATAAATGGAGTTAAGAGCAATAACATTTCTGAGCGCACACAAAATGCAAGGATAACCAATAGGATACTTGGAAGATTGCTGCGAACAAATTCTAGTGGTGTCATGAATTGCTTAGATGTTTCATTGGTATAAAAAAGAAAAATTGCTGTACTGCCAAGAATTGCTGATGAAACAGTGTATTGAACAAAAATAAGGTCCCATAAGAAAAAGGCTCCCAGAAAGAAACTTCCAAGAGCCGCTAATCCGATGATTGACAATCTACTCCTTGACCTATAAACAATTCTTCTAACGACGAGAAAAATACAGCCATAATTTGATAAGAAAAAGAAGATTCCATACCAACTTACCACACGCGTGAAATGATACGGTATACTGAGTAAAAAACTTAACGGATAGAGCATTTGAATATTATGTCCGTCAGGCATGCCTGTATAAAGACCAGAAACAATATCCTTCATAAGCATGTCATCGTTCAGATTATAATAAAAATCAAAAAAGATTCCCGTAAGTACAATCAATGCAAATGTAAATAATACAGCAATCAGGTTTGCCTGTTTTTGTTGTTCTTGAATCATACCGGTTCTATCAGTCATAGTACCTTTATTGTATCCCTGTCTCATAAAATTCCTTCACCTTATTAGAAATGAAATCTACCTGATCTAATGACAATCCAAAATAAAGTGGTAATCTTGTAAGTCTTTCACTTTCTTTTGTTGTATATTGATCGGTTCCATGGAAACGGCCAAACTTCATACCCGCTGTTGCTGAATGTAATGGTATATAGTGGAATACCGATAGAATACCATTTTCTTTCAGATAATCAATCAGCTTTGTTCTCTCATGAATATCCTTTGCTTTTATATAAAACATATGTCCATTATGAACACATCCCTCTGGTACAACAGGTAGTTCAATCATTCCCTTATCTGCAAGTATTTTTAAATTCTCAAAGTATCTGTTCCAGATTGCAACTCTGTCCTGATTGATTTCTTCTGCCATTTCAAGCTGTGCATACAGATATGCAGCATTTAGTTCACTTGGAAGATAAGAAGATCCAAAGTTGACCCATGTATACTTATCTACCTGTCCTCTGAAGAACTTGCTTCTGTCGGTGCCTTTTTCTCTGATAATTTCTGCTGGTTCAATATATTTCGCGTCGCGGATCAGAAGTGCACCTCCTTCTCCCATACTGTAATTCTTTGTTTCATGAAAACTAAAGCTTCCAAATTCTCCAAACGTTCCCAGTGGTTTACCTTTATAGGTAGACATGATTCCTTGTGCTGCATCTTCAACCACATATAAATGATATTTATTTGCTATTTCCATGATTTTATCCATTTCGCAGGCAACCCCTGCATAATGAACGGGCACAATTGCTTTTGTTTTTTCAGTGATTGCTGCCTCAATCAGATTCTCATCTATATTCATAGTGTCAGGTCTGATATCCACGAACACAATGGTTGCTCCTCTAAGCACAAAAGCATCTGCTGTAGATACAAATGTATAAGAAGGCATAATCACTTCATCACCCTCTTTAATTTCACATAACAAAGCAGACAATTCCAGTGCATGTGTGCAGGAAGTCGTGAGTAAACACTTTTTCGTTCCGGTGTTTTTTTCCAGCCATTCATGACATTTTTTTGTAAAAATCCCATCTCCACAAATTTTCTGTCTTTCTACAGCTTCTTTCATATAGTCGAACTCTTTTCCTGTGAAGGGTGGTACATTAAAGTTAATCATAACGTCTCTCCTTTAGTTGTTCTTTGTATAGATTACGAACGCGTCATTTGCATACACTTCGCTATATTGCTGCTCCATGATAAATTGTCTGATAAGTGCAATCTTTTTATCGCTCTGATATGTTTCTGGTGTGATCTGCAATTTTGACATTTCTTCCAAATCCTCACTCATCCATGCCGCAACGCCTGCACCAAGTATAATCACTGGGGCTTTATTCTCTTCTGATATTTTTGCCAATTCCGCTTGCATCGTTTCCACGCGATAGGTTGCAAGATCTGGCCATGAGGTCGTTAGTGCCGCAGGCATCTCCAAAAAACAAGACATTGCCGGTATATTTCCATACAAAATCACCTCTTGTCCGATGAGTTCATTCTCATCTGCAAATGCGGTTACCGACTCAAACATGGCTGCTTTCTGGGGAGAAGTTTTCATCCCTTTTAAGACTCTGTTATTTCTTACTTCCGTTGTCAGCGACTCGCCCTGCGTTCCATCTCTGAAAACAAAGGTATACCCAAAAGCTACGCTTTGTATTAACGTAATCGCAAGGATCATTCCAAGCATTATTTTTACGGGCAGTGCAGCAGTCCTTCCTTTTTGAAACATCCAATATAGGGATACCGGTGCAATCAAAAATAAATTGTTCATAATAGGATACAGATAATTATCGCTGCCTAATGGTGTTACAAGAATCATGAGTAAAATCATGCTGGCCAGTACTTTTTCTTCTGTACTGTGTTCTTTCTGTATCATCACTATGAGCATTGTGAAAATCGAAAGAATAAGGAAGATTGCAACCCATTGGAACATAGATTCATAGGTGTAATATTTTAAGTTAAACATACCTCTTCCATACAGAAGTCTGAGTAATAGTAGAATCCCTGCACTATAAAGCAATACACCTACTTTTACGAATATATTATGTTTTCTTACCACATGAAATGCTATCAACCCTGCAAGGGTAAGTATGATTGGATACAATAACCAACGAAACGCTACAAAATAAGCATCTGCAATTGCATAGAGCATAGAACCTAAGGAATGTCCATCTCCCGAACTGCCACTCATATTGAATAAATGTGTAATCATACTGAAATAGGAATCAAGACCATACTGAATCGATATTTCTGCCAGAACTATTGCAAGACCCGTTAAAAATCCACCAATGCACAAGAATGTGTTTTGCAATACTTGTTGTGCTCGTTCTTTTTTTAACCAGCCATAGTACCATACCGGTAAAATTAAGGCTGCCTGCGCAAGATTAGGGAAACGTACCATCACATTAAGGCCAAGGATAACCCCTGCCCAGAAAAGAAAGCTTCTTTTTTGTGTCAATCCAATGTATATGAACATAACCAATACTGTAAATAAAAAATAGGTCAGGTAATTATATAAAATAATGGTCGGACACCAGCAAAGGCTCTCTGCCATAAATATTCCAATAAAAGTAACCCAGACTGGTAACTTCTTTTCCAGGAAAAGAAAAGCTGCCACTGCGCTCAGGCTCACAATCACTGAGGTATAAATATTCATACCAAGCATTGTATTCCCAAAGGGAAGCGCTGCAAACAAGGAACCTGTCAGATTTGCCAGATAGGTTGCGAAAAGCACCCACTCCTCACCCATCTGCGGTTCGAATAAAAAACTCCCTAGGCTATATCCCGTATCTGTTACATCAATCCCGATATTCACATGTAAAAATGGATATACTACTATGACAGCGAATAAGATCCATGATATGAAATTATGATTTTTTTTAATATTTTTTAGTATCTGACTCATAAATAGTTTCATCAATTGTCCAATCTGCCTTTTTGCTGACTTTGCTCTTCCCAAAAATCATATTCTATCGTTGTGATTTATAGAACAATATGGAAAATAGTATCCTTGCAGCCACATGATATATCCTTTGCCTTAACCACTCTATAGATATTCCTGCCAGAAATAGTAATGCTATGGTGCCTATGAAGTGCAGGATAAAAAACGGACTCTCTGCAAAACGTTCTACCCCAAGCCACCTTGTCCAAAGGTAACGCACCTGCAGTTGTTCATGAAGCAGATACACGCCTAATACGTATGGTGATACTGTAAGTATCACTTTTTGGAACCGTTTATTTTGAATTCTTACATGGTAAAAGATATAGAAAAAAGAGACCGCTGCAAATAAATTCAAAAGATGATTATATTGAAAAGCTTCCAACACCTGATCTTCCAGCCTTCCCGTTACTTTGTATATCATCCCATAACAGCAGGTACGTATCAATATCAATATAACAAATCCTAAATACAGCATCGATGCACATTTTTTATTCTTAAAGATTCTAATTCCATAAAGTCTGATATAGGCACCGATTAAATATACAATTAAAAACCATACAACGTCATACCCTTTACGATCAATTGTAATAGAAATTGGAATGATTGTTTTCGGAAGCGAGAAAAATACCAATAATCCTATCAGCAAGTCACGTAAATTTTTTTCTGGCATATTTTGTAATGCTCTGTTTAAGAGTGGCGTAAACAGCAATAATAATATATATGCTGTCATAAACCAGTAATGTTCCATCTGTACTGGCAGGATATCATTTACAAACTGATAAAATCCATATTCCGGAACCATTCCCAGTAGCAATAGAATACAGGATATTCCAAGTGTATAAAATAAAATCTGACCAATCAAGCGAATTACTTTTTTAATTTTGAATTCAGAATTGACCATAAAGTAACCCGTTACCAACACAAAAGCATTCACTGCAACGACACTAAAAGATTCTAATCCGTATGCAATCCATGTATTTGCATTAAATGTCTCTTGAAAGGATAACAAATGACCCCCTTTGGATAAATAGTGAAGAGATACGACCATAAGCATACATAGAATTCTAAGCAATTCAAAATTGGGTTGCCTCATAGCCTCTTGCTGAGGCCTTTTATTTTCATTCCTTTTACGTATCATGTTCTGACTCGTCTCCATAATTGTCCTGTTATCCTTTGTTAATCTCTATCCTTAAGGCATCTGGTATCGTTTTATGATTTCTGCTGCCACTTTCTCCGCTAGTATTTTATTTCCATAGGAATTGGGATGTACTTCATCATTCATCCATGTGGATAACACTGTCGCATCGTGAGAATTCAAAAAATTCAAATTAAATAAATCTATCACTTCTATTCCCTGTTCTGCACCAATATAATTAATGGCTTCTGCATACACAGACTGATCTTGAAGTGACTTATCTTTCGCACGCAACTCATCTATTTTACTATTGGAAGGTGGTGTAAGGAATAAGACTTTTGCATTTGGATAGCTCCATTTGAACTTCTTCATCAAAAGCTGTAACTCACCGCAAAAGGTTCCTTCTCCTTTTGTTTCCCATGTCATGAACCCAAATTTCCAGGAAGGCTGATAAAAGTTATCGTTAGTGCCCCCCATTACAACAATAATATCTGCATCTGCCGGGATGTCGTTACAACGTTCTGTCATTGCAGCGGAACCATCTATTGTTGCAATTGTCGATCCCCCTTGTCCTAAGTTATAGACTTCTTTTACCCCTAAGAGCTCTTTTACAAGATACGGGTATGGCGTTGCACCATTGACGCCTGCTGTAATACTATCCCCTAAAAATGCAATTTTCATATTAGAAAAATCAAGTGTACTGGCTGCTATCACAGCCTGATCCTGTTGGTTTATCGCAAGTGTTTCTTCATAAGAAGATCTAATTGCCATTCTTTGAGCAAGCGTTAATTTTTCAGTTGTATCCTGATATCCTTGAATTAACACAGGTTTTATGACTCCAGAATCATTTCCTGATACACTCTGCTGCGTATCTGTCACTTGTGTGTTTTCAGATACAGAAGTCTGGTTGCTACTGACCTGTGGTTGTGTCTGTGTATTCTCTGAAATCGTATTTTCACTTACAGTTCCGGTATCTCCATTTATAATCAAAAGATCATCCTGTGTTTCTACGGCCTCTTCTCCAGCACCTGCTGCAAGGGCCTGTTGGTCACGTCTTTGTACATATCTTCCTGTAAAAACTCCTGCAGTAAAAACAATGATGATGACCATAATAAATGCTACAATTTTTTGTGACTTGTTTAACCAATTAGACAAATTTTTCTCCTCATTCCTTACCCGGCTTTTATTCCTGTTAATAACAAGATCACGGTAACCGGACCAACTGATCAGCGATTCTGCTTGCCCCATCTCCATCAAGGGTCTGTGTCAGCAGATCACAGGCTGCACTCCTCTCCTCATAAGAGTCTGCATACTTCTTTAATGCTTTTAATATATTATCTGTAACAGCTTCCGGATCTGCAACAAAATTACCACAGTTTATGGCAAGCTTTTCTCCAAAACTTTCTGCGCCTCTTTTCTGATTCTCAGCAAAATAAAAGCATATTGTTGGGATACCAAGTGCCGCCAGCTCGTATAAAGTACTACCCGCAGCCGTGATGGCGATGTCACACTTTTTCATAAGTTCCGCCATATGGCGGACATTCTCATAAACCTTAATATTTGCATTTTCCTTTTCGAGAATCTTAAGCTCTGGTGTATTTGGATTATAGGCGCCGCTTACAACATGAAATCTGATTCCCATAAAGGATGCTACGTTTTCTTCAATTGCTTTTAATATTGTACCAGATGCGTTGTGTAAATCCCCACCGCCGGTCGTAATCAGGACATCCCTGACCACACGTCTGACTCTGCTCTCAAGTGTTGAGAACTCTGCACGCAGCGGAACATATTCTCCTCCAAGCAATAAAGTCGGACACTTTATTGACATCTGCTCATATCGTTCCTTGTAGGGAATCGTATTTGCATAAATATTATAATTAATCAGAAGATCTACCGGGAATAGCGCCTCACCAAGATCATCCAGATAAACGATTTTTGAATACTTACTGACTTCGTCCATGTAGTGTTTTGTTACACTGTAACTATCAATAATCAGTTTCGTAATCTCTTTCTCTTTCAGAATCGGAAGTAATGTATTCAGTTCTTCTTCCATATGATCCCATCTGGTTCGAAGTGTCAGTGTTGCAAATCCTCTGGATGCAATCAGTGACGCAGATTCTTCATCTGCCGTCAGAAATATCGTGACTTTTCCTTTATCTTTAAGTGCCTCTGCAATAGAAAGACATCTCATAATATGTCCTGCACCAATCTGGGAATTTCCATCTGCTCTGATATAAAACATCTCTATCTGACCACCTTTTTATAGAGTACCATTTCTCCTGATTTTGAAGGTTCCATGACTTCTTTGAATCCAAGACTTTTAAATAATTTTTTGGAAATTACATTACTGTATTTAACCTGACCATATAGTACCGTAATCTCTGATGCTTGTGGATCACTAATAGCCTTTTCCATTAATTGTGTTAATAGTTTTCTGCCAAGCCCTTTTCCTCGAAATTCTGGTGCCAATCCATAGCTGATTTCAGCAGTATATCCAAGAAGATCCAGTCTGCCCTGACCTGCTGGTACCCCTCCAACACAGAAAATGTATAGCAGCACATTTTCAGATTGAAGCCTTCTCGTAAACCAATTATGGTGTTCTTCCGATGTGACCACTCTGCTGTCTCCGGAATTTTCTCTTGTGGTCGGATCGTTTTTCCAGAGTAGCAGAACTTCCTCATCCTCCGGTGTTGCCCTTCGTAAAAGGTATTTTCCCTGCATGCCCGTTTACCCAATATCCTCCCATTTCAGGGGAGTTCCTCTCTTTAAAGCTCTAGCTGCATTTTTCCCAAGAACATCCTGGAAATATTTGGGTTTTAAACCAAACCCTGGTCTGATGACTTTTAGATTTTCTTCGGTGAGCGGTTCACCTTCATTGACGTCTTTTACTACAAAAATAGACTTTCTAAACTTTAAGTTATTCTGCTCCTGGTCTGATGGTCCATAGGTGATTCTTCCCAATGCTTTTTCCACTTTTCTGATATCAGAAACCATAGCTGAGAATTCGCCTGGTGTCATGGAAAAAGATGCATCCGGATTGGAAATTTCCCTGCTTAGACAAAAATGCTTTTCTATCACACTTGCACCCATCGCAATTGCAGTTGTAGCACTCAGCGAACCCAAAGAATGATCTGATAATCCAACCGGAAGATGAAACCGTTCTCTCATATCTTCAATGGTGCGAAGATTCATATCATCTGGAATCGCAGGATATGCACTGGAACATTTTAATAACACCACTCTGTCATTGTGCTCAAGATATGCCGCTTCCACAGCTTCTCTGATTTCTTCCTGTGTTCCCATCCCTGTAGACATAATGATGGGTTTCCCTTTTGATGCCACGTACCGGATCAAGGGAATATCAACAAGTTCAAAGGATGCAATTTTATAAAATGGAATATCAATACTTTCCAGAAAATCTACAGATGTTTTGTCAAAAGGCGTGGAGAAAAAATCAATTCCAATCTTATTTGCCGCTTCTTTCAATTCTTTGTGCCACTCCCATGGCGTATAAGCTTTTCCATAAAGAGAATATAGGTTTTCACCTTTCCAGGTTCCCTCCTGGATTTGAAAATATTCATTGTCACAATCAATGGTAATTGTATCAGGTGTGTATGTCTGAATCTTGATACAGTCAGCACCACAGTCCTTTGCCACTCTGATAATTTCTTTTGCACGTTCAATACTGCCAGCATGATTTGCTGACATTTCAGCAATGATATAAGTAGGATATCCTTCGCCTACCAATCTGTTTTTGATTCTGACAGCGTTCATCTTACTTCTCCTCCGCTTGGTGTAAAAGTCTATATTTTATTTCAGCAATTTCCCAATCTTCCACTGTATCAATATCCTGAACCTGCATTTCGTCCAGAATCAGTGGCAGTGTCTTCTTCATAACCATACTGTGCTGCTCATAGAATGCATTTGTATGAATCGCATAGAACTGTCCGGCATCATGATAAAAAGGTTCCAGATCCTGTGATCTCATCTGTTGGTACTCAGGCCACTTCGGCTCCAGCATCCCCTCTTTGATTACGACACATCTTTGTGGCGGAAATGAAAATCTGACTACCGGCAGAACACTATCCGCCTGATTTTCTTCTAACAGTTTCATTGCTTCTTTTAAAACATCAGGTGTTATAAACGGAGCAGTTGGATAAATACAGCATGCCGAATCAAATTCCATCCCTCTGTTTTTCAATTCTGTTAACACTTCACATACCACATCAGCTGTTGTTGCAAAATCATTTGCATTCTCTTCGCTTCTCATAAAAGGAACACTCGCGCCTGCATCTCTGGCAATCTGTGCAATCGTTTCATCATCTGTAGAAACTAAAACAAGTGAAAATACACCTGAATCAAGTGCTGCTCTGATTGAATACTCAATAATGGGTCTGCCAAGAAATTTTTTGACATTCTTCCCTGGTATTCTTTTACTTCCACCTCTTGCTGTAATAATTGCAACTTTACTTTTTGATTTATCCCCTGTCATGGCAATCGCTCCTGATGACACTTATATTGTATTGAATTATTAACAATAATAAATTGTTTTCAACAATCATTATTTGCAATAATACATAACTAATTTATGAACCGCATTGATAACATCGTCAACATCCTGATCTGACATTGCATAATAAAGCGGCAGACTCATCATTTCATTATATAATTTTTCTGCCTTTGGACAAAGTCCTTCTGGATATCCTAATGCTTCATAGTATGGATGACGATAAACGGGAATATAGTGAACATTACAGTGGATGCCTTCTGCTGCAAGTGCTTCAAAAAATCCTTTTCTATCCACATTCAATACTTCCGGCCTGATTCGTAATATATATAAATGTCTGGTGGTATCTGATTCTTTGATTTCTTCCTGAACAACGATTTCCGGCATTTTTGAAAAAGCTTCATCATATCTACGGACAATTTCTTTTCTGCGTTGCCTGAATAATTCCATTTTATCAAGCTGACTGATTAAAAGTGCTGCCTGCATATCAGTGATTCTATAATTATACCCGAGATCGATTTGCTCATAATACCACGGACCATGCGACTCTCTTTCTAAAAGACTTTGTTCCCTTGTAATGCCATGGGTACGATAGAGACAAAGTTTTTCATAGTAATCTCTATCATTAGTCAGTACTGCGCCGCCTTCTCCTGAAGTCACTGTTTTAACAGGATGAAAACTAAAAGTTGTCATGTCTGCAATACTTCCAACTGGCTTTCCCTGATAGAGTGTACCGATGGAATGCGCTGCATCCTCAATCACAACAATTCCTTTCTCTCTTGCAAGCTCCATAATGGGTCCCATGTCAGCAGCCTGTCCGGTAAAGTCTACGGGAATAATCACTTTTGTTTTTTCTGTTATTTTTTTGCCAACTTCCAGCGGATCAATATTATATGTTTTCTCATTGATGTCTGCAAAGACTGGTTTTGCGCCACAATAAAGTGCACAGTTTGCTGAAGCCGCAAATGTGATAGGTGTTGTAATCAGTTCATCGCCTTCTTTGAGTCCTGCTGCCATACATGCGATATGAAGTGCTGCCGTTCCATTACTAACCGCAACTGCATATTTTGCGCCTGTCAATTCACATAATTTTTGTTCAAGTTGTGTAATCTTAGGTCCACATGTTAGGTAATCACTTCGCAATACTTCAGCGACTGCCTCAATATCTGCTTCATCTATATACTGGTGTCCATAATATAATGGAGTGCTCCTGACCGGAGTTCCTCCTGCAATTGCCGGTTTTTCCATCATAGTCTTTGCTCCTTTATCTGCCATTTCCTGAACTTCTCCAGATAGGCAAAAAATGCAGTATTCCCCTGCATTTTAAACCCTGACATATTGTCATGTTCTATATAATAAAAAATATCTGTGTAAACTATACTAATAAAATCTTAATATTCTATTAGTATTTCATGCCATTTTTTTCTAATTCTATTCCTTTATTTTTCGAGGTCTACTTCTTTTAATAGTTCCTTCATTTCATCAATGGTCAGCCACTCTGTATTATTATCAGAACTGTAAGAGAACCCATCTTCTACTTTTTTCCCTGTTGGAATTGGTCTTTTTGTTTCGCTCCAGACCATCTGCGGATAGACAATGAAATGTTTATCATATTCGTAAGTAGTCATAGAATCTTCCACTGTAACCATAATCTCATGTAATTTTTCGCCTTCTCTGATTCCTACTTCCGGCATTTCACATCCTGGTAACATTGCCTGTGCCAGGTCTGTAATTTTAAAAGATGGAATCTTAGAAATAAATGTTTCGCCACCTTTTGCTTCTTCTAATGCTTTGATTACAAGTTCAACACCTTGTGTAAGACTGATCCAAAACCGTGTCATACGGTAATCTGTAATTGGAAGTTTTTCTTCCCCTCTATTGATCAGATTCTGGAAAAATGGTATAACCGATCCTCTGCTGCCCGCTACATTTCCATATCTTACAATTGAGAAACTGACATCTTTATTTCCTGCATACGCATTTGCTGCAATAAATAATTTATCGGAGACCAGTTTTGTTCCTCCATAAAGATTGACGGGATTTACTGCTTTATCTGTAGAAAGAGCAACGACTTTTGACACACCTTTATCAAGTGCTGCATCAATGACGTTCTGTGCTCCATGTATATTTGTCTTAATTGCTTCATTTGGATTGTATTCACATGCTGGAACCTGTTTCATCGCTGCTGCATGAATCACGTAATCAACACCTTCAAATGCTCTTTCCAGTCTTTCTTTATCTCTTACATCCCCAATAAAGAAACGTAATTTTGAAGCATATTCTTTCAGATCATTTGCCATCAGAAACTGTTTAAATTCGTCTCTTGAGTAAATAATGATTTTTTTTGGATTGTAATGTGTCAGTACATATTTAGTAAAACACTTACCAAATGAGCCTGTTCCACCAGTAATCAAGATTGTTTTATTATTTAACATTGAATGTACCCTCCTAAATTTTAACAGTTTATTTTATCACAGAAACGCTATGATGACAAATCTTAGATGATTTTAGTTCCGAATATGCCTGATTTTAGTCCTGTAAAATTGCAGTAGCTTGTAATAAATCATAAATCTATATTCTGACTTCATAAACATATGCAACAGTTTCTTTTGTTCCTTGTCTGTACTGCTGATATAATAAGTATTTTCTTCAAAGTCCGGAAATCTTTTTTTCATCCCGCTTGCAAGTTCTTTCAATAATCGCATCTGCTTTCTTTGCATTCCCTGCATATAAGAAAACAAGGTATTTTTTAGGTAAAGTTCAGAAAATCTGAACTCCAATTCATTTTTGTAAGATTCATAGAATCCTCTTTTTTTTGCTTCTTCCAATAAAAGTTCCATGGACTTCATCCGATGCTGGCAACGTTCTTCGCTTACAACATGTACCGTGGAAGCTTCATGCTGGTAATAATAATATAGAGGTTCGTTCACTTTTTCAAATTGTTTAAAATGCATCATCCAGATTGGACTGGCACAATTGTCTTCATAGAAAATTCCTTCTGGAAAACGAAGCTGATTTTCTTCAATGACACTTCTTTTATAAACCTTGATTACCATACTCCCTGGACGCAGAATCAGACTTTTATACTTTGAATGCGTTAATACCCCTGTCTGACTATCATCATTATTCTGTATTGTCTCTCCCGGTTCCATCGTATGCGTATTTACAAGGGTATAATCACATCCTACAACATCTGCCCCCGTCACTTCTGCCTTACGAATTAATTTCTCATAGAAATCAGGTACGATCCAGTCATCACTGTCAATCATGCCAAGCCACTCACCACTTGCCGCATCCAGACCAAGATTCCTTGCGCCTCCCTGCTTTTGATTAATATCTGATGCAATCACCTTCACAACGTCAGGATGCTGCTTCTCATACTCCCGAAGGATCTCAAGTGAATCATCCGAAGAACAATCATCTACAGCGATCACTTCAAACGGCTTCACCCTTTGCGCCAGCAACGAATCCATACAAAATTTCAGCTTACCATCCCCAGCCATATTATAAACTGGCACAATTATACTCAGCTTCATCCGCTAACCTCTCAAATTTTTATCCCCTTATGTCAAGCTTAAATCTCTTTACATCATGCTTTTTATTACTTACATCAAACATCAGCTAACATCCTTCTTATTTACCTAACGCCCTGCTGCTATCAATTTATATCAAATTGAGCTTCACATTCCACAGCCGTCATATAATTTTCAAATAGGAGTCTGTGGATTCGTCGGGACTTAGGCTCTGTCCTTTGGAGCCTTACGTCCCGCTGCGTATCCAGTGAAGCGCAAGCGTCTCCGACTTTGGAATTATATGACGGCAGGTGGACGCAATATCTAAGTTTATCTAACACACAAACCAACTGTCAAAAACTATGATTAGCGCTCACGTTTGATACTTCCACCCTCAACACGATATACAATGTCGCATTTCTCAATGGTCTGCAGTCTGTGTGCAATGATAATCAATGTTTTCTTACCGTGGAATCGGTTAATAGAATCCATAATGGCTGCTTCAGTATCATTGTCAAGTGCCGACGTCGCCTCATCTAATATCAGCACCTGTGGATCATGGTACAATGCACGTGCGATACCAATTCTCTGACGCTGACCTCCCGAAAGTCTGATTCCTCTTTCTCCAATCCCTGTATCCAGTCCTTCTGGAAGACTTTTTACAAACTCATCCAACTGGGCTTCTTTTAATACTTCCCAAATCCGTTTTTCGCTTATCTTCTCTTCCGGAATCCCAAATGCAACATTCTTACGGATTGTATCATCCAGCATAAAAATCATCTGCGGAATGTATCCTATATTTTTTAACCACGCCCGGTACTGCGTTTTTATATCCACATCATCTGCAAAAATCGTGCCCTCTTTTATTTCTAATAGTCCGAGCAGCACGTCCACGATGGTAGTTTTTCCTGATCCTGAGCTTCCTACAATACCAACTGCAGCACCAATTGGTACTTCCATATCGGCATGATCGAAAATCAGTGTCTCCGTATTTGGATATGCATATGTAATATTTTTCAAATGGATCTGTTTTTGGATCGGTAGTCTTGCGTCTGTATCTTTAGCAAAACTCATATCAATATTATTGCCACTGATTTCATCCTGTAAATGATCACTGACTCCCATAAAAAATGGTTCAAAATAGGCCAGGGAAGTCAATTGATTGTTAATCCTGTTCGCACATGGCATCAATCTCATAGCCGCCATGGCAAATGCTGAAATAACAGGTATCATATCCGCCATAGCTCTACCTGTTAAAATCATAAATAGCATGTAGCCAACCATTCCAATAATACAGACCGTTTCTATTAGTAATCTTGGTGTATTGTTATAAAGGCTGTATTTTTGAACTGCTTCCACATATCCTTTCCCACATTTCACATATTCATCTACAAAATACTGTTCTTTTCCTGCGATTTTAACTTCCTTAATTCCAGTAACAGTCTGAGAAATCCATTTAAATAATCCACTGTAAAAATCCTGGTTTTCCATTCCTGCTTTCTGCATAATTGGTTTGATGACTGCTTTGATCAGCATTAATGTGATTAATAGCAATACCGCAATCACAAGTGTCATCATGGCATCCACTACCAATAATATTGCCGTCAGCGAAACGAAAATAATAACTTCTGAAACAAGCTGTAGAACAGCCAATATCAGGGCATACATATTATTGACATCAGAGGTAATGCTTCTCTGTATAACAGCCGTGTCACTATTTAAATAAAATTCATATCCACGACGCAGATAGTTCCTCATCATGCGTTCTGACGTTGAAAACTGATTTCCATAGATAAATGAGTACATCATCTTCTGTTGAAAAAACAAAAATAAATTTTTTAATACAAATGCCACAATCAATGACAACATAACAATGATTGTAAGTTGCTCCTTGCTGGTAAGATTCAGGGTCTGGTAAAGCCACGCCATATAAGCATTGGATTCTACTGCATCCGGACTTATGACCAGACTGACAACTGGTATGACAAGGGAAATACTTGCTGTTTCCAGTATTGCGCCTATCAGCATTCCAAACAATAGAATTACCATTTTTCTTTTTTGTTTTCCGTCTAACAATAGGTTAATCTTTTTAAGAATTTTCATTCCATACCTCTATCCCTGCATGTGTTTCTATATTTTATCATTATAACGATGTACATCCGGATCCTCGTACTGATCCATAAAATCTTCTCCCAGAAACAGGATATCATCAACAAAGTCCATTTCATAGACTGCCTGTGTAAAGACAGCAATTGCCAGATGAAAATGAACGCCTTCCATCAGGTTCAGAACTTCCATTGGAAATCTGCCTTTGATAACAATATGTTCCGGGAAAAGTGCCTCATAGTCCAGTTCATCTCTAGGATGTGGTTTGATGAACACCCTTGCATCCTGACAGTAATCCTCTATGATATCCCGAAATATCTGTTCCCTGACTGGCAGGGTACAGAGTTGTTCTGTAAGTAGAATGATATTTTTAGACTCTGGTTTTGCGTGATGGATCTGCTGTGTCAAATGCTCCCAATCCTGAACAAAAGCCCTGATGATAAGTTGCTTTTGCGTGGAATTCAATGCTTCTTCCATCTGTTTTCTTGGAACCTCAATATATTTTTTACAGTCATACTTTAGACAGGACCTATCATTAATCTCCATATCAAGACAATACTTTCCATATCCATTTTGAATAAAGATCAGATTTTTTCCTGACATCCATGCCTTTAATCCAAAGCATCCTCTATTATCGAATCTTGCTGCATCATATATTTTCAGGCAATTAATTCCATCTTCCATGGCATGATAATAAATCCGGTTCTGGTTCAGATAATATCCAACCGGATCCGAATCACAATATACATAGATATCCTTATAGTCCTGAAATCTGACAGGAATGAATGCAGATTCAAGCTTTGCATATTTTCTTGTAAAAATGATGCGGGAAATCATGTTAAAAATCAAATTTCCTCTGTTTGTTTTCCATTTTTTTAATTCAGGGAAAAAAGTATCCCGCTTTTCATCAAATGGAATCACATCTTCAAAAAAATCAAGTGCTTTTAAACGCTCCCCCAATTGTTCAAAATCTGTTGAAAGCGAGCTTAATAAAATCGTAGCACCACCTTTTCGTTCAGGATCCAGTGCAAACTCTTTTAAAAATGATACATACACATGATAATAGGTATGACATACATAAATTCTGTCTTTCATAATCCACGGATCCTCTTATGAAGCACCCGTATTGTTCTGGGTGCAATTGCAAATAAAGTCAGATACAATTTGTTTTTCACACTCAGATAAGGGGATCGTATTCCTTTTCCATAATTTTTTCTAAGAAAATATACTACATTCTTATATTCAATATTTTCTTTCTGCATGAATCTGATTGGTATGTGCAACAGATATTCCAGCCGCTGGAATATGCCAAACCTGAAAGCTTGCTGTATCAGCCTTGGAAAATGTTTTTCAACCAGTTGCATTGCCACATCTGCATTCTCCACGCAATCTGCAAATACTCTTGGAAACTCATCTTTGCTTTGCTTTCTTGTATTACTTCCAATCCTGTAAAAAACATGATACAACGATTTATGGCTGCTTGCAATTCCTTTGATTTCTTTGAGCATATGTATCATTAGGAAAAAATCTTCATTTAAGATTCCTTCCGGAAATCTTCTGGTTGCAAACAAGGAACGTTCACACAGTTTCGTGCAAAAAGAACAATCGCCCTGATGCATTAAAAGTTCCTTCAGAAAATCTTCTGATTCGATTATGATATCTTTTTCAGGCGGAATGCAGATCAGCGGTAATTCTGATCCATCTTCAGCCATTTCATCTCTTCCAGTCTGTGCGATCGGTAATCCGGTCTTTTGCATTAGATGATATAATGTTTCATACATGGTCTGATCGATCCAGTCATCACTGTCAACAAATCCTACATAATCTCCCTTTGCATGATTCAGACCAAAATTTCTTGCAGAAGAAGAACCACCATTTTCTTTGTGAAACACCCTGATTCTTTCGTCTTCCAGCGCAAGTTCATCACAAAGCTGTGCTGTACCATCTGTAGAACCATCATCTACCAGAAGAATCTCTATATTTTTCCACGTCTGCGCGCAGACAGAGTGAACACATCTGGGCAGACAGTCTTTAATATTATAGATCGGTATGATGACCGAAATCAGCTGTTCCATGTGTGATGATCTCCTTTTAAGTGTCCATACATTCTGTGTTGTGCAATAATGGGTGCCTTACTCATAGGCCCAGATGCTTCAAAGTCAATGGGCTGTCCCATGGCAATCCGGTCACACTGCACCAGAAGGCGTCTCGCTGCTTCGTTGGCATTCCACTCATTTTTAATGGTCTCATATGCCTGTTCTGCAAGCGAAGTACGTAAGTGCGCATCTCTGATTAACCGTAATGCAAGTTCTGTGAACTCTGTCTGGTTACCACTTTTAAAAACCAGTCCGTTTTCTCCATCACGAATCAAATAAGGGGTTGCACCTGGTGCATGGCTTGCAATCACTGCGCAGCCACTATTCATGGCTTCATTTAAAACTGCACCCCATCCTTCTTTATAATCACTGGTAAATAAATAAATATCTGCTCGTTCCATTTCTTTTCGGATTTCTTCAGGTGGCATAAACTCTTTTAGAATGACTTGTTCTGAAAGTTCTGCCTGCTTCACTTCCCGTAGCACTTCTTCACGGCATGGTCCGTCTCCAATCATGGTAATATGCGCTTGAACTTTCTGTTCTTTTAATGTTCTGGCAAGTTTTACGACCATTTCCGGATGCTTCCAGTCAATCATTCTACCAGCCCATAATAACTCAAGATATCCTTTTTCCTTTTTATGATGCAACAGCTGAGTGATGTCATATTCCTTCATTCTTGGAAAATATCCAAATCGGAACATCTTATCAGGATAAGCTCTCACAATATGAAAGTCTGAAGCTACGTATCCTCCATCACATAAAAGATAAACGGGTGACCTGGCATACCTGGTGTGGTCATTATATTTTTTCATCAGTCCCCTGGGTGATATTGCTTTCCAAGTGCCTTCCTTGTACAGTCGTTCACTGCTACGAATGACTATTTTATTATGTTTTAGCCTTTCGATAATATAACTCTCATCTTCTACACCACCAAAAATTACAATATCAGCATCATTGATCAGCGTTTCGCAAAGCTCTGGTTCCTTGTAATAAAATTTAAGATAAGGGCACTCCTTTAATGAAGCTTCCCATCCCATTTTTCTACGTTCTTCTTCCATCGGTTCTGTTTGTATAAACGTATAGGAGCTCCCATCCTCACGTTGTTGCAGTGTCTGATCCAACGCATCCGAAAGCGGAATCTGATGATGATTGATATAATTGGATACTGTTACTAATTTCATTCTTTTTCACCGTTTTGCGTTATTTTTTCATAAATTTCCAACAGACGTGTCGTATTAGACTGAGGATCATGTGTTTTAATTGCTCTGTTTCTGGCCTGTTCTGATAACTTTTCAGCCAGTCTGTCATCAGAAAAGATTCTGACAATCTGGTGCGCCAGCTGGTTCGCCTCGAGTGCCGGATAAAAGAGTCCTTCCTGTTCACCCTCTAGCATGTCGGGAACACCTCCCACCTCGCTTGAGACAACAGGGACTCCTAATAGCATGGCTTCTCCTACAGAATTAGGCGAATTCTCTATCATGGAAGGGGAAACAAACACGTGGGTTTTCAGCATTCTGTCACACATTTCCTGTGCATTCAGCATACCGGTAAAGACCACAACGTCCTCCAACTCATTTTTATGAATTAGTTCCAGTAAATATTTGCCATAAGAGGATCGTTTCAGTCTGCTCTTTAACGAGTCCTGTTTCACGATACAATTGCCGCCAACATATACTTTTACATCAGGAACAATTTTTCGTATAAAAGGAAGCGCCTCTAAGAATAAATGAAATCCTTTGAGGGGATAATCTCCCTGGCTTAGCAGAATGGTATGTCTGTCACATTCTGCCAGCTTCCATTCTTTTTGATAGAAATTGCTTCTAAGTGTTTCATTCATAAAATGATATTGGACGCCTCTATGAATGCTCTCTACATAACTTTTATCAAATCTGGTACGTCCAGTTATATTTCCTGCAATAGCAATTGCCTGTCTCTCATGCTCTGCACGTATCCTGAACTTATCCTGTTGTTGCCTGATATTATCCTGTTTTAAAAAATCACGCAGCGTGAATCTGTTTCTAATGTAATCAGGAATCCCGTCACAAAAATGCTCCGCGCACGACTGGCAGATTCCCTGTATTCCAATCAGCATCCTGCTTGGCCTTGCATACATTTTTGCCATGGCCAGTGTATGCGGAAACTCTGTTCCAAAGGCATGAACAAGATCCGGCTGGTAGTCCTGAAGGATTGCAGTAAATGCAGTCTCCATTGTTTCTTCATATAGCGTTTCTTTTGATACTTCTTCATAAAAAGCATAATAAGTCATACCTGCGACCATTCCTTTTTGAAAAGTCCCAGGCTTAACTGTGTTTAAAGGAAAACAGACAGCAAGTTCTATTTTATTACTCTCACCGCATGTGACAAGTGCACCAGAAAGCCCTGTAAGCCATCCCTCTTTGCTGCTTGATGGAATACCCAGCTTTTCAGCAATGACCGGCAGACATATGTTACATAACCATAAAACCCGCATCTCGTTCCTCCTTTATCATGAATATCATATTTTTAATAAATTTTTTTATTAAAAATTATTTGTACAGTATTTTTTTTAATTTATTATAACCCGTCGCAAAC
>QKAS01000061.1 GCA_003246295.1 Clostridia bacterium | reverse complement strand
GCTTCGAGAACAACCTTTGTTTTAAATTCGGCACTAAAACTTCTTCTTTTCATAGATAATCAACCTGCTTTCTTCGTTTGTTTTATTGTATCAGATTCATTATCTATTTGGTAGTTTCGTGTCTTAATTTATAAGACCATTATACAACGGAAATATAATAATAAAAATACAATTTAATTTATCTTAAGTGAATAGCTTTAAACAGATAAATCAAGAGTTATAAGGCAGTAAGTTTAAAGAAAAAGTTATAAAAATATACATATTTTTTGTTGTAACATAGAGCCATAGATGTTAGAATTTATTAGAGATTGTATAAAAAAACCGGACAATACATTATATGTTAAGTGGTTTATTCTATAACAAATGACAGCAGTATAAAAGGTTATCTTATGTCATTTTATTAATTACGAAATTCTCATTTTGACAATTAAATTACTTAAGGAGCAGATTCCATGATTTCAGACATTCAGGCAATCAGAAAAATGTGTAGTGATTTTCTAACAAGACCAAAGCTCGTCGTAATACCATCTATGAATCTGAAAAACCAGGTCTATAAATCTCTTAATGATGCAGGAATAGCACCAGTCAACCTTGAGGTATCCACAGTACAAGAACTTGCAATGAAATCAACAATGCTGCAGATTAACAAGAATAATCTGTCTCTTTTGAATGACAATGATATTGCGGAATTGGTACGCATTGTTTATGAAAGGCTTTATGCCGATCAGAAACTGAATTATTTTGCTGGAATTGAAGCAACAACAGGTCTTTACAAATCCATATCCAGAACAGTAGTTGAAATGAAATATGCTGGATGGAATCAGGGAAATGTAGATCTTTCTTTTATGGAAAATATAAAAAAACGGGGTGACATTGATCAGATTATCAATGAATACAACGAGATGCTTAAAAAATCTGCCTATATTGATATGGCAGATGTCATTATGATGGCATATGAAACATCAAAACTGAATATCAGATATGATTCTATACATGTAATGGAAGGATGCTCTTTAGGCTTTATTGAAGAGCATTTTTTGCATATTTTGGGGTGGGAGAAAACTGCTGCCGAAGATGCTTATCTGATTGATTATAAGTCGGCAATGAAAAATACAGAGGTCATATCACTGGTAAGGACCTATTGTATTACTTACACTTGACCTGAAAGTTGAGTTTTATAAAGAAAAATAAATCGATGTACTGCGCGAAAAAAACATCGTATGGTTTGATAAAACTATAAAAATCAGGAAAGGAGAAAGAGTATAAAGGATGGATGGACAAAACAGTACAGATTTGAAAGAAAAAGGGAAGAATGGGGGAGAAAAAGAGTTAATGAAAAACAAAAATCTAAAAATCATTTTGATAATAGCTGCAACAATGGCAATTGTTGTGATTGCCATTGTTGTAATTAAATTACAACTTGGAAAAGAACAAAACAGTAATAAAGAAGTAATAACCGTATCCACATTAGAAAAGATAATCAATGTAAGTGAGTTATCTACATTTGAGGCAGTCTACAATGGCGTGTCTAAAATTATGAATGAAAAAAAGCCAGACAAGATAGATTACTATGTATCCTATGAAGCCAGGGTATATGCAGGTCTTGACATAAAAGATATTCAAATAACAAAAGATGAAGAATCAAAAAAAATTATGGTTATAATACCACCAATAGAAATAACAGAAATAAACGTTGATATTACATCACTAGATTATATTTTTATCAATGATAAGGCGAATACAAGCACTGTGTCAGAACAAGCTTATAAAGCCTGTATAGCTGATGTTACAGAGGAAAGTGAAAAGGAAGATGAAATATTTGATCTGGCAGAACAAAATGCAAAAAATATTATAAAAGCTTTGATAAGTCCGTTCATAGAGCAATTAGATTCAGACTACGAATTAGTAATAAATTAGGAGGTGCATGATGAATAAGCGAAAAATTATTATATCTCTTCTGGTTCTGGCAATTACAGTTTCATGTGTTTCCTGCGGAGAGAAAGATGAACAGATTGAAGTAATAAAGCCAAAGGTCTCACAAATGAAATCGATTTGTGAGTTAGCAACAATGGAATGTTATTATCATAATGTTGCTAAATATTATGAAGAAGATGCATCAGGATTTTTGTTTTGGAAAAAGGATAAGAATTTTTGGATCGAATATAGTGGTGTTGTAAAGATTGGGATAGATGTGTCACTTGTTACAATTGAAGTGAATGAAGATTCCGTAATAATATCAATACCAAATGCAAAAGTACTGGGCGAAAAAGTGGATGAAACATCTCTTACAGAAGACTCCTATATTGTAGATGATAAATCTGCGGATATTGAGGCGGAAGACCAAACGCAGGCATTTACTTATGCACAGGAAAATATGGTCCAGGTAGCATCGGAAGATACAGCATTGCTGGCAAGTGCCCAGCAAAGAGCACAGACACTCATAGAAGAGTATATAACGAACATAGGAGAAGTGGTTGGAAAAGAATATACTATTGAGTGGAAGTATATTAGTGATGAAGATCAGGGAGTTGTAAGTACACCAGAGGTAACACCAGATAATGAAAATACAGATTCCGGGGAATAATAAACTGGTTAAAATATGTTGGGATATACGAATATAGTATGTTAAATAAAGTCTATTATTACTTGGTTTTTTAAATCTGAAACCAAGTAATAATAGGGAATCGTGTCTAAAATCAATCAAGATAACATTTTAAATAGTTTTAAACATTATAAATCATGTAAACTGAAACATTTCATGGGGGCAAATATGGATACTAAAAATATGGACAAGTGGGATGGTTTCATTGCAGTTGGCAGTGGGATGTTAACTGCAGCGATTGATGTTTTGATAATTAGTGATATTTCTTTGAAAGAGGCTCATACATGGGGGAGCAATGAAGTCGAAACATTAGTGATAAAGGTTGCAAAATCGAAGAAATTCAATGGAGAAGATGACGATTTGGCTGGTGCTGTTAGGCACTTGGAAAATGCGTATCCAATTCCTGCGGACTTACTTACCAATGATTTTGGAGGCGGATTAAATCATCATCTAAGAGATTTCTCACATCATCCAACACTAGTTGGACTCTTGTTTTCAATAATCTCTCAGTTTACAGGGTGTGGTTATGGAACAGATACTCAAGGAAATTTTATTAAAATAAATATGAAAGATAAGGGTTTTGAAAGGAAGGATATAATCTCCAGCATTTATATGGGAATTATAGCATGGTTTTTTCATTTGATCAGCGACATGGCGGGTTCTAGTGGATCAATTGCTGCTGGAAAAGAAGGGACTGGGATACCAGGTCCCATACTGTCATTATTGAAAGAATTATCGTCAGTTCCGGGGATAAAACAACTAGCGGGAAAAAGTCAAAACAAAGGACCGAATAATGAATATAATTATAAATTTTCATTAATGTGCACAAAATTATTTCAAGGTACTCTAATAGGCGGTCACGATGAAAATGGCAAATTAGTTCGCGATAGCGAGTTGCGTTTTGATTTACGTACAGAAATTGGCATTGTGGATCAGGCAATTATAAATAAACAATATGTTCCAATTGTATTAAATGAGATTTTCGTAAGAGCATTGTATTCGATAAGAAGATTTATAGAAGAGATTTCAGCGAATAAATTAGCAAACATAGACGCAATAAAACAGATTGGAATGGAGAATGTGTTATTTAGCAAAGGTAAGAGATTACCTCATATGCTTACTCTTTCAAATGTAACATTTACAAGTATCGATATTACATCAGCCTATGTAAAAGCAAAGATAAAGAATAAGAACAATAAATCTGGTTTTGCATTGGATTTTATGCAGGGGATTAACTATGCTGGACTGCTTCGTCTGATGGTAAGCTCATCAACTGAATTAGGACTTGGTAGTGATAAATTATATACGGAGATTCATCAAATAGCAGAAAAACAAAAAGAAAAGTTAATTGCGTTATTATCAGTAGAAGATAACCCCCTGGATCTGCTAACGAAAGCTGGTACTGCTGGAATTACAATTGCTAAGCTTGGTACACCGTATGGGTTTGTCAGTGCAACGATAGATGTGTATAAGCAAGTTAGTACTGCTCTGGAAGAAAAGCAAATAGCACATGAAGAAAGAATTAGAATAGAAGCCATATGTGCTGAAAATATTGAATTGATAGAAAATAATCGTAAAGTGATTAGTTTAGCCGTATCAGAATATATGGAGCAGCATTTGCAAGTGTTCAGCACTGCAATTGATAAAATGAATCAAGCGATCATTGAGAATGATGTGAATTTATTCATTGAAGGCAATAATTTAATTCAAAATGACTTAGGACATGAAATTCAGTTTACAAATATGGACGAATTTGAAGAAATGATGTCATCAGATAATAATTTAAAGTTATAAAGGAGCAGCGTATGCAAACAATTTGCAAAAAGGACGCAATGAAAATATTTTATTATCTCATGGCAATAGATCATCTTCTGGAAGAAGAACTTCAGAAGTTCGATGAGATTGGAGCAGAGATTGATTCCAACTTTTTAGATTATAAGAGTATGATTTTTTCCGAGTGTTCGGCAAAGATGGAAGCTATAATAGATGATAGGTTTGCTGTTGTACAGGAGTATATTGATGAAATTTTATATAATGCGAATGAATTCAAAGGAATGGACACAATCCCTGTCAGAATGTTGATCTGGGATATGCTGGTTATGGCAAATGCAGATAGTGATTATTCATCTGATGAAATGCAAATAATCCGTCATGTTGTAAGGGTATGCAAATTTGACATGAGTGTTTATATGGAGATGGAACAGACAATAAAAACTGCTGTAGCTATTGCAAAGGAATTTGATTATTTGAAGAGTTCACAAAAACCATATTCAGAAGTTCAGCCTGTCATTGATGAAATCACTAGGAGACAGAAGAATATCGTTGCAAGTATCACGGCATTAATTGAAGATGACAGTTTTGAAGATGAAACATATATTCACATTGAAAAGATAACTATGTTTGGAGATAGATTGTCAAAGGTTCAAGGCGAAATCGGAAAAGGAACAAAGAAAGCGGCTGAAAAGATTGGAAAAGGAGCAGTATCGGCGGCCGGCAAAATAGGAAAAGGAATTGCACCTGTTGCATCGAATGTTAAAGAAGACACAAAAGCATTGCTGGGTAAATTGAAAACAAATAATAAAATCGATAATTCAACTAAGGAAGGGGACAAATAATATGCCGATACCTTTTCTTTTTATAGGAATTGCCGCAGTTACAGGAGTTACTGGAATGGGTGCAACTGTTAAAGCCGGTGTAGATCATTCCAAAGCAAAATCATTAAATGAAAACTCGAATAGGAGAATGGAAAATGCTGCACTAAGGCTAGATGGTAAAAGGGTTCTATGCGGAAAAGCTTTGCAGGAATTAGGCGAGATAAAAACTTTTGTGCTAGCCAATAGTGTTCGATCATTTCTGTACTCTTTTACTCAGATAAAAAATGTTGATTTTTCAAATAGTGTTGGGCTTGAAGAAACAGATAAACTGCGCATTGATCAAAAGGATTTTGAAGAATTGTCTCATTTGTCAATGTTTTCGACCTCGCTTGTGGAAGGTGGAATTACAGGAACCATAGGTGGTGCACTGACTGCTATGGGCGCATTTAGCGCAGCAGGAAGTTTGGCAACCGCATCGACTGGTACAGCTATAGCAACATTATCTGGAGCGGCAGCACAGAATGCTACACTTGCATTTTTTGGAGGAGGCTCGCTGGCGACTGGTGGGCTTGGAATGGCAGGTGGCACAGCGGTACTTGGTGGACTTGTTGCAGGACCGGCTCTTTTAGTGATGGGTATTATAACAGGAGCAAAAGCGGGAAAAGCGTTGGAGGATGCAAAAGCTAATGCCTCTAAGACAAATGAGATTTGTAAAGAATTCGAGTTAGGTACAGATGTGTGTATTGCAATCAGAAGAAGATCCTATATGTTCTATAACCTGATCGCAAGGCTGGACACCTACATGGTTCCACTAATCGACAAGATGAATGAAATTATCCAGAATGAAGGCATTGACTATAGTAAGTATACGATTGACAGTAAAAAGACAATTGCAGCCGCTGCATCAATAGCGGTTACGATTAAATCGGTATTAGACACTCCTATACTTACTGAAACAGGGGAATTAACAAAATGTTCCGAGGAGATGGCAATACAAACAATACATAAAATCGATACTATGGAATGAGATTATTTTAAATATACATAATAGATTCTAAATTATCATTAAAAATGCAGGACTAAAATTGGAGGATAACATGAAAATATTTTTAGGGAAATTCAGCAGGAACTATCCTGAGCAGATTGAAAAGAGGTATTATGCAGCTGGACAGGAAGGTAATTCATGGTATGGAGATGTTAAAGTTGGAGATTATGTTTTTGCTAATTATGAGGGAATGATACTTGGACTTTGGAGAGCAAAAGAATATACAACCATGAAAAATGCGGTGAGTCAAAAGGAAGATGGTATATTGCTGTTTGACGAAATAAAATCATATAGAGATATCTCTGTAACGAATGATTTTACACGATATAAGTATTTTATTCATGACCTTAATCTCGTGAATAAAGTAACCAAAAGTGTAAAAGGACTTGGTTTTATTCCAATAGCTATGAGAGAAGGATGTCCCAATCCAGAAGATATCGACTTTAAAAATAATAGTGTAAATATATACATTGCTCCTGTGGATGTAGCAATGGCTTGGAATGAAGGAGATATAAGAGTTACAGTAGATAACAGTGAAGATATAAAAATATTAGGGATTGATCGATATGAAAGTACGGAATTTGTTCGATACGAAGCATTTGAAAAACTATACAATGAAAGAAATGAAGAGGAAGGAAAATATTCCATTCGGGAATTATATGATTTTTCATTAGAAGACCAGGCAACAAAGAAGCGTAAATTCTTATTTACTTTGATGGATGAATTAAAGACAAAAGGATTTATGAAAGTTTCTAGTGCGATAAGCTTGTATGATAATTTGCTGGTCGGAAGAAAGCGTTCAGCACCTGCAAAATCATCAGGAGGCGTTATTGATAATAAAAATCAGAATTTGCCTGATGAACCGGAAAGTACATTTGAAGAAAACGAACAATACGAAGAGATTGCAAATCTACTAAATTTCAACCCTAACATCATTTTATATGGTCCTCCGGGAACCGGGAAGACATATGCAACACAACGTATTATTGAATCATACGAGAAAAAATATAACAAGGCATTAAGTAGTTATATAACTGCTGAAAAAGAAGGGCGTGTTAAATCGGTAACCTTTCATCAATCTTATTCTTATGAAGAGTTTATTGAAGGCATTCGTCCGATAATGAATGATGAAGACGGTGGCAAAGTGGGTTATCAGTTATCCAATGGTTTGTTTAAAGAACTTTGCATTAATGCAGAAAAAGAAATGATAAAACGAAAAAATAATGCTGCTTATGTAGATATGATTCATTCAGGAAGTGCCATATGGAAAGTTTCACTTGGAGAGAGAAAGTCTGATGATGTTTTTAACGAATGCATAAAAACGAATGATATTGCAATCAATTGGCTGGAAAATGTTGATTTAAGTGATAAGAACTACGACGATATTATAAAAGAACTTGGAAATAATAGCAAGTATGGAGATAAACCAACACAGGATGCGAATACAATCAATGCATTTATTAACGAGATGTCGATTGGTGACATCGTACTTGTTTATAACAGTCAGCAAACAATCCGCATGATTGGCGTTATTAAAGCTGGTTACAGATATGAAAAGCAATACACTTACAAACACAGAAGGTCTGTTGAATGGTTCAAGGAATTGAACTATCCTATTGATATTAATAAGTACAATGGATATAAAAATATGACACTGAAAACGATTTATCAATTATCAAGGATTTCGGTTCCGGATGTTCTTGAAATGATTACGGTGAATAGTCTTGTAAAGCAAAATACAGAAGATAAAAAGGAAATAAAGCCCTATTACATGATTGTTGATGAAATCAACAGAGGTAATATCGCGAAGATATTCGGTGAACTGATCACATTGATTGAACAGGATAAAAGGGGCAAATTAAAAGTGGTATTGCCATATTCGAAAAAGGAGTTTACTGTTCCGGGAAACCTTGTAATTATTGGAACTATGAATACTGCAGACCGGTCGATAGCGGCGATTGATACAGCATTGAGAAGAAGATTTACCTTTGTCGAACTAGAACCGGATGCAAGTGTTATAACAAAATACGACAACGCAATAGTAAATGATACCATTGATTTGGCTAAACTGTTAAATGCCCTAAATGAAAAGATTATTGAGTGCTACGATCGGGATCACCGAATTGGTCATGCATATTTTATGGGAATTGAATCTATAAATGAATTTTATCAGACATGGTATTACAAAATACTGCCTTTGCTAAGTGAGTATTTTTATAATGATGTGGAAACAATCAGAGCAGTTGTAGGAAAAGAATTCATTGACAACCATGGGAATTATACTAAGCTTTCAATGAATAAGGGCAATAAAGCTATTTCTGAATTTGAAGATAATATTCGAAGGATTTATAAGGATAAAGATTATGAATGAAAATACAGTACTTAGGATATTCGAAGATCGACAGTGTAAGTTAAGGGTAAGTCAGCAGAATATTGAGGATTTGCTTGGTATGCGTAATATTATTGGTGAAAACAATATTATCATACAAGCAGATGGCAGGATATTGATTCGACATTTTATAGGTTTTATTCAATTGAATAAAACAAGACTATTGATTTATCCGAAAATTGCTGTTGGACTGGATAACGATGATGAATTTAGCAAATCTTTTGAAATATTACTCAAAATGCTTGTTTATTCAGGATTCGCAGGTATAAAGAGGATTCCTGAGGCTCAAAACATTGCTAAATACCAAGGTGATCTTATGGAACTTTATATTGGTATGTTTGCCAAGGAGTTATTGCGACAGTTCCAAAGGGATATAAACAGAGGATATAACAACCAGCTTGAAAATCAATGTTTCATAAAGGGAAAAGTTGATTTCAATGAAACGATAAAACATAACAGTTTTAAAAAGCACCTTCATTATGTCCGATATGACGAATTTGATGAAAATACATCTTTGAACACAATTTTTAAAGCTATTATACAAGTATTAATTTTAAAGACAAAAGTTAAGAGCAATAAGATAAAGCTTATGCAGCTTATGTTATGGTTAGAGGATGTAAAAGATAGCAGTCTGACGAATGACATATGGGACAGTATTATATTTAACAGGCAAAACAGGAAGTATGAAGTTGCATTTAATATGGCAAAAATGTTCTATTATAAATCCGGACCTAACATTATAAGTGGTAATACATCTGCACTTAGTTTTCTTATTCCGACGAATCAATTATTTGAGATGTATTTATACAAGATACTAGAAAAAGGTTATTATGGGAAATACGAAGTAAAATATCAAGGTCCAATTGATTATCTTGCAGTATTAAATGACAGAAGTTATCTTCAAATGAAGCCGGATATCACTTTATTGAAAGACGGAAAAGTGGATAAAATCATTGATGCTAAGTATAAGATTATCATGGATGAAAATGAAAATCTGTTGACATCACAAGGTGATGTATATCAAATGCTGGCTTATAGCGTGAGATATCAATGTGATGATATCTATCTGATATATCCAAAAGGGGTAGTGTATGGCAGTGAAGGGGTTGCCGCGACATTTACCATTGAGAATTATGACCATCATATAACGGTACATATAATAAAAATTGACCTTGAAGATCAACCAGATGTAACGATTGATAAAATAGTAAACTATATAACTACCTCTATAAACTGCAAAGAAATAGGAATTAGTTAAATTTAAGGATTGTTTAACACCCAGTATTTGCTATACTGGTATTATCGTGTATGAAAAGAGGGTAAAATCATGTTGACTGGTGAAATGAAAAGTAAAATTGATAGAATATGGGAGACGTTCTGGACAGGTGGGATCACAAACCCATTAGAAGTTATTGAACAGTTTACATATATATTATTTATTAAGCAATTGGATGATATTGAAACTACAAAAGAAGATGAAGCTAACTTTTTAGAAATACCATACAAAGGTATGTTCTCAGCTGAATTTCAATGCTGTAGATGGAGCAAATTCAAGAATTTGGGCTCATCAGAGGAAGTGTATAAATTAGTATCCGAAAAAGTTTTTCCATTTATAAAAAATCTGCATCAAGACGGGGATTCAGCATACTCAAAGTATATGGGAGACGCTATATTTAAAATCCCAACACCTGCAATGCTCTCTAAAATAATTGATGGTATAGATAAGTTGAATTTGAGCGGTGAGGATACAAAAGGAGATTTATATGAGTATCTCCTTTCGAAAGTATCAACCTCCGGTACGAATGGACAGTTTAGAACACCAAGACATATTATTAAAATGATGGTTACGTTAATGAAACCTACGCCAAGTGATTTTATCGTGGATCCAGCTATGGGAACAGCAGGATTTTTAGTTGAATCACAAACGTATTTGAGAAAAAATCAAGCAGATCTTTTTTTAACAGCAGGGTTAAGAGAGCATTTTAACAATAATATGTTTACCGGATTTGATATGGATAGAACAATGCTCCGAATTGGGGCTATGAACATGATGCTGCATGGTGTTGAAAACCCACAAATAAGTTACAAAGATAGTTTATCGGAAATGAATTCAGATGTTGAAAAGTATACTTTAGTACTGGCAAATCCACCATTTAAGGGAAGTCTGGATTATGAAGCGGTCTCAGCAGATTTATTGAAAGTAACAAAGACAAAGAAGACAGAGCTGTTATTCATAGCGTTGTTTTTAAGAATACTAAAAAACGGAGGAAGAGCTGCTGTCATTGTTCCGGACGGCGTTTTGTTTGGTAGTTCAAATGCACATAAGCAAATTCGTAAAGAGCTTGTTGACAATAACAAACTGGATGCTGTTATCTCAATGCCAAGTGGTGTGTTTAAACCATATGCAGGTGTATCAACTGCGATTCTGCTATTTACAAAAACAGGAATAGGTGGAACAGATAATGTTTGGTTCTATGATATGAAAGCAGATGGTTATAGCTTGGATGATAAAAGACAGGTAATAGAGGCAAATGATATACCGGATATTATTATGAGGTTTAACAATCTCGAAGGAGAAGATGGAAGAAAACGAACAGAACAAAGCTTTCTTGTTCCGGTAGATGAAATTATTAGTAAAGAGTATGATCTTTCGATTAATAAGTACAAAGAAGTTGAATATGAGACGCAAGAATATGATAAGCCATCTGTTATATTGGGGAGAATTAATAGACTGGAAACTGAGATTAAAAGTGGTTTAGCAGAGCTAGAAAAGTTACTTGAAGATTAGATTTGAAACTTTAAATACAAAAATAAATTTAGATTTGTAGGGATGATTGACATGAAAAAAGTTAGATTAGGTGATATTTGTTCTGTTGTTTCTGGCACAACACCACAAACTGCAAAAAGTGAGTATTGGGATGGAGATATTCCTTGGATCACACCAGCAGAATTGAAAGAAGATTCATACGTTGTTGAAGACACCGTTAGAAAAATCACAGAAATTGCCGTAAAAGAAAAAAGTTTAAAATCTTTTCCAGAAGGAACAGTATTGCTTTCATCAAGAGCCCCTATTGGAAAAGTAGCGATAGCAGGGAAAGAAATGTACTGCAATCAAGGGTTCAAAAATCTTATATGTAGTGAAAATATAAATAATGAATATTTATATTGGTTTTTGAAAGGAAAAAATGAATATCTGAATTCACTTGGAAGAGGTGCAACATTTAAAGAAATTTCAAAAACGATTGTTGAAGATATAAAAATACCCCTGTGTAGTGTAGAAGAACAGTTGCATATTTCAAAAACACTAAAAAAATGCAAAGAAATCATAAGCTATAGAAATAAACAATTAGAAGAACTGGATAGCCTCATCAAATCCCGATTTGTTGAGCTGTTTGGGGATCCCAAACTTAATAATAAGAGATGGGATTTGGGTATAATTTCAGATTACTATGAGGTAAAAGGCGGAAAAAGAATTCCAAAGGGGATGGGATATGCAAATGGAGTAACGGTCCATCCATATTTACGTGCTACTGACATGAAAAATGAAACGATTCTTGATGATGATATACATTATATTGATGATGAAGTTTATAATCATATCAAGAGATATACTGTCAAGGGGGGAGATATATATTTGACAAATGTTGGAGTAAATCTCGGTATGGCAGGCGTTATTCCAGATAAATATGATGGCGCGAACCTAACAGAAAATGCTGTTAAGTTAGTTCCTAAAACCAAAAAAGTAATAGATGGAGTGTTCTTGGCTCACTATATCAATTCACCAGGTATTCAGGAATATATAAATGAAAGAAAAATGTCTGTTGGTGTGCCTAAGTTGGCAATTTTTAGAATTGAAACAATGCCACTTTTGTTACCTCCTATGGAGATTCAGATAAAGTTTATAGAGTTTTGCAAACAAGTCGACAAATTGAAATTAGAGGTGCAGAAATCGCTAGAAGAAATTCAGATGTTGTTTGACTCTCTAATGCAGAAATACTTTGAGTAAATTTAATTGTTAAGGTGGTGATTTTATGGTAAAGCAATACATAATAGAGAGACGAATAATGCATGCAATAGATTCTTTAAGAATGAATGATTTCCATCTGATTAAGTATGATTGCAACGAAAGAGCGATAGCACACAGGCTGGCAATATATATTGAGCAAATTTTTAATGGGGAGTATTCTGTAGACTGTGAATATAACAGAGATGGAGTTGAACTCAAAAGATTATATGAAATGTTTGGCGAGACTACTAATGGATTGCAAGTTTATCCTGATATAATAGTTCATAAAAGAGGAACGAATTCGAAAAATATCCTTGTCCTAGAATTGAAGAAAAGAAACCATGTAACTATACAGAATAAGCAATTTGATCAGCAAAAATTGAAGTTGTTTACATCAACGGAACACGGTGGATTAGGTTATCACTATGGAGCATATATTGAATTTACAACGGGTGTAAATCATTTTGAAAAGCCTGAAATTATTTTATATTCTAAAGGAGCGGAAATACAGTGGGGGAGCAACTCTTTGAATTACATGAATAGATGGAACTATGCATGTTTAGATGAATCATCCCTACAAATTGAAAGTTGAAGTCCAGAAATCATTGGATGAAGCACAGAGATTGTTTGACTCGCTGATGCAGAATTATTTTGAGTAATAAGGTCTAAATTAATTAGAAAGTGGGATTAAATGGAGTTGTTGACAGAAAATCAAAAGGTTTTGATAGTACGTTATGGGAAAAAGATAGACTGTATAGAAAAACATATAGCGGTAATCGATAAATTAGGATACTGCTGGTTTGGGAAGATAGGTGTTGTTCCTTCTAAGAGAATTATAGAAGCTGTAGAAGAGGAAGATAACCCAACAATAATTTTGTATTCGCAAGGAAATGCGTATTTATGTAGAATAGATAAAATATTATATGAAAAACCTGAAGAGGGTTTCCCAGAGTACTATGAGACAGAATTATTTGAAAAACATATTTATCCCAAAAGCTATTTCAAAATTTTGTCAATTGAGAGGTTATGTAATGACGATTTGCAGAAATTGAGAATTGTTAGTAGTGGTAATCCTGCTGTAGATACACTCAATAGATCAATGTCTTCCTTTTTCTTTGCAGAGTATGGAAATGCTAAAGAATTACATAATACAATTAAACAGGATAAAAAGATTGAAAGAAAAAAGAAAACGTCAGACCAAAATGACTGCATTTATAAAAAAGAAGGTATCTGTGCGCGAAAGGGATTTGTAAATTACAAATATAAATGTGAACGTCCTTCTAGTTGTGCCGGACAGAAATACCAGTGAAAAGTTAAAATAGGATGAAAAATTGAAAGTTGAAATACAAAAATCATTGGATGAAACGCAGATACTATTTGATTCACTGATGCAAAAGTATTTTGAGTAATCGATATTGAAGGAGGACAGCATGAGTAGAGAATACAAATATTATGAACTTGAAAAGTTCTTTTCACAACAAAAAGGTAGTTCCTTACATTTATCATTTGATGAAATAGAGAGTATTGTTGGATTTGAATTACCAAAGTCAGCATATGAGTACTCGGCATATTGGCATCCAAGTGAAACACATACAATATGTAAATCATGGACAGATAACGGATATAAGATGATCCATGTAGAACTTGGAAATTATGTTGAATTCGAGAAAGAATAATGTGGGTTTATTTTATGAACAATAGGAAATACCATACAAATTGAAAGTTGAAGCTCAAGATCATTTGATGAGACACAGTTGTTGTTTGACACGTTAATACATGAGTACTTTGAGTAATCAGTTTTCTGAGAAAGGGGATAGTGATCAATATGTTTTCAAATGTATGGAATAAAATTATTAGTCATGAAGGAGAAACCTTCAAACAAATTAGAGGAAAAGAATTTATTTATTCTGTTGTTGAAACTCTATAGTTCCAAACACTACAAATAGAAATATTCATATGAATCAATTTCAGAAAGCATATGAGCTGATGCCATTGAAAAATACATCACAAATACAAGACCTTCAGGGTCCTTCATATTTGTATGCAATACTAATGGACAATCGAATAAAGGAATGACAATATGAATGTTAAATTGCAGAATTCATTGGACGAAACACAGATATTATCTAATTCGCTGATACAAAGATATTTCGAGTGAGTTTGTTATGCTTGGTAACATAAAGTATTAATTATTTTTCTAAACAAAAGGAGAAAGCTATGAATGAAATTGAGGTTAGCTCAAATGGTATAGTTTCATCAAAAAAAGGAACAAATACTAGAATTCCTTATGAACATCAGAAAAATGCAATGCGTTGCTTGGATATTATGAATGAAAATGATTCATATAGTACGCTTGTGGTTCTCCCAACGGGCGGAGGAAAAACCTATACAGCTTCTATGTGGTTACTAAAAAATGCTTTGGATAAGAAGAAAAAAGTACTGTGGTTGGCACATCGACAAATGCTATTGGATCAAGCATTAGAATCTTTTCAAAAGTATGCTTATGTTGAGGTAATGCCACATGTTTCATCATTTACATATAGAATTGTTTCTGGTGCAGCTTCTCATGATAGAACAATAGATATTAAACCAACAGATAATTTTCTGGTTGTAGGAAAAGATAGTATCGGAAGAAACCTTGAAAAGCTCGATGATTGGATAAAAGGAGAAGATGAAATATTTTTAATTATAGATGAGGCTCATCATTCAACAGCAAAAACTTATCGAAAAACAATTGACTACATAAAGGGAAAGGTAAAACATGTTAAGTTGATTGGTCTTACTGCCACACCATTTAGAACTGCTGATAGCGAAAAGGGACTTCTTGCAAAGATATATACAGATGGTATAAAGAATGGAATCGTTCAAAAAGGTGATATAGGAATTACATATGAGATAGACTTAAAAGAATTGATTAATAGACAGATTTTGTCAAAACCAATTTTTGAAAGCTGCTTTACAGAGGAATCTTATGGAACGTCCATGGGCATATATGAATGGGAGCATATTCAGCAATTAGATATCATTCCGGATGATATTGCAAAACAGATGGCGGAAAGTGCAGGTCGTAATAAACTCATAGTAGAAACATATAAAAAGAATCAAAACACATATGAACAAACAATTGTTTTTTCAGTTAATATAACGCATGCGATTGTATTAAGTAAGTTATTTAATAAGGCGGGCATAAAAGCAGATTATATCGTTTCAGAAATAAAAGATAAAGTCACTGGAGTTACTATAAGCAGAGAAGAAAATGAGAAGAAACTAGAAGCATATCGTGCAGGAAAGCTACAAGTATTAGTAAACGTGAATATTCTTACAGAAGGCGTTGATCTTCCACAGACTAAAACTGTTTTTCTTGCAAGACCGACAGTTTCTACAATTTTGATGACGCAAATGATTGGTCGTGCCTTAAGAGGAACAGCGGCTGGTGGAACTGCATCAGCATATATTGTATCCTTTATAGATAATTGGGATGAGCACCTTGCCTGGATAAATCCAGAAAGCATTTTTGGTTTTGGCGAGTCTGATTTTATAGATAGTAAATCAGAGAAAGAGAAAAAAGAAGTCAGCATGATTGCGATATCTAAGATAGAGGAGTTTGCGTCTATATTAGATGAAACTGTAGATTCTTCTGCTATTGAAAAAGTATCTTTTGAAAAAAGAATACCTCTTGGAATGTATGCATTTTCTTATCTTGAACAGAATGGAATGGATCATACATACCAAGTTATGGTTTATGATAGTACCCAAGCTGCGTATAAAGAACTGATGGATGCTATCCCGCAATTATTTACTCAAATGGAGATTGTAGAGGAGTATCCTAGCAATGAAATAATTGATCAAATGGCTACTATGTGTGAAGAAACAATATTTAGTGGCGAAATGATTCCTACCTTTGATTCTAGAGATATAGTAAATATTTTAAAATATTATGCTGTTTATGAAAGTGTTCCAACATTTTATAGCTTTGAGGATATTGATAGAAATAAACTTGATGTTAAAAAAATTGCTCAACACATCTATGACGAAGATATGGGTCAGCGTAAAAAGCAAGAATATATAAACAAACTATGGGATGAAACTGATGATAATATTTTAAAATTGTTTTTTGGTCGAAAGTTGTATTTTACAAAACAGCTTGATCTGGAATTATATAAGATATCAGATCCTGAATGGGAAGAAAGTGAAAAGAATATTAAGTTAGGAATGAAGTCGTTGGAGGATTTACCACTTTATGAGATAAAAAAAAATGACCCTAAATATGAAAAAGAACTTAGGGATAATGCATTTGAGAAAGCAAAAGATGACGATGGAAATTATGTATGTACCATCTGCCAGAGGAAATCTTTGAATCGCATAGTATTCCAGGTAGATCACATTATTCCAATGAATAAGGGTGGAAAGAGTGTAAGTGGTAATTTGCAGATTCTTTGTAGAAAGTGCAACGGCGAAAAAGGAGATCAAATATGAGTGATTTGCTGTATACTGCTTCAGATATAGCAATGATAATTTGCATTCACGATTTGAGGACAAAGTCACAATTGAATTTGCTTTGCAAAATATGGGAATGTGAAAAATTGTATTTGGATACATCAATCTTAAAAGATAAGAAAAAATTTGTTACAGATGTAGAACATTATTGTCATTACTACAATGATAAAGTAAATATGGATGCGGAGTTTCCAGTAATTGAAAAGGATGTAGTAGAAAATGGTGGTTCAATTGATAGAGATATGTATATTCTAGAATTCGAAAATTTGATGTTTTTTTTCAAGAATCTAAGATATCGGATACTTTATTTGGAAAAAAAAGATTATGTCAGAATGAAAATCAGAACAATAATGAAAAAGTATGATTATAAAAGAAGATCGAAGCAATTTAATAATTACTTGGAAATGTGTTTGAGTTTTTACCATATAAAAACATTTTCTAAGGGGAATGTTTCTTGCGATATTACAACGGAAGATATTGACGTGATGATAAGTTTTAAAATATGCTAAAATCATTTTGGCACAAGAGCATTAACAATCTGTGCAAATGTAAATTAGAAGTACAATCATAATGTAAAATTTCAGCTGCTTTGTGATTTACTTATGAAACAGTAATTTATTAGTACTTTTATTGAATGAAAAACATATATAGTAAATTGTATCAAAAAAGAATAGAAGGTATTCATCATATATGTAATGGGGGAGGAAAAAGATTTGTGTACTAACTTTGATTTTCTAAAACAAAACAATGAGCAATTTTCTTCATTCTCTACGCAGGCAATTGAGGCTGAGAAAAGTATAATGATCTCGTCAGCGACCTGTGCGATTCTAACCAGAAGAGCATTGGAGCTTGCAGTAAAATGGGTGTATTCCTTTGATAGAGAGTTGACAACCCCATATGATGATAAAGTGTCAAGTTTGATCCATGGTGAAACATTTCGTAGTATTATTGAACCATCTTTATTTCCTATGTTGAAGTATACAATAAAGCTTGGGAATATTGCAGTGCATACAAGTAATACAATTAAGCGAGACGATGCCGTTTTGTCACTTAGAAATCTTTTTCAGTTTTGTAAATGGATTTATTATTGCTATGCAAATGAATACCAAGATGTTTCTTTTGATGAGGGAATACTTAATAAAAGCGAAGAACAGAAAAAGCGTCCGGAAGAGCTAAAAGATTTATATGATAGATTAAGCAGCAAAGATAAAAAGCTTGAAGAAATACAAAAAGAAAATGAGCAGTTAAGAGAACAGATGACATTAGCTAGGTATGATAATTCCAAGGGGAGAGCGTTTAAAGTTGATGAGATTTCTGAAACTGAGACAAGAAAGAAATATATTGACCTTGATTTAAAAGAAGCAGGATGGGTGATCGGCACAGATTGCCTTGAAGAAGTCGAAGTAGCAGGGATGCCTAATTCAGCGGGAATAGGGTTTATTGATTATGTTTTGTACGGAAATGATGGCTTACCGCTGGCCGTTGTGGAAGCAAAAAGGACAAGTAAAGATCCTATCGTTGGCAGTCAACAGGCTAAGTTATATGCAGATTGTCTTCAGAATAAATACATTCGCAGACCATTTATATTTACAAGCAATGGATTTGAAGTTTTTCTGACAGATGATTTGGCTGGATACCCAAGGCGAAAGGTATTTGGTGTTTTTACAAAAGAAGAACTTCAACTATTAATAGATCGCCGGGATATATTAAAACCATTGAATAATATTGAGATAAATGATGCGATAACGAACCGCCCATATCAAAAAGAAGCTATAACAAGAGTGTGCGAAGCTATAAATAACAGACATAGAAAGATGCTTGTAGTTCAGGCCACAGGAAGTGGAAAAACAAGGGTTAGCATTAGTCTTGTTGATGTCTTAAGAAGACATAACTATGTTAAAAATATTTTATTTTTAGCGGATAGAAAAGCGTTGGTTCGGCAGGCTAAAAAAAATTACAGTAATATGCTCCCAGATTTAACACTTTGCAATCTGCTTGATGGAAAAGATAACCCAGAGCAAAGCAGAATGATTTTTTCAACATATCCAACCATGATGCACGCAATTGATGAAGCAAAGAATGAATTTGGCGAAAAGATGTTCACACCAGCTCATTTTGATTTGATTATTATTGATGAGAGCCATCGGAGTATCTATAAAAAGTATAAGGATATATTTGATTACTTTGATGGGATGTTGTTAGGATTAACCGCAACACCAAAGAACGGAATAGATAAAAATACCTATGAGATTTTTGAATTAGAACGGGATGTACCTACCTTTAACTATGATCTAGATAAGGCAGTGGAGGAGGGGTATCTTGTTACCTATGAACCCAAGCAATATAAAACAAGAATAATGGAAGATGGTATTCATTATAATGATTTGTCTGAGGAAGAAAAAGAAGAGTTTGAAAAGACTTTTGAAGACGATGATACTATAGAGGATACCGTTACAAGTGATGCAATAAATGAATGGTTATATAATGCAAATACTATTGATTTGGTGTTAAAAGAGGTCATGGAAAAGGGAATCAAAATAGAAAGTGGTACAAAATTAGGGAAAACCATTATATTTGCAAAAAAGAACGATCATGCGAAAGCGATTGTTGATAGGTTTCACTTCTTATATCCGGAGTATGGTGATGGTTTTATAAAAGAGATTGATTACAGTATAAACTATGTAGATACATTGATAGATGATTTCAGTACAAAAGATAAATTACCACAGATTGCGGTTAGTGTTGATATGCTTGATACAGGTATTGATATACCGGAGATTGTTAATTTGGTATTCTTTAAAAAAGTTCGTTCCTATAGTAAGTTTTGGCAGATGATTGGCAGGGGAACAAGATTATGTGAAAATCTTCTTGGTATAGGACAGAATAAAGAAAAGTTCTATGTATTTGATTTTTGCAACAACATTGAATTTTTTGCAGCAAATAAATCTGGAGTAGAATCGGATATTCAAGAAAGTTATAGTGAGAAAATATTTAATGTAAAAACAATGATAATAAGAGAATCACAAGCATCCAGATATGCTTGTGATAACGAATATGTTGATTATAGAGAAAAGCTTATGAAAAGCCAGCGTGACAATGTTATGGAGTTAAATGATAATAGTTTTCGGGTGCGAAATCATAAGAGATTTGTTGAAATGTATAGACAGATGGAATCGTGGAGAAAACTAGAGACAGTAAATATTTCAGAAATCAAAGAACATATATCGCCGATCGTTATGCCAACAAAAGAAGACGATATGGCCAGACGATTTAATTATCTGATGTATACAATTCAACTTGCTTTTTTACAAAGCAAAGATGCGACGAAACCAATTAAGACGTTGGTGGATACTGCAACGTCCTTATCTGGGTTATATAGTATTCCGCAAGTTAAAGAAAAAAAAGATATCATCGAAATGGTAATGACTCAGGAGTTCTGGGATAATGTTAGTGTAATAAAAATTGATGAAGTCAGAGAGGCTCTGAAAGACTTAATCAGATTCATCGAAAAGGATAGACAGATGATTTATTACACTGATTTTCAGGATGAGATAATTGATTACGCAGAAGGTGAACCAATAAATATTGCGAATGAAATGAGGGACTATAAGAAAAAAGTCGAATATTATTTGAAAGAGCATAAAGAGAATTTGGCTGTATATAAGTTGAGAAATAATAAAAAATTATCTGAAGCTGATCTAAAGGAGCTAGAATCCATTCTTTGGAATGATTTAGGAACAAAAAAAGACTATGAAAAAGAATACGGGAGTACACCGATAGGCAAATTAGTCAGGAAAATCACCGGAGTGGAGAGATCAGTACTCAATGAAGCCTTTAGTGAATTTTTGACGGAAGAACGATTGAACAGTAATCAAATCCGTTTTGTGAGCTTAATTATTGATTATATTGTTGCGAATGGCAATATTGAAGATAACAGTGTTTTGATGGAGGAACCGTTTAGGAGTTGTGGCAGTATTACTACAATATTCAAGGAAGACATGGGGACAGCAAAAAGAATACTGGGAATAGTACAGGATATTAAAAAGAACTCAGAAGATATAGCATAAGTGGAGGGGAACATGGAAGATTATAAACTTAACGTTGTTATTGAAGCACTTAGTAAAATCAGCTTGGCCATGCAACAGAATCAAGTACCAATTGTGTATAGATGTGTAATTGAGAACAATAGTGATCAGCCAATTAGAAATTTAATTTTGAAATTGACTTTTTCACCGGAGTTTGCAAAGGTATATACCAGTAGTATAACAGAGGTAAATCCAGGACAAAAAGTTGATTTTACTCCATTAAGGATTATTATGCTTCCGGAATATCTTTTTACTATTTCTGAAAGAGTGGTAGGGAATATTCATATTCAAATTCTGTCAGTTGATAAGTTATTGTATGAAGATTATAAAGAGATTGAAGTTTTGCCGTATGACCAATGGCAGGGTATTTTATTGCTGCCAGAGTTACTTGCGGCTTTTATTATGCCTAATTTACCTCAGATTACTGAATTGACAGTAAAAGCAAGTAAGTTTCTTCAAAAGTGGAAAGGTGATCCTTCCTTTACTGGATATCAATCAAATGATATTAATGAAGTGAAAATACAGGCAGCGGCATTATATGCTGTATTACAGGAGTTGAATATAGCATATACTATGCCACCCGCTAGTTTTGAAAGAATGGGACAACGAATTCGTACACCACAGGAAGTCATTCAAAACAAACAAGGAACTTGTCTGGATCTTACTGTATTATATGCTAGCTGTTTGGAAGCAGTTGGTATCCATTCTATTGTGATAGTTATTAAGGGACATGCATTTGCTGGATATTGGCTAGAGGATAAGACATTTGCAGATGTAACAATTGATGATTGCAGTGCAATAAAAAAACGTATTAATTATGATATTAATGAGATTGGTTTAGTAGAATGCACTGATTTTGTAGCAGGGAAAAATGTTTCTTTTGATTTTACTGAAAAACATGCAAAAGAAAATTTATCAAATGATAAAGATTTTGAACTGGCAATTGATATACAAAGAACTAGAGAATCGGGAATTTACCCAATACCGGTGCGTATTCAAAAAGATGGACATTATGAAGTAATTGATTTTAGAAATAGAAAAGAAAGTGAAGTAACGAATATACCAAAAGTTGTTGATACCACCTTAAGGCATATTCAAGTTGAAGATAGTAAAGTAACAAGACAGCAGATATGGGAACGCAAGCTTCTTGATATGAGTCTTAGAAATACACTGCTAAATTTTAAACTCACCAAAAATGTACTACAGATAATGTGTGCTGATATGGCAATGCTTGAAGATAAACTCTCGGATGGAAAAGAGTTTAATGTTTTACCACTCCCGAATGAATGGAATGCAACGATTCGGGATGCAAAAATGTATGAAATTGAAAACAACAAAGATATTATACAAGCAATTGCGGAATCAGAGTTTAAAAATTATCGAATTCGGACTTTTTTAAATGATCCAGATCTGATAAAAGCAATTAAAACATTAATCAGAAAAGCTAAGAATAGCATGGAAGAGAATGGAACGAACACACTATATCTTGCTCTTGGTTTTTTAAAATGGTTTGAAACACATAAAAGTACAATGGAACGTTATGCTCCACTGGTAATGATTCCTATTGATATAATAAAAAAATTAGGAAATAAAGGCTATGTAATTCGAGTAAGAGATGATGAACCACAAATTAATATAACTTTATTAGAATTTTTGCGTCAATTTTATGGAATATCAATACCCGGCATGGATCCTTTACCACAGGATGACAGTGGGATTGATATACCTTTAATTATGAAAACAATTCGCACCGGGATAATGGAACAAAAAAGGTGGGATGTAGTTGAGGTTGCATATATAGGATTATTTTCATTTAGCAGATTTGTTATGTGGAATGACATAAGAAACAGAAGTGACGAGCTTGCACAAAATAAAGTAGTTTCAAGTCTTATTTCAGGGAAAATGGAATGGACTGGGGAAGAAATGATTCCATCTGAAAAGTTAGATGAATTAATGTCACCGGCAGATATGGCTGTCCCGGTAAGTGTTGATTCCTCGCAGTTAGCTGCTATTGTAACTGCTGGAAAAGGACAAAGCTTTGTATTGCACGGACCGCCTGGAACCGGAAAATCACAAACAATTACAAATATGATTGCAAATACTTTATATCAGGGAAAGTCTGTTCTTTTTGTAGCGGAAAAGATGGCAGCACTATCCGTTGTTCAAAAAAGATTAAGCAATATAGGATTGGAACCATTTTGTCTTGAACTGCATTCAAACAAAGCCCAAAAGAAGAATGTACTGCTTCAATTAGAGCATACATTAGATGTTGGGCACACAAAACGACCAGAAGAGTATAACGAGACGGCATCTAAACTGCATGAATTACGAAAAAGTTTGAATGAGGTGGTTGTAGAATTACATAAGAAACGTACGTGTGGGTATTCGATTTACGAATTAGTGGGAATATACGAAGAAAATAGTTCTTATCATGGTCATATTGAAATTCCAGCAAAAGATTATTCACAGGTAACTAAAAAGAATTTAGATGATTGGAAAGATATAATTTCAAGAATTAATATTGCCTACAAGGAATGTGGAGAAGAGGTATTTCATAATTTTTGTGTTATTAATCAGAGAACATATACGTTGGAGTATAAAGATAAGTTAAACCTGAATTATTCATGATAATTCATTGAGCGGTGTGGGGCACCGCATAGTTACTGTATTTTCATCAGATTATTGCTTTCACCTAAAAAGTGAAGCCAAACAATAGAAAAAGAGTTTCAACTTTGTTAGAATGAAGTTACCA
>QKAS01000025.1 GCA_003246295.1 Clostridia bacterium | reverse complement strand
TTGATTTTCCATATCTCTTGTAGTAATAAATCTCTTACGATACCATCCAATTCCTCCTGCAAGAAAACCCGTACATGCTTGTCCATTTTCTTTATCAAATGGCTTTTCTATGCTCCAGTCATGTGGAAGTGTAACATCTTTCCAGGATGTATCATCGTATTCTAATAAGTGTATTCCCGGTTGATCATCCAATATAAATTTCCAATTACTATTAAAATCAATCCCTCTCATACATTTCTCCTTATAAAATGATTGTTTTGTTATTTTTATATCTATTTTTTAAGTGCCAGATCTACGAAATTACCATGTAACAAGCTGTTCTGGTGCATATCGATAATATCCTCTTCCGTATTTATCACGCTCCTGATGCATTATCTTATATAATTCATATGCCTTTTCTATCGCCTTTTCCTGGTCCATAATTAATATTTCATATGCATTCTCAGATAAAATCTCGTTATTTTCGTTGCACAATGATAAATTCACTTTAAATGTGTCCCCAATACTCCCTTCTACATTCCATTCAAAGTTTGCACATTCTTTCGATTCATTTTCTCCAACATATGCAGTATATTCTTCTGTATTTAAAATCTGATCATTCTTATCCAGAATCCAAACAGAGTACCTTAAATTATTGTATACTTCATATCGATCATTTACTATCCACAGTCTAGCCATGAATTTTTCTCCCGGAAGATAGCGTCTTTTAGGGAACTGTAAACTTGGGAGCAGAGGCTGATAACTTGCTTTTACAAAATCAAATGATTTCTTTTTAGAGCCGTAATAATCAATCAAATCCCATTTCACAATTGGCCAATTCGTTATAAAGTGGCAAAGAGAAACGCCACTTACATGAGGTTTACATCTTCTAAAATGTTCCAATGCATATTGAAAAATAGTTCCCTGTGCAATCTGAGTCGCCTCTACAAAATGCTCTAAGGAATCCAAACAGGTGTCTCCATGTACTTCATAATTTAAAATCTCAAGAACATGCATATCACCTGCATGATAACCCCAGCTAAGTCCCATTGGCCAAAGTTCATTGTCCGGTATAAATTTTCTTAGACTTTCTACATTTGGCGAAGAAGCGGCAGTAAGCTCTGGTATAATACAAAAATCAAGGTTTGGATAATAATTTTCCATAAATACCGCCCCTGCAGCATAATAATGAGAATTTGCATGGGCTGATTCTTTTGTTTTATATCCCATTCTTATTCCTTCTCTTGAACTGAGTGGAGAGGCATCTGCATAAGGAGTGTTGGTTAGGGATCTAGTTACCGCCCCCAGTGTTTCCATTATTTTACGATTCGCACTATTTACATGCGCTTCCGAAAAATAAACTTCTTCACCACCCATCCACATGAGGGTTGATGGATGATTTCTTCTATCTTTCACAATTTCAGCTATTTCATGTTTTATTTTATTAACATATTCCGTATCATCACGAAATACTTGTGTAGCAAAGGAGAAGTTGGTCCATACTGTAATCCCAAGTTCATCGCAGATCTCGTAAAACTCCTCTGTTTCGGCAGGATGCCATCCAAAAATTCGCAAATTGTTAATATTACATTCTTTTGCAGCCTCTAGAAAAAAGCGATATTTTTCTCTGCTATTTCTTCCATAAAAAAAGGACGGCTGTCCTCCCCAGCAGGCAGATCTTAAAAACATTGACTTTCCATTAATTTCAAATGTCCATGGGTTTTCTGCTTCCTCTAGCGTAAATCCCGGGTTTCTTTGCATTTTAATCTCTCTTAATCCTACTTTAGCTGATATCTTGTCTAAATTAATTTCATTCTCCTTTACTACTATATTCAAATCATAACAGAACGGTTCTCCCAGATCATACGGCCACCATAATTTAGGATTATCTATCTCCATTTCCAGATGAGCCATATTTTGTCCTCTATATAAGGACATGTCAATTGTTGTTTTATATATTTTTTCTTTATCTGAAAGAATTACTTCAATCTCACCCTCAGTGGTGCTATTTGTCACTCCAGAAATATCAATATCAAATATTACCTGTGCGATGTTATTCGTCAGTTTTGTTTCCAGACGATAATTTTCAATTCTTACTTTTGAAGTCGCGATTAACATCACCGGTTTCCAAATTCCAAACGGAATAACACCCGTCAAATAATCTCCTGCAAAATTATGTTTCATTCCTGCAAAATTTTTCTGATTCTTTGGTGGTGGATCTATTTTTACAGTTAATAGATTACTTGGGACATGTGGTGTATTATAATCCACAAGTTCTGTAACATCAAATTCAAAAGACGACATCATACCTTCATGGCGTCCAAGATAATGCGTATTTAGCCATACATCACAACTATAATCCACTCCTTCAAAAATTAATGTAAGATTTTTTCCTTTCATTTCTTTTGGAACTTGAAATGCTCGGTTATACCACCATTCATAATCCTGTACCCACTTACATTTTCCCATATTTCTTCCATAAAATGGATCGTCTAATTCACCAGCATTCACCAGATCTGTATATACATCACCTGGAACACATGCCATATTCCAACTAAAATCATTTCCAGATAATTCATTTGGAAGTTTATATAATTCTTCCTCTATACCCTGACCTGGGCGCATACGCTCCATCAGCCAGTGATAACCATTCAAATCCAAAATAATACGCGGTTGCACTTCATATGTTTCTCTCGTTAAAGAAGTACCTTCCAAGTCACGAATCTTGTCTGCTTTATTTGTCATATTTTTCTTCCTTTTATATTTGTATTCAATATCCGAGAGCGGTATTTACCACTCCCAGATATCCTTGCTTCATTATTTTCAAAACTGCATTCAGCAAATGTGTTCTATCAGCTCTTTGATGTACGGAAAACAGCTTCAAATTGAATATTTTCTTCATTAAATTGGTATTTTTCTGTTAACTGTGGACCACAGCTTCCAGAACCAATCCCACTTTGCTTATAATCCAAACACAAAACGGTGTATCCACTTTCCACCAGCTCATAATTATGTTCTTTTGCAGCAAGTTCTTCCTGTGTATACTTTGATGCATTAAAAGAAAATGTATCTGCGGATAGTACCTCAAATGTCATATTGCTATCCGATACCTTTACCCAATCACAGCCATAATGGCTTCCGTTTTCCTGTGGTCTTAAATAATCCTCATGAAGCTCTTTTATCGTACTTTCAAAAATCCCCACATAACTACTTCTTCTCTTATCCTGATAGCTTTCATTAGGTCCAAAGCCCAAATAGAATATTTGGTTCATTCGCTCATTTAAGTACATGCGCAATCCAAAACGTGGTAAAAATGGAAGTTCATTATTTCTGATTCCTTTAATTTTTACACTTACCGACCCATCTTGATAAACTTCCCAAGTCACCAGTAATTTCAAAATACTCTGAATTCGAATTGCCGAAATAGTCAGCTCTGTACTGATACGCACTCCAAATGTTTCTTCTGTAATCATTGTTTTATAGGTTCTTACTGTCATTTTATCATAACATGCAAGATACCATTTTTTCTTAATAACGCGGTCATTGTCTGTTGGTGCCCTAAAAATATTAAATTCCATTGGTTTTTCCAACAAATTGTTATTATTCCAAATCATTCTGTTGAATACTCCATTAAATTTATCATATTCATAGGAAAAATTTTCCGAGTACACTTTTACAAACCGAACACTTTCAGAAACATTCAGTTTCCCCGTTTTCTGTCTCAGCTCTTCTTTCATAACTTTTACATACTGATTTTGATTATCTTTCGTTTCAATCATAACCTGATCAAAGCCTAATATATGACCTTTTGCTGTAAGCTGTTTATCAGAGGACTGAATCAGTATAAAACGTATATAACATTTTCCATTTTCCGGTATCTTATAATCTAGATGTATATTACCCTTCTTATGTGGTAAAATATTAAGCTGTGCTTTATCTACTTTTCCTTCTGTAATAACTTTTCCATCAAGAGCTATTTCATATATCATCTCTAGAAAATCGATTGCATTAGTGAAATCCATAATGTTTTCAAATACAAAATCTCCCTTTTGTGTATCACATGCTATTACTCTCAATGGTCTTTGCACATTTTTAAATTCAAGCAACCCCGTATGTGGTGTTCGGTCCGGATATACCAATCCATCCATGCAGAAATTACCATCATGAGGATATTCACCAAAATCACCCCCATACGCATATTTTTTTTTGCCATCCGGTGTTCTTCCCATATAAACTGCATGATCGCACCATTCCCATACAAATCCACCACAGTGTGCATCATATTTCTGAATCTGCTGATAGTAATCTTCAATATCTCCAGGTCCATTACCCATGGCATGTATATACTCACAAAGGATAAACGGTTTATCACAATGTGATTCAAAGTATTTCTTCGTATCTTCAATGGATGCATACATACGACTGTATAAATCAATATTTGAAAAATCATTATGTCTATCATGAGGAGCATGAAGTGCACCTTCATAATGAGTAAGTCTGGTGGCATCAAATCCTTTTGTCCATTCCAAAGCTTTCTCAAAGGTGCATCCATATCCGGCTTCATTTCCCATAGACCATATTACAACACATGGGCGATTTTTATCCCTGTGCACACAACGCTTCACGCGATCTACAACGCTTTCAATATATCTTTCATTATTACATATATCCCCACGAAATGCATGCTTTGAATAGTCATCAGGCCAGCTCTCTGCATACAATCCATCCGCTCCATGAATTTCAACATCAGCTTCATCAATAACATAAAAACCATACTTATCACATAGCTGATAAAATTCCGGACTGTTTGGATAGTGGCTGGTACGGATTGCATTAATATTGTATTCTTTCATAAGCGTCAAGTCTGTTACCATCTGTTTTACAGATATGGCAGAACCGGTTTCCGGGTCACTGTCATGTCGGTTCGTTCCGCGAAACTTCACGTTTACTCCATTGATATACAAAACCGGACCACTAATATATATTTCTCTAAATCCAACTTTCTCCACAAAAATTTCCTGATTACAGGACATTACCAATGTATACAGATATGGATTTTCAGCATTCCATAATACTGGATTTTCAACAGTTACTTGTATCTTCTTATTATCTGCTGTTCCATATGCAATTTCTAAACCTTCCGCATCCAGTAAACTGTAGTCTATACCCAACTCATCCTCTATTGTTATGGATACAGATAATTCACCTTTCCTGTAATTATCACTTAATTTTGTCTGTATAAAATAATCCCTTAGATGCTTTTTCGGACGGAATAGCAGATAAACATCCCTAAATATTCCTGACATGCGAAGTTTATCCTGATCCTCCAGATAGGATCCATCACACCACTTAAGCACCAGAACTGCAATGGTATTTGTACCTTCCCAAAGATAATCAGATATATCAAATTCACTGCAGGAATGGGAAACCTGGCTGTATCCAACAAATTCTCCATTCACATATAGATAATAGCAAGAATCCACTCCTTCAAAATTCAAATAGGTCTTTTCCAATCCATCCCGTTTGGAATATTCAAATTCTTTCTTATACAGTCCGCAAGGATTTTCTCTCGGTACATATGGCGGATCAAAAGGAAACGGATAATTGACATTGGTATACTGGTGTCTGTCATATCCATAGTTCTGCCACACAGCTGGTACCGGGATTTTGTCCCACCGCAAATTCAGCTTACATATTTCAGGAACATCTGCTTCTAAAATATAAATACTATCGTAGTAACGAAAATCCCACACTCCGTTTAAAAGCATACATTGCTCTGATTTTTCTTTTGAGTCACTCACATCCAAATCAGCTTCCTGCATAGGAATGTAAAAGCATCGTTCTGGTATCGTATTAACATGCAATATTTCTGGTCTTTCAAAATAATCTTCAATCATATAGTCTCTCCACTTTCTTAAATCAGTTTGATTGCAAATACTATTATAAGTTGCACTTATTATATATGTACACCATCGGAATGCGTAGGGTTCCTATTACTTCTGCATCTAAACTATTTTAAACATTTTTATCTGTTCGTCCAACATATTAGCACGATCCATCAGTTCCGTGACTGCGCCCCTAAGATCTTCAACTAATGTAATCTGTGTTTCTGTTGTACTATTTACTTCCTGCGAAGCTGCTGCTGTCTGTTGTGCCACTGCCGAGATACTTTCTATTGATTGTAACGTCTCATTTTTTGCTGTTTCTATTTTCTGAACTTCTATCGAAATTTCTTTAACTTGATGTAGTAGATCAGACACCTGTTCATTTATTGTTTCAAACATATGAATCGTAGTAGATAACGATACTTTCTGTACAGATACAATTTGTTCTGCCTGTCTGGCTGTTGCCACGGTACGTTGCGTATGGGCACTAATATCAGAAATCACTTGGTAAATATCTCTGGCCGCAAGAGATGATTGTTCGCTCAGACTACGTATTTCACTTGCCACTACAGCAAAGCTTTTTCCAGCCTCTCCAACTCGCGCCGCTTCGATCGAGGCATTTAGTGATAGTAATTTTGTCTGTTTTGAAATCTTGTCCATTGTATCAACTATTTTCTCTATGGATTTTGATTTATCTGCCAGATTAATTATTTCCGAAATTACATCATTCGTAATTTGATAAGATTGATTTGTTTTATCATTCAAATCTTCTACAATCACTTTTCCATCACTTATAACTGCAACCGCATTATTAACAAATTTATCAATTTTTTCTGTATTACCATATACGTTCGCTATTTGATCAGCTAATGATCCCATTTTATTCAAACAATTTTCCGAATCAATTGCCTGTTGACTCATTCCTTGTTGAATTTCATTAATTGACGACGAGATATATTTGCTCGAATCCAAAACACTATCTGATGAATCCTCCACCACTTTAACCGAAGTGATAACATTATTTCCAAGATGTGCAGCTTTATTCACCAGTTTTTTAACATTCGCAACCATTATATCTAATGCCTGATTAAGTTGTCCAAATTCATCCGTACGTGTTGTATCGATACTAACTGTCAAATCCCCCTTAGCAGTCATAGAAATCGGCCGAATAATCAACTTAATAGCACCTGTTATATTTCTGCCAATTAGCCATGATATCAAACACGAGATCATGATCGCCCCTATGACTATTCCAATGGTAACTTTCTTAATCATATTTGCCTGTTCCGTAATCACACTTTCCGGTATCATCTGAAACAGCAACATACCTTCCGAACCTATCTTGCGATATATATAAATAAATTTCTGGTTATCATAGGTTATTTCCTCCATTCCAAGACTTTCTGATGCTCCAAATGCGTTATTAACGAATGGTTCTTCCAAAGAAACCTTTTCCATATTGTTTCCTGTTGCCCATAAATTTCTTCCATCTTTTGTAATAAACCCAGTATACATTCTGTCATCTGTATTCAGACTTTCTAGTTTATCAACAATAACCTGCGCTTTTACATCTGCAAAAACATATCCGGTGCCGTCACTCAGCTGCCTTGTGACACTGCAGGCGTATAGCTGCGTATTTTTATCAGCAATCGCATCCAGATAGGAATTATATCCACTCCAATATCCTTGCGGGTAGTCTTTCCATTTTATCTCATTCTGTTTCTGATAATCTGCATATGTATTTGTCTTTAATGCATCAGCCGCGGTCAACTTGGATCCGTCTAAGGTCGAAACACCCTCACCATGGATACCAATAATTGTTAACGAATTGATAAAATCATCAAGGATAATCGAAGAATTAATATTGGTTAAAATACCAGTTCTCAAATTCTTTTTTTCAGTTTCATTGGATATATTCCCTCGATAATAATCTAAAACATTAGTATCAAATGCTAGCTGCATCAGTAAATTTGAAGTATTTTTCATTCCTAGTTCAATATACTGCCCAGTAGATTCAATCGCTAAAGCAGATGTTTTTTTATAATTATCACGAATAGATTTGGCTGTAATTGTAAGTGAAATCATTCCTAAAAAGAAAATCAGTACAATCGGTACCATAAATCCCAAAATAATCTTCATTCTGATAGAAACAACATTTTTTTTACTTCCAGCTAAACGTTTTTTCCCTATTTTAATGCTGCTTTTTTTCATAACTTTTTTCTGGTCATCGTTTTTCTCGTCTACTAATCCTCTAATTAATTTCATACAGCACCCCCAAATTCATGATATTAAACTACGTTTTAAGTATATCATACAATCATATATAAATCAATTTTTGTATACATATATTTATAGGAATTTCATTCCAGATATAGGTACGAGATAAATGGGGGACGAACACGTCCCCCATTTTATATAAACATCTCTACTTAAAATTATTTTTCCTTAATTATCCTAACTTTAGACCTTTACGAAACAATTTAACAATATTCAAATCAACCGCTTCTGATACCGTCGAATCACCTATTACTCTAATATTATCGATAATGAATGATACCGAAGTTAATTTAGCATCTGCAACCCACTCATTTTTCGTTTCCCAGAGATAAAAACTAATATTTGTTATCTTTGATGTATCCAAACCATCCGGAGCCCCATAAAATCCATCACTGAGCCATAAATCATTAGAAGCTGCAAAATTATTAATTTCCAGATTTCTGGTTACTCCTGCCCCAACCGAAAAATAGTAAGTGCGCAATGAACCGTTAGAATCGATGACGTTAACCCTTAATTGCATATCTACTGAATTTGGATTCGTGACATCAAAGCAAATTGAATTATTATTTCCAATATTCCATCCAGAATTATTTGTAGCTTGCAGAAGACTAAAATTCCAACTATTTGCATCTTTTACTAATTCATTCACGTTAATCTTACATGCTTTTGTACCATCCGTAACCCCAGAATCACTAATAAATTCCAGAGACATAGGTCTTCCCTCCGTCTTAAAAAAGACGGCTTTCTCTCCATCCTCAAATGACACCGACGGGAAAGTCACTTCTTCATCTTCAAATCCTGAGACAGTAACTAAACATGTTTTAATCAATTTATTATTGTCCTTCGTAGAAACTGTAATCGTTACAGTTCCATTTTTATGTGCAGTCAACACACCCGAATCACTTACTGTAACAATATCCGTATTACTACTAACCCATGTTACCGTTTTATCATTTGCATCCTTAGGATAAACCGTAGCTTTTAGCTTAATACTAGGCTTATTCTTTGAAAGCTGGATTTCTGAAGCACTTAACTTAATCTCACTAGGTTGAATATAAAACAATCTTATATTATAAGCATTTTCATTTATTTCTTTTGCCGCCTCAACGAGTTCTGTATATGGTTGGTCGGTGATATCAACAAAGCCACAATTTGAATTTTCTCCATCAAATGCTCTTCCCAATGTAGGTTGATCATAATATTGAAACCAATGAGCACCAACTACATATTCATTTTTAAATACACTTGTCATATATTCAGTATAGGCAGCTGCACGTTCAGATTGAGTTCCAACCGGAATAAGTCCTGGCGCAAAATTATTTTTATCAGATGCATTAAAGTGGAATTCACCGATAATTACTGGTTTATCGAAGGTCCCAAGCTGCATAAAATCCTGATTAATATCCGTCTTATAGCAGTTAAAACTTACAACATCAGCATATTTTGCACAAGCTTGAATAACCTCAGTTCCACATCCCCATTGAGCTAAACGAGATCCAAGATATAGTGTATTGGGTAATTCTTTCTTAACTTCTTGACTAACTATTTTGTAATATTGTTCTGCTAGTAATGATAAGCATAAGGAAGCATCTTCTGTTCCTATTACACCTTGATAAGGTTTCTTCAATTCTTTCCATCCCTTCAAGGATGTCCCCCACACATTATTTAATGCCTCAATTTTATTATATTTATCCTTTAACATTGTTATAAATGCTTTTTTGGCAAATATATTATCCTCGGATGCATCCCCTTGAAAAACGCCTGCAATTACAGCGTATTTCTGTGAATCTACGCTTGCATTCCCCCAAGCGATTTCATTGTCAACATATATTCCCATGCACCAAGAATCCTTATCAACCCCCATTTCAGCAAGCTCTTTCATTTTCTTAGCTGTATTAGCACGGAATTGTGGATCAAAGGGATCAGAAAGGTCCGCCCAAGCTCCTCCGCTTTTCAGTTTAGCATGATCCCCGTTCAACCATGCATGTGCAACGTAAGGCAGCTCAAACTTTTCTCCCTTGCCATAGAACAATTGAGGATCACTCCAACAACCCATAGAAGAAAAGCCCCATGCCTTGAACCTTTCAATAGAATTATCAACCCACTTTTGTTTCCACTGATCACCATATTTTCTTTCCAAATTTGCTGTATAAAAATTAAATGCCAATCCAGAAGAAAGATTCATTGGTGTTTTTAAACAATTTGATACCGTGGTATAATGATCTCCTAAGTCACTTTTCTGAGATGGTAGATTTTCAAACATGAACTTCCTGCCAGATACCCATGTCGAGGCATCCTCTAAACGCACAATATCTACCCCTGTTGAAATATATGGATACCCTTCCGGATCAATCAACATCCATTTACCATTAATCTTTGCAGTGTAAAAAGCTCCGGTTGCTTTCTGTCTCAATGAATCATCCTTTAATCCAAAATAGTCGGATAACTTTCTACTCTCCGTCACTTTTAATTGTTTTTTTAAAGCTGCATTCTCAGAAGCCAGAATATTAACAAAATCGCTATCTTTCGTAATTTTTCCATCAAAATCATTCTGAGTATACTGTCCATATTTATCTACCAGATCAGAATATGAGGCTTCTATGTTAATGTTTGGGTCTTCTTTTACACACAAGTTGTCAAAAATCAAAGTTGTCTCTTGTGTATTACCATTTAGCCAGAATGTAATATGTTTTATATTTGAATAGTCAACGATGCCATTTCCCCATCCATAACTAGCCTGTATTCCATTCTTACTTGGCGGGTTATAGAGCATGCCAAGTTGAATGTTTAAACTAGAAGTAGCAGTATTAATCGTCGTTGTTTTTCCCGCTGGAATTGTTGCAGAAAAAACAGCATCTTGCCCTACATTACTTGTAAGAGAACAATCAAATTTAATACATAGTTGTACTGCACGATCCATTGGATTCGTAACATCAAAGCTTAAGCATCCGTTCTTACCAAAATCCCATGCCTCACCATTGTTTGCATAGAAGTGAAGTCCTGGCCAAGATCCTACCCCGTATACTACTTTAAGAGCATTATTGCCATCAGTAGCACCGATACCCTTGATAATTTCATACTCAGCCGGATTATTCTCATCACTTCCGACATCATAATTATTATATACTTCGTCATTTTCGAATGATACCTTACCAAATTCAACTTTTACCTCTTTAATTTCTTTTGCCTCTAACGTTGCTCCATTAGGTAATATCCCAAACGTTAATACTAATAAAGAGAATGCCAAAGCGCAAAAGACCTTTTTTCTAATTTTTCCCATGAAATACCTCCTTATATTATATTCTCTCGAAATCTTAATGCCTTGACCAATATATATATTTGTGAATAGTCCTTTTTCAAGAATGGAAGCTTCTTAAATCTTGTAAGATCATCCAAAAGTATAAAAAAACGATCAGATTGAACAGAAAGAGAATTAGCACAACTAAAGATTTTTAGAATTTAAAACAAAATTCAGATTTCATATCAGAGAGAGACAGATACTATTCAATTATGACTCTACCATGCTATTCACATTTATATATTTATCGGGATATGTACAAAAACGAAAATGATTTTACAAATTATTATGAAATTATATCTGTGACGAATTTTTCTTATACTTGTTTCAATTTACATATTTCATTTTATAGAACTTCATGTATCAATTCTTATGGAATTTCATTGGCCTAATTCTGTATTATTTCGAGAGATTATTATTGTTTATAACAAATTATTAATCAATTAATCCTCCTTGTTTGTATTTATTTGTATATCTTTTTGTATATCTTTTTGTATATCTTTTAATGTTTTATATGCATTTTATTGTATACTTTAAGTCATTATTAGTCAATATACATTCATAAATTAACACAAAAACGTAATTATGCACAATTTTACTATTATAATTGTGACAATATTTAAACCAAAATATTATTAACTTATTTTTTTGTATACATTATACCGAATTTACTATTTACCATTTACTTTAATTTTTTATTATAGATCTTATCCAATAATTGATTCTTAGAATATATGTGTCATAATACAAAAACAAAAATGCTCTCTTATGTTATATTTCAGTCGCCAGCTAAAATATAACAAAGTAAGCATTTTCGCGTCGTAAGTACAATAATTGATTTGAAGTTTATGACTAAGATATTTCGTCAGTATATCTGTCACCAGAAACGTCGCTAATTAGTAATACTGATTAATAAGTTCACGAACCATCTGTGACCATTCAACCACTTTCTGTCTTGGATTAGCACCTAATGTTCCACCGATATTTAATACTATTTCAGTGTTACAATTATGTGCTTTGGTTGCTTCTAATACACTTTTAATTTCTTTTATAGCTCCTTCCTTGTTCCACTGATCCGGTACAAAATGAGTCCCCGCAGCGCGATAACTATATACATATTGTTTTCCAATCTCCTTTGCTGCATATTCCGGATCACACCATTCACTAACAGAAAGTTTTCTGGTATTTGAAAGACTTTTTGCTAATGCAACTTTATGATCCAAAACTTCACAGCAGCCAACGTTAATATATTTAAATAAATTCATAACATCCTTGTCATAAGCAAAACTGAATTCATCGTGCATATTGCCGGATACACAGTTAAATACTTCGGCGCAGGTGAATCCCCATGAATCACTTAGTCTAACCTTATATTGTAACGGATCGTCTACAGTTCTAAAATCAGGAACGCCAGTTGCATAGCGAAGCCCAGCAGATCCTAATGGTTCTGAATTATCAAGAGTTCCCCAGATTCCGAGTTCCTCAAGAATTGTAAAGCGAGAGATAAAATTTTTCTTGATCCTTTCTAATGCATCTTTCATCCAGTCCGGATCATCATACATATCCAAGTAAGTATTTTCCATTCCTCTTAACCAAGAATACTCATCTGCTATTTTAGCAGCCATGGTAAATGGATGTTTGATCACCTTCAAAATCGGGTCAAAAATTTCATACGTTTCCTCGTAATTCTCACGAGTTTTCTTTTCATCGTAGGAAATCTTGGGAAGTGCTATTTTTTTAATATCGTCACACTCCGTAATAACGGGAACCATTTCATAAGCCCCGGAATCATCAATATCACTAGCAGATCTTTTTATCCTTCTCTGCAATCCTTCATAGTCTTCCATATGAAATGCAACATTGGAATAGATAACAGGTTCCATGACGTTATCATCCTCTAACTCTTTGGCATAAAACAGTCTTGTTTTCAAGTAAATTTCATATTCACGCGCTTTTGGATTTTCACATATATAAGAATCTTTAGGAAATATTTCATTTAATGCAAGTGGCCAATAGTGATTGATAAAAACCGGTTTTGCTTCATTTTCTAGATCATTGATTTTATACCAATTTTTTCGTTTTTGAACATTTTCATGAGTCATTGATAATTCACTTAATACTTTTGCCAAGTTTCTTAAGTAATGTTTTTCTTTTTCTGAAATCATAATACCTCCTTGATATGATACCCCTAAGTATCCGATATTAATACATACTGTTAAGCTTAAAGTAAGTTGGTTGCTGTTGATATAGTCATTCTAGCAATCTAAGTCGAAACATGCTATAATATTTTATGTATTTTAAACCTATTTTCTTATTGAATTCGGCGGAGGTATTTATGAATATCAGTTTAGATTCTCTATTTTCATTTTCCTATATGAAAGGTTATACATTAAATAATTTCTCTCATTCAACACACGAGCTTATTTATTTAATAAATGGAGAAGGAAAAATAACACTGGAAGAATCCGATTATACCTATCATGGTAATTCTATTTTTTTCTGTCACTCAGGAGACAAAAGGGATTTTGTCTGTTTTAAAAAAACAGACTATATTTGTATTCGTTTTACCGGTGATCTTAAAGAATTATCTATCCCTAGCGGTATATACGATGTTGAAAACGAACAAATTTTTTATTTATTCAAAAAAGTAAAAGAAGAATATCAAGAAAAAAAGTATCACTATTTTATGTATTGCAATATTAAAATTGAAGAGATCTTGTTATTGATTATACGATGTAGCCATATTATTAATCCAGAAACTGAGTATATATATAAACTGATCCGTCAAATCAATTCAAACTTATCCTTCTCTCAGAGCGTGGGAGAAATGGCAGAATACTCGGGATATAGTTATGATCATTTTCGACATAAATTCAAACAGATTACGGGTGTACCGCCGGCAGAATACATTCAAAACAAAAAGATTGAAAATGCCTGTATGTTTTTAAAATCGAAAAAGTTAATATGTAGTGAAATATCCGAGCTTTGTGGTTTTTCATCTCCCTCTCAGTTTAGTACACTTTTTAAAAATAAATTTGGAATTACACCAAAGCAGTATTTAACCTATATTTCAGAAGAAAAAGAATAGCATTCAGATATCTGTGATACTATTCTTTCAACCTTATATCTTATACCTCTTTCTATGAATTACTGCGGATTCAACATTCTATAAAACTCACCTTTTTTTTCTACTAAATCATTATAACTTCCCTCTTCTGTTATCCTTCCATTCTTCATCACTATAATACGGTCTGCATTTTTTATCGTAGACAGACGGTGCGCTACAACAAATGTAGTGCAGTTTTTCATCATCCTCTCCGTAGCTTCCTGTACTATTTTTTCTGATGAGTTATCTAAGGCTGATGTTGCCTCATCAAAAATTATAATTTTAGGATGTCTGATTAAAGCTCTCGCTATAGAAATACGCTGTCTCTGCCCTCCGGATAATTTATCACCATGTTCGCCTAATGTCGTATCAAGTCCTCTGGGCATTTTCTCAATCACTTCCTCAAGACCCACCTCTGAAATAATACTTTTCACTTCTTCATCGCTAACATCTGATAACCCATAGATTATATTATCACGTATCGTACCATCAAACAAAATAGTATTTTGTGGGACAACCGCAATCTGCGAACGGTATTCATTCATATTCAGATTTGCGATGTTAATGCCATCTATTAGTATTTTACCGTTTATTGTTGTTATTAAACCAATCAACAGATGTAAAATTGTAGATTTACCTCCACCGGATTCTCCCACAAAAGCTACGCATTCACCAGGTGTAACATTCAGAGAAAAGTCTTCCAGAATCCACCTGTCACTATCTGGATATTTGTAATCCACATTACAAAACTGTACCCCACCCTTTAATTTCCCTAATGGTATAATCGCATTATTATTTTCAACATTTGTCTCTTCCAAAATACTCCCTATTGATTTTACTGACTCAACCCCTTTACACATCTGTGGGTATATATTTATCAAAGTTGAAACCTGACTGACGATCTGAGTAAAGTATGTTTGATACAATACCACTTCACCGATTGATATTTTTCTATTAAGAGCAAGAAATCCCGTAAATGTCAGACATAAAATCTGAAATATCTGGAAAGTAACCCAATTACTTGCACCAAATAGCGAATTAATCAAATCAAGGTGATATCCTCGGTTTACAATTTTATTCAGGAAATGATTCATTTTACCAATTTCTGATTCCTGAAGTCCATGGGCCCTTGTTATCGGAATCATCTCAAGCATCTGTGCAACGGCTCCTTGTGTTACTTCCATTTCATTTCTAAATTCATTATTACGACTCCTTACAGGTTTTCTAAACCAATACAAAACAAATACAGAAATTGGAACAGAAAAAAGGAAGAATACCAGTACTAACGGGCTTCGATTTGCGCATACTATTATTGCAATCATGACATCCAGTACAAAGAAAAAAATTGTTTTAAATATCTGGTTTAAAAGTTCATATACACTTTCCACGTCTCGCATGACTTTTGACTGCAGTCTACCCGACTGAGTTTCTTTATGAAACATAATCGATAAATACTGTAATTTTCTTATCAATACATTTCGCAGGGTTCCTTCAATATGTCTGTTGACTTTAGCGAAATAAATGGTAGCCAGATAGCTGCTTAAGATATTTTGTAGCAGAAATACCATAGCGATCGTCAGCTGTACAAGTATTAAAACTCCTCCATTTCTCTGATGCTGTGTTGCAATATTAACTATTTCAGCGGTTACCAAAGGAAGAACCCATGCAGGTGATCTTTGGAAAACAAGGCATATACAGGCTTTTATCATACTAATAAAATTACCTCTATAAAATCCTAATATTATTCTCCCCGGTCGGTTTTCATTATTATTAAATATGGAAAGATAATGTTTATAAAGGTTAAGTTCGTCATCATTCAAATTAATACTATCTCTCTTTTCCATAAGTCAACCTCATATAAATTCTATTGTTGCATCTGCTGGCAATGCAAGTCTGCATTCCACTTCAATACATTTTAAGATACCTGCAATTACAGGACATGATGTATGTTCCGGCATAAACCCGCCTGCCAGCTCATATAATTCACCTTGCCCTGGCTTTTTCAAACATACCTCAAATACATTAAAAGTATTCTCATTCTGTCCAAACATATTTTTTACCCCTTCACATGCCGAATCCACCCTCACTTTTACTTCCATTTGGTCTTCTGATTCTGCTGTTGCCGTTGTTATGATTCCACATATCCCAGGCTTAATTCTGACTGTTTTCATTTTTCCCTCCAAATAAATATGATTTGTAAATCAGCATACCCTTTTATCGTTGATACAACCTTGGCATCTCCAGTATGACGGACTTATTATGCGCCGCTAATACGAGGCATCCACATTGGTTCTTTACCAAGCTCGGCCCAAATGTATTTCAGTAATAGTGCCATTTTTAATTCGGTATATTCGGCATTATCCCATAAGTTATTAATTTCGTCCGGATCTTTTTCCAAGTCAAACAACTCCCCATAGGATTGATTATAATATACACTTAATTTATAACGTTTATCTACATATGTTCTGACATTTACTGTTGTTGGTTCATGATGATGTTCACAAATAATGTGATTTCTAGCCTCAAGTTTATTACCAAACCAAACATCTTTTTGCGAAACACCTGTCATACTAGTTGGTATTTTTACACCTATAATATCAAGGAATGTCGGGGCTAAATCAACTAAGGATTGCAGCGCATCTGATTGAGTATTTTCTGGTACTTGCTTAGGGTATCTAACGATATAAGGTATTTTTATCATATCTTCATACATAAAAGGACCCTTTGCACTCAAACCATGCTGACCAATAAAATGACCATGATCGGTTGAAAAAACTACCAGTGTATTATCGGTAATACCAAGTGTATCAAGCTGGTCAAGAATTTTACCAACATATTTATCAAGCATGGTAACCATGCCGTAATAAACTGCTAGATACTTTCTTAAGGTTTTCTCATCCTGACAGTGTTTATGCATACCATGAACTCCTTCACCACTTTCAAAATATGGTGAGAAATCAGCATTATCATCTTGTGTCATTGCAAAATGCGGTGGATTTTTATCATGTTCCCCAACTATAACAGTTGGTAATGTTAATGCTTCAGGATCATACATTGAATAATAAGGCTCTGGGACGCAATAAGAAGGGTGCGGATCAAAAAAGCTTGCCCACATAAAAAATGGTTCGTTGCTTTCGCTGTACTCCTTCATTAAAGAATGTGTACGTTCAGCAATCCAGCTATTATAATGATATTTTTCCGGTATTTCCCACTTTCGTTCAGGAGCATCGTCTAATTTTCCTGTAGGTGTTCTAAAGTAATCACGCCAATTGTCACAGCCATTTTCTTCAAGCCACAGAGCATAATGTTGACCAACATGCGCCTCATCCGTATGGTTTCGAGCCAGTTCACAATGCTCGAACCCATACCAGGGAGTTTGTTCATCATTAAACGTTTTCCAAAATTCCATATCCTGTAATATTGGATACGATTCCACAGAAGAATACTCATCAGTTGATTTTAGTGGCTGAAAATGCGCTTTTCCCACTAGGGTAGTGCGATAACCGGCATCCATGAGATCATGTCCAACAGTATGTGAATCGTCCGGCAATTTTGTACCTAATGTCCATGCACCATGCTGGCTTGGATAGTTGCCTGTTAGTATTGATGCACGTGTTGGTGTACACGTTGGGTTTGGGCAATAAGCACGAGTAAATGTTGCTCCTTGCTGCATCAAACGGTCAAGATTAGGCGTTTTAACTTCTCTGTTAAACGCACCAAGTGTATTAAAATGCTGTTGATCACTGGTTATTAATAAAATATTAGGTTTCGTCATAAACCCTCCCTCCTATCATCCTTTGTTCTAATATCAGTATAATAAAAATGTAAGGAAAAGAAATAGAAAAAATAGATTGGTTTTTGTAAAAAATAGAGATATAATTATATTGATAATAATGTTATCCTATGGAGGCTTACAAATGGAAATTGTAGACATGACAATTGATTCTCTTAATCCTTATGTAAGAAAAGCAGGACTGCAAGGCGCAGCGGAATGGAAACATACATACCGCAAAATATACGATTTTCAGTGGATGTATTGTTTTGGCGGAAAAGCCTACTTAGAAGAAGAGGGAACAATTTTTACAATAACAAGTGGAAGTCTCGTTCTTATTCGCCCTAATATCCCTCATAAATTCTATCATGATAACGATAATCCCGCTAAAATAATATGGGTACACTTTGATTTTAATTATCAAGAGGATGTATATCGATTAGAAGAACTCATACAGAATAATCAATCGGGATATTTTAATCAGCAATTAGCAGCACCAATGTACATTCGACAAAATGACTATTTTGAAAAACGATTTGTATTGCCTTCACATGTGCAGACGAAAAAAAAAGCGTTCATGATAAAATATTTTGAACAAATCCTCAATGTCTTTCAGGAACATAATTCATGGTGGCAATTAAGTGCAAAAGCCAATTTACTACTGATTATTCAAGGGGTATTAGAGCAGATTGGCAGCGAAAATCAATCCTACCCTCAATCCAATAAAGAGGCTATTGCAGAAAATATGAAGCGCTATGTGCGCGAGCATTACCATTGTAAGATAACAATGCAAGAGCTTTCCAATTACTTTGGTTACAACAAAGACTATCTTGGAAAGATATTCATGGATAACACGAAAGGCTCGCTTAATACATATATCAATATAATTCGCGTAAATAAAGCCAAGGAACTGTTAAAACGAACGAATTTATCCATAAAGGCAATTGCTGAGCTTGTAGGGTTTTCAGATGTCTACTATTTTAGCAAGAGAATGAAAGAGGAAACAGGGATATCACCAAAAGAATGGAGAATAAAGGATAAAGACGAATCCTGGAAAACTTAGCTGAAATAATATTTACTATAATAATATAAAACACTTGCAGAAGGAGTTTCTTTACAAAAAATATTACCTATACAATACTCGTAAAAGGAATGATTTATTCTATACAAATTTATTTATATTAAAAATATTAATAAAAATCATAAGAACCATTAGACCAACAAATAATTTATCTACTGTTCTTTCTTCAATTTTACTATTGAACGCTCGCCCAACAATTCCTCCTAGGATACCGCCAGTTCCCATTAATAGTAAAGTACCTACTGTAAATTCAGGGACACTACCGGTAACAATGTTCGAAACCAAACTGGTGATCTGTGAGAAGAAAATAATATATAAAGAGGTTTCTGCCGCTCTTTTGGTTGTCATCGAGTAAAAGAAAAAGAAAACAACCAGATTAATTGGTCCTCCACCTATACCAAGAAAAGAGGATAAAATTCCAAGAAATACTCCAATCAAGATACAAACAAGAGCATTTTCAACCTGATATGTTTTAATCTTTTCTTTATAAATTGTATATATTAATGTTCCTAGAGTTACAAGCAATAGGCAGGAAGCCTGTACCGCTCCAACTTTATCCGGATCTTCACTCATTGATTTTATATAAGAAAACAACCTTTTTCCAATCAATCCCCCCACTGCCGCACCTATTGCCAGAGGAAGCATTATTTTATGTTCTACATGTGATTTCCCATTTAACTTACTTTTCATAACAGAATAGGTTGTCATTGAAAGTACTGTACAGCCCGATAAAAAGCTAATGGTTGATACGCTCATGATTCCAAAAGCATCCAGTACCGGTTTTATAATCACTCCACCACCTATACCACAAATTGCACCAACCACTGATGCAAGAAAACAAATTAAAAAAACTACTGCATACATCATTTTATTCAATCCTCTAACAAAATTACTATATAAGTTTTCCTTATATATACAGAATCTACTTATCATATAACCATTGAAATCATGATAGGGATCCTACTATTTGTATACTTTCTATATGATTTTATTTATTTCACTGTTTTGTGTGTAACTTACTTATTATTTCACTAGTGTCTTAGCAATTTCTTTTATTCGCACCAGACACTGTTCAAAAAAGTATCGAAAGCTGCTACAGTAATAATTTTTATAACTACTTGTTTGTTCATCAAATTCCCGGTCTCTCTGGCATCCACCCCTACAAATACTATAATATTGGCAAGACTTACAGTTATCATCCAGCTTCAGAGAACGCTCAACAAATCCAATCTCTTTCCTTCTGGCATTTATCTCATCTATCTGATTATCATTAAAATTACCAAGACAATACTCATCCAGCATATAGAAATCGCAGGGATACACACTACCATCGGCTTCAACTACATTCTGAATCCCACAGATTCCTCTCTGATTGCAGGCTTCCGGTAGGTATCCTGCCATAATTCCAACATAGTTTTCAAACTGTCGGATGTAAGGCTGCTTTCCTTTTTTCCAATCCTGATACCAGAGTTCAAAAAGCTCTACCAGAAACACCCCATACTGCTTTGGAGTTAACGCATATTCCTTTGTTCCTCTTTCTTCTCCCAACGGATCCAAACACCCAATATACTGTTGGTATATCCATCCGTTTTCCATATAATATGCATAAATTTGTTTTATATTTTTTGCTGTTATCTGATTTACGACGGTTAGAATATTATATTCCACACCATACTTTTCCATAAGATCTACATTCGCTTTAATTTTATTAAAGGTAGCATTTCCGCTTTTGTCATGGCGGTAGGTGTCATGGATCTCCTGCATTCCATCAATAGATACACCCACTAGGAAATGATTTTCCTTAAAAAACCGACACCATTCTTCATTTAATGCATATCCATTAGTCTGAATTGCATTATGTACAGGAATACCTTTTTTATTATACTGTACCTCATATTCTATAACTTTTCTATAAAAATCAAGTCCCCGAAGCGTTGGCTCTCCTCCCTGAAAAGCGTAAGCCGCACTACCGCTAGCTCGTAGAAGAGTTTTTCGTATCACATTCTTCAGTGTACTCTCTGACATAAAGCCATAGGATTCCTGCACTCTTTTTTGTGTTTCATCACAGTAGAAGCAATAATCACATTGCATATTACACATTCCCGACGAAGGTTTCATTAATATACTAATCGGTGGCATATTTCTCCTCCTTGTTTATAACAATTACTTCAAGTATAATAAAAGATAACTAGAATCCTTCCTTAGGCACTAGCTTACTTTTTCTTGTGGTGGGAGGAATATTCCCGGCGTGTACAGCTGCAAGACGAGCATGTGTATCCCTCATGATTGAAACAAAAGCCTCATATGGTCGGTTACAGACATCCACTACCCCTAGGTTCAAATTCTCTCCATCAAAACGTCCAAGTGTTGGTTGGTCATTCCACTGAAAATAGTGAGCACCAATCAAATAAGGTATTTCTGCTGCCTTTTCCATGTAATATTGATAAAAATGTCCCCGTTCTTCCTGGCAAGTCACTCCAAACATACCATTAGAAGCAAGACCCACATCAAGTGAACCAACTTGAAATTCACCAATAATGATAGGGAGATTTGTCAGTTCATGAATTAATTCAAACAGCTCACACTCTGGAGCTTCCTTATAATGGTTGATTGAAAAGACGTCAATGTATTCGCATCCAACAGTCAAATCCTCATTTTCCAACCACCCCCAACGCAGACCGAGGTTCAGATGATTGGGATCAACCGCACGATAGGCTAAGCTAGGTACCCTGATATACTCACGAATAATGTCGCGTGTAAATTCATGCAAATCAGCCTCTGCTGCTTCCGATAAGGTCCACGGCTTTGTAATAGGTTTTTTTAGTTCATCGAAGCTTCTAAAGGAAACCCTCCATGCTTTATTAAATTCATCAACATCACAATATTTTTTTTTCATTTTATCTATAAATACATCTTTCGAAACAAAATTCTGTTCTTTTTCCAGCATAATACCGGCGATATTGTAAGTACCAAATGCCCAATCCGGTTCATTACGTAGAAAATATCCCACTAGATAGGGATCATCACGTGTTTCTATAAGTGCTTCAGCACATATCACTGAATTTTTATAATACTCCTCAGAAAATACATCCGGCATAGAACGGAACAACTTTTTTTTCGTTGTAGGGAAAGGCTTTTGAATAAAATACGTAATTTCCTGTCCTTGAGCAAAATCGCTTGACCAGTTACCCACACCATTTACTCCCCAGGAGAGCAGTCGTTTTTTGGTAATCTCACTCCATGACTGATACCAATTCTCACCAAAAGCTCGGATAAGGTTAGCCGTATGGAATGATACAGAATTACCTTCCCATGCATTAGCATATTCGACATCACGTGGTGGCAGTTCCTCAAACAGACATTCAATCCCATCGACCGGACAGTATTCATTCGGGGAAATCAGGTCTATACCAGATGAGAACATCAAATAACCCTCAGGATCGCATAACCAGTACTTTCCACTCTCTTTATGAATACGAAAAAAACCTGTTCCTTCTCTCTTCATTGAGAGTTCACCACCATACCTGCTTCTCATTAAAGGGAATTTAGGAAGCGGTTCATTTAGGTATTTTCGAAGGTTCTCCACTAATTCTGTCTCATCAAGCGTTTTGCCCTCCCAATCCTTTATCTTCCACTGTCCCAGACGATCCAGTTGAGCAGGCGCTTCAAAAGGTACAACAGGATCGTGATCTGTTAGATATGGTAAGCCCAAGAAAATTTCACTCGTCCCCCCTGATTTCGGAATATAAAGTTCAACCATCTCTATATCCTCCGGCTTCTGTGGACGACCGTGCATCATATTTTTCAACCTTCCCGGTGTACGCGGCATAAAAACAGTTTCTAGATTTAAAAAAGTTAATGGAAAAGAGACCTCTACATCAACAAAAGGCTGTGATGCAAAATCAGCTTCTACATATGTCCCATCCGCTGCATGAAAATTTAAATGAAAATAGAAAGTATGTAATTCATCATACCTTATCGGTAAAGTAATGAACTTATCACTGGACCACTTTACACCCCCAACATGTCCGGCTTTTCCATGCATAAAGACAGAACCACCCTCTTTACCAACTTTCAGCAAATAACCACGTTCACAATTTTCAATTTCAACTTGTCCCTCAATCGTCACTTCTGAATGCATAAAATGTTCTTTTTTCATATTATTACCACTCCTTTCTTCGTTCAAATTCATACAGATTGCCAAAGCAATTGTAACCCTGCTCACTCAAAATTGCAAGCATCATCACACCTTAACAAGTGAAGTCTGAATATAAAACTCGCAGTTAGAGAACTTCCTACCTATTTTCTTTCATATTCTGTCTGTATTCAACAGGGGAATATCCTGTTTCTCCTTTGAATACACTTACGAAATAAGAAGCATTATGATACCCTACATATTTACTAATATCTTTAACCGATAAACTTGTTTCAAGCAACATTTCCTTTCCTTTGTCCAAACGATATTTTGTTAAATAACTTACAAAATTCATCCCTGTTTCCTTTTTAAATATATTTGATAAATATACGCTACTGATTCCGATATGTTCAGCCATTGTATTTAATGATATCTCCTCTTTATAGT
>QKAS01000004.1 GCA_003246295.1 Clostridia bacterium | reverse complement strand
AGATAGAGATGTGGCAATACACTCCTACAAAGTAGTTGAACTACAGAAAAAAATCTAAAGTCCACAGCATCTGAATGTATTATAAATCACAATAATAAAAGAAAGGAATTATGATATTTAACTTCTATAAATATCATACAAGCATATTATGAAGTTTTGTTTCACAGTGACGAAAGAGTGTAGTGGACAAACCGTGGAACAGATTTTAAAAGATCAATTTCAAATTTCATCCCATCTTTTGAAAAATATAAGATTATATGGAAGTTTGACCTGTGATGGCATTAAAATTAAAACAAATGACATTGCATCAAATGGGTGCACACTACTGGCGGAGTGGGATTTTAATGGGACGGAAGCAGGAGATATCACAAGTAAAAGTATACCAGTATTATTTCAGGATGAGTGTTTTGTTATAGTAGATAAACCAAAGAATCTATGTGTTCATCCGTCCAGAGGTCACAGTCAGGACAGTCTGATTACTGTTTTAAGTGGCGGAAATCATCTAAATGTTGTAACCAGACTGGATAGAGATACTTCTGGAATTGTAATTTTAGCGAAGAATGGTCATTGGCATAATAGAATGTCTCAGACTGAGATTATAAAATTATATTATGGGCTGGTACATGGACATCCATTGAAAAAAGAAGGTATCATTCATGCTCCAATTGAGCGTGAAGAGGAAGGTTCTATTAAGAGAATTGTAAGACCGGATGGGAAAAGTGCTACGACAGCGTATCAAGTATTAGAATATATTGAGGAGAGCCATTGTTCTCTAATGGAATACAGATTATTTACAGGGAGATGTCATCAGATTCGAGTGCATTCCTCCTATTTGGGATGCCCTCTTGTTGGGGATACGTTATATGGAGATGAAGGAGAAAGTTTAAAGATAGACGGACAACGGTTGCTTTGCGGGCAAGTGCAATTCATACATCCAAAATCAGGAGAATTGATCAAAATCAGGATACCGGATTATAAAGAAAGACTATTACAGGGGATTTTGTAGCCATGGCAACAACACCACCGAATAGTTCTGCTATAATGTTAGTTATGACGAACTGAAAAGAGGACATATTATGAGCCAAAAGGGTGAAATAATTTCAGCAATGATTACTTATTTTTCAAATGATATAAAAAGGGTGAACCATTTCTTAAAAGTATACTCTTTTGCAAAAGCGATTGGGGAGTGTGAGCATATCCCTTCAGATTGTCTGGAAATTTTAGAAATTGCAGCGATTACACATGATATCGGTATTAGAGAAGCTGAACGGATCTATCATAGTGCGTCAGGTGAGTATCAACAGAAATTAGGACCACAAGAAGCAAGAAAACTGCTGGAGCCCTTTGAAATGAGTGAGTCAGTTATAGAAAGAGTATGTTTTCTGATTGCACATCATCATACTTATCATTTAAATGAAGGGATGGATTATCAGATTTTATTGGAAGCAGATTTTTTGGTAAATGCGATGGAGGATGGATTAGATCAGAGGTCTATTCATAATTTCAGAGACAATATTTTTAAAACCTGCTCTGGAAAATTATTTCTGGAACAACTTTATGGATAGGAGAGTGACCTATGAGTAAACACATTGATCTTAGAAAGAGTGTTTTTGATATTTGTCAGGAATATCCTGAAATAACAGATCTGCTATTTGAACTTGGTTTTCATGACATTACAAAACCAGGAATGCTGCATACGGCTGGTCGGTTCATGACAATTCCAAAAGGCGCGGCAATGAAAAAAATTGATTTGATGCAGGTAAAAATGATGCTAGAAGAGAAAGGGTTTCAAGTAACCGGACTTTAATTTAAGGAGGGTATTTATGAGCGAGTATATTAACAATACTGAGATGAGACAGAATGCAATCAAAGAGATTCTAAAGCAATTACATGAAGGAAAAAGTGTTGATGCAGTTAAGAGCCAGTTTGAAAATGCATTTCAGGGGGTTTCTGCGTCAGAAATATCTGCAGCAGAAGCAGCATTGATTGCAGATGGCCTTCCGGTTGATGAAGTACAACGCTTGTGTGATGTGCATGCAGCGGTATTTAAAGGATCCATTGAAGAAATACATCAGCCATCAGATCCTAAATTAATTCCGGGACATCCGTTGAACATCCTTTTTTTAGAAAATCGTAAGATTGAAGAAATTATGTATGAATCAATCCGTCCCTTTATGGATAGCAATCAGATCAAAGACAAAAAAAATGAACTATTGGAAGGTCTTAAACTTCTTACAGGCGTATCTAATCATTATAAGAAAAAAGAGAATTTGTTTTTCCCTTATATGGAAAAATATGGAATCACTGCGCCACCTAAAGTAATGTGGGGCGTGGATGATGAAATAAGGGAACAGATAAAAGGAGCTACAAAACTTGCATCTGATGACAAAACAGAAATTACAGGGTTGATAGAATTTATTGATGAGATGATGACAAAGGTCTCTGAAATGATATTTAAAGAAGAAAACATTATGATTCCTATGCTTTTAGAACATCTGAAGGAAGAAGACTGGAATACGATTTCTGAAGGTATGCCAGAAATTGGATATATCATTGATGAAGTTCCTGCCTGGAAGGGCTATTCCATAATGGATCGTACAATGCAAGAAAATGAAGTTACATCAGAAATTCAAAAGGAAGGAATTATAAAGATCCCATCGGGAGAGTTTAGATTGGAAGAATTGACTGCTATGTTAAATGCCTTACCAATGGATATCACTTTTGTCGATAAAAATGATGAGGTAAGATATTTTTCAGAAGGAAAAGAAAGAGCATTTCCAAGAACAAGATCTATCATTGGAAGAAATGTATCGAATTGTCATCCACCAGCAAGTGTGCATATTGTAGAAAAAATAGTATATGATTTTAAACAGGGAAAGAAGGATCATGAAGATTTCTGGATTAAAATGGGAGAAAAATACATTCTGATCCGTTATTTCGCAGTGCGCAGTGAAGCAGGAGAATATCTTGGTGTACTTGAGGTTACACAGGATATAAAACCAATCCAGGAAATTACAGGCGAAAAAAGATTAATGTCCGAATAGGCATACCGTGGTACATGTAAGAAAAGAATAAGTAATTGAGAAAAAGTATCAGTTATAATCGTTGACGTTTCTGATAAAATCCTATAAACTAATCGTAAGTTAGGATAAACTAACTTGGCGGAGGATTCATGAGTAAAGAAACGTTTGCACTGATTTTTAATAACAATAAACAACAAGATTCAAAGTTACAAGGAAAAAAATGTGATACTTCCTGTATCTATTTTAAGAATGTTGAGATGCAGTTTTTGATGCAGTGCTCTCCAGTTATCGCTGGATTAAAAGCTTCTAATCTGCTTATTGTTCCCAAAGGATCGTTGATGATGGTAAAAAAACTGACTGAAGACAAAAGATTTTCCTATCATTTGTTAGCTAAAAAAGATTTTAAGGAAACATATCTGATCTTTGATTCAAATAGACTCATGGCTCATTTGTGTTGTAAAAGAACCAGATTGCTTTTAAAGAAAATTGGATATGAAAACTTTCAATTAGAACAGCTACTAGATGCTTTTGGAAAAAGATATCAGGCATATCAAAATCAGGCAGAAATATTTCCACACGAAATGGGCGTTTTTTTAGAATATCCAATAGAAGATGTTGAAGGATTTATATTTCATCAGGGAAGAAATTATCTTCTTAACGGGTATTGGAAAGTCTATCATGATCCAGATGGCAAAAAACGTTTATTTGAAGAATTTGAGTATGCACAGGAACAAATATGTAAACTTTATCTCGGTGGTATTAATGCAGAGCAAATACTAACCCATTATTCAAAAATTAATACGAAATCAATATACTAGGAGGTCATTATGAAACAAATTCAAGTAATCTATTGGTCACAATCTGGAAATACAAAAGAGATGGCAGATGCGATTGGTGAAGGAATACAAGAAGCTGGTGCACAGGCAGAGGTTATAGACGTATCAGCAGCATCGGTTGAATTATTAACACAACAGGAAGTATTTGCCATTGGGTGTCCGGCTATGGGGGCGGAGGTTCTTGAAGAGTCGGAGATGGAGCCTTTTATAACAGAGCTTGAGAAAGTTGTGGCAGGTAAAAAAATAGCATTGTTTGGTTCGTATAGCTGGGGTGACGGACAGTGGATGAGAGAATGGGTAGAGAGAATGTCGGATGCCGGTGCAATCATGATCAATGAAGAAGGAACGATGGCACAGGACACACCGGATTCAGATGCATTGGGACGTTGCAGACAGTTGGGTGCACAGCTTGCAGCATTGTAAATAAAGGATCTAAATATAAAAATCCTGAAGCGAAATACAAACTGACTTTCTGTCAGGTATTTTGCTTCAGGATTATTATTATTTACGAATAAATGCGATTCAAATATTACTTTGAGTGCACTCGGTCTTTAAGTTGAAATATTGTAAGTACACCACTTGATTCAACAGCCCTGATCAAAGTATATAGCATTGCACTTTCTATAGGAAGCATAATGGCAGCTTTGATAGCCCTGGCAGGAAGCAATACCATAAACGCGTTCCCATAAAGAATAGAGAGCCAGTATGTATTTAATAAGAGATTAATCGTCAGCATTTGAACTAGATTGGCGATTAATATCCGCTTTAAACTGACTGGGCGTTTATAAAGTAAAATTCCATAAAGAAGTCCGTTTAAGATTGCGCTGATTGTAAATCCAAAGAAAAAAGGGCCTGTTGGTCTTAGAATATAAGTCAGAATATCCATGGCAGCCCCAAAGAAAGCACCAGTCACTGGACCAAATAAGTAATAAACAAACTCATTTGGAAGGAAATTAAATGTTACTTTGATTGACTGCGATGGCATAAAAGTGAGATACCCAAGAATAATTGATACTGCGCCAAGCATGGATAGAAGTGTTATACACTTCAGATTTTTCATCTCTTTGGATGATGATAAAAATAGTTCTTTCATTTTTTTTATAAAAAATTACCTCCTTTGCAGTCCTAGTTACTACAAAAAGAGGTAATATTCATTACCTGACTTGTAGCAGCGGGATGCGAATCATGTACCGCAAGTTACCTTTTCGTCCGACTGACAACTCCCTGTTCAGCCGGCACTTAACGCACATGTTTCTACTCTGCTTATTTTTTTTTCTTAAGTATAGCATACAAATGATATATTACAAGTAGTAATTTTGAATTTTGTTTTATTCTGATTTTACGCGGGTTATAATAAAACAATGAATCTTCTTATCAGTAGATTGCTTCACAACCATGTTGATTGGTTCGAATTCTGATAACATCTTTTAAGTCATAAACAAATATTTTGCCGTCACCATGGTTGCCAGTAAAAGCAATCTTAGTGATCGTCTCAACGACTTTATCAGCCCACTCAGATGAGGATACAACAATCTCAAATTTTATCTTTGGAAGCATATTGATGTCGATTTTTTTTCCTCGTACAAGACTCGAATATCCTTTTTGAACACCACATCCCATGACCTGAGAAACCGTGATTCCATGCACATCAATATGATTGAGTGCATCCTTTATTTCTTCATATTTTTCTTCTCTTACAATTGCATCAATTTTAACCATAATTCATCCTCCTATCATTTACCTTACGTTCTGATGATTATATTGTAGTTTAGTCTAATCCATTAAATGCAGGATATGCATTTTCACCATGCTGTGTAATATCGAGTCCTTTTCTTTCATCTTCAGAGGACACTCTGAATGGGAGAACAAGTTTTACAAGAGAAGCACATATTACAGTACCAGCAATTGCAAGGACGATTGTAATGAAGATGCTTATGACTTGTGACAGCAAAAGATGATAGTCGCCAAAAACCAAACCATCCCAGCGTGCGAGTTCATTAATAGAACGATCAGCGAAAATACCGGTTGCAATACCTCCCCAGATACCTCCGATACCATGGCACCCGAATGCATCAAGTGCATCATCAAACCCAAAATGTTCTTTTACAACAGATACTGTAAAATAAGCAAGCGGACTTACAACAGCACCTATGATAAAAGACGCCCAGATTGGTACAAAGCCAGCTCCAGGTGTTATAGCAACGAGCCCCAGGATTGCTCCGGTTGCAGCACCTACAACCGTAGGTTTTCCCTGACGAATCATATCGATGACCATCCAGGAGAGCATTGCACTTGCGGCGGAAGTATTGGTCGTCATAAATGCATGTACAGCCAGGCCATTTGCGCCAAGAGCACTTCCGGCATTGAAGCCAAACCAGCCAAACCATAAAATTGATGCCCCCAGAAGTACAAAAGGAATGTTGTGTGTACGATAAGAGAGTCTGTCATATCCGTGGCGTTGGCCAAGCATAATGGAAAGTACGAGTCCACTGACCCCGGAACTGATATGTACAACATTGCCTCCGGCAAAATCAACAGAACCTAAAACACTTCCTAAAAATCCATTTGAGCTCCATACCATATGTGCTAATGGATAATAAACAACAAATGACCATAATATAATGAATAAGAACAGTGATTTGAATTCCATTCGCCCGGCAACGGAACCGGTAATTAAGGCTGGGGTGATGATTGCAAACATCATTTGAAAAGCGACGAATGACAGATGAGGAATTGTAGCAGCATATGTTCCCGCTTCTAACCCAACTGATTTTAATCCAAGCCATTCAAAGTTACCGATGATGCCATTTATATCACCTGAGAAACTTAGTGAATACCCAACCAGAACCCATAAAACAGATGCAACACCCATAATAAAGAAAGATGACATCATTGTATTTAATACGTTTTTTCTTCTTTCAAGTCCTCCATAAAAAAATGCAAGTCCGGGAGTCATAAATAAAACCATTGCTGAAGCGATCAGCATAAACGCGATATCTCCTGAATTCATAATTACCTCCTTAAATGTGTATGATTAGGAAACAAAAAAAGCGCCTGGAATGAACCAAGCGCCTTTGCTGTCTGCTATATCTTATAATTTGGACGTTTGTTTGTCAAACTGAAATTAAACTTTGTAGAAAATACTAAAAAAAATTACAAATTGATTAAAAACATATGCAATATGAGTAAAAATAGTATTGAATTAAATGAGCATACAATTAAAAAAATAAAAAAATAATAGCAATAATTATAATAATAATAAACAAAAATGAGATTATTGC
>QKAS01000072.1 GCA_003246295.1 Clostridia bacterium | reverse complement strand
AATAAAGGAAATGAATTCTGGATGTATCTGCTGTACCATAGCTGGGGATTTTAGCTCTGCATTAAAAGAATTACTGTCACTTTATCATCCAGACAGAATTATTATTGAGCCATCAGGAGTAGGCAAATTATCAGATGTGATAAATGGATGTAAAAAGTTCTTAAAAGATGGTTTGGTAGAACTGAATATGTGCATTACGGTCGTGGATGCGATGAAATATAAGGTTTATTTAAAAAACTTTACAGAGTTTTATGCAGATCAACTTACAAATGCAAAAACGATTATATTGAGCAGAACTAAAAACACGAAATCAGAAGTGATTGAAAATATTTTAAAGGATATTCAGAAATACAATCCCAAAGCCCATGTTGTAACAACGGACTGGAAAAATGTTCATGGAAAAAAGATCATTGAATTAGCAGAGACTTTTGAAGAAATACCTGGTTTGAAATTACTATTGGAACAACCAGAGCACAAACATCACCATGACCATGGAATTCATCATCATGCAGATGAAGTATTTCATGTCTGGGGAAGAGAAACAGCAAAAGTATTTGAACGAAGTAAAATAGACGAAATTCTAAATCGTCTTAACGATATAGAAGGAAATATTTTGCGTGCGAAAGGAATTATTAGCACAGAAAGTGAAAAATGGATTCAATTTGATTATGTACCGGGTGAAGTGATAATCAGAGATACAACACCTGATTGTATTGGACGCATCTGTGTAATTGGAGAGCATATAAACGAGGATGTTCTTTCCCTTTTATTTGAATTATAGAGGTAGATATGGCAACTTATATAGATATTATAACGGGGTTCCTTGAAAGCGGAAAAACTACTGTTATCAACGAATTATTACAAAGTAATTATTTGAAAGAATTTCGTAAAATCATAGTAGTTATTTGTGAAGAAGGTTTTACTGAGTATGATGAAGAAAAATTCAAGAAAATGCATGTTGAACTCTTGAAGGTGGAAAATGAATCAGATTTAAATGATGATTTGTTTATACAAATTGCAGAGGAATATACTCCAGATTACATACTTGTGGAATATAATGGAACATGGAATATTTCTAATATATTGGGATTAAAAATACCATTTGAGAATAAATTTAGAAATGTCGTTTTTGTAAGTGATGCAGGGAATTTTAGAAATCAGTTAAGCAATATGGCAACGGTTATGCAGCCACATATTTTAAATAGTGATATCGTTATATTTAATCGATTCGAAAAATTGCATCAGGGAATGCAAAAAAAGTTAACGAGGGATATTAAAAATATTAATCCGAGAACTAGGGTGACATTTATCAATGAGTTTGAAACAGATAAAATACTAAAAGAACGTTTCATGACATTTAATAATCCTGAAAATACATCTATGAATTTTAAAATGAATTTAAAAGTAGGCATATTTTTAGCCTTATGTTTTTCTTTACTTTTAATATTTGAATTTCCTAATGCATATAGTTATACACAGTCCATAGTAACTGTATTTTTAAGTATTCTTATGCAGGCGATTCCATTTATTTTATTAGGAGCGTTTATTTCAGCAGGGATTCAGATATTTGCATCAACTGGATGGATTATGAAACAAATATCAAAAGGAAGCTGGTATTCCTTTTTGATTGCTTCAGTAGCAGGATTTTTTATGCCCATATGTGATTGTGGGATGGTTCCAATTATATCTGGGCTTTTAAAGAAAGAGACACCACTCCCACAAACGATAACTTTTTGGTTATCATCATCAGCAGTAAGTCCTATTGTTATTATTTCTATGCTTTACGCATTCCCAGAACAGCCATATCTTGCAGTTGTAAGGGTTATAACTGGTTTAATTATTGGAATTATGGTAGGGGTTATATTGAAACTCATAAATCTTGAAACCAAGGATGTGACGAAGGGGAATCGGAGAGTTCAGAATATTGGAAAAGATGTTTTGGAATTAAAGTATGATGGAGTAAAAGGAAAAATTGAAGCAGTTTTTGCTGGAGCTAAGGTTGAATTTTTTAGGGTCGCAGAATATGTGATTATTGGGGCATTGATATCAGCTGTTTTACAGACGATTATGCCACAAACGATGAAAAGTTTTATTGGCAATAATATTATTGTTCAGTTTATAGTTATGATTGTAGCAGCGATGCTTATGTCTACTTGTTCAACGTCCAATGCATTTATTGGAAGAAGTTTTTCTAATAACTTTTCTACAGTTCCAATTTTATCATTTATTGTGATGGGACCAATGCTTGATCTAAAGAATATGGTAATGCTTTCGGAAATTTTAAAGAAAAGATTTCTACTGTTTCTTGCAACTCTTGTAATCATAGAAAGCGCCATAGTCTTTGGTGCTTTATCATTCTTTTTGTAAGGGGGCAGACATGGGTAGAAAAAAGAATATGGAAGCAATCGTTCAAGTATTTATATTAATTGCTATTGCCTGTTTACTAATAGATGCAATGATTAGTAAGAAAGTAAATTATTATGTTCATCCTAGATTTTATGTGGGGATATGGGTTTCAATTATTGTATTAATTTTATTTGCAATAAGTCTGATATCAAAAATTAAAAAAGCCAGACATAATGTAAATATACGACATTATATGATTTTTGCTATTCCGTTGGTAGCTGCACTATTATTTCCTGCTACGGGTGTTAATAGTAAGGACATGACTATTGCAAATAGTGATATTGTAGCATCAAATAGTGAACAGAAAAATCCTAATAGTGAAACAGATAACAATACGATAGATGGTACGGATTCAGATAGTTATGATAGCGAAAGTATGACTAACGAAGAGGCGATGGCGGATACAACTGATGCAACAGCTTCCACACAGGAGAATGAGCAAGCGAATGATATAGGGGAAGAAACAGTTGGTATTTCTGAAAAATATGCTCAATATGAAGTCGATGGCGTAATGGTTATTAACGATGATATATTTGCAGATTGGTATTGTGATGTATATGATAATCTTGATGAATTTGTAGGAAAGAAATGTCAGTATTTAGCGCAAGTATATTCAATGGAAGATTTTGAAGAAAATCAATTCTTGGCTGGAAGATATTTTATGGTATGTTGTGCTGCTGACTTGGTTGGATATGGAATTGTCTGCGAAACTGATATACGAAGTGAATTAAAGGATGAAGAATGGATTACAGTAACAGGGACGATATCGGAATATGAATACAATGGCTATATGGTACCACTCTTAACAGATGTTACGATAACGGAAGGTGAAGCACCAGATGTTGAGTATATATATTATAATAATTATTGAAAAAAAATCTCATGTTAACTGGCATGAGATTTTTTTCTGAATACGATTATAATATTGACATATGCCCAAAATAGATATATGATTGTTATGGGCATATGCTTATAAAAAGGAAATTATTATAATAAAGTTAATAGAAAGGGGATGAATGATATCGCTGCAATAGTAGATGAAGAGAAATGTATAGGTTGTGGACAGTGCGCTGATATTTGCCCAGTTGATGCAATTTCAGTGGATAGTGGAAAAGCCATTATCAATGAACTGTGCGTGGAATGTGGAAGTTGTGTAACAGCCTGTCCAGTAGAAGCAATTTCGTTACCATAAAGTACGCTATGTGTATATAGAACAAAGGACACTACTTAGTCACTCATTCACTTTTAAAGGAGGTGAGAATTATGCCAAGAAGAGATAGGACTGGACCAAATGGAATGGGAGCTATGACTGGAAGAGGTTTTGGAATCTGCAATACTGCTATTGGCATGCTAAATTCAAAATCTGTAACTAGCAAAAGGTTGATGACATATTTGTTGGGCATTATTAGTCTGTTATCAGGGTTTGTGGGATTAGTATATTTTCGAACAAAGAATAAAGTGAAGATATCTCATTGAAAAGGAGGTGAAAATTATGCCAAGAAGAGATGGAACAGGACCAAATGGAATGGGAGCTATGACTGGAGGTCGATCAGGATTTTGCAACAGTGATTTTGATGATCGCAATTTAGGAAGATGCTTTGGTGGGAATGGATTTCAAAGAGGATACAGAAGACAGTTTGTACAAACAGGGATACCTGGTTACTTAAGAAACAGTAATCCTCAAAACATTCAGGATACAGAGGAAAAAGCATTTTTGGAAATGCAGGAAACAAAACTAGAAAACCAGTTGAAATCAGTTAAAGAGCGGTTATCAAATTTGAATAATGCTGCAAAATAGTAAGCAACAAAAAGCTTGCTTAGCGAACTTTCTACTGGTATGAATTATGTAAGGGAAGCTGGCAGTTGCCAGCTTCCTATTAAAAATATAAAGGTGGTAAATAATGGCATTAAGAAACATTAGAAATTATAATGAAGAAGATACTATATTGCGAAAAAAATCAAAAGTAGTTAAAATAATAGATGAAAAGACTCAAATCTTACTAGCCGACATGGCAGACACCATGTATCAAGCAAATGGAGTGGGACTGGCAGCACCACAAATTGGAATATTAAAAAGACTAGTTGTTATCGATGTTGGTGAAGGACTCATAAAACTTATTAATCCGGTCATTTTAGAACGATCTGGAGAACAACAGGATATGGAAGGCTGTTTAAGTGTTCCTGACATATCAGGTGAAGTGTTACGTCCTCAGAAAGTACGCATCAAAGCTCAAGATGAAAATGGAGATTATTTTGAGTTGGAAGGAACAGATCTGCTTGCTAGAGCATTCTGCCACGAACTAGATCATCTTGATGGGATTTTATTTATTGATAAAATACTTCCGGATACCACGGTAAGTAATATAGAACAATAAAATTGGAGGAAACAATGGAATTATTTTTTGATTGCATACCTTGTATGTTAAAGCAGGCATTAGAAGCAGCCAGAAAGACTACAAGTGATGTGGAAATACATGATAAGGTAGTATGTGAAACAATTAATTTGATGACAAATTATAAAAAATATAGAAACTCACCTGACTTGGCACGGGAAATTCATAGAATTGTTAAGGAACAGACAGGAATCAAAGATCCATATTCTAAAATAAAAGAAAAAGATTTAGAAGCAGCGAAAATGGTATATCCATATTTGAAAGATTTTATTCAAAGTAAAGAGAATAGTCTTTACTGGGCATTAAAAATAGCTGCCACAGGAAATAACATTGATGCAGCTGTATATAGCGATATTGACGTGAAAAAATGTATTGAAAAAGAGTTGGAGAAAGAATTTTCAATCTGTGATATTGACATTATGGAGAAAAAATTACAAACCGCTTCAAATATACTTATTATTGGCGATAATACAGGAGAGACAATTTTTGATAAAGTAATGATAGAAAGTTTTCCAAACATTCATATTACATATGGAGTAAGAAGTGAGCCGATTATTAATGACGTAACAGAAAAAGATGCAGTTGCTTCCGGATTGGATCAGGTTTCGAAAATAGTATCTACTGGATGTAGTGCACCGGGAGCCATATTAGAGGATTGTAGCAAAGAGTTTATTGACATTTACAATAAATCAGATATTATTATTAGTAAGGGACAGGGAAATTACGAAGCTCTTTCAGAAGAAAAAGGAAACATGTTTTTCCTCTTAAAAGCAAAATGTCCTATGATTTCACGGAAACTAAATGTCAATTTGAATCAATATATATTTAAATATGGCGGTGTAAAGCAATCGTAATATTAAGGAGAAAACATGGCAAGACCAACAAAATGGAGAAAAATTGAACATATACCAGCGATACCCTATTTCGTACCATCTGAAACGGATGTAGCTGAATTACCGGAAAATATTTTAAAGCTGGAAGAATTAGAAGCGATTCGTCTGAAAGATTTAGAAGGATTAGAGCAGGGTGAATGTGCAGAGCGAATGGAAGTATCAAGACCAACATTTCAACGTATTTTATTATCAGCAAGAGAGAAAGTAGCAGATAGTTTAATCAATGGAAAGATGATACGCATTGATGGCGGTAACTTTACCCGTAATATATGTCCAATCCAATGTAAAGATTGTGGAAAAGAGTGGAAAGAAAGCTTTGAAAATCTTGAAGCGATTAAGAGTGGTAAGTATGCATGCCCAGATTGTGGTTCTGTTAATGTAATATGTGAGGATAATTGCAAGGACAAGTTTTGCCACAAAAATTGTTGGCGTCATAGAGGTATGGACTTTTAAGGTAAAAACAAAATATAGGTGAAAAATGTGGTGTTATAATGCCAATGCTTGAGAAAGTATTGATTTTATGACACTTTTTTTGCATTAAAAAGTATTTCCATCGTATTAAGTTAGGTACAATCTAAATACAATATTGACATATGCCCACAATTGCATTAAAATATTTTAATGAGCATAAGACCAAAATACACTATTTTAGTAAGGACTTATATGAAAAAATAAAAATATGTAGTGATTGGAAGGGATAATATGTATTGTGAGTCATTTACGGATAAAGTAATCGACCATTTTATGGCGCCTAGAAATTGTGGAACTATTCCAGATGCTAATGGTGAAGGAAGTTTTGGGGATCCAGGCTGTGGTGATTATTTAACAATCCAAATTAAGGTTAAAGATAATTGTATAGAAGATATTAAATTTCTAGTGTTTGGATGCACGGCTGCTGTGGCATCAAGTAGTATGACAACAGTTCTTGCGAAAGGAAAAACGTTGGAAGAAGCATTGCTTATAACAGATAAAGATATAGCGGATGCTCTTGATGGACTTCCAGAACATAAGCTGCATTGTTCTGTACTTGGTGCAAGTGCTTTAAAAAATGCAATCGAAGACTATACTACAAAAATAAATGCTTAGGGGTGACCATATGGAAACAATTGAGGCAATCAAAAGTAGAAGAAGTATTCGGAAATTTAAAGAGGATAAAATACCTCATGAAATATTAGAAAAAATAGTACACGCAGCAACTTATGCACCGTCATGGAAAAACACGCAGATAACTCGGTACATTGTTGTTGATAGCAAAGAAATAAGGGAAAAAATAGCATTAAGTCACGTACCTGATTTTAATCAAAAAACAATATTGAATGCGCCTATGTTGTTAGCATTATCTATAGTGAAAAACCGATCTGGATATGAGCGAGACGGTTCATTTTCGACATTAAGGGGCAAAGGATGGGAAATGTTTGATTGTGGTATTGCATCACAAACAGTATGCCTATCTGCCCATGAATACGGATTAGGAACAGTTGTTTTGGGGGTTTTTGATAATGAAGAAATATCTACAATATTAAATATTCCAGAAGAACAAGATTTAGTAGTCTTGATTGCAATTGGCTATCCGGACGAAGCACCTGTTATGCCAAAAAGAAAAGAACTGCAGGATATTTTGAGATATGTTTGAATTGCAGATAAAAACAATAGGGAGAAAAAGATGCTTACAATAAAAATATTAAATAGTCCGTCCAAAGGTACTAAGCGAATTCTTCAACGTAAAGTTTGCGATGATCAAATAAAGGAAATGCTTCAAAATGGTAATGAAATGGCTATTGGCTTAGTACAGGGGAGTGTTGCTGACGTTATAATGGCAGCTGATGTTGCAGAAAAAGCTTCTAACGTAGAAATATCAGAGATCAATGGAAACTGTCCTCAGCATATTACAATGATAGGTATGTTTGGAGATATTGCAGCGGTAAATGAGGCAATTAATGTAATAAGAACATGGCAAAAAGAAGATACAACTAAAAAATAAAAAAGGAGTAAATATCATGCAAAAGAAAGAAGCAAATAAAAAAGGTGCATTGCAGCCAGCACCAAAAGTTTTGGTTTCATGCCGCGGATTAGATGGAGAAGACAATGCACTGGCAGTAGGATATTGTGGTAATTGTAGTTATGCACCTCCTATGGTTATGGTTGGAATTGTACCAACAAGATATTCCTATCAGATGATAAAGGAATCAGGATGTTTTGTTGTAAACATAGCAGATAAGAATTATCAGGAAACTTTTGATTATCTGGGTAAAATAAGCAAAAAAGATTCTGATAAGCTTAAAGATATGAATGTTAAATTAGAAGAAGGTAAAGTTGTGAATGCACCAATTCTATCGGATTGCCCTGTTAATATTGAGTGTACAGTCGTAGATTCTATTATGACGGGTTCACACGAGATGTTTATTGGAAAAGTAGAATATGTACATGCAGATGCAAAGTTAATTAATGAAGATGGAACTATTGATTTTTCACTGATTAACTTCATTTAATAAAATAAAAAAATATGACAGATTGGAGTAATAAAAATGGAAGAAAAAGAAAAAAGCTGTTCTGATAGCGAATGTACAAAAGAATCATGTGAAGGTTGTGAACATAGCAAACAGAGTATGCTTGAGGATTTAAACCAATATAGTTCAATAAAAAATGTGATTGGAGTTGTAAGTGGTAAAGGTGGAGTTGGAAAATCCTTTGTTACCGCTATGTTAGCTGTATTACTGAGCAGAAAAGGCTATAAGGTAGGTATTCTGGATGCTGACATTACAGGACCATCGATTCCAAAAATGTTCGGAATTACCAGAAAAGCAATGGGAAATGAACTGGGTATTATACCGGAAGCGACAGCAAACAATATTAAAATAATGTCAGTAAATCTATTATTAGATAAAGAAGACTCACCTGTAATTTGGAGAGGTCCAATTTTGGCAAATACGGTGAAACAATTCTGGACAGAAGTAGTATGGGAAGACTTAGACTATTTATTCATTGATATGCCACCAGGAACAGGTGATGTGCCACTTACTGTATTCCAGTCAATTCCATTGGATGGAATCGTTATTGTAACATCTCCACAGGATCTTGTTTCTATGATTGTTAAGAAGGCATATAATATGGCAAAAATGATGAATATACCTATCTTAGGTTTAGTTGAAAATATGAGCTTTGTGAAATGTCCTGATTGTGGAAAAGAAATAAATATATTTGGTGAAAGCAAATTGAATGATATTTCAAAAGAAATAGGTATTGATATATTAGGTAGAATTCCAATTGACCCAGCCATTGCCAAATTAGTTGATGAAGGCAATTTTGAGAGATTTTCATGCGATTGTTTAATGGATGCAGCAGAAAAAATTAACAATATCTTTGCAAATGAGATGTAGTAATGCAAGCTGAAACTAAAATTATTACAAGATATTCTGAAACAGATCAGATGGGAATTATCCATCATTCTAATTATGCAGTATGGTTTGAAGCAGGTAGAACGGACTTTTTTAAAAAGCTTGGTATCTCATATAGAGAAATTGAAAGCAGAGGTGTTTTGCTTCCATTATATGAGATGAATTGTAAATTTAAAAGTCCGGCTAGATATGAAGATGAAATACTAATAAAGACTTCATTAAAGGTACTTACAAAAGTCCGAATTGTTTTTTCATATGAAGTAATAAATCATTCGGATGGAAAAATATTGTCGATGGGTGAAACAATGCATGCGTGGACAAATAAGGCTTTAAAACCCGTTAATGCAGAAACAACGATTCCGGATGTGTATTCTCTCTTAAGTCAAGAAATCTGCAATTCGAATAAGAATAATTAAGAAGTTTTAAAATAAAAACAAGAGGATAAATGAATGAATAAAAGATTATTTACATCAGAGTCGGTTACAGAAGGTCATCCTGACAAATTATGTGATCAGGTATCTGATGCTATACTTGATGCTTTGATTGCTAAAGATCCAATGAGTAGGGTAGCATGTGAAACTTGTACAAATACTGGATTTGTATTAGTAATGGGAGAAATTACCACAAATGCGAAAGTTAACATTGAAGAGATTGTACGTAAAACCGTTTTAGAAATTGGTTATGATAAAGTAGAATATGGTTTTGACGGTAATACCTGTGAGGTTATTGTAAAGTTAGATAAACAATCAGAAGATATAGCTATGGGAGTTAATAAGGCACTTGAGGCAAAAGAAGAAAATATGACAGAGGAAATATTGGATGCGATAGGTGCCGGAGATCAGGGTATGATGTTTGGATTTGCGTCTAATGAAACGGAAGAATATCTTCCATATCCAATTGCATTAGCACATAAATTGTGCAGACAGCTTACGAGTGTTCGTAAAGATGGAGTATTAGAATATCTAAGACCTGATGGAAAGTCACAAGTTACAGTGGAATATGACGAATACGGAAAACCAATTCATATTAGTGCAGTTGTTCTTTCAACTCAGCATAATCCAGATATTTCACAGGAGCAAATACATGAAGATATTCGAAAATATGTATTGGATCCAATAATACCAAAAGAATTAGTTGATGAAAGAACAAAATATTTTATAAATCCAACAGGTAGATTTGTTGTTGGGGGGCCATGTGGAGATAGTGGTCTTACCGGAAGAAAGATTATAGTTGATACTTATGGTGGATATGCACGTCACGGTGGTGGGGCTTTTTCAGGAAAGGATTGTACAAAGGTAGACAGGTCAGCAGCATATGCAGCACGGTATGTGGCAAAGAATATTGTAGCAGCAGGACTTGCAGATAAGTGTGAGATTCAACTTTCCTATGCAATTGGAGTTGCACATCCTACTTCGATCATGGTCGATACCTTTGGAACCGGAAAAGTAGCGGATGAAAAAATTGTTGAAATAGTTCAAGAAAATATTGATTTAAGACCTGCGGGTATTATTCAGATGCTGGATTTAAGAAAGCCTATTTACCAACAGACAGCAGCATATGGACATTTTGGAAGAATTGATTTGGACTTGCCATGGGAAAAATTAGATAAAGTAAATGTATTTAAAAAATATCTTCCGCGGATACTTTATACGTAGTAATTGAAAGGATTAGTTAGGAATTTAGCCAAGCTTGATGTATAAAGATTTTGAAAAGAAAAGTAGCTTATAATTAGGCGCCCTTAGGTAAATGGACAAAAGAGATGTCTTTTTATTTAAGGGTGTTTTTAAATCAAAAATAAAGGAGCAAGAAGCCTGTGAAAATTCAATTAAAAGATGGTTCAGTGAGAAAATATGAAAATCTAGTATCGGTTTTTGAGGTCGCAAAGGAGCTGAGTGAGGGCTTAGCACGTGTAGCATGTGCTGGAGAAGTTGATGGGAATATCGTTGATTTAAGGTATGTTCTAAGCAAGGATTGTACTCTTTCTATATTAACATTTGAAAATGAAAATGGAAAATCAGCATTTAGGCATACTACATCCCATATTTTAGCACAGGCTGTAAAGAGGTTGTATCCAAATACAGAACTTGCGATTGGTCCTTCTATTGAAGATGGTTTCTATTATGACTTTGATTTTAAAAATGCATTTACCAATGAAGATTTGGAAGCTGTAGAAAGCGAAATGAAGAAGATCGTAAAGGAGAATTTTGAAATACACAGATTTACTCTAAATCGAGCAGATGCAATTGCATTTATGCAGGAGGAAAGAGGAGAAAAATATAAAGTTGAACTTATCGAAGATTTACCAGAAGATGAAGAGATAAGCTTTTATAAACAAGGAGAATTTGTGGATTTATGTGCGGGTCCGCATTTGCTAAGTACTAAAAATGTAAAGGCATTTAAACTGACCTCTGTTGCGGGTGCATATTGGAGGGGAAGTGAAAAAAACAAGATGCTTACAAGAATTTACGGGACTTCATTTGCTAAGAATTCTGAATTAGAGGACTACTTAACAAGAATTGAAGAAGCAAAAAAACGAGATCATAGAAAATTAGGAAAGGAGCTTGGACTGTTTACAATAATGGATGAAGGTCCAGGCTTCCCATTTTTCCTTCCAAAAGGAATGACTCTAAAAAATCTTTTAATAGACTATTGGAGAAAACTCCATGAGAGAGAAGGATACGTTGAAATTTCAACACCAATTATGCTGAATAGAGAATTGTGGGAAACATCTGGACACTGGGATCATTATAAGGACAATATGTATACTACAAAAATTGACGGTGAAGATTTTGCAATAAAGCCAATGAATTGTCCTGGAGGAATGCTTGTTTACAAATCAGTACCTCATTCCTATAAAGAGCTACCTATCAGAATGGGAGAACTAGGACTAGTACACAGACATGAAAAATCAGGTGCATTACATGGGCTTATGAGGGTGCGTTGTTTTACACAGGATGATGCTCATATTTATATGACAAAGGAACAGATAACCGATGAGATTAAAGGTGTTGTTCGTCTCATTGATGAAGTCTACAGTAAGTTTGGATTCAAGTATCACGTTGAACTTTCTACAAAACCAGAGAACAGTATTGGCAGCGATGAAGATTGGGAAATTGCAACAGCAGGTTTAAAGAGAGCACTTGATGAACTTCAAATGAATTATGTAATAAATGAAGGAGACGGAGCATTTTATGGTCCCAAGATTGATTTCCATTTAGAAGATTCCATAGGTAGAACTTGGCAGTGTGGAACAATTCAGTTGGATTTCCAACTACCGTTGCGTTTTGAAGCGGAGTATATTGGTGCTGATGGCGAAAAGCATAGACCAATTATGATACACAGAGTGGTTTTTGGTTCCATTGAGAGGTTCATTGGTATTTTGATTGAACATTATGCCGGAAAGTTTCCTGTATGGCTGGCTCCTGTACAGATTAAAATTCTTCCTATTTCAGAAAAGTTTAGTGCTTACTCGAAAGATGTATTGATGAAGTTTAAAGAAAAAGGAATCCGATGTGAAATGGATGAACGTGATGAAAAGATTGGATATAAGATTCGAGAAGCACAACTAGAGAAGGTTCCATATATGATTATTCTTGGGGAAAAGGAAGCCCAGTCTGGTATGTTTTCAGTAAGAAGTAGAGAGCAAGGCGATATTGGAGCACTGAGTTTTGAAAGTGTTATTGAGCATATAGAAAGCGATAAATAGAATGCATTCATAGTAGTGAATTTGATAAGGAGCGAGTTGTAATGTCAAGACCAAAAAAGCTGAAAATAGTTAACGGATTGCCAGAGCATAGATTATATGGACCAATTAATGCTTCAAATAAAAATAGCATTTTAATGTCCATAGAAGAGTATGAAACAATTAGGCTAATTGATGTAGAAGGTCTAAGGCAGGAAGAATGTGCACAGAGAATGCATGTCGGACGAATTACAGTTCAAAAACTATATAGGGATGCAAGATATAAAATTGCTGATTTATTGGTAAATGGAATTGTCTTGAAAATCGAAGGCGGCAGTTATCAGATTGATGAAAAAAATGAGTAATATGGATATAATGAAAACCTCTAGCCATCAATAAAAATGATATGCTGGAGGTTTTCGCTATTTTTAGTTAATTAATAGAAATTAGTGTTGACATCCATGCTCATGCTCGTGGCAAGAGTCTCCTGAATCCGTTAAAGTTCCTGCAAGCCATGCGAGAGCAACTTCTTTTACGGAACCCGAACATCCTCGAACTACTTCAATACCTGAGTTGTTTAAAACATTTACAGCGCCATCTCCCATATTGCCAGCAAGCATCATAGTTACACCTATTTCTGCAAGAACAGATGCAATGTTAGATTTACATCCACAACCTGCTGGAGATGGAATGATTTCCTGGTGTATGATTTCCGAGTCATTTGTAGTGAAAACGGTAAAGTATTCGCAATGGCCAAAATGGCTGTCAATGAGATCGTCTCGTGAAGGTAATGCTATTTTCATAATAAAACTCCTTTGATTGGTTATTGGCATAACAATATTATGGTAAAATTGAATGCTCACAAGATAATATATTAAATCTATTTTTGGCATATGTCAATAATTAATAATCCATTCACAGCGATTCTTACTATTCAATTGATTTTGCATTTTCATAAATTGCTTCTACTTCTTTTTTTGATACCATTTTTGATAAAATAAATGCAAGAATAATAATTCCTGGTATATCGATGAGAAGCCTTGATATGGCAAATTTATTGCCTAAAGCTGCCATTTCAAAAAGGAACATAGGGATTTTGGTAGTAGACCAGGCACCTATAAAAATCAGGATATTCATAAACTTCACACCTTTTTTCATAAAGACAGCAGCAACAGGGAAAGCACCATATAGAGGACCTGCCGCAGCAGAACCTATAAAAATAGCCAACAATACACCTTTAAGTCCGGATCCTTCCCCCATGTATTTTATCATGGTTTCTCTTGGAACCCAGACATCAAGCAGACCCAGAAGAAGGAAGATAGGAGGTATGACTAACAGCATTTCTTTCACAGAATTCCCAGTAATGAGAAGTGCTTTTATTCCTAATTGCTGGTTAACAATGGTTAATATTATCATTGCCACAAGGACAATGAGAAACACACGATATCTTTTCAGTAATTTTTTCATTTACATCACCACCATTCCGATTATTGCAGCTACAAGGAAGGAAAAGAAAAACGCTAATACATTTCTTAGAATCGAAATTTTCTTACCAAAATATTTGATTTCTACTGGAATTGTAATAATACCAACCATCATAAGTGTTGACACAAAAGCTGCAATCTGCATGTAACCCGCACCGTTTTCCAAAAGAATTGCAGCAGTTGGAAACGCTACGAATCCAGGAATCAAGGTTACAGATCCAATAATTCCTGCAAGTATAACACCAAACCATCCGGATTCAGCTCCAATGATTTTAGAGATGGTTTCAGGATTCAGAATTGCAAGTAAAAACCCTACCAATAAAATTACGACGAGAAATTCTGGAAGGATATTTTCAAAAGCTTTCCAAGCTTTCTTTAATGCCATTTTTGTCTTTTTCTTATCCTTTACGAAAGATAGAATTAAGAGGACAATGGCAAGTCCATAGAAGATATAGGAATCCATGGGATTACCTCCTTATTTTTTTATTACATGTGACATCTGAAATAATTCTTTAGAATGAACTGCTTAATAATAAACCAATAATAGCTCCATATATAGTGGAACCATTTCGGCTTGAGGTGATAGGACATGTTCCACTCTTACAGCCTACTTTTTTATGGTAGAGATATCCCAAAAATCCGCCGATGACAGCACCAGCAATTAGTTTTAGTATCATTTTAAAATCCTCCTTTATGTTTTATGCACTGATTTTTTTGCTATTTTTTCTTAAGTACTTTATTATTTCTGTACCTGCCTTTGCACCTTCATACACCGCTTTTGATATTTGTAATAATCCACCAGTGCAGTCTCCAGCAGCATAAAGACCAGGTATATTAGTTGACATATTTTCATCAACTATGATTTTATTGTTTTGCGTTTCAGCGCCAATTTTTTTTGCCAGATCAGTACTTCCAGCCACACCAATTGCTACAAAAAGACCAGAAACCTGAATCATTTCCCCGTTCTGGAAATGGACTTCTTCGACTACATCATTTCCACCAATTAAATCAATGATATTGGTATTCACTTTAATATTTTCGGGGACTTGAAAATCAGGTTCTTTTCCATTCGTAAGAATAGTGACAGAACTTGAAGTAGGAAGTAATTCCAAAGCTTCATGCAATGCATAATTTCCATTACCTAAAACAGCTACGTCCTTTCCTCTATAGAAGAAAGCATCACATACGGCACAGTAACTAATACCATGACCTTCATATTCTTTTAAACCTTTGATTTTAGGAGCCATTCTGGAAGTACCTGTGGCAAGAACAACACTGTCTGCCTCGTATTCCCCACCTTCTGTGATTACAGTTAATTTATCACCATAAGATATTCCTAAAACCTCATCTGATATTATTTCTGCACCCAGTCTGCGTGCCCCTTCCATTCCTCCTGAAATCAGATCCTTTCCAGATATTGGCTGACTGAAACCATAATAATTTTCTATTTCAGAGGCTTTACCTAAAGCACCATGATCTTTGCCTATAATCATTGTGTTGATACCTGCTCTTGTTGTATATAGTGCAGTCGAGACACCTGCAGGACCATTACCAATTATAATTACATTCGCCATAATTAATTTCCACCTTTCTCTTTGACTGTGTAGATTATAGCAATAATACTTCTAATAGTTCTGTGACAGTATCACATGGAATCTGATTTTATATTAAGACTATTCGTAGTATAATTAAGACATATAAATCTGGATTCATATTGTGATGTAGTAAAAGGATGAAGGGAGTAAAGTATGGATAAAAAACAGATATTGGTAGTAGATGATGAGCAGGGAATCCGTGATATTATAAAAGAATATCTTGTACTAGAGGATTTTGAAGTGATTGAGGCGATAGACGGCGTAGATGGACTGAATAAATTTAAAAATCATATGATATCGCTAGTTATACTAGACGTGATGCTTCCGAAAATGGATGGTTGGAAAGTATGTCGGGAAATAAGGTCGTCTTCAAGTGTGCCAATCATTATGTTGACAGCAAGGGGTGAGGAATATGATAAGCTCTTTGGTTTCGAACTTGGAGTGGATGATTATATGGTGAAACCTTTCAGCCCCAAAGAATTGCTTGCAAGGTTAAAAGCAATTTTAGGAAGAAGTAACAAAGTAGTCGAAGAACCGGAAAAACTAAATAGACTACAAATAGAAGAGGTTTTGATTGATTTTGATGCAAGGAGTGTCTACTTAGGGAAGGAATTGTTAAGCATGACTCCAAAAGAATATGATTTGTTTTCTTTTTTTGTGAATAATCAGGGAAAGGTTTTTTCGAGAGAACAACTTCTAAATCAGGTGTGGGGATATGAATTTTTAGGTGATGTTAGAACGGTGGATACCCATATAAAAATGCTTAGAGAAACACTAGGAAAATATCGAAAATGGATTACAACAGCTTGGGGAATTGGATACAAATTTCAAGCGGAGGAAAATAGATGAAAAGTATAAGAGCAAAACTCTGGGTTGGGATGATGATACTAGTGGGAGTTATTATTGTCCTTCTTTGGCTTTTTCAGATTGTTTTTTTGGACAAATTCTATACTGTGATTGAGATCGGCGAAGTAAGGAAAAATGCGGAGAACATAGTTGCAGAAATCGAAGAATTAACAGACATAACGCAGATTAATAATGAAGAAAGTATTCCCCAGAATATAGAAAATTATATATATGAAAAACAGTTATCAGTAGAGGTCATTGATCATGATTACAATGTACTCTATCAGGGAACATCCGGCAGCAATACGAACATGCCAGGGGTAATGAAGGAAGCTTTTTTAGAGGTTTCTAAAAGTGCTATGGAAGGAGAAGAATCAAAACAGGTGGTTACCCATCCAAAATATGGATATGATTTCATGATAATTGGTATCCCAATAAGGAATGGAAATACCGTAGAGGGTGTGATGATGGTAACTATGCCTTTGGCTTCTATTGGAGATACGGTAGATATTCTTAAAAGGCAGCTTATTATTATAACCTGTGTTCTTTTTGTAGTTTCGTTGCTCATTTCCTATAAACTGTCTAAAAATTTTGCCAATCCAATTTCTAAAATTAGCCGACAGGCAGATAGCTATGCAAAAGGAGAGTATCATATACGTATCAATCCTATCAGTGATGATGAAATAGGAAAACTAGCTAAGCGAATGAACGATATGGGAGAGGCACTTGCACGTAATGATGTGCTTCAGAAAGAATTAATTGCAAATGTATCCCATGAACTTCGTACACCGTTGACACTAATCCGTGGTTATGCAGAAACACTTCGCGATGTAACTGGAGAAAATCAGGAGAAAAGGGAGAAACAGTTAGGTATTATTATTGAAGAATCAGAACGATTAGGAAACATTGTGGAAGATATTTTAAATCTCTCTAGGCTACAGGCGGGGACAAAAACACTAGAAATGGAGAAATTTTCACTAAAGGAAATGCTTATATCAATCAAAGAACATTTTGAACTTGGTGAAAAAGACCATTCTTTAGAGTTGGTTGGAGTATTGGAATTAGAGGGAAATCTGCTAGGAGACAAGAACAAAATTCAACAAGTATTCTATAATCTTATCGGAAATGCGTTCCGTCATTCTAGGTCTAACCAGTCAGTAGTGGTGGTTGCAATACCGAATAAAAAAACGGTGAGAATTGAAGTGAGAGATCAGGGTGAAGGAATAGCCGAGGAAGATATTGCACATGTGTTTGAACGTTATTACAAAGGAATGCGGTCAGATGGTAAAAAGGGTGATGGAACTGGTTTGGGTCTTGCCATAGTAAAAAGCATTCTAGATATGCATCATGTACCATATGGAGTAGAAAGTAAGTTGGGAGCAGGTACCGTATTTTGGTTTGAATTAGAGAAAGAAAACTCTCATACTTCTTTCTGAGTTCTATCATACTTCTATCATAAATTTTTCCTATACTGAGGATGTAGAAAAGAAATGACTACAAGAAATCAAATCACAATGAAATGGCAGATGAAATCATTTATCTGCATTACAAATCAGAATAGGAGATGTTTACTATGAAAAGACAAATAAGAAAAATGACAGGTGGATTATTGGCAGCTGGGTTATTGGTAACAGGATTAACAACAGGTGCAACCGTTTATGCAGCAAATACAGATACAGGTGCTGCAGGAGCATCCGTGGATAACGAATATTCGCTGGAAGAAATGCTTGTATACGCAATTGAAGATGAGTATCTAGCGCAGGCAGAATATGATGTCATTATGGATACTTATGGTGTTCAAAAGCCTTTTTCCAATATCATTAAGGCAGAAGCTACTCATATCAGTCTTTTAGAGCCACTTTTTGAAGAATATGATGTTTCTGTACCAGAAAAAGATTGGGAAAGCCTAGTTGTAGTACCAGAAACATTAGATGCGGCATATGCGATTGGAGTAGACGCAGAAGAAAAAAATATAGCAATGTATGAGAGCTTTTTAAAAGAAAATCTTCCAGATGATGTAAGAGAAGTATTCGAAGCGTTAATGAATGCATCTGAGAAGCATCTTGTAGCATTCCAGAGACAGGTTGATGGAGTAACTGGTGGCAGTGGAAATGGAAATGGATCGGGAACCGGAATTCAAACTGGCAAAGGCAATGGTGGAACAGGTGGAAATGGACATGGAAATAATACATTCCAAGGAAATAGAAACACTTCACAGGAAAACTGTATCGTAGAATAATCATAGTAAGAATAGAAAAACTACCGATTGGGCAATAACTCAATCGGTAGTTTTTTTATAAACAAGAATCTAATAATTTTCCTTTCTTACTTCAAAATAACTCTGTGAGTACTTGCATACGGGACATACCTCAGGAGCTTTTTTACCCATAACAAGATGTCCACATACACGACATTCCCACATGGTTTCTTCGCCCTTTTCAAATACCTGTTGCATTTCCACATTTTTAAGTAAAGCACGGTAACGTTCTTCATGGGCTTTTTCAATAGCAGCAACTCTGCGAAATCTTGCAGCTAATTCAGTAAATCCTTCCGCTTCAGCATCTTTTGCAAATCGGTCATACATATCTGTCCATTCGTAATTTTCACCCTCCGCAGCATGTAAAAGGTTTTCGGCAGTAGAGCCTAAATTACCAAGTTCTTCATACCAAAGTTTGGCATGCTCCTGCTCATTTCGAGCTGTTTTTAAGAAGAGTTCTGAAATCTGGTCATAGCCTTCTCTTGAAGCTATATTAGAAAAGTATGTGTATTTATTTCTAGCCTGGCTTTCGCCTGCAAATGCCTCCATTAAATTCTTTTCTGTTTTAGTTCCGACATATTTGTTTACTGAAGAAACTTTTTCCTCGATTTTTTCAAAGGCAGAAGCTGGTTGCTTGCACACAGGACATTTGAAGTCCTCAGGCATTGGTTCTTCATGAATATAACCACAAACGCTGCAACGATATTTTTCCATTGTTTTTTTCTCCATTTCTCCGGTGGAAGTAGTTTTTGTTTTATTATTCTTATCCAAAAGTTCTAACAATCGTCTTACTGCGGACTCGGGAAAATCATCCGGCTTATTCTCATTCAGTAATGAACCTAAAAGGTTTGTTACGTTTTGGCTTTGTGGAAGCATATACCCCGATTCTCGTAGCAGATCCTCTGCCATCAATCGATTTGATTTACTCAGTGCTTCTGCTAGTTGTCTAAGAATAGAGTTATCTGTAGTTTCTGCAATATTTTTTGCGATTTTCTCCTGAGTGGTTTTGCTTTCTGCCAATGAAAGAAGTGTATTTTTTACAGAATTCGTTTTTTCTTGTTGAGGTGGAAATTCATCAGAAATCAAAGATATTGCATGGGAAGGACAGGCATCAACACATGCACGGCATCCACTTAAACATTTTGAAGCATCAATCTGCCCTGTTTCTGTATCAGTTGCCCCAGTAGGGCAAACATATAAGCAAAGACAATCTTTTGTACATAATCTAATGTTTCGAACTGCATGCATTGTATTACCCCCTTTGTATTTGTGCGATTTTTAAACTAGGAACTTTGCACACAGGACAGATTTCAGGAGCTTCCTCACCTATGTACACAAAACCACAGATATCACAAACATAAATATTCGTATTTTCTAATAATGAATCTTTTTGTTTCTCATATCTGCCGAGAAGAGAAGAAAGTATTCTAGTCACTTTTTCTCCCCAAGTCAATGCTCTTAATGCACCGCGGTCAGAAGCACCGCTGGCAATTTGATTTGAAGTATCATATGCAGAAGAGAGATCTTTTTCAATCAGTGTAATTAAGTCAGAGATTTGTGAGACAGGAGCAGGCGTAGATTTTCTAATATAATAGTCTGCAAGTTGATTGAAAAGTTCAGCTTCTTCTGTCCGGTATTGCTTTTCACAGCCTTTTGAGAGATTAGAGCATAGTACACTTAGTTCTTCAAAAGACAATTCATGCAAAGTGTTGCTTCCTTCCTCTATGGCAGGTTGAAAAGATGGAGTGGAAGATGTTACATGATTTTGCTGCTTAAATTCATCCTTTGTGGCACCACATAATGGACAGACCCAGTCTCCTGGAATATCTTCCCATTTTGTACCGGGTGCTATGCCGCCCTCAGGATAACCGGTAGCTTCGTCATAAATGAAACCACAAATACTGCATACATATTTCTTCATAAATCGCCCTCCTTTTTCTTATATTTTATCATTTTGAAATTGTAGATACAATGATTATTTGCATATGCTCATAAATAAATTGTTTGATAATCATAATAGAAGCGATGGAACATGTGTCTGAAAAAATAAATTTAAAAGGATAAATATAAAAGTATGGAAAGATAATTGAATTGGAGATAAAAAGAAGATTCTGATTGGAAGATAAAATGCAGCAGGGACGAAGAAGAAAACAGTCTTTGCTGTATTTTTTGTACCAAAATAAGACAAGTCCGTTTTTTGGGACTTAATTATATGTATTATGATAGTGGGGAGCTCGGTAATTTCTGACTAGCCAACTAATGAAGAAAATAAACTGTTTTAATATAATAGAGATAAAGAAAAGGAGAATAACAATGAATCAAATGAATTTATTTGACATAATGCCTGAAGATTCAGGACTACAACAGACAAAGCAGTTACAAGTAGTGAAAGCACAATTTATAGAAGCAAGCAGTTTTACCTGGCAGGAACTATTTGAAGGATATGATGAATTATATGCCATTACCTTTTCGTCAGGCATTCATTTTATGCAAGGATTATTAGAAAAATTTGAATATGCTGAAGTGATTTTCGGATGTGAAGATATTGTTGATAATAATGTAGCAGCTATTATGGCTGTTGAAGCAAAAATGGTAGAACTGATTACTAAAAATAAAAGTGCTAATTTGATGGCTGGATTGATGAAAGAAGACAAGCTCAAACTTTACGTTTCAAGAGATTTGAAATCACATGAGAAAGTATTTGTTTTGAAAGCAAAAGGTGGAAGAGTTCGTGTAATTACGGGAAGCGCTAATATGTCGGCATCTGCATTTTGTGGATACCAAAGAGAGAATGTGACTTTTTTTGAGGAGCAGGAGGCATTTGACTGGTACTATGAACGTTTTATGGATTTTCGAGAGAAATGTGCTGACAATGTAAATCAGCAGGTGGTTGAAAGAATGGTAGAGGGTGAGGATAATCTGCTCCGAGAAAATCCAGAGGAGATACCAATCTTTCAAACAGTGAAAAGTAAAAAGATTGTAGTAATTGAAAAACCAGAAGATGAGACAGATTATGAAGTTGTAGCTGATGTAACAGGATTTCGGGATGAATTGAAGACAATGTTGCCTAAACCACAGAAGAATGGAATGACATTATTAACAGCGGAAGCATTGCATGTATTTAAGAGAAAATATTCGGAGCATAGACAGGTAAAGGAAATTAAGGACAAAAAGCTACCTAAATTACATGTGGATTATGAGTCGGGTACTATGAATTTCAATGGAAAGGTATGCAATTTAAAACCAGATCCAGATAAAATAAAATCCGATATTAATTGTCTGAAAAATTATCTATCTAGCCTAACCATGTTCTACGGTGATGTGGAGCAGAGCCAGAAAGACTATTTTGGATTTATGAATTGGTATTTTGCAAGTCTTTTCATGCCTTGTTTAAGATATGTGGCGGTAATGAATAATTATGATGTTACACCATTTCCTGTAATAGGTATTATATATGGAGATTCTAATGGCGGTAAATCAACATTTGTTAGATTACTATCCAAGATGATGTGTGAAATTAAGGTACCGCTAAACAGTAGTTCTGACTTTACGGCAAGTAATATTGAGGACTTGAAAAGAGGATGCGAAGGCTTACCAATAAATATAGATGACCTTTCAAAGGCTCAATATTCAGCACATTTTGAAAAGGTAATAAAGGATGATGAATGGGGAATTAGAGACCATTTTATTAATTATCCTTCCATAGCAATTACAACAAATAAGGTTCCATCATTAACAGCAGATATTTCCAAGAGAGCAATTGCATGTCATATAAATACTAAAATTGATAAGGAAATCGGTGTAAAAAATTCAAAGATGGTTAATGAAAGTATGCGTCATGCTACGAACAGCTTGTATTGTGAGTATGTTAGAAGAATGTTAGAGGTAGTAGCAAAAATGGTGGAAATGATGAAGTATAGCGATAATGAATATTTTCCAGATATATTCGAAGCTTCGTCTACAGTTTTAGTGAATATATTCAATGAGTATGGAGCAGAAGCAGTACCAGAATACATAAGGATACTCACATATGCAGATTATTTTGGAAATAAGGCTGTAGGTAGAAACGCAATACAGAAAATTATTATTGCATGGCAGAATGAGGCGGATCAGTTTGTGATTGATAAGAAGAAAAATAAATTAACTTATTCTTATCCAGATGGAGGAAGAACATATGAGTTGAAGTACATATTCGATGAGTTACCACCGGTTCTGAATGCGCAACTGGTTTCTAGAAGTATTGTAATGGAGTTAGATAAGGCACAAGAATTTTTTGATGTAGAATTTAGAAAACGAGGCTGGTTTCGATAGAACAATATATCAAGTATTATATGCAAATACAATATATAGTATGCATAACTTAAACATACATACAAGATATAGTAAAATAGAAAATGCGTTCGAAAGGAGAATGATATGAGTAAAACAGATAGAGGGCGTAATGTGAAACCTACAATAGAAAAATGCTTGTGGGGAATGACTGCAGGAAGATGTGAGTTTCAAGGTTGTAATACGTATTTAGGAGAACATTCTGTAACAAAAGCGGAAGGTAATTTTGGGGAAAAGGCCCATGTTGAGGCTGTAAGTGAAGGTGGAGCTAGATACAAGGAACTAATGCCGAATGAAGAATTAAATTCTTCAGATAATATAATGATTTTATGTCCGACATGCCATAAATTAATAGACGAACATCCAGAGGAGTATACCGTTGATGTTTTGAAAGAAATGAAAAGAACCCATGAATTAAGAATTTATCAATTAACAGAGATAGATGATATACAAACCACCTTAATTATGAATTATTTTGCGAATATAGAAAGTTTTTCACCTATGTATGAGGACAGGTTATTTTGCAGAGCAGTTATAAAAAATGGAAAAGTCCCTAGCAACAGTTATTCAGTTCCGATTGGTACGGAAAATATGCCATTCAAAGATGGAAATAATTCGTTTTATATAATACAAGAAGAGTTACTAAACAGTGCGAGAGAAAAAATCATTAAGCCGTCAATAAAAAATGAAGAAAGTATTTCATTATTTGCTTTAGCACCAATTCCTCTATTGATTAAACTTGGAACATTATTTAGAGATATTTCTAATGTGACAGTGTATCAATGTCATCGTATAGGTGAAAAATGGGCATGGAAAAAGAATAGTAATATTATTGAATATCAGATTGACAAAAATAGAAATGTTAGAAGTAAGGAGGTTGCACTTAATATTTCACTAAGCGCAGAAATACTTCAAGATAGGATTGACAAGGAGTTAGGTGAAGTATGTACATACAAGATTACGATTGCAAATCCAAACAGATTATTCGTAGAAAATGAAGACGTTGTAGATGAATTTGTAAAGATATTTCGAAATTGCATGGAACAGATTAAAAATGAAAATCCAGAGATACAGGCAATAAATGTATTTCCAGCAATGCCAAATTCATTAGCAGTTAGATTGGGGATGGATTATATGCCGAAGACGGATCCAAGATTGATTATATATGATCAAGTTAGCTCAGAAGCTGGATTTATAAAAACAATAGAGATTGGAGATTAGAATATGAATAATGGTAGAAAAGAATATTTAAGTGAATTATATAGTCACATTGCAGACGAATTGAATATTTCTGAAACTATGATGAAAAAGGCAATAAGTAGCTATAGTGCAGTTGGAAATTGGCTCGGAGAGTGTGAGCCAGGGTTAGATGTAAAAATAATGCCACAAGGATCATTTAATTTAGGAACGGTTATAAAACCTGTTTCTGATAAAGATGATTATGATATTGATTTGGTATGCCTGCTGAAAAATGGTTCGTATCTTATGGCAGCTGAGATAAAAAACATTGTTGGGGACAGGCTTAAACAACATGAAACTTATGGAGAAATGTTAGCTGATGAAGGAAAAAGATGTTGGACATTACAATATGATGAATTTCATATGGATGTATTGCCAGCGGTTCCTAGAAATAAGGTGTTTATTGAACCTACTGAAACAGAGATACGTTTGACACATAAGATGGAAGATAATAATTATGAAGACAAATATAGTAATCCGTATCAGTATAGAATTTGGTTTGAAAATAGTATGAGAACGGTGTTAGATACAGAAAAGAGAGCTTTCGCAATACGAAATAAAGTAGAAATTAGCGAAGTGTCAACTAATAAAGTAAAAACACCATTGCAGAAAGCTATACAACTTTTGAAACGTCATAGAGATATTATGTTTGAAAAACATGATAGTGATGATGCCCCAATATCAATAATAATTACTACATTAGCAACAAAGGCATATAGTAATGAAACAGATTTATATGATGCACTTTGCAATATAGTAAAGAAAATGCCCCAACATATAGTTACTGATGATGAAGGAAAATACCATATAGATAATCCAGTGATGACAGATGAAAACTTTGCTGATAAATGGAATGGAAATCCAAAGAAAGTTGAATGTTTTAATAAATGGATGCAAAGTGTTACCGATGATATTATAAATAACCCCTTAACTATGTTTGGAACAGTAGAGATAAGCAAGTTAATGAAAAAGAATTTTGGTGAAAATATTTCAAATAAAGCATATAACGCTGTAGCTGATAAGAATAGAGTAGCACGTGAAAGTAATAGCCTCTATGTTGATGGGTTAAAAGGTGGAATCACACTGAACCAAGAGAAAAATGAACAAAATATACCGGAGCATACATTCTATGGTAAATAAGAAGAAATATTTTATCGAACCCAAATTGCAACTAATAGATCAGAAAAATTTTATTATGGTTGATTTTCCTGATTCAGAAGTTTGTATAAGTGAGGGCGTGTTGTATTGGTATGGGAAAGTAAAACCGACATCAGTTTCAAAAGAATATTATTTGAAACTGGAATACAGAATGGGAAAATATCCAAAAGCATGGTTAATTAAAGAGGTACTAGATGAAAAATCTGCATATTATATTCCACACCATTATGAAGTTGATGTTAAAGAAGGAACTATAGAATTGTGCCTATTTAAGCCAAAAATGAAAGAATGGATGAAACACTATCCTTTATCCAGAACAATAATACCATGGGCTATAGAATGGATTTATTTTTATGAAATATGGCAAATCACAGGTGAGTGGAAAGGTGGTGGTGACCATCCAACACCTAAAGATTGTAAAAACAGCACTAAATATAGGGAGAAATTTGATTTGTAGGCATACTGATTTATTTTAGCAAATGTCATTATAAGTTAAGGGCTTGAAAGGAATAATATTCTTTTGTAGCTCTTTTTTTGTTCTTTTATTAAAAAAGGTCTAAAAATAGATTATTCAAATCCGTTTTATAGGACATATAAAGTTTTATCCTAATTGTACAAGGCAAGTTTAAGGAGTATGTAACTTAGTAATGAAGATGATTATAGAAATGGAGGTAGTTTATATATGAAAGTTGGAATGCGACAACCAAGTCTAAAAAGAAGTTTAAAAGCTAGAACTACAGGGAAATGGAAAAGGCAGGCAAAGCGAGCAATTAATCCATTGTATGGCAAAAAAGGAATGGGATTTATAAAGAATCCAAAGGAATCAGTTAATAATGCAGTTTATCACCGTACAACATTTGGAATTGGAGATATCTTTAAAAAGTTATTCAAATAAGGGAGGATAATACATATGAATGAAATCATTACAGTAACAGGTAAAGGGAAGATCTCATTACCGCCGGATACAATTATAATTAATATTTCTTTGGAAACTGTTCGAGATACTTATGAAGCGACAATGGATGCCTCAGCTGATGCAGTTTCACTATTGAGGGATGCGCTTAAGTCAGAAGATTTCAAAAAAGAAGATATAAAGACAAAACGGTTTAATCTTGATTTGGAATATGAAAGCTATAAAGAACGGGATAACTGGAAAAAAAGGTTTATCGGATATAAATGCAACCATGATTTAAAGATAGAATTTCTTTCTGATAGCAAAAGACTTGCAAAAATATTGTCTTTGATTGCAAGATGCCCAATCAATCCAGAATTTTCAATTCAATATAAAATAAAAGATATGGAAGATGCTAAGAATCAACTATTGGCAAAAGCCGTTGCAGATTCGAAGGCGAAGGCAGAAATTTTAACAAAGGCAGCAGGAGTAAAATTAGGCAGGGTGGTAAATATCAATTACACATGGGGTGAAATTAATATTTACAGTGAACCGGTAAACTATGATAGAGCAATTTTGTGTGAAGAATCAGCCTGTAGTTATGAAAGCTCCTTGGATATAGAACCGGAAGATTTGGATATTACAGACACTGTAACGGTGACATGGGAAATACTTTTATAAGAAAGCAGTGACGTTATGATAAATAGAATAAAATATTGGATATTCCAAAGTAGAAGGAAAAAATGTCACAGCTGCTGCTTGATATGTGAGTACTATGAAAAATGCAGTGGTGAAGGATGAAATAGAAGTACGATTTTTTGGACTTGTAATTAATGGTGTGTTATAATCTAGTCATATTGTAGTTTGAACGTGAAATAGAAAGGAGCTACGCATGGCTAGAGGATCAAATCAAAAAATGAAAAGTATGTATTTAATGCAACTTTTCTTGGATAAAACAGACGAAACACATTATATTACGATGGTTGATATTTTAAATTATTTAGGTAGCAATGATATTAATGCGGAAAGAAAGTCAATCTATGCTGATATAGAGGCATTGAAGCAATATGGTTTAGACATTAAGGGATTTCAGGAAAAAGGAACATATTTTTACCATCTGGTAAATCGTAAGTTTGAATTAGCAGAGCTGAAGCTTTTAGTAGATGCGGTTCAGTCTTCGAAGTTTATTACAGCAAAAAAGTCAAATGAATTAATCAAAAAAATAGAGAGTTTTGCTAGCAATTTTGAAGCTAAAGAACTGCAAAGACAAGTATATGTATCTAATCGCATAAAAACCATGAATGAAAGTATCTATTACAATGTAGATCATCTTCATGAATCAATAAATTCAAACAGTCAAATTACTTTTCAATATTCGCAATGGACGGTAGACAAGAAAATAAAACTTAAAAAAGGTGGAGCTTTGTATAATGTCAGTCCGTGGGCATTAATGTGGGATAATGAAAATTATTATATGGTTGCTTATGATTCTGTAGAAGAAAAAATTAAGCATTTTCGAGTAGATAAGATGTTACATATAACTTTGACGGAAGACGCTAGAGATGGTAAAGAACAATTTAAAAAGTTTGATATGGCAGTATATGCAAAGAAAATGTTTGGGATGTTTGGCGGAACCGAAGTAAATGTAAAACTTGAATGCGCCAATAATTTAGTCGGCGTCATTATCGATCGTTTTGGGAAAGATGCTACGATTATTCCAGCAGATAGTGAACATTTTACCATAAGTGTAGATATTGAAGTTAGTCAGCAATTTCTTGCATGGATAGTCGGACTTGGAGCTGGGGCAAAGGTGGTATCGCCGGAAAATGTGGTTGACATGATGAGGAAAGAGGCAAAAAGGCTTATGGAACAATACAAGTAACAAAATAGAAGGATAAAGATCTTAGGAGACGTAAATGGATTATAAAAATAAATATTTAGCTTGTCTTTTAGGCGGAGCGCTGGGAGATGCCCTAGGTTATCCTATCGAATTTATGAGCAAAAGTGAAATTGTTTCAGAATATGGGGAGAATGGAATTAGAGATTTATCAGTAGATAAGAAAACTGGTAAAGCTCTGATTTCTGATGATACACAGATGACACTATTTACTTCTGATGGGTTAATTTGGTCCCATTTGCGATGTTCAGAAAGAGGCATAGGTTCGTATGAAGGTAGCGGTACATTGCAATCATACTATAGATGGCATTATACCCAGACGGGGACGGTATGCAATGACTGTTGGTTAGAAAAACAACCACATGAAACTGAAAATTATATTATTACCTATGATAAAACCATCATGGAGTATACAGAATTATTCGCTAGACGAGCACCAGGTAATAGTTGTTTGTCTGCCCTTGCACAAGGAAGAATGGGAACAATAGAACAACCGATTAATAATAGCAAAGGCTGTGGTGGCGTCATGCGTGTTGCACCAGTTGGTCTTTTTTTGCATAAATATCCAGAAGAAGCTATGGATCACGGAATGAAAATTGCGGCTTTAACGCATGGGCATCCAACGGGGTATATTTCGGCAGGAGCGTTTGCGGTTATAATTGCTGAACTAATAAATGGCAAGACGCTAGTTGAAGGTTTAGATTCTTCATTTGAAATGTTGAGACAGTTTGATACGAATAGGGAAACAACACTGGCATTGAAAAAAGCAATAGAGTTGGCTAATACGGATATAGATACATCAAAGGCAATTCGTGAATTAGGAGAAGGATGGATTGCGGAAGAAGCATTATCGATTGCCATATATTGTGCATTAAAGGAAAAGGATTTTAAGAAAGCATTGCAATTGGCTGTGAACCATGATGGCGACAGCGATTCGACGGGAGCAATATGTGGAAATATTATTGGAGCAAAAGGTGGAATGGAGATAATTCCTCAGATCTGGCTGTCTCAAATTGAATTGAAAGAATTAATATTGGATATCGCGCAGAAGTTATATCAAGTAAATGACTACTTTAAAATGTTATAAGACGGATGTTAGGAGTAATAGCAATTATTTAATACTAGTATAATGAAGAAAACGTTGAGGTGCAAAATAAATGCAATTAGGGTGGATTGATTTTTCTAAAGAGGAAAGAGAAAAGGTTTTGGATGTTATTAATCTTCTAAGTGAGGATGGCGCAGTAGATGAATTAGGTATCGGAATTATTAGGGACAGTTTTGCAAATATATTTTTTCCTGGAACATCTACAGTCCAGACAAGAGCAAAATATTTTTTTATTGTGCCATATGTATTAAAAGAAGTAGAAGACGGAAAATATGGGAACAACATTGATACAATTCTTAAAAAGATAAATGATGAAGAAAAACAATGTGCAATAAAAATGCTGGAAAGCGATAAAGATGGTGTCATCGGAGCAAGGTCACTTCCTAACAAATGGGTAGCCAGAAAACCGTCAAACATATATTGGAATGGAATTCGTACTTTTAAATTATTTACAAATGATAAAATATCCATTTCCGAATACATAAAATTAGCATGTTCCTTAAAAAATCAAAAAAAAGTGATCAAATTGGGGAATCATAATGATGAGGCTGAAGAAAATGAAAAGGACGATAAAGATGCAGGTGATATCTTCAAGTTCAATTTTTGGAACTTGCCAGACGTATTCAAAACAGATTGGAGAGCTAATCTGAAGATTCATCTCTTGCCGGAAGAAGCATATTTCTTGAGAAAACAGATAATAAATGAAATCCCAGACAGCTTATTCGCATATCTATTAAAAAATAATATAGATGCCAATAAATACGTTTCTTTTGCTGCATTATACGAAGATATTAAGGATGATGTTTCAGATAAATTGAGATTAGATATGCGTATGGCAGTTGAGTTCGGACGTTTTATTCAAATGGCATTTGTGCAATACAATTTAATCATTTCAGCTGAAAATAATACTCGTGCGATTGATTTGTGGGATGAATTGAAGGGAAATATAAGTACATATTCTTCACTTGATTTGAATTCTATTTATATTAGGTTTGGCATAACGAATTATAGATTAAAATCTTTTCTAAACAGTCTGAAAGAAACTTTGTTAGAAGAAAATATTGTTAAAGTAAGAGAAATCATTAAGAATCGAGAAAATGATTTGAAAGGTAAAGCCAGAGCAAAGGTAAATCGAATCGGTGAATTTGATGAGAATGCTTGGATTGGAATGATATCTCTAGATTATAGATTTAGTGGAGCAAAGCGTATTATTAATGATATATACGAAGGAGAGGCAATGTAAAATGCTTAAAACTGAAAAAGACAGATTGAATTATGGAAATATTCTATTGCCTCCTGAAGGTTATAAATTAGAGAAAGCAGTTGGAACATCATATTCACTTGATTTAGAAGCATTGACAGCAGTGGCTATCACATTGGGTATTAAAGAAGAAACTGATTCAGAATTAATAAATAATCCTATTTGCCTTTTAAATGCCATAAGAAATATTTCAGATAAAATCTTATTGTTTTGCGAAGCAGGGCAGATAAAATTACCGCAAAAACCAAGTGCATTATGCTTATTATTAGAAAAAATGGTAATACCAGTAGCGTTACCTAAAAAAGAGAAAATGAGCCGTTATCCAGCATTTCATCCTAAAGTCTGGTTATTACAATATTGTAACGACAAAGGAGAACGCACGTATAGGTTTATTGTATTAAGCAGGAATTTGACCTTTGATAGGAGCTGGGATGTAAGCGTTGTTCTAGAAAGCAACCAAGAACTTGAGGCACCAGAAAAAACAAAACCTATTATTGATTTTTTACAATATCTAAATAGCAATATAAGCGAAAATTATAAAGGTGATAAAGAGAAAAAAAGCATAATAAGAAACTTATGTAATGAACTTAAAAATGTAACTTTTGATACAGATTCTAAAGAGTTTAAGGATTTCTTAGTAATGCCATTGGGAATTGGAAGAAAGCAGTATGATATGAACAATTCCGCATTATTATTGGATAGCTTTCATGATTTGGTAGTTATGTCTCCATTTCTATCAGCAAGCACAATTAAGAATTGGAACAGTGATGTAAAAGGACTGAAAAATTGCAGCCGTACATTAATTACAAGGAAATCCGAACTTGGTAAATTAAAAGCTTCAGATGTAAATAATTTTAAAATTTTTACTATGAAGGATACAATTATCGATGGAGAAGACAGTTTTTCAGATGAGAAAACGGAAAAACAAAAGCAAGATATTCATGCAAAGATTTACTTAAGAAGAAAAGATTCGTATACAGAATTTTTCTTGGGATCAATGAATGCAAGTTATGCAGCTGTTAATCAGAATGTAGAAATGATGATTTGCCTGCTGTCTCAGAATAGGTATCTGAATAGTGCGATTTTGTTAAAAGATCTGTTTAATGGAGCTCCTGAAAATCCAGAAAATCCTTTTGAAGAATCAAGGATTGAAGATGTTTTGGAAACTTCTGAAGGTGATGAAAAAAATAAAATGGAACAGATGATAAAAAATATCTGTCGAATGAATGGTAGAGCTGCAATTACAGCGAGAAATGAAAAATTTGATTTGAGTATTAGCTTTGATGCAGAAGATGTAGAAGAAAAATATTCAAATGTATATGTATCACCGTTAAGAAGCAAAAAGGAAGCTGAGTTTGCAGCAGAAGTTAAAATATATGAGTTGGATATGCTTCAGTTATCAGAATTTTATACTGTTAAAGTGAAGGGTGAAAATGAAACAATGGAACGTGTAATTATGATCCCAACCTATGGACTCCCGGATGATCGTGAAAGTGCTGTTGTAAATAGTATTGTTAATGATAAAAAAACATTTATTGAGTATATAGCATTTGTACTGGGCGATGATTATCTTCTTACATATTTAGAAAAACAAAAGATGGGCGAATCTGGTATGTTCAGAAATAGCAGTTTTGGAACACCGGCAATATATGAAAAATTGTTAAAAACAGCTCTGAATGAGCCAGAACGACTACAGGAAATTACATATCTTATGAATATGATAACGGACGAATCAATTATACCTGAGGAATTTCGTGAGATATATGAAATGTTTAGAAAAATACTAAGACTTAAATAGGAGGTTCCAGTGACATGTATGATTATTCATTTGATATCATAGAGATTGAACAAAATACAATGAATGGATTAAAAGATTTCCAAAGAGAAACTGTTAATAGAATTGATTATTTATTTCGAAACGGTCAATCTCGGGTCCTGGTTGCCGATGAAGTTGGACTTGGAAAAACTTTAATTGCAAGAGGTGCAATTGTGAAAACGGCAAAACTTCGTCTTGAACAGGGCGATGATTTGTTTAAAGTAGTATACATATGTTCCAATCAAAATATTGCAAATCAGAATATTAGAAAGTTGAAAGTATCCTCTACTACTAATGTTGATGGGGTATCCGAAACAAGGCTATCTATGCAACATTTAAAGATAACTGAACAGGAAAATAATGCAGATATTCGTAACGGATATATACAATTAATTCCGCTCACGCCAGACACTTCATTTCGAATGACAAATGGTGGAGGTAATGTTGAAGAAAGAGCGCTAATGTTTGCCATACTTAAAAGAAGTGGATTGTTTTCGAAGTATTCAAAGGCAATGGAAGATTTATTGGTATACGGCGCTGATAAGGCATGGGATTGGGCAAAATGGAAGTACATAGATCGAGTGAATAAATGCGAAGAAATTACAAATGGAGAATATCCCGCCAATGTAATTTTAAAATTTACAGATTCTCTTTTAGAAAATGGGTTGCAGGAAATAGTAATGAATCATTTGGCTGCAATAAGATATGAAAGGGAAAAAGAATATACTGACGGATTTATTATTAATAAACTTCGAGTTATGTTTGCTGAAATTAGTGTTTCAATGTTACAACCGGATTTAGTTATCATGGATGAATTTCAGAGATTTAAATTTCTACTTTCATCTGACGAAACCAGTGACACAGGAATTCTTGCAAAAAAATTTATGCATACGAAAGATATTCATATTCTTCTTCTATCAGCAACACCTTATAAGCTATATTCTACCATTGATGAGGTTAATGAAGCACAATCAGATGAGCCTCTGTCAGAATTTTTTGATGTGATGGAATTTCTATTTGATGATGAAAATAAACAGGTACATTTTAAAGAAGTATGGTCTAATTATTCGGTAAAGCTTCATGAAATGAAAGAGGGCGACACGGCAATACTCCAAGTTAAAAATCAAGCTGAGGATGCTATGTATCAAGGCGTTTGCAGAACAGAGAGAATATCTGTAATGAATTCTGGTGATTATATTGATGATTCATCTGTAAAAAAGCACATGGAGATATGTGAAAATGACATAAGATCTTATTTAGAAGCAGGTCAGTTATTGAACGAGATACATGCAGACTTTTCATTACCCGTTGATTACATAAAAAGTTGTCCTTATATACTTTCTTTTATGAGAAATTATAAAGTAAAAGAAAGCATTGAAAAGTATTTCAAGAAAAATCCTGATGAAGTCAACTTGGCTAAAAAGAATCTTCTATGGTTAAATACAACAAAAGTTGATCGCTATGAAGAACTGCCCAAAGTAAATTCAAGGTTTGAGAAATTGCTCGAACATTCATTTTATAATAAATCAGAACTATATTTGTGGGTGCCACCATCAAGGCCTTATTACGAAATGCAAGGCGTTTATAAAGAAAGCACAGGCTTTTCGAAAATTCTTGTTTTTTCGGCATGGGAAATGGTTCCAAGGATGATTGGAGCATTGGTGTCATATGAATCAGAGAGAAGAACAGTTGGTAAATTGTCAGGACAGGCACAAAATGAGGATAAGAAAAATGCTCATTATTATGCAAAATCATCAGTGAGATTTCCAGTATCAAGATTGCGATTTAATATATCAGAGAATGAACCAAGGGGGATGAGTTTATTTAATCTTTTATATCCTTCAAAATATTTAGCCAACCTTTATAATCCAATTCAGTACATGAATGACAGAATGTCGTTAAGGGAGATTGAAAAAGATATAAAGCTCAAGATTGAAGAATCTTTAACTACCCTAAAAAAATATCAAGGAACATCAAATCGCTTTGATGATAAGTGGTATTATCTTTGTCCAATGCTTCTAGATGGTCTGGAATATGTGGATGAATGGATAGAATCATTGACCGATTCTCTTATAAAACTGAATGAGGATGGAGAGGATAGAGGAAATAAAGGTTTAAAACTTCATATTGAACGTTTAGAAGAACTACTATGTTCAGGTGATATTGTGCTTGGGAAAATGCCAGATGATTTAGTTCAGACGCTAATTAATATGGTGCTTGCATCACCTGCAGTTTGTGCATATCGAATGAATGGCCGTTATGCCGGAAAAGCAACTGAATTAGCAAAGATATTCATCAATAGGTTTAATACCACAGAAGCAACTGCCATTGTTGATTTAGCATATGGAAGATGCAAGGATGATAACTCACATTGGCAAAACGTTCTTAAATATTGTAAAGATGGCAGTTTTCAATCCATGTTGGATGAGTATCATCATTTGATTTTAGATAGTATCGGATTTGCAGAGAAGCATGATAAGGATGAATTAATTCACAATATTATGTTAGATTCACTAAAAATGCATAGTGCTTCTTATACAATAGATACTTTTAATGATTTCAAATCAAGAGTTAGCGGAAATAAGAGTAAGAGCATGACTCTGCGCTCACAATTTGCAGTAGGATTTGTGAAAGGCGAAGGTGATGATTCGAAGAAGGTAAATCGTAAGGAAAGTATTAGAAATGCTTTTAATTCTCCAATGCGTCCGTTTGTGTTAGCGACTACTTCTATTGGGCAAGAAGGTTTGGATTTTCATAATTATTGTAGAAAAATTATGCATTGGAATCTTCCATCAAACCCCGTTGATTTAGAGCAGCGAGAGGGAAGAATCAATCGCTATAAATGTCTTGCTATCAGGCAAAACATAGCAGAAAACTATGGAAGTATATTATTTGCTAAGGATATCTGGAATGAAATGTTTACAAAGGCAATCGAGTCAGAAAAGAAAGAAAATAGTTCGGATTTAATCCCTTTCTGGTGTCTTGGAGAAAATCAAAAAGTAAAGATTGAACGTATTGTTCCTATGTACCCGATGAGCAAAGATGGTATTAATTACGAAAGATTGATAAAAATACTTTCCATGTACAGATTAACATTGGGACAAGCTAGACAGGAAGAATTGTTGAAGTATATTTTTAGTAACTTTGATAATAGCGAAAACCTTAAAGAGCTATTTATTGATTTGAGTCCGTTTAGTAAAGAAAAGGTAGTGAAAAATAATGTAAATATAGAGTTCTCACGGGGTATATAAAATCCTTATTATTTTACGATTTTGCGATCTTTTTATGTATTGCTCCTCGCTTTACTTATCGTCTTACTGTTGAGTTTTTATTTTATTATTTTATTTTATTATTTTATTACGTTATTTTATTATTTGTTTTATGATTATTGTACTAGAATAATTCGATTTTATGCGAAAACCTATTGCGTATGTATAGGTTTTAATTGATATCTAATACCTTTTGACTTATACTATTAATTAGCGATTAACATTTAAAATGATTAATTAATGGTATGAGGTGAACCTATGAAAATGAGTTACAAAAAGTTGTGGATAATGCTCGCGGAAAGAGAACTTGAAAAGAGTGAACTAAGGAAATTATTGGGTTTTTCTCCAAATACGATGACGAAACTCAATAAGAATGAAGAAGTATCCCTTTCGGTATTGCTACGAATATGCGAATACCTAAAATGTAACATTGGCGATATATGTGATGCAGTGCCAGATGAAGCTACCAATAATAATGTATAGAGAAGGTAGGTGGTAGAATGGGCGAAGTAGTAGCTGCATCAAGGATAAAAGGACAAGATATAGAAAAGAGCAATTGTCCCATCATTATAGTTGGAGAGAATCCAAGAATTGTACGAATGGTCAAGCAAATATATCAACCAATAACCTTGAATGAAATGCTTGCTAAAAGACTTTTGGCGTATGCAACTGGTATAAGAAATAATTATGCCTTGCGTGAAGCGAATGAATTATTAAGTCAGGATGTGACTCCAATATTATTAGAACGATATGAAATGCTATTTACACCTTATTATGATATTGACATTATGAAGTTCTTTTGTGATATTGCAAGGAAAAGAAAAATTGCAATTGAATGGTGTGGAACATTAGAAGAAAATACATTGATATATGGTACAGAGGAACATAGCGATTATAAAAAATGTAAGGTGTCTGATTATGACATAATATGCATAGAGGGAAGGAATGAAATATAATGAAGTACGCAGATTTAATAAACTTTAGTCCAATTGAAAGTATTATCCAATTGACAGCAGCAAATGATAGAAATGAAGCCATTAATTTAGTTAAAAGTTATGTAATGTCTGATGATATGGCAGAGAAGTTACAAGGAAATATGCTATCACAATTGAAATTGGAAGAGGTAGTAGATAATAAAGGAGTGTTGCTTGTTGGTAACTACGGAACAGGTAAGTCACATTTAATGTCTATGATTTCTTCAGTTGCGAACGATGAAAGTAATTTACAATATTTACAGAGCAAGAAGTTTGCAGAGGCTGCTAAATGTATAGCTGGAAAATTTGAAGTAGTTAGAATTGAAATTGGTGCATCTCAAATGTCTCTTAGAAATATTATTTTGACAAGAGTGCAAGAGGATTTTGCTACAAGAGGATTAAAGTTTGAATTCCCAGATGAAAAGGATATTATTACAAATAAGGATGTTCTACTTGAAATGATGAAGCTTTTTGCAACAAAGTATCCAGAAAAAGGATACTTAATTGTAGTGGATGAGTTTCTTGATTATCTTGGTTCAAGAAAGACAAATGAAGTAAAACTTGATTTAGGGTTTATGCGTGAAGTAGGAGAAATTATTAAAAGTTCACGTTTAAGAGCTGTTTTTGGTGTTCAGGAGAAACTTTTTGACAATCCTAATTTTTCCTTTGTATCAGATACATTAAATAGAGTAAAAGATAGATTTGAACAGGTAATTATTCGTAAAGAGGATACGGCTTTTGTAGTGTCAGAACGTATTTTGAAAAAGACAGAAGAGCAAAAAGCTTTAATTAGAGAACATTTACAAGGGTTCTGCAATTTGTATACCAATATGTCAGAACGAATGGAAGAATATGTTGAATTATTTCCGATTCATCCTTCTTACATTGATGTGTTCAATAAGATTTATATTATTGAAAATCGACATATTTTGAAAAATATTTCCGAAATCATTAAGCGAAGATTAGAAGACGAAGTAACTGATGAAGCTCCGGGTATCATTTCTTTTGATAGTTATTGGAGTTTTATAAAAGAGAACATGGGATATCGTACAGATGTCAATATTAAAGAAGTTGTCGAGAAAAGTGGAATGCTTGAAGATATAATTAATCGCTCCTTTCCTAAAAAATTATATAAGTCACTGGCGCTTAATATAATCAATGCATTAAGTGTACATAGATTAACAACTGGTGATATTAGTATTATGGCAGGTCTAACGGCTGAAAATCTTAGAGATGATTTGTGTTTATACTTGATGGGAATGCCTGATCAAAGTTCTGATACATTACAATCAATTGTGCAAACAGTTTTAAAGGATATAATGACTACTGTGAGTGGTCAGTTTATAGAGCACAATGCAGATAATGGACAATACTATTTAGATTTAAAAAAGGATGTTGATTATGATGAAAAAATAACTCAAAGAGCCGCAATCGTAGATGATGATAGTCTTAATAATTATTACTTTGAAGTTTTATATTCATGCCTTGACTGGGATGAAAAAGAATATGTTACTAACTTTAAAATCTATGAGCATACTTTGAATTGGAATAGTCACAATATATTTAGAAGAGGATATCTTTTTCTGGGCACGCCAGAAGCAAGACCTACCGCGCAACCACCAGAAGATTATTATATTTATTTTATTCCACCATATGGAAATGATACTTATACAGACGAGAAGAAAGAAGATGAAGTGTTCTTCCTATTCAAGCCAAATGATGAATTCAAAAATACTTTGAAATTGTTTGCGGCAGCTCTTATTATGAGAGATCTGGCAGAAGAAAAAAATAAAAATGCTTATCAGACAAAGGCACAGATATTTAGAAAGAAATTAACTCATTTCTTGAGTGAAAATAAGATCACCTGTTTTAATGTGATTTATAAAGGAGTAAGCAAGCAGTTAATGGAAATAATGGGAAGTAGCTATAAAAGCTCAAATCCATTTAAAGAAACTATGGATTTGGTATCTTCCGTTTGTTTTGATGAATACTTTACGGCTTTATATCCTGAGATGCCTAAGTTTAAGACTATCATTACACAGAAAAATCACGCAGATACAGTTAGAGCTGGTTTTGATTGGTTCGCTGGAAGAAAAAATTTGCAGGCAAATAATTTGATAGAAAGCTTTAATCTGATCAATGGAGATAAGGTTACAGTAAATGCGTCTAAATATGCACAATATTATATTCAAGAGTTAGATAAGAGACCAGCTGGAGCGGTTTTGAATTTTAGCGACATTTATTCTGAGTGTTTTGATGGATATGTTGATAAAAAGTTTAAGATTAGCTACGCAATGCTACCTATTGTATATTTAGCATTAGTGTATTCTGGTAATATCATAATGACTTTAAAGAATGGAGCAACATTGACTGCTTCAAACCTGGATAGTATACCAAAAACTGCGATGACGGACATTTATGAATTCAAATATATTTCCAAACCTAAGGATATACAGATTTCTGAATTAATTAAGCTTTTTGAGATATTTGATTTATCAGCCGGACTAATTAATAATCCATCACAAAGAGAGGCTGGTTTAGCTCAATTGCTAGATAAAACATGTGGGATATCAAACCTTGCAGTGAAAGCAAAAAGCAAATTAAATGATGAATTTAGCCTTTGGGGAGAACCATTACTATCAGAACATATTGCCGAAGAATATAAAAAGGCGGCTTCTAACGTGTTAGAGATGTTTGGTAATTTTGCTACTAGATTTAACACTCCTGCAAAATTAAATAATTTTAATTACACGATGGAGCAACTGGAAAAAATAGATGCAGATATCAAATCTGTAAAAACAATAATGGAATATGCGGAGTTCATGGTGGCATGTAATTCAAGTGTGAATTATATGGTTAACTTAGAATGTATTGAATTAGGAGCTGCTTTTAAAGGTGAGTTAGAGATAGCCAAGGAAGCATTTAGAAAAATTCGAGATAGTATACCAACAGAAATGTGTGGTGAAGCTCTAGCGAATGATGTAAATGATAGCTTAGCAAAGGTTAAAAAAGAATACATAGACTTATATTATGAGGATCATAATAAGAAACGTCTTGGAATTAATGATGCTAAGAAAAAGGGAGAAATACAGAGTTCATCAAAACTTGCGAATTTAAAAAAATTAAAAGCGATATCTATATTCTCAGCCAGTAAGTTAGACGCAATCGAAAATGATTTGGCAGGCTTAAAGATTTGCTATGAATTGACACCAGATATGTTACAAAAATCTCATATGTGCACGAAATGTGGTTTTGTGATTGGAGGTACGGATACCTTAGTCAAGGGAAAACTAGACGAGGTTGAAGACCGTATAGAAGCATTAGTCGGAGAGTGGACAACAACTCTTATAAATACGATTTCTGATCCATTAGTTTTAGAGCAGGAAAGGTATTTAAGTGCGGAGCAAGGAAAAGCCGTTAAAGAATTTGTTGACTCTAAAACATTGCCTGAAAAAATAGATGGATTTTTTATTAGTGCAATAACAGCTTTATTAGAAGGTTTTGAACCAATTTCAATCTCAGCAGATAAACTGATTGATGACTTAGATGCACTTGGTCCATGTGATGTGAAAACGTTCAAACAGAAATTAGACAGTGTTCTTGCAACATATACCACAGGAAAAGATATAGAGAAACTTCGTATTATTGTGAAACGATAGGAGGCAGTTATGAAACTGACAAAAGAAGATTTAGATAAAGTAAGGGATATAGAAGGATTCCCGATTGCGAAGGATGAAGACATCATTGCGCTTTCAAATCCACCTTATTATACTGCTTGTCCAAATCCATTTATTGAACAATTTATTCAGGAGAATGGGACACCATACGATGAGGAAACTGATGATTATCATAAAGAACCATTTGCAGCTGATGTAAGTGAAGGAAAGAATGACCCGATTTACAATATGCAAAACTACCACACGAAAGTTCCGTATAAGGCTATCATGCGGTATATTCTTCATTATACAAAGAAAAATGATTTGATTTTTGATGGATTTTGCGGTACAGGTATGACTGGTGTGGCAGCCCAAATGTGTGGAAGTGATAGTTTGGAATTGCAACAAATGTTTGAATTTGAAACCATAAGAGATAATTGGGGAGAAAGAAAAGCACTTCTGAATGATTTATCTCCAGCGGCAACTTTTATTTCTTATAACTACAATAATTCTGTGGACAACATTGATTTATTTGAAAAAAGGTGGGACGAAATTTTTAAAAAGGCAGATAATAAGTACAGATGGATGTACTCCACATATCATGATTTGTCGAATGAGCTTAAAGGAATTACTAATTACACTGTTTGGTCAGACATTTTCATCTGCCCTGAATGTGGAAACGAATTCTCGTATTGGGATGTTACAGTTGATGTTGAACAAAAAATGCAAAAAAAAGATTGCAAATGTTTAAAGTGTGGATATGAAATCACAAAGCGTGAGTGTGATCATGCATATGAAATGTATTATGATGATGCCATAGGAGACGTTGTTAAAATATCAAAGCAAGTTCCCGTACTCATCAATTATTCATATAATGGGTCGAGGTTTGATAAGGTTCCAGATGAATATGATTTAAAATTATTTGAAAAAATTCAAAATATGAAAATTGATGATTGGTATCCATCTAGTAGAATGTGTGAAGGTGGGGAGGCAAGAAGGAATGATAAAATAGGCATAACCCATGTACATCAGTTTTATTCAAAAAGAAATTTAGCGATTTTGAGCTATATCTTTTCAGAGGCAGGTAAACTTGAACAGGATGAAAAATTAGCATTATACTCTGCAATAAGAGGTTCCATGTCATATGGAACAAAACTGGTAAAGGTGAATATTGGAAGATTACTAAATGGTGGTGGAACTTTTGCATTTGGTGCAGTTACTGGAACATTCTATGTTCCAAGTATTTGTGCAGAAAGACCGATTCTTGAAGCTATTAATAATAAAGTAATTGCTTCGTGTAAAGTTTTTCGTAAAATTAAGCAGAATAAAAATGTCTTAATTAATACTGCCTCACTCACAAACCAAAAAAATATTAAAGATAATTGCATTGATTATATTTTTACAGACCCTCCATTTGGTGACAATTTGAATTATTCAGAACTGAATTTCTTGTGGGAGTGTTGGGGAAAAGTTGTTACACAAAACGAATCAGAAGCTATTATTAACAAAGAACAGCACAAGGGGATTTTAGAATATCAAAATTTAATGACGCAATGCTTTAAAGAGTACTATAGAATATTAAAGCCGAATAGATGGATGACGGTGGAATTTCATAATTCAAAAAATGCAGTATGGAATGCGATTCAAGAGGCATTAAATAGGGCTGGATTTATTGTCGCTGATGTTAGAACTCTAGATAAACAACAAGGAAGTTTCAAGCAAACAACAACAACCTCCGCCGTGAAACAAGATTTGGTAATTTCTGTATACAAACCAAAAGATAGTTTTTGCAAAAGGATGCGCAATCTGGAGGGAAATCAAGAATCAGCATGGACGTTTGTTCAACAGCATTTATCGAATTTACCAATTACAGTTATAAAAGATGATAAAATTGAACTGATAGCTGAAAGACAACCGTATTTACTTTTTGATAGAATGGTTGCTTATCATATTATGAATGGATTTTCAGTTCCGTTAGATGCCACTGATTTTTATAAAGGATTAGATGAAAAATTTTTAAAAAGAGATGGAATGTATTTTTTATCAGATCAAGTAAATGAATATGATACGGCTCGAATATTAAATGATATTGAACCAATCCAATTTGAAATGTTTGTGACAAATGAAAAATCTGCGATTGCATGGTTGTATCAGCAACTGGATAATCGTCAGACGTATTCGGAATTACAGCCAAAATTCATGAAAGAAATAAAGGCTGTTGATAAGTATGAAGAAATACCAGAACTATTTATTTTATTAGAAGAAAATTTCTTAGTAGATATGGATGGAAGATGGTACATTCCAGATGTTACAAAAGAAGCAGATGTTGTAAGATTGCGAGAGAAGAAGTTACTTAAAGAATTTGAAGGTTATATGGCAACTAAAGGTAAATTGAAATCTTTTAGGGCAGAAGCAATTCGAGCAGGATTTGCAAAATTGTGGATAGATAAACAGTATCAGCTCATTGTAGATATAGCTGACCGTTTGCCTGAAAGCGTAATACAAGAGGATGATAAATTGCTTATGTATTATGATATTAGTTTGGGAAGAATATAAAAATACCATAGATATCTAGAAAAAGTTTGTCACTATAAATAATATAATCAATTAGATGATAATGCTAAATAGAATTTTATTTGTATGAGGTGTAAGTGTGATAATTCAAAAACTCAAGGTACAAAATTATAAGTCGATTCATTCTACAGCGATTGAACTAAATCCTGGAACAAATATATTTGTTGGAGAAAATGATTCGGGGAAAAGTACAATATTAGAGGCTATTAGTATAGTGACTTCCGGTAAATTGAATGGATATGCCTTTGATAGACAGATAAAGGCAAATTTATTTAATTCGATAGTGCGCAAGAAATATATTGAAGCTTTAACAAAATTTCCAGCTGTATTGGAACCACCAATGATGGTTTTTGAAGCATATTGCTTGCCAGACGGAGATGCAATTTATACCGGGAAAAATAACGATGATGGGACAGATTGCCCCGGAATCAGAGTAGTGGTATCTTTTAATCCTGAATATGAGAATGCATATAAACAGATGCTTGCTAAAAACGAAATTTACGACATTCCGGTTGAGTTTTATAAGGTTGATTGCAAATACTTTAATGGGAGTTCAGTGGTGTTCCGATATTCTCCATTTAAGATGGTATTTATTGATACAACAAGAAAAGATTATTCCTATATGGTTGACAAGTTTGTTGCGGAAAATATTACAACCTATTTGTCATCGCAAGAACAGCTGGATCTAACAACAGCCTATAGGAAAAGCAAAAATGATTTTCATACAAATGAGACAGTGAAAAAATTAAATGAGAGCGTACGAAGTAATGTACATATAGCAAACCATGCTATTTCAATTGATTTAAAAGAAGAAGATATGGATGAGTGGAAAAAGCAAATGGCAATTGTTGTTGATGATACACCATTTGAGAATATGGGTTTTGGAAGTCAAAATGTTATAAAGATGGAATTGGCTATCAAAAACAGTGCAGAGCTAGTTAACATGATTCTAATAGAAGAACCAGAGAATAATCTTTCTTATACTAATATGACAAAGTTAATCAAGAAGGTTCAGCAAAATACAGGTAAACAGATATTTATTTCAACACATAGTAGTTATGTGGCTAATAAATTGGGCTTAGATAATCTTATTCTGGTATATCAAGGAAAGACAGCACAGTTAAAGGCTCTAAATAAAGAGGCAAAACGTTATTTTCAAAAATTGCCAGGATATGATACTTTGAGATTAGTGCTTGCTGCAAAAGTTATTTTGGTAGAGGGACCGGCAGATAATTTAGTTCTAGAACGAGCCTACCATGATGCAAAAGAAAAGCTTCCAATTGAGGATGGTATAGATATAATTGTTGTTGATTCGCTGGCGTTTAAAAGATACTGTGACATTGCTATCATGATGAAGAAAAAAATTAAAGTAGTTACTGATAATGATGGAAATATCGAAGAAAATATTAACCAAAAGTATAAAGACTATGTAACAAGTGATTATATTGAATTTTTCTACGAAGCAGATGAAACTTTAAACACCTTAGAGCCAAGCGTGCTTGCTGCAAATTGTATATTGGGAGAACCTACAGAAAATTTCAGAAAAGTTATTTCAGCGAGCGGTTCTATGAAGAATAAGACCAAGCAAGAGGTATTGAGTTTTATGCTTAATAATAAAACTGAATGGACAATGCGTATTTTTGAAGACGCAGAAAAGATTGAATATCCGGAGTATATAAAAAATGCCATTAAATAATTCAATTAAAGTATCAGCAGCAGGAGCGGGAAAGACATGGAGGATTTGCCATGAGGCTCTTGGAATAATTAGGGAAGCGGAAGATAAAAAGCTTCTGATAACTACCTATACAAACAAAGGGGTAGCAACAATTGAGAAAGAAATGAAAAAACAAAATTTTGGCATTTTGCCAAAACAAGTTGTAATTTGCTCATGGTATCATTTTATGCTTTCTGAATTGATTAAACCTTATCAAAGCTGCTTAGTTGAAATAAACCAGATACGATCGCTTGATTTTAACAACATGTATGGATTTGTTAATTATAGTAAAAAGGGAACGGAAAAGTATTATTTGAATTCTAATAAAGATGTTCGTGCAAACAAAGCTAGTGAGCTTGCCATTTATTTAAATAATGCTTCTCAGGGAGCAGTGATTAAACGACTTGAAAAGATATATTCTCACATATATTTAGATGAAGTACAAGACATGGCGGGGTATGATTTGGAACTAATTGAGACATTTATTAGATCTAATATGAATTTTGTTTGTGTTGGCGATAATAAACAGGCAACCTTTACAACGCATAATGCGAAAAAAAATAGGAATAAATCAGGCGTTAATATATGGGATTTTTTTGCTGGATTAGAAACAAAAGGATTGATTAATATTGAAAAAAGCAATTGTAGTAGAAGGTTTAATAAGGATATCTGTGAGTTTGCTAATAATGTTTATCCGAATTCCAATAGTATGTGTACTTGTATGAATGAGGTGACGGGGCATGATGGAGTATTCATTATTAAAGAAAAGGATATAGATGTATATTATCAATATTTTCGCCCCACTGTTTTAAAATATGATGTTAAAACAGATACAGGAAACTACCACTCCTTAAACTTTGGAGAATGTAAAGGAATGACTTTTGATAGAGTGTTGATGTATTCTAATGGCGTTTTTGATAAATTTTTAAAAGGAATACCATTAACATCACCAAGTAAATATTATGTTGGTGTTACAAGACCAAAGTATAGCTTGGCAATCGTACAATTAAAATATTGCCTGCCAGAAGCTTTTAAAGAGGTAGAATTGTTACTTGGTGAAACGAAAATTGTTGTAGGATATTACCAAGCTTAGGAAAAGAGGAACAGATGATGTATGCTGTAGGAGACTATGCTTTTGATACAAATATTAATGATCAAATACAGGTTCTTGAAGTAAGTGATATATGGGGATTTGTTTCATATAAGGTATATCACACAACAAGCGGAACTGTGTACATGGTTCCGGAAGAACAGTTATCTATTGCAAAAACAGTTAATAATTTCGATTTAAGCTATCTGCGTTATGTTACATTACTAGAAAAAATCAAAAATGAAACTGCAGAAGGTATTTTGTCTAATTTATCAAGTGGCATTATACCACTACCACATCAGCTTCATGTTCTTAATAAAGTGATGTCAACTAATAATGTACGTTATATTTTAGCAGATGAAGTTGGACTTGGTAAGACTATTGAAGCAGGATTGACTATAAAAGAATTAAAAACAAGAGGTTTAGTTAAAAGAGTGCTAATCGTATGCCCGACAGGACTCGTAACACAATGGAAGCAGGAAATGCAAGAAAAATTTGATGAGAAGTTCCATGTAATACTACCAGAGGATTATGATACAATTAGAAAGATTACAGATAATGAAGATGTATATGGTCAGTTTGATCAAGTGATTTCACCAATGGATGCAATTAAGCCTTTAGATAAGAGAGCTGGTTGGACACAAGAGAAGATTGATAGATATAATGAAGAGAGAATTTACTCCATCATTAATAGTGGATGGGATGCAATCATTATAGATGAAGCACATAGAGTAGCTGGAAGTTCTGGAGAGGTTGCTAGATATAAGCTTGGGAAATTGTTAGCAGATGCCAGTCCGTATTTGTTATTATTAACAGCAACGCCACATAATGGAAAGACGGAACCTTTCTTGCGTTTGGTTCGTTTAGTAGATGAAAAAGCGTTTCCAAGTATGAAGGCTGTAGTCAAGGAGCAGGTTGCGCCTTACATTATTCGCACAGAAAAAAGAGAAGCAATCGATAACAACGGAAATAAGTTGTTTAAGCATAGAAGTACACATATTGTAGAATTACATTGGGATGAAAAACATTCACTACAACAGAAAATGTATGAACTTGTATCCGACTATGTTTCGAAAAATTATAATAAAGCTATGCGTAGCAGAGGCAAAAATATGTGGTTTGTATTTTTGTTAATCATGATGCAAAGACTTGTTTCAAGTAGTACAGCTGCAATACATGGTAGTATGAAACGACGTGTTCAAATATTAGAAGAACAAGCTATGCGCTATCAATCCATGACCGAAGAAGAATTTGCTGAAATGGAATTGGAAGAGAATATGGATGATGCTTTGTTAGCTATGTCAGTTGATGTAAAAGATGAAATAAACCAGTTACAAGGGATTATTTCAGTAGCGCAACAAGCAGAATATCAGCACTCAGATGTAAAAATAGAGCCTTTGATTGAAATTCTTGAGGAACTATTTATGCGAGATAATCAACAAAAGGTTATCATTTTTACAGAGTTTGTTGCAACACAGGATTATTTAAAACGATTGTTAGAAGAACAAGAATATGAGGTTTCCATCTTAAATGGTAGTATGAATATGGACGAGAGAAATGAAGTGCTAAAGAAATTTAAGCAAAAATCAGACGTCTTGATTTCAACGGATGCGGGTGGAGAAGGTCTTAATCTACAATTTTCTAATTGCGTCATTAATTTTGATTTACCATGGAATCCTATGAAAATAGAACAAAGGATTGGTAGGGTAGATCGTATTGGACAGCAAAGAGATGTTATGGTTTATAACTTTGTGTTAGCTGATACGATTGAGAGCAGAGTAAGAGACGTATTAGAAGAAAAACTATCTGTGATACTAGAGGAAATAGGAATTGATAAGTATTCGGATGTACTTGATAGTGAGACCACAGAAGTGAATTATACAGATGCATATATGAGCTCTGTACGTGATCCAAAGTATATTGATGTAAATGTGGCTCCAATTGAAAAAGATTTAAAGAAGCAAATCCAACAGTCTATTGCGGTAAAGGATTTAATAAAGGAAGAAAAAGATTTAAAAGCTTTGATAGGTAAAGAAAATAGTTTTGATTTAGATAAAGCCTTACGTTTGATGGTTACCTACTATGAAAATCTCAAAGGAAATCCATATTTGGCAATAGATAACTACGGAATAAATGATAGCTTAATTATAAAGCATTTAAATAGAAATATTATACAAGATAGGAACACACCTGTGATAAGTGCTTCAATAGAAGATTTTTCGAATGAAGAGGGTTACTTCATGCTTTGGAAACTTTCTGTATCAGAACATGAACATGGAAAACGAGTTATACCTATTTTTATTAATAAAGAAGGGGTATTGAGACCTTTAGCAGGGAAAAGGATATGGGAAGCTTTTCTTGATGAACACAAACATATTACAGTTAAAGCAGGTTCAAAATTAACGGAAGCAATATATAAGGAATTATCAAAATCGGCACAAGAGTTTACTTATGATACTTTTTTGGAACTCACACGGGATATAGAAAAACGTAATGAAGAAAAGTATCGTAAGTATATGTATGCACTGAAAATTCGAACAGAAGCAGCAGAGCATATTGGAATTGATAATATTAAACAACATAAGCTATTACAGTTGGCAAAAGAAAAAGAGAGCACAGAGCAGGAATATAGATTGGGAAAGGTTATCTGTCCGGAATTTACATTAATATTAATGGTGGAAATGGAGAAATAATAGAATATGATTAAGGATAGAATAAAAAAACTTTTCGCATTAAAGTATGAAAACAAGTTATTGATAAGCGACTTTGAGAGATTGAGTTTTCTATATCTTGAGGTTTTGTATGAAAATGGATTTCAAATATACTATTATGATGACATTGAATATTTTCGTATGAAATACGAATCTCAAATACGTGGAAAAAAGGTAAAAGTTGCTATAATACTTAGAAGGGAAATGTATATATCATATGATATAATTAGTGATTTTTATCAAGTATCATGTTCTTTAGAAAGGCTATATCCCAAATTAAATCCTGAGGTTCTAAGGGAAAATATGCGAGATTTACCTTTAATTGATAGAGCATATGAAGCCTTACTAGAATCGCTTACTACAGTTAAGGAAACAAAAGAATTTATTATAAAAGAAGTTTTCAATAAATCAAATGTTGAAGAGTATTGCAGCAGCGAACTTGCATATTGGAAAGCTAGAATGGTCAAGAAGCTATCATATAAAGAGTGGATCGAATTTGCTGAAAAAAAGGCACTTCTTGAATATTATGCGGTACAAGTAGGAATTAATTTATATTTCAAGGAAATGGAAGAGACTTTTTTTAACTATGTGATGACGGACTATAAAAAATTATCAGGTGAACCGGCAACTGAATTTCCGGCAATATTACCGAAGATTACAGAGTTTATTACACCAGGAAAAGTTGCATTAATTGTGATGGATGGAATGTCAGAATTTGATTTTGAAATCATTTCACGATATTTTAAGGATATAGAATATGAGCAATTTGGAAGTTTTGCTTTAATACCGACGGTTACAGCAATTTCAAGACAGAGTTTACTTGCAGGAAAGTACCCGCAGGAGTTGGATAATCCATTTTCACTTAGTAAAGAAAAGCAAGGTTTTATAAAAAATGGAATAGAATTAGGCTATCAACAGAAACAACTACAGTATGTAAGAGGTTATGAATTTGATGTTGAGCCAATGACCAAATTCATTTCGGTTATTATAAATGATATTGATGATTTAGTTCATGGACAGTTGCAAGGAAGAATTGGAATGTATAATGATATCAAAGTGTTGGCAGAAAGTTTAAAGCTACAAAAATTAATTAAACGGTTGCAGCAATTTGGGTTTACGGTATTTATCACTGCAGATCATGGAAATACCCCGTGTGTTGGGACTGGCTCATTAAAAAGCTTTGGTGTTGAAACAGAAACACGTTCTAAAAGAATGCTCGTACTAAAGGAATTTGCCACACAATTCGAACAGTTAGAAGACAGAATGTTTACATATCCTGGTTACTATCTTGATAAGAAATATCAGTACTTTATATGTAAAAACGGAATATCGCTTGATAACAAAGACGAAGCGGTAATGACACATGGTGGAATATCTATTGAAGAAGTAATCGTTCCATTTATTAAAATTAAGGTGGTGCAATAGAATGGCAAAAATGGTAGGTTTTTCAAGACCAGTAAAACTTGAATGGTTAGACAAAGTAGCAGAATTGGTAATGCTTGATAAGGAAGAAGAGACAATTAAAGCTGAGCTTCATGAATTTCTTTCATTTGAAATAGCAAGTCCAACGAACTTGAGAAAGACAAGAGAAATCTTGTTAAGTATATGGGTAAGATGTCCTGAGAATATAAAAAAAATGGCAACTAGGGCCATGAAGGGTAATAAAAATGAGAGATTAGCAGTGCATTGGTCTCTAATAATGCTAGCGTATCCGGTCTTTTTGGACTCAGCAGCCTATATGGGGAAGGTCACTAAACTTCAATCGACTTTTACAGCTACGTGGTTGAAAGAAAAATTAAGCGAAATTTGGGGTGAAAGAGATACCATGCTGGAGTCTGTATCGCGCATTACTAATTCTATGCGATCAATGGGCATTCTCGAAGTTATTAAACAGGGTGAATATAAGACTAATAGCTTTGTAATTGCTAGCAATGAATGTGTAGAATTCATTAGTATGGTTATTTTACAGATTGCAGAAAAGGCATATTACGAGATTGATGAGTTACCTAATGTACCATACATGTTTCCTTTCGAGTTTGAGTTGACACATGAAATTGTATATAATTCAGCATGTCTCAATATTAGTAACATGTCGGGCAAAGCCGTTTTAATGGCGGAATAGTAGAAAGTGGGAAAGTTATGGCGGATATAAAATATGATATTGTAGAAGAAATAGGCGTACTCTCTGAGAATACTAAAGGTTGGAAAAAGGAATTAAATCTTATCAGTTGGAATGGTGCTGCACCTAAGTATGATCTAAGAGACTGGGCACCAGAGCATGAAAAGATGGGAAAAGGTGTTACTTTAACGGAAGAAGAGATGGAAGGTTTGAAAACTTTATTGAGCAATAGATAAAGTGGATTGATGGAGTGTGTCATATATCCAATGATAAGTAATATGGAACATTTTTATATGTAAATTTTAGTGTTGACACGATGATTTATTATGAAAAACTAGTACATTTATGCATGATTTACACTCATCATTTACAAAACTAAAGAAATCTGAAAGATATCAAGTTTTTATGTCATATTTTTTGTGGAAACTACATGAAAAAAGTCGTTGACAGAAGAGGAAAATTATAGTACTATTTTTATTAACTTAATATATCTGTTTCAATTAAAGTATACGAACTTCGAAAACGTAGAAATTTAGTTGATACATGTCTACTTCGCACAGACAGTGATAACGTGAGAGATTAATAATGGTCTCTATATTGTTGCATATATGCTCATAGTCTGCGAAGATTATGAGCTTTTTTAATGCAAAAATGTGAAGAGCCCTGCGGATATATTTGGAAAAAATATATGGAGGTAGTTCAAAATGAACGATAACAGAAAAAGAATGATGAAAGTGGTATTAAAAGAAACTAAAGCGGCAACAACAGTTGTTATCATGGGACCATCAGGAAATGGGAAATCTACTACAATATCGTCCGTTTTACCCACGAGTAGCAATAAATTACTAGGCCAGAATATTGGAGATGTTTCACAAACAAGTTTAATATGGACTAAGATAAGTTTATCAACAAGCTTGCAAAATAATGAGGTTTGCATTAAATGTAAACCCAAAAAGCATAGTTTGGAATTTCAAGATTCTCTTCAAAATGAAGCAATAGAAATTATCTATATGTTTAGAGACGAACTTGATGAAATTACAGTAGATAACAATGTAATAGAAAGAGTGCTAAATCCAGCAGATAAAAGTTTTCATGCATATGAATTTGCTACTAAAAATGGTATGGATATAGCAGGTTTGGCTGAAGCTTTTTCGAATCTACTAGAAAGTATTGTGAATGAACCGGTTGAAATTAATGAAGAGGTAAATGACAGATTAAAAGAGTTAAAAAAAGCTGGGAAAAAACCTAAGAAAAAAGAAGTATTTCAAGATATTGTCATGAATCGATTTGGTGAAAATGAGCAAACAGTAGAAAAACTCGCAAATTGGTATGAAAATTTCTTGGGTAAAATCAATGAATTTTATAACAAATATTGGGATGATGCGGAAGAATATTTTATATATGGGGATATAGAAACTGATGATAGAATATCAGAATTTATACAGGAAGTATATGCAAAGAACAGTGTCTTTTCTCTTGCGTTTACAGAATTGCAGTATGTTGTAAGACCAAATGACGATTTTATAAACGTGTGTGAAAAAAAGTATGGAAAATCAGAAGATAATAAGTTGGTATTCAATTTGCTTGATACAATCGGATTAACACAAACTGGAGAAGAAAAAGAAATTATTAATGATGCAATTGATAATATTCTTGGACAACCTATTGACGCATGTTTGTTTTTATGTGCAACAGATGAGAAAGCAACTGTTTATCAGTACTGCATGGAAGTGTTAAATACAAATACAAAAAAACTTTCATCTATTCCATTTACAATATGTAGAACAAAAGCAGATGTAATATTAAGAAATAAAATGGTAAATATATGCAGAAAAGAAACGGGAGCAAACATGATACCGGAAGATCGATATGCAGAATTTTTAATATCCGCATATCATGAATTTGAGGAGGAGATAGTAAAAAATTATTCTTTGAGTGAGGACAAAATTGGATACAATGTTGAAAATAGCAATGATGTGGTAGAATACATATCTTTGGCTCCTGATTTGTATCAAAAGATGCAAGAGGCTATTAGTAATGAAATTGCTGTAAATGATGAAAATCACATTCTGATAATATTGGCTAATTTATTTTATGCTGTTGATAAAAAATATGAGGAATTGCAGATAGTAAAAATTTCAGGTAAAAACACAGATTTAGCACCGATTCAGATACGTATAAAACCAGAATACATTGAAAGTTTAGCTGATGGGATGGTAAAGATGAATCTGAAAGACTCGAAGCAGTATACAGAATTTATTAATGGACGATACCATGGATTTTCAATTTCAACCTATCTAAGAAAACATCCTATTGGAGTTGGACATGAAACAAACGCACATGTTTATGATAACTTTAAACTTTTTATAAAAAACTTGATTAAAAAATGGTTGAATTACTATTTATCTGATAGATGTAAATGCGCATATTCTATTGATTACTCAAATTTATTTATGGCAGATGAATCTAAAAAGATTGAATTTATCAAAGCTTTTGAAGAACACTTCAGTGAGTTGCTGGAAATTGCATATGACAATATGATTGATAGAATTGCCAAACGATTAAGTTATGATTGCATCGAAGAAAGTTTTTGGAAATGTTATGACTGGAAAAGTAGACAGGAAGGCTTTAAAGAGAACTTAGAGCTGTTTTCGAATGCATTTTCTGATATTGAATATTGGAAAAGAAGTGTTTCGCTACAGTTTGAAAATGAAATGAGTATTATTGTTGCCAAGATGTGTGTTGTCGTTGAAGAACAATAATTAAACTACATTACAAGAAATATGTTTTCAAAATAGGAGGCTTAATGGTGAAAAAGGAGAAATTCTATTGCCCAGTCTGTAATACAAGAATTTTTGATGCTAATGCATCTGGAGGAATAGTTGAAATAAAATGTGCAAAGTGTAAAAATATTGTAAGTATATCATTGTCTATACCATCGGCAAGAATTTTGAGGTATTCAGAAACTTCAAAGTAGAATAAGTTATACAATAAACTATCAAATGGACATCAACACAAGTCAACACAAGGGTAAACACAAGTACTATAATTGGTACTTGTGTTTACACATAACATATTGACACGAACATGTGTTCGTATTATAATAATTTTATCGCTACCAATGAACCGATGGAAAGGTTACATATAATTGTTAAACAGCCCCCGAATATTTTAGTGGAGGTGTTAAAAGTGGAGTTAGCAGAGGAGGAAATACACGTACATTGTCCGTACTGTTCAAATAAAAGACTATTTGATTGTGGGACATCGGCAGAAGGTATAATAAAGATTAAATGCCCTTGTTGCAGGGCAGTATCTGTAATTAATTTGCAATATGTAACGGAGAAACATAGAAGCAGAAGAATTGTAGCATACAAGAAAGCAGCTGCAAATTATATACAGTGACTACTGAGCCACGCATCAGCATAGAGATCTGAATAATCAGATCTGTTATAGGGCAAGTTTTAAAACCGCATCCTATAGCTACTAGATAGCAAATTGCCAGAGTAAGAATGAGACATATATAGTCTCTTTCTTATTCTGGTATTTTTTTTGCTTTTATTAAAGAGAAATCTGAAATATTGATTAAACCATTTTACATTTCACAATGAAATTGGATATTAAATATTAACTCGAAATTTACAAAGAAAGGAGGAAGCAGATATGTATCTAGATAAAGAAGTTCAATTATTTGATGACAAGCAGATGTTACTTGTTGGTCAGAGAATTCAAGACGCAAGAAAAGCTAAAGGTATTTCAGCTATTGATCTTGCTGGATGTATCGGTGTTGGAAAAGATCAAATGTCTAGAATTGAGAATGGAAAAGTTCCATGTAAGCTAGAATATTTTTTTGTTCTAACACAGTATTTAGACATATCTGCGGACTTCCTTTTGTATGGTGATATGAAAAATGAGGGAAAGGAAGAAGTTGTAAGTATTTTGCATGAATTAAATATAAGAGATTTAAAAAAAGCAAAAAGGGTGTTGGAAGCAGTGTTTGAATAATAATAGTCAAAAAAATACGCAAAAACGTTGCATTAGCATTGACGTTAAGCAACGATAGTGGTATCATATTGATGTAAAGGAGGAAAATGACATGGCAAAAACTAAAAGTACAAATCCTTTTCCGGGCTACATAAGAATTAAGGAACCAGATAAAAATGGGTTAGCAGAATTAACAGTATTGGCAAAAGGAGAAAAAAGGTCATTGACGGAATTTGCAAAACAATGTGGCGTCAGTGTTTCAACTCTTTCAAGAGTAGTCAATGCTAAATCAGCTTCTCCGAATTCAGATGATTTAATTGCTGCAATAGCAAGAAATTCAGATCCAGCTAGTGGTGTTACCATACAACAACTTTTGGAAGCACATGGACTGGCTGCAGTTGATTTGAAAATTGAAAATACAGGTAAAATTGATTGGAATAAAACAATATCAAAAACTAAAGAAAAAACTATATTGAATGAGTCAATGTATGAAGAAAAGGCGAGAGAAATTTTGCAAAATGAGTTATTGACTCGTGGATATAATGTAATGGTACAAAAAGATGTGAATATTATAGCAACCCCTCAATTAAGATATAAAGCAGATTTTGTTATAAGTACAGATGCACTAGTAGATGAAGAAATTTCGGATTGGGCATTTGATGTTCATATAGGTAAATATAGACCAATTATTCAGAAATTATCATGGGTATTTGGTGCTGCTTATTTAGATAGTATGTATAAAAAAGGAATGAAATTTACTATCATTACAAATGAAAAGGAAGAATTTGATATTGTAAAAGAACGATTTAAAGATATTGAGATTACTGATTGCATTTCGATTATATTAGTAGATTTTTTTTATAGAAAGGTAATTAATGAATTTCAAATTCCAATGTTGGGAAAAAAACAACAGCGATTAATCTTTGAACAAAAATAAGGAGGACGAAGATATGAATACTATAATTCAAAGAGAAATTAGAACTAAACGTCAAGGTGCAAAAGTAGGGACATGTGTGATGATAGGACAGGAACCAGTGGCATTAGTAAAACAAGGAAAGAAAATTGATACAATAACTTTGGATGAATTTGCATCTGAGTTATATGGGAAAAAAGTAACCTGTGAGGTCAGACCAATAAATTAAAACGAAAATTTTAGAATGACACGAATAAGGTAGTTATTCAAAATCAATAATTGTACGTACTGCTTATGAGCTGAGTCGTGATGAATTAAGCCAGAGTAGATGTTTTTTTATATAGTAATCTTGTATGAGATGAAATATAAAAAATGTCTGCTCTGGCTTTTTTAATTTCCAAATAGGAAAATCTAGTCAAGTGAAATTTGGCTGAATCAAAATATAAGGTAAAGATTTTATACTGAGATTAGAGACTAAATATTATCCACCAATAAGTAAAGGAAGGAGGAAGCAGATATGTATTTAGATAAAAAAGTACAATTATATGATGACAGTCAAATGTTATTGGTTGGTCAAAGAATTCAAGATGCAAGAAAAGCCAAAGGTATTGCAGCTATTGATCTTGCTGGGTACATTGGTGTTGGAAAAGACCAGATATCTAGAATTGAAAATGGAAAAGTTCCATGTAAGTTAGAATACATATTCGTACTAACTCAATATCTGGGTGTATCAGCTGACTTCCTTTTATATGGTGATAAGAAAAAAGATGAGAAAGATGAGATTGCAAATATTCTATCTAGATTAAATGTAATAGATTTACGAAAAGCAAAAAAAGTTCTAGAAGCAGTGTTTGAGTAAAATAGACCTACAAAGTCGATTTTAAAATTAAAGATAGACCTACGTGGTCGAGAAAGGAAAGCAAAAATGGAATATGATTATTACAGGTTAAGAAACACAAACCGCTGTACTTTGATAACTGAATATTCAACACAGGAGCCTCATTAAGCAAACGGGAAGAAAACGAAGGGAGCCGAGGGAGGTGTGGATATTATCCACGGAAGAGACTAAGGACACAATTTGAATTTACAAAACTGTGGTCGAATGCAAAAGCTATCCAATAAGGAGTTAAGCCAGAATGTTCCTGCCGAAAGGCATATGTAATGTAGTAAGGAACGAGCGAGCCATTCACAAGACAAATGGAGTGATTTCCATTATAAAACCAAGGTCAAGACTGATATGTACGGGTGCTGCTGGCAAACAGTTCCTACGGGCAAAGGCTTATAACCGGCAAGCTGAGTAATCAGCGTGTGCAATGTTTTCTAATCAAATATACTTACTGTGTTCCCAGACATGTGGGCGAGGAGGGAAGTGGTGAAAGCTACTTCGGTACATGTCATTTTGCTTTTTGAAATAAGAGTCTTGGTAGCAAGGATCTTATTTGAGAAAGCAACGCCGGCAAATTTCTCTACATAAACGATGGAGGTAAAAAACGATGAATAGAGCATCAATATATATTAGAAGCAAAGGAACAGAAGCAACTGGAAAGTTGATTTTGACACAACTGGTAGATATGACAGTTGGAACAGGAATTCATGAAATAGAAGGAGATCTTGTTGTTGAGTTTAGGGGTAATGCAGAAGGCGATTATCTCAAAAATATTTTGGAGGCAGTAAAATCAGGAAAAAGCAATATTATTATTGTAGACAAACTTGAAAGCTTCTTCAATAACACAGATGAAGCAAGAAAATTTGCATTGCAATTGATGAATCTTGGAGCATGTATCTTTGTCAGAAAGAATGATGATTTGGTGTTATACCAGGATAAAGAAAATTATTGCTGTGTTATTCAGGAATTAGCGAGTAAATGGTATTAATATGGCTGCTAACTATTCAATTGTGATTATGGGTAGTGAAACAGTCATTTTTGACGCTTATGGGAACAAAGTGATTAGCTGTCCGACAGAAAAAGAGGCAGTTGAGTATATCAATGAAATAGAAGAAGGAGATAACAAAATGGATAAGATTCGTGTAATTACTTATTTATGTGAGAGCGAAGATAAAGATTTAGACAGCAAGTTGCAGAGTGATCTGATTAAATGGTCAAAGCTACAGGGTTATGAAATTGTCGCTACTATATCAGAATATACTGGAGGCACAGGAATTGGTAAGAAAGGTTATACCACTTGCTTAGATATGATAGATGATTGTGAGGCTGAATGCATCGTCGCATTATCAGAAGCAATGATTTCAGATGAAGCAGAAATCATAGAAGATTTTGTTACTATGATTAGCTGCTATGGTGGTTTTGTTAGATTTGCATTGGAAGGAAAAGATGGTGGTATTGATGTATCAGCTTTAGACGATAGCGATGAGGATATCATCGAAAATCGTTGTACAATTACGCTACTATAAAGAAATGATTATTTGTGGGTCAGCTGGATTTTGCCAGCTGACCAGATTGGAGAAAAAATGAAGATTAGAGAATTTGATGAAGACTATCCTGAAATAACTAAACCAGCAAGAAATAACAATGTCTTCCGTAACGGTGATGGGAACGGAAACAATTACAATAAAATGCCAAATACAATTGAAAGAGCATTAGCAATGGAACCTGTTAAAAAAGGTGATATCGTATTAATTAATATGGGAGATGATACAGAACATTGTAAAATGGTTGGTTCTCGCCCTGCTATTGTATGTGGCCGTTTCATTCCAGACTGTCCTGTGATTCTTGTGATTCCAATGACACAATCATTTAGACAGATTGACAGGCCAGAACATATCTTTATAGATAAGAATGACTGTGAAAATTTGAGAGAATCAGGAATGGCAATGTGTGAACAATTGTGCAGTGCGGATCGTACGCAGGTTATTAAGAAAATTGCAGCTATTACAGATAAAAGATTGATAGAAAAACTTAATATAGCACTTATCTATCAGCTTGAACTGCTGGATGAGGAGTGAGTAAATGGCAAAAGAATTAGAATTAGCAAAGAAATTAGCTGTTCTTGGAAATCTTTATTGTATGGCATTACTCAGTGAAGACGAGTACACAGCAGTGAAAAAGAGAATTATGAGAGAATATAACGTGGTTAGTTTTATGAATACATAACATATTAGAATGCCGGTGAATAAATTTTCATCGGCATTTTTACATGTTCGTTCATATTTAACTTTTGGATTATAGTAAAGTCAGAAACAAACATGAATAGTTTCTGATTTTACCATACTTCAAGAGAGGAGGAGGTCAATATGGCAGAGGTTGAAGTAATAAAAGCTAGTGAAGGTACAGTATGCAGGCGTAGAGATACTATTGGAAAAGGATTGACACTAGAAAGACAGAGGGTGGCAGCCTATGTGAGAGTAAGTACCGATGGAGAGGAACAGTTACAGAGTTTTCAGTCACAGATGGAATACTATACAGATAAAATATCCAAGAATAAGGATTGGGCATTTGTTGGTATTTATTCAGATGAAGCAATAACTGGAACGAAGACATCAAAAAGAGATGGTTTCTTAAATATGATTAATGACTGTATGAACGGCTTAGTAGATGTTGTTCTAACAAAATCTATTTCTAGATTTTCACGTAATCTTGTTGATACGTTACAGTATGTGCGTATGCTAAAAGAGAAGAATGTGGCGATTATTTTTGAGAAAGAGAACATTAATACTCTTTCGATGGAAAGCGAAATGGCATTGGCATTATTAAGCACACTGGCACAGAATGAAGTTGAATCTTTATCGGCTAATACAAAAATGGGACTTAAGATGAAAATGAAGCGGGGTGAATTATTAGGTTTTAATGGTTGTCTGGGATATGATTATCATCAGGAAGATAAGTCACTTAGCATGAACGAAGAGGAGGCTGATATTGTTCGGTGGATTTTTAATCGTTATAATCAAGGATATGGTGCCTATACTATAGCGAAAGATTTGACCAGATTAGGTAAGAAAAACAAGAAAGGTATCGTTAAATGGACTGACAGTGGCATAAGAGGAATTATTTCGAACGAGAAATACAAAGGAGATTTACTTCTAGGCAAGACTTTTACAGTAGATCCACTTACTAAACGCAGGTTAGATAATATGGGTGAAGAAGATCAGTTTTATATTAAAAATCATCATGAAGCCATCGTATCTGAGGAAGAGTGGAATATGGCTCAAGAAATTCGTAAGAGCAGATATGGCAAGAATACAAGTATTATAGAAGGAACAAGGGAAAAGCAATCACGTAAATTTGCCTTTAGTAGTATGTGTGAATGTGCGTATTGCGGAACAAAATTTTCAAGAAGATCACATCATCAGGATACACAACATAAAAAACCGGTTTGGGTATGTAGAACGGCTGCAAATAAGGGAAAGGCTAGTTGTCCTGATAGTAAAGCTATTGATGAATCTATTCTTGAAAATGCTTTCGTAGAATCTTTTCAGTTATTGGCGGATAATTTTGATGATATCTTAGAGTCAGTATTAGAATCTATTGAGATTGAGTTATCCAGTACAGATAATAGTGATAGATTAAAACGTGTTGATAAGAGCCTGGCAACAGTGGAAGCCAAGCGAAAGAAATTGACTGACATGTTGCTTGATGATAAAATTTCAAAAGAGGCTTATGATGAAAGATTTGATGAATTTACACGGAAAATCAGTCAGACTAAGCAGGAGCAGCAGATTTTGATTGAAAATGAAGCTGCTAAGAAAGATGTTGGTAAGAGAATGAAGGAAATAAGGGCACGAATTTCTGAAGTTAAGGTAATGGATAGATTTGATCGTGCTGTATTTGAAAGTATCGTAAAAAAAGTTATTATTGGTGAGGTGGGTGAAGATGGGAAATCTGATCCATACAAAATCACTTTTGTACTGAAAGGACTTGCAGATTTTTCAATATCAGATGCAAGGAAGCGATACAAGAATTTGCATAAGCAAATAAGCTAATAACAATTATTATTCAATAAGAAGAAAGGGCTGTTTAAAATGAGCACTCAAAACGACTTATTGGATGGTAATAATAGCAACCTAGAGCGTCTTTCTAATGAAGCACCAGAGCAATCTGATATGTGCCTAAATTGGCAGGACGACGTAGATAATAACTTCCCTAATTGTGAACCCGACGCACGTTGAGACGGTTGTTCTTTTGTCCCAACAAAAACCAAGTGATAGAATTGCAGTAGATTTGGACTTGGATGAGCTGGATGTTACAAGTGCGGAGACGAAAGCTACTTATGCAGAGATTAAGGATCACGTGCTAAAGGAGCATGGATTGAAAGTTTCTAATCTGTATATTTCGCAGGTAAAAAACGCAAGTAAAAGCGCTTGCGTTCGGAAATGTGGATTAGAGGTTGGGGAGAATTATAATCTGGCGAAGTCGGAGGATGCGAAGCAACCGAATTGTCCGGAAGAGAAGAAAAAGGCGATTCGAGATGCGTTGAAGCATTTTGGGATGGTTAGCTAAGGTGGAGGTGGAATGGATGGAAAATAATCTATATTATTACGATTCGGTTCTTGATGCAGTAGTTATGAAGGATAAAGATGATAATAAACTGGTAATAGAATGTTCCAAGGCAAATGCACAAGTCGTATTTGATGAGCCAGAAGATGAAGCTTATCTTGTGAGATTGGCAAGAGAAGAGCCTGCAAATTATGTGTCTTATGCATTGAAACCAGATGGGTTGCAGGGGTATGTGGATGTGATGAATGTGTTTAACTAGTTTGTGAAAGAGTCAGTTGAAATCAGCTGGCTCTTTTTGAAAAATGTGGATGAAATATAGCAAGGGGATTACTTTTGAGGATGAAGTTATGCCTATAGAAGTTTCAGTGATAAAAGAAATTCCACAGGTAGAAGAAACAAAAGAAGCGACAAAGTAATCTTCTGAAAACTCAGAAGAAGATAGCACATCGGTAGTGAAACCAACAAAAAAACTGGCTACTCAAGCAGAATAAATTGTAACAGTAGCACCGACTACAGAAACAAAGTATATTCCGATATCAGAAGGTTGGAAAGCAGAAGCATCTGCGAAGGGAGGTATTACTCCTGCGTAGAAGGCAGATTGTGATTCTATGATTCAACTTATCAATTACAATGGATTGTGGGTGATGACTCAGGCAGTTGCATCCACTTATTAGAATAGTTCAATTATTTAAAATTTATTTTTGGGGATATATTCGTATGTCCTTTTTTAGTGGACAGTTATATACGTTTGAATAATAAATAACATTGATAAAAACTTTGGATTTGGAACATTCATTAAAGTAAATTATCAGAAAAATTTTCAAGAACGCTTTCAAGTGAATATTTTAAAAAAAATGACATAAATTTGATAGCATTTTGGATATCATGTGATTCTTTTTCCTTAAACTCATCAATCAACATACCGGCGAGCATTTCTGTATACGAATGAGCTAAAAATTGTTTGAAATTTTCATTAACATTCAGATTCATTTTAGTTTCGGTGCTGTCTATCATGCTTCTTGTAATGCCTATAAAATCTGTATAGAAAAAGCGTTTCAACTCATCCCTTCCCATGGAATCATAAGCACAGTTGAGAATATGTTTATTTTGCTGAACATATTTTATCACAAACATTATGGCTTCTTTATAATCAACAAGGAGGTCAAATTGTTTTACTACACTGATGGCTTCCTGATCTAACATCCATTTTAGTAATTCGTAAATATCAGCAAAGTGGTAGTAGAAAGTTTTTCTGTTTACACCACATTCCTGTATGATTTCACTGACTGTAATCTTTGAAAGTGGTTTTTTTTCCATAAATCCACGTAAAGATGTAGCCAGTGTTTTTTTTGTATTCAAAGTTGTTATGCTATGTTTCAATTTTTCATCTCACTCTCATTTGATTAAAGTAAAGTTATTACTATTAATTATATAGTTTTAATTAGAAAATTCAATGGATAATACAGGACACATGACCGGTAAATTAGAATTTGACCATCAATTCAATATATTATGTCCGTTTTTTCAACATTGGACAGTGATTTGACCAGTGTAAAATTAAAATTGATATTTTATACTAATCTCGAAAACGGAGGTATAGAAAATGAAATGTACCCTATATAAAATAGAAATGCACACCCCGCTTGGAAAAAGAACGGGACAGTTACTTCTAATAAAAGACGGGACAGCAGTAGAAGGATGGCTCGAAGTACTTTCTAATAGAGATCCAATTCATGGAACTTGGAATGGTAACGACATTTGTGAATTTCACGGGTACATAAATTCACTGATAAGAAAGATTCCGTTTACAGCACTCTGCCAAAAAAAAATGGACAGTGTAGAAATAGAATTGACGACAGAAGATAATGTATTTATTGTCTATGGAAGGGAGATTTTGGAGTGAAAAAGAGAGAAAAAGTGTATTGTGGCATAATTCATCATAAGAAAATTATTATTGTGGTTTTTGTTTTGCTTGCATTTTTCTGCATGTTTTTTAAACAACTAGTATCAGTAAATTATGATATGAATGACTATTTGCCGGTAGACAGTACTTCAACACTGGCACTGAATGTTATGGAAGAAGAATTCGAGGGTTCTATTCCAAATGCGCGAGTTATGGTTTCTAACGTTGCTATTTCAGAAGCATTAGAGATTAAAAAGGAACTCATGGCTGTAGATGGTGTTAAGGACGTTACTTGGCTTGACGACGTAGCAGATGTTACAACGCCATTGGAAACAATGGAACAAGATACACTGGAAACATATTATATTGATGGAAGCGCTTTGTTCTCTGTAGCAATAGATGAGGAAAAGCGTATTGATGCAGTGACAGATATCCGAGAAATTATTGGTGACGAAAATAGTATGACTGGTAGTGCAGTATCTACTGCAGTAGCGACAATCAGTACAGTAAAAGAAGTATCAACAATTGCAGTAATTGCAGTGTTATTTGTTTTATTAGTATTGTTAGTTACAACGACATCCTTTGTTGAGCCTTTTATCGTTCTGGCAGGTCTTGGTATTTCAATAATAATTAATGCTGGAAGCAATTTAATATTTGGAGAAATATCATTTGTTACGAATGCTGCAGGAAATGTTTTACAAATGGCTGTTGCATTAGATTATTCAGTATTTTTGATTCACCGGTTTGCAGAATGTAGGAAAACGGAGACTGATGTTGAAAAAGCAATGGTAAATGCAATAGGAATGTCGATGAGTTCGATTATGTCAAGTGGTCTGACGACGGTGATTGGATTTTTAGCTTTATGTTTGATGCAATTTCAAATTGGGCCGGATCTTGGTCTTGCTTTAGCAAAAGGAATTACCATTAGTTTGATAACCGTATTTGTGTTCATGCCAGCATTGATTATAAGCACTTATAAATGGATGGATAAAACAGAGCATCGTCCATTTTTGCCGAGTTCTTTAAAATTAGGAAAATTTGTAAGATATGCCATGATTCCTATGGTTCTCATTTTTGCAATTTTACTGATACCTAGTTATCTTGGGTCAAATGCAAACAGCTATTACTATGGTGCATCACATATATTTGATTCCAATACACAAATTGGTTCTGATACCGAAGCGATTGAAGAAAAATTTGGACAAAATGATACCTATGTTCTAATGATACCAAAAGATAGTACAGCCACAGAATATTCGTTATCCAAGAAATTGAAAGAATTGCCGCAGGTAAAGAATATTTTGTCCTATGTGGATACAGTGGGAGAAGTGATACCTGAAGAGTATTTAGATGAGGGAACTCTTACAAAATTGAACTCTGAAAACTATACAAGAATGGTAATTACGGTTGAAGCTGCTTATGAAGGTGATGCTACATTTTCACTTATTAAGTCAATACGTGAAATAGCACAGGATTATTATCCGGATGAGTGGTACCTTGCTGGAGAAGGAGTCTCTACATACGATCTCATGAATGCCGTAACAGCAGATATGGTTAAGGTGAATTTAGTTGCTATAGGTGCAGTTTTTTTGATACTGGCAATCACAATGCACTCTATCATAGTACCAGTAATTCTGGTCTTGTCAATTGAAACAGCCATTTGGATTAATTTATCCATACCATATTTTATGGATCAGAAAATATTCTTTATTGCATATTTGATTATAAGTTCCATACAACTGGGAGCGACAGTGGATTATGCTATCTTGTTCACAGAACGTTATAAAGAATATAGAACTTCGGTAGACAGAAAAAAGGCTATAATACAAACAATATCGGCGGTAACGGTTTCTATTATGACTTCCGCAAGTGTACTTGCGTTGGTTGGGTTCCTTCTAGGAATATTTTCGACGCATGGAATTCTTTCACAGCTTGGTTTTTTTCTCGGAAAAGGAACACTGTGTTCACTTGTGATTGTTATGTTCGTTCTGCCGGGGTTATTATATCTCTTTGATGGATTAATTATGAGAAAGAAAAAAAGAGAAGTTTATCAGTTAGAAATACAGGAGGTTGACCAGAATGAAGCAGTTTAAATTATTAAAACAGATAACCGCAGGAGTCCTTTCTATGATTTTAATCGTAGGATTAACAATTCCAGCAGATGCAGCAGTTTCATCATCTGAAAAAGAAGAGGTCGTATATGTAATGACAAACGCAGTGGGAAATGTAAATGACATTGAAGTAGTAAATATTTTTAACGGTGGAGACGTTATAGATTTTGGTGATTATTCGTCTGTAAAAATGTTAAATACAAATGATGCGATTACACAGAATGGGAACGAGATTACGTTTAAGTCAACTGTTGAAAAGGTTTATTATCAAGGAACGATGAAATCAAAAGAAATACCATGGAACATCAGCATTCAATATATATTAGATGGAAAAGAATACAGCCCTGAAGAAATTGCTGGTAAAAGTGGAAAGATTGAAATTCATTTTATTATAAATAAGAATGAATCTTATGAGGAAAATTTTTATGACAATTATGCACTGCAGGCTACGTTTACATTAGATCGAGAGAACTGTAGTAATATTCAGGCAGATGACGCAACACTTGCTAATGTTGGAAGTGACAAACAGTTGACCTATACCATATTACCAGGAAAGGGAATAGATACAACAATTTCTGCGGATGCAACAGATTTTCAAATGGATGCAGTAACCATCAATGGAATTAAACTGAATCTAAATGTTGATATCGATGATGAAGAGCTTATGGAACAGGTAAATGAACTCATGGATGCTACAAAAAAATTAAATGATGGAACAACGGAACTTGTTGATGGAAGTGGTACATTAAAAACGGGAAGTAGCACCCTTGTGGACGGAACAGAATCTTTAAATAATGGAATAAGTACATTAGATAATGGAATTACCGCATTACAAACTGGTGTTGAGAGCATGCAAGATGGGTTGGATACTTTAAATAGTAAGTCAGATTCGTTAACTTCTGGTTCTTCAAAGATGAAGTTGGCATTAGAGACACTGCAAAGCAGTCTAAATGATGTTTCATTCACATCAGATCAGATTACAGAGCTTACAAAAGCATCATCAGAGATAAAACAAGGAATTGCGCAATTACAAACTGGAGTTGAAACACTTCAAAGTAATATTGGATTTGCACAGTATCAAGCTGTCATGGCACAAAATGGATTAGATGTAGCTACTTTACAACAGGGAAACACACAGGCGATAGAATCAATTAATACGCAGATTGCTTCTCTTGAGCAGACACTTGCATCCATAGAAAATGTTCCTGGTTATGAAACACAGGTTCAGGAATTACAAACACAGATTACAAATCTGCAAAATATAGTACCGTTGCTAACTGGGAATAATGCTGCTATTTCCGGTGTAGAGAGTTATCTGAATGGACTGTCATCTGCAATAGCTGAATTAGAAAGTGGAGTATCTAATTTATATACAAAGTATTGTACATTTGATGAAGCAATTGTAACTCTTGCTAATAAATTAAATACAATGGTGCTAAATCTTTCTTCTTTATCTTCTGGAGTAAATGAAATTGTATCAAACTATAAAAACTTGGATGCAGGGATTACGGGATATACACAAGGAGTAGCAACAATAGTTGCATCTTATCAGCAAATAGTAGACGGGGTTGAAACACTTGCATTAGGAAGTAAAGAATTGCTAAATGGTTCGACTACACTTGCAACCGGAGCGAACGATCTATACAGTGGTGTGTTGTCTATGTATGATGGAACTAAAGAATTATCCGATGGAGCTGATGAATTGTATACAAACACTTTTGATATAGATACAAAAGTTCAAGACCAGATTGATGAAGTTGTATCTTCGATACAAGGAGATGATTCAGAAACGGTTTCTTTTGTGTCAGACAGAAATACAAATGTTGATTCTGTACAGTTTGTAATTAAGACTGCTTCGATTGAAATACCAAATGTTAAGATTATTGAAAATCAGGAACAGACGAAGATGAGCTTTTGGCAGAAACTTATTAATTTGTTTAATAGATAGTAAAAAGTTATATCATTAGTAATAATCGGTATACTTTTAGGGACATATTAGTGTATCCTTTTATATTGTTAATTATAAACGTTTAAAAATGAGGATTATTTTTCTAAAATATAACTTAAAAAGCAAAGATGTATAACCGTAATAAGTCAGAATTGAATAAGCGATATGCAGGAAACAATACATTTATCAGTATATGAATCATAGTCATGAGGGCAACACAATTATTAATGAAATTTACCATAAATGAAAGCAATATTTAATGTTTAAAAGATAATGTATAAAGAGAGAAGTGCAAGTTGACATAATCAAGTCAACTTGCACTTCTTTTTTATTGGGACTAATGTCATAATACTACTTAGTAGTAAGGTAAGCAATTATTATTGAGAGTGCTACATACAAATTTAAATAGTTGACCGGAAATAAATTAGCAAATAAATTATTTTTGTGAAAATTAAAAAATTATGTCAGATATTTATAATTGGTTGCATCTAATAAGTATAATACATAGAAAGAGGTGATTCCATTGAATTTATAAGTATGGTTAAAAGGGCTTGTAAAATTAGGGAAGTATAATGGTCCTATGTCATGGAAATACTTCTTTAGCAGTAGGGCTTTTGGTGTTGTATCTAATTATAACTATTGTTAGGAATATTTTAGAACCCAAAATAGTCGGAGAGCAGATTGGGCTGCATCCACTCATTATGCTAACAAGTATTTTTATAGGAGCAAAGATTTTTGGCTTTTCAGGGATAATTGCACTACCTATTGGAATTTTAGTAATAAAGCATCTTTATGATAAGGATAAATTACATTTTTAAAGTACTATAAGTCTTTAACGGTTTTGGGTTTCAAATCCTCATTTAAGATTTCAAATCAACCATTTAAGAGGGGGACTCGCAATTTAATTCGTGAAAACGACTTCCGTCAAAAATAGCTCTCATTTGGACAATATATTCTTCGGGATTCTCTTTCATTCCATTATTTGCCCATTTTACTATATGACTGACAAAGGCTGTAGAAAAAAAATCAATCGTATGATCCCAATTTTCTCTATTAAAGTTCACAGTGAATATATTTTCTACTACTTTAATAGAAAAGTTATATATATATTTATGTAAATACATTGGAAATGAGTCCTGACCAGCTGTATTCAACGCGTTGATATAAAACACTTGGTTTTTTTTCATATAGCAACATAAATTTTTAAGACCATCTGCCCAATCATCAATAGTGTCATAATTACACATAAAGGATACGGTTTCGGTATAATAAATCCAGTTCAAAAGATCATATTTATCTTTAAAGTGATAATAGAAGGCTTGTCTGCTCAGACCACATTCTGCGACTATATCTCCAACAGAAATCTTGGTGAATACTTTTTTTCTCATAATATGTTTAAGCGCATTTGCCAGTGCTAGTTTTGTTATAATTGAATCGGATATTTGAATCGCCCTCCTTATAAAAATTAAATAGTATTTCATACTTAATAGTTCCTACATGTATTGAATGTGTGTTTTGTGAACATCATTTGATTAAAGGAACCATTTTATTTGGATTTCACAATATGAAATCAGTGACTATGTGTTGTGAAGCACCACCTATGGATGAAGAAAAGTAATCTACGTTATTTAGATAATGAAAGTGCCTCAATTAGTGCATTTACTTAATAAGAATTGATCGAACACCATTAAATGAAATGTTACCTACTACCTTTGCTAGATCTTCTAATGAGAGTTTTGAATTTGTCTTAAACCATTCAATATATAAAGACATGACACCTGAAGCAGTATATTCGGCATACAGATTATATAAATCTTTACTCATATTAAGTTTGTCATTATATTTTTCTAAAATAGTGTCTTTTAATACTTTCTTAACCTTTATTATTAGAAAAGTATAAGAATTGGCAAAGACCAAGCGCTGATACAATTCAAAATCATCATTTATTACATCATTTAGACTACGGAAAAGTGCATAAACGTCAAATTGTGAATCAAAAAAATCATATCTTTCTAAAACAAATAGAAGCTTTTCAATAATTTCATTTTCAATTTTATCAAGAATATCTTCAATGCTGGAATAATGCATATAAAATGTTTTACGGTTTATATTTGCTCTTTCAGCTAATTCTTTTACAGTAATTTGTGAGATCTCTTTTTCAATTATTAGAGTGATTAATGCATTTCGAATGCTTGCTTGCGTTTTTCCGATTCTACGGTCTTTTTTTTCTGAATATTCTTCCATAACAACCTCCTAAAGTAACAAATAATTAAAATATGAGTATTAAGTAACGCACGTTTTGTTTTTGACCATTGTTAAGTCATTGCTTTTTTATTATAATACATTCGTGTATATAAATCAACACGTGTTACATAAATGAAAGGAGGTCTGAAAATGTCGGTAAATGGAAATGAAAAAGATGTGCTGTTTTATGAAGTGCTAAAAGAAATTTGTATGAATTCAAAATTTATAGAATCAGAGGAATATATTCAACATGGGAATACTTCGGTATTTATGCACAGTATAGCTGTTGCATATTATAGCCATAGTATTGCTCTTATATTTAAACTCCCAGTAGATGAAAGAAAATTAATTCGTGGAGCTTTGCTTCATGATTATTTTTTATATGATTGGCATAAAAAGGACATAAAACACCCTTTGCATGGAATTCGACATCCTTATATTGCATTGCAAAATGCCAATAGGGATATGAGACTTAGTAACATAGAAAAAGATATTATCTTAAAACATATGTTTCCGCTGACCCTTATTCCACCACGTTATTTGGAAAGCGTAATTATATGTATCATTGATAAAGTATGTTCAGTTTATGAAACTTTTTATTTAAACTTAATTTTCAATTTATATGATATCAAGCTAAAAAAAGTAGCCTTATGCAGGGCAAATCAATAACTCTTTGTTTAAGAAAGGGAATAAATCATGCAATTAGCCAATTATTTTTTATGGTTCATGATGTATAGCATAATAGGTTGGTTATATGAGTCTACAATCTGCTCAATACCTAAATATCATAAAATCATTAACAGAGGTTATCTTGTAGGTCCATATTGTCCTATTTATGGGGTAGGGGCGGTGGTTAACCTGATTTTACTAAAAAATATAGAGAGTCTTATCCTTATATTTGTAATCGCAATGATTACATCGGGAGTTGTGGAATATATAACTTCATATATCATGGAAAAATTATTTCAGGCCAGATGGTGGGATTATAGTCATTATCCTCTAAATTTAGATGGCCGAATATGCTTATATGGATGTATTATTTTTGGTATTGCTAATGTTGCTTTATTAAAAGTCATTCAACCATATGTATTAATAATGACAGAAAAAATGAGTTTTAAAGGTATTTGGATTAGTTCAATTCTATTATTCGTCATTATAGTAAGTGACACTATTTTTACAACAATTAAAATGAATAATTTAAATATTAAATTGAGAAATATTCAAACTATAGTAAATTCACGTGTAAATACTACTATTTCATCCATAGTGGGCAGAGGGAGAGATATCCAAGAAAACCTGAAAGAATTTAAAAATGAAGGAATAACATTAAATGTAAGCAATATTAAAAAATATTTTAAAAATAGTGAATTAAGAATATTGCATTCATTCCCAAAGTTTAAATCAATTCGTTATGGTGCACTTGTAGATAAAATTAAGGAGATTATCGAATGAGAGATTTTATAATATCTACAGATTCTACTGCGGATTTACCGAAGACCTATCTTGATGATAACAATATATTGTTACATCCGTTGCACTATATTATAGATGAAATAGAGTATGGAGCAGATATATCTGAATTATCAACAACAGAATTTTATAAAAGTATGCGAAATGGGAAAATGCCAACGACAAGCGCCACCAATCCCGATTACATTATGAATTTGATGAAAGAACAAACGGATAAAGGTTTTGATATATTACATATCAGCTTTTCATCAGCGCTAAGTTGCAGTCATGATAATGCTTTGTTTTGCGCACAAAATATAATGGAAGAAGCACAAGATGTAAACATTGTTATTGTTGATTCGTTATGTGCAACAGCAGGCCAAGGACTAATGGTTTATAAGGCTGTAGAAATGAAAAAAACGGGAAAAAATATGAAAGAAATTGCTGCATGGCTAAATGAGAATAAACAACAGTTTGCACTTCAGTTTATAGTTGATGATTTGCATCACTTAGTCCGTGGAGGGAGGCTTTCAAAATCGATGGCTACTATTGGATCAGTGTTACACATTCAGCCATTGCTTCATGTAGATAACAATGGAAGACTTTCTAGTATTGGGAATATTAGAGGTCGTAAAAAAGCCTTAAACGTATTGGCAAACAACATAGTGAAAAAAACCAAAGGATTAAAGCTGGATATAATTTTTATTTCTCATGCAGACTGTATTAGTGATGCGAAATATGTAGCAGATAGAGTTAAGAATAAATATAACATAGAAAATATTATGATAACCGAAATTAGCCCCACGATTGGTGCACACACAGGAGCAGGAGCAGTAGTTATCTCGTATTATGCTAATGAAAGATAAGATAGAAAGAGAGACTAGATGAAAGAAATAGGATTGGTTTTAGAAGGGGGAGCCTTGCGAGGCGTTTTTACAGCAGGGGTTTTGGATTTCCTAATCGAAAGAAATATTTATTTTCCTTATATTGTTGGAGCCTCTGCAGGAGCTTGCAACATGCTTGGTTACATCTCTAAACAAAAAGGATATACACGTGATAGCATGATTCAGAAAGAAGCATCACAACGGTTCTTTGGTTTAAACCAGTTATTACAAACTGGAAAAATATTGAATTTGGATAGAATTTTTTTTGAATTTCCTTACAAAGAAAATCCATTTGATTTTGATACATATTTCAATTCTGGAATAGAAGGCGAAATGGTTGTAACAAATTGTCTGACCGGTAAGGCAGAATATTTTCAGGAAAAGTCCCAAGAAAAGAGATTATCTTCTATAGGAAAAGCGTCTTCAAGTATGCCACTGTTTACTTCCATGGTAAATATTGATGGTCAACTATATTTGGATGGAGGTTTATCAGATTCAATTCCTATACAGCGAGCATTGGATAAAGGCTATGAGAAAAATGTTGTTATTTTAACTAGAAATAGAGGCAGTACGGTAACGCTGACAACTTATCAGAAAAAAATGTATCAGAGCTTTTATAATAGATATCCAGAGCTTTTAAATACAATATTATCTAGACCGGGGATGTATCAAAAAAAGTTAGAATATATACAAGCACTTGAAGAAGCTGGGAAGATATTTGTCATACAACCAGACCAACCAACGGTTAAGAGATTAGAAACTGACTATGATAAGTTACTTCTGCACTATCAGCATGGTTATGACCTAATGAACGTAAAATTTGAATCTTTAATGCAATTTATTTCTTAAAAGTATTTAAGACAATGAGAAGGAGGAAATTTAATTTGGATTTTTTTAATTCAGTATTGTCGCCACTTAGCAAATTGATGGGATTTATAATGAATTTGATATATTGCGGTTGCAGTTATATAGGTATAGAAAGTGTTGGAATCTGTATTGTGCTTTTTACCATTTCTATTAATGTAATGCTCCTACCAATGACAATTAAGCAACAAAAGTTTTCGAAAATAAGCAAAATCATGAATCCAGAAATTCAAAAAGTTCAAGAAAAATACAAGGGAAAATCAAATCAGGACTCTATACTAAAACAGCAGATGGAAATACAAGAAATATACAAAAATTATGGAGTAAATCCGATTAAAGGAATTGGACCGATACTTATTCAAATGCCGATTTTTCTGTGTTTGTATAAAGTAATAAGTGATATACCTAATTATGTCCCAGGTATCACAAATGCAGCGTATGCTTTTATGGGATTAAATCTTATGGAAACTCCGGGATTTCATGTGAAAATAGCGTTAATAATTCCGATTTTGGCTGGATTTACACAATGGATGAGTACAAAAATTGCTATGCAGGATACCCCCAAATTAGAGAATGATACGATGAATGCAACAATGAATTCTATGAATATCATGATGCCACTAATTTCAATATTTATGTGTATTTCACTGCCTATATACATGGGAATCTACTGGATAGCGGGAAGTGTAGCGAGATCGCTTATTCAATTGATTATTAATTTCTACATGAAAAAGTCCTCTGATGAAGAACTAATAAATGAAAGCAGAAGAAAAATGGAAAAGAAAGGCAGTAAGAAACCTTTGTTTAAAACCTTTAATGAAGAGAGATTATATGAAGACATATCTCGGCAACAGATACATTCTAAATCCATGAGCATTTCGGAAAAAGCGAATTCAGTGAGTAAATATAGGAGGGAGGTTTGTTTAAATAATAAAGTATAAGGTCTCAATCATATTGGATTTTTTGAAAGGAATGAAATGAAATGGATTATAAAGATAAATTAATGCCTGAGCACATAGCAATTATTGTCGATGGAAATAGAAGATGGGCAAAAAAAAGAGGGCTAGATACAAAGCTTGGGCATAAAAAAGGTTTTGAGAGATTGGAAGAAATTATTAAATATGCAACATCTCTAGATATTAAGTATATAAGTTTATTTGTATTCTCAACTGAAAATTTTAATAGGGACAAGGCAGAAGTCGATTATTTAATGAAAATATTTTCTAACAATTTTCGAAAACTTGCAATTAGAATGAATGAAGAAAATATTAAAGTGATTTTTTCGGGAAGTAAAAACTTATTAAGTGATAAGGTTAAGCATTCTATGCGATTTATGGAAAATTTGACAGTTGACAATACACAAGCAGTAGTGAATTTTTGTTTGAACTACGGAGGTCGTGAAGAAATAGTTAGTGTATGTAAATTAATAAGCAAAGAGGTTAGAAACGGAATGATAAATATAGATAGTATTGATGAAGACTTGATCGAATGCTATCTATACAATGAACTTCCTCCAATTGATTTGATGATTAGAACAAGTGGTGAACAACGTATTAGTAATTTTATGTTGTGGCAACTAGCGTATTCAGAATTGTATTTTACAGAAACACTTTTTCCTGATTTTAAGAAAGAAGATTTTGATGCTGCAATAGTTGAATATGGCAGAAGAGATAGAAGATTTGGCGTCAATGGTGGAGTTAATAAATAAACATGTAATTAATTATAAATAAACATAAGAAAAGGAGAAAAAAATGGGGACACTAACACATCAGGCAGCTAGAAAAGTATTTGAGGTTGCTATTGATAAAGCATTGAATCATGTAAATAAGGATAGGGAAAAGGGACTTTTAGAACTAGTAGATGTCACAGAAAAGTTTATGGGAAATACTTTTTCCGATTCAAGCTATGAAGGAGCTAGAAAACTTGTAAAAAATCCGGATAGTAAATGGATGCAGTATATCAATCGAATTATGGATGAATTACACCCAACTGTAATTAAAAAGACAGCGCTTAATCTTGGATTTGAAGCAGCATTACATGGAACAAAAACAATTAGAAAGATGAGAGAGATTAACCAGTGCAATATACCTTGGGTAATATTAATGGATCCAACCAGTGCATGTAACCTTCATTGCTCGGGATGTTGGGCAGCGGAATATGGTAATAAATTAAATCTGTCTTACGAGGATATGGATCGGGTAATTACGCAGGGAAAAGAAATTGGCATATTTTTTTATATGTTTACAGGTGGTGAGCCTTTAGTACGTAAGGATGATATTATGCGTTTGTGTGAGAAACATAGTGAATGTGAATTTCATGCATTTACAAATGGTACATTAGTGGACGAGGAATTGTGCACGAAGATGGAACAAGTTGGTAATTTGTCACTTTCCATAAGCCTTGAGGGCTTTGAGGAGGTTAACGACTTGAGAAGGGGAACCGGAGTATTTGAAAAAGTTATGGATGCAATGGAACTTTTACGTAATCATGGGCAACTTTTTGGAACTTCTATTTGCTATACAAGTAAAAATGTTGAAACTGTTACTTCAAATGATTTTCTTGATTTAATCATTGAAAAAGGATGTCTATTCACTTGGTATTTTCACTATATGCCAGTTGGAAATGAGGCAGTAGTTGAATTGCTTCCAACTAAGGAACAAAGAGAATATATGTATCATCGAGTAAGAGAAATAAGAGGCCTTGAAGGAGGAAAACAGATTTATGCTATGGATTTCCAAAATGATGGTGAATATGTAGGTGGATGTATTGCAGGTGGAAGAAATTATTGTCACATTAATCCGAATGGAGATGTAGAACCATGTGTATTTATCCACTATTCTAGCGCTAATATAAAAGAAGTCAGTTTGTTAGAAGCTTTAAAGCAACCACTATTTATGGCTTACCGTGACAATCAACCATTTAACGATAATCACTTACGCCCTTGTCCAATGCTTGAGAATCCTGATTTACTTGAGAAAATGGTCAATGAATCAGGTGCAAAATCTACAGACTTACAATCACCAGAAGCAGTAGAGCATCTGTGTGGCAAATGTCATACATATGCAAAGGATTGGGAAACTGTTGCAAGTGAATTATGGGAAAGTAAAGATCATAAGAAACCGAGATATGAAAACTATAAGAAAGGAGTTCTAGATTAGAATATTAAATATGATAAATTTATAAATGTTTGAACGCAGGAGGAATAATGGTGTTTCGAGCAAATGCAGAATTACTAGATGCAATTGTGCTGTCTGTTATATCTAGAAATAAGGAAGGTATATATGGTTATAAACTAACGCAGGACGTAAGGCAGATAATCGAAATATCTGAGTCCACCTGCTATCCAGTATTAAGAAGGCTTCATAATGATAATTACCTCGAAGAATATACGATTGTGATTGAAAGTAGGAAACGACACTATTATAAAATCTCAGATGAGGGAGTAAAAAAACTATTATGGTATTGTGATGAATGGAGGAATTATTCAATCCAAATTGAAAATATTTTTGGGGAAATTCAATAATAATCCACATACAAGCAAGATTGTGTAGCGTAAGTGCCATTCTGAAAAACAGTGTCCATTGTTAATTTAGGGGCAGATTAATATAATATACATATGGGAAACAAAAATTAAAAATGCACAGAGATTCATTGAAATAATGTCGGTAACAGTGAATCGTCATTCTACAGTTTCAAGATACTAACAAATAGGTTACAAAAGTCTATTGTTGCAACGTATATAGGAATCATGGATTTAATTCGAAGAGAATTTGCAACTGCTCCGTTATCTGTTGAAAATGGATGGGATGAAAAATATTTTAGTTTTAATGGTCAGTATGGACAGTGCGATACCTGTATGGGAGAGGGAAAAATCAAGGTAAAATATACAGAAGGAACATTAGTGGAATGCCCTGATTGTAAGGGAAAAAGGTATAAAAAGAAAATACTTTCTGTTTTGTATAGAGATAAACGTATTGATGAAATTCTAGATATGTCTGTTAATGAAGCAATTCAATTTTGGAATGAATTAGGAGAAGTGATTGATGGAGTAAGATCATTGCAAAAAGTTGGACTTGGATATTTGAAGCTTGGTCAGGGAACACCCACACTTTCAGGTGGGGAAGCTGCAAGGTTAAAACTCGCAAAGGAGTTAATTAGCAAAAAAAGTGGCAATGTTCTATATCTATTGGATGAGCCAACAACAGGACTGCATTTCTCTGATATTGAAAATTTACTGAAATTATTAGATGAGCTGATTGTCAGCGGGAACACTGTGATTTCGATTGAGCATAATAAGCAGTTTATGGAATATTGTGATTGGAAAATTGAACTGGGACCAGGGGCTGGATACGATGGAGGATACGTGATTAATCAAGGGGGAGTTTAATTGGGTGTATGTAGATGCGATGAATGGATAGCCATATATAAGAAGTTATACTTTTGTTTATTAAGGTTTTTAATATTGGTTTATTTTTATTTTTTTAGTGCCGATATAATTCTATGGAGATGAATCAGGTTACCAGAGGAAGTTCCAGGTTTATACAAGGGCGAGCTAAAATCCTGGACACAAAGTCTTGTTATAGAGATTTCATCAAAGGATGGAATAATATTTCTGATATGAAATTGATTATTTGGAAATTAGTTTTTGTCATACATTAAGAAAATAGGTGTGCTAGTACATTTATAATATACTAGCACGCAATAAAAAGGAGTGTGATAGGTTTGAATCTTAACGCAGTCACTAATAAATTGTATAGTACAGGACTAAATAGTTCAAAACAAGTGGAAACTTATTCGGAAAAAAGCAAGAAAACAAGTAGTAAAGATACATTAGAAATATCTTCAGAAGCATATGCAGCACAAGTGAAATCAAAAGAACTTTCAGCAACATCAGGAAAAGATACACTTGGAATTACTAGTGGCCCTGACAACAATACTTTTGTTATACATTTTTATGATTCAGCTATGGTGAGTAGAGCTATATCGAGAGGTTATATTACAGTAAATGGAACCAGGATTGATCTGTCGGATGAAACAAAACAACAATTGGCAGAAGTTGATAAACAGGCAGAAGCAGATCGGATGAGAGCATTTAATGAATATGTTATGCAGCATGATATTGCCGTTGCTAAACAACAAAGTGAATCGTGGCAAAAAGCTTATAAAGATGCTTCTAAGGCTATTGAAATCGCAGCAAAAATATCCAGAGGTGGAAAAGTAACTAGTGAAGAAGCAAAAATATTAATGAATTTTAGTCCAGAGTTATACGCGATGGCTATGAGTTCTGCGAATTCTATAAAAGAAAATAATCATCAAGAAAGTATGCAGCAAACTGAAATAAAAGAAAACGATGAGAGTACATCAGGTGTTGAATGGTCTCAATTCGAATGGAAAACATATGAAAGTCAAATGACAGTTTCACTTGGAAAGTCCTTTGATATTCAGGGAATATCAGAAGGCGAAAATATTATAAATAAAGGAACGAACTAATGATAAGTGTTTATCTATCGTGGAGTAATTAACAAAAGAAGGGATTTAATTCTTAACTTAGCTAACAGTTAAAAGCTCTTCACAATTTCTGAAACAGCTTCTTCAAGAGAAAGAGGTTTTCTTCCAAGGAGTTTTTCGAGGTCTGAGCTTACAACGTCCAGTGCACCTTCTCTGATGGATTTCTGAATGTCTTTAAAGAGTTCAACTAAAAAATCAGGAAGATTAGCAGCTCTTAAACTTTCACCGTAGACTTCATCGGAGACATGAAGGACTGGAATTTCTTTTCCAATAACGGCACTCACTACGGATGCCAGTTTTTCTTGGGTTTGTGGCTGGCTGGAGAGTTCGTAAATCTTATTTTCATGACCTTCTGAAGCTAATACATTAGCAGCAGCTTCGGCGTATTCTCTTTTAAGCGTCCAACCGACTTTGCCTGACTCAGCAGAGGTAACCCAAGGAGCACCAGCATTAGTAGCTTGAATGCTACTAACTTCGTTTTCTAAGTACCAATTATTTCTGAGGAAAGTATAGGCAATACCAGACTCAATAATTGTTTTTTCAGTTTGTCGATGAACCTCGGCAAGTGCCAATGAACTATGTGACGCATCGGCAACGCTTGTGTATATAATGTGCTTTATACCTGCGGTTTTTGAAGCCGCAACGGCTGCTTTGTGCTGGCGAATCCTTGTTTCATTGTCTAAATCGGTAGAGACAATAAGTAATTTATCGATGCCGTCAAATGCAGTTGCCAGCGTCTCAGGAAAGTCGAAATCTCCATGTCTTACATCTATTCCCATTTCAGATAATGAGGATGCCTTTTCAGGGTTTCTTACACTAACTGAAATATTTTTAGCATCCATTTGATTCAATAAACTCTTTACAACCAAACCGCCAAAATGTCCCGTTGCACCAGTAACTAATACTTTCATGTGTTTGTCCTCCTAAGACTAAAATTTGTATTTCATATTTTTATTTAAGGCGCTATAATGTTTATATACAGATTATACGTTATACAAATGAATTAACAAGTACGATTAATTTAAGTACTTAGTATCTTTTATAATACTATAAATTATCAGGAGGATTTATATGATTACACAAGAAGAGCTATTTGGTAAATGTCCCTTTGCCACTTCTCAAAAAATACTTTCAGGTAAGTGGGCATTAATATTGCTTCATTTTTTAAGTGAGGATACACTTCGTTTTAATGAAATTCAACGAAAATTACCTGAAATCACTCAGTCAACACTGACAAAGCAGCTTAGGAGTTTAGAAGATTATGGGATGGTCATCAGAACTGTATACTCTCAAATTCCACCTAAAGTAGAATATAGTCTAAGCCCTATGGGTGAAGATTTTATAATAGTCCTTGATAGTTTAAAAGAATGGGGGAACAAATATATTGAACAGATGAGAAATCTATAAAAAATCTTTATAGCAGGTCTTACTTTTTCGATATCCAACCGCCAAGATCTAAATGTCTCTTAACGACATCATTTTTGTCTACACAAGATACGAGGGGGTATTATGTTTACTAAGCAGTCTATTTTTGATTATCATAATATGAACAGAATTATTTTTCGAGACCAAGATTTCATGTATTTACTTCCGCATTCTTCTCTTCGAAAATGGATCTCGAACTACTCCATTACCTTTCCACATACGGAAATGATGTCTGAGCAATACACGATTATTCCACACGGTTCCACCACGATGGTTTTCACAGTCGATTTAAACCAGATTGACAGCAAGTTGTTTGGTCCCCTTGAAAAGCCTGCTTGTGTTGGGAATCAAATCAACTCATATTATCTGATATTCATCATAGAATTCCACCCTGCAGGATACTTTGCCTTTAGCAATTTGCCTCAGAAAGAATTGACAGATATTGTACTGCCATTATGTGATTTAGATCCGATGCTTCACCGATTGATTGAACAACGATTGGAAGAGTCAACGAATATCGATACATTTATTAATGAGATAGACCGATTATTTATGAACTATGTAAAAACCTCATTTTATCAACAGGAATTTTCATTAGCGAACCAAAAAATTATACAAAGCGGTGGCTCTTTGTCAGTTAAGGAGCTTTCCAAAGAAACTTACTACAGTGAGAGGCATCTGAATCGTATATTTGACAAGTATCTTGGGATCAGTGCCAAATCTTTTTCAAGACTTGTGAGAATTAACAAGGCACTTCAGTTTCTCCAACGGCCAAGTCTAAGTATACAGCAGGTTTGTATGAAATCTGGTTTTTATGATATGCCTCACTTTATGAATGATTTCAAATCAATCTGTGGTATTACCCCACAGGCATATCGCAATCACATGTCCGATTTTTACAATGAGATTGCTAAGTTTTAGTTTATAATCATTTTATCAAATAAAAGATAAAAGGAGTGGCATTATGTTATTTCAAGGAGTATTGATTTCTGTATCAAATATGGAACGGTCAAAGTATTTTTATGAGAAAGTACTGGAACAAAAGATTATAATGGATCTTGGTGTACATGTTTCTTTTGAACGAGGTCTCTCATTACAGTCCAATTATGAAGAACTGGTAGGTGAATCCCTTCCGCGGACAGAGCGTTCAAATACGTTTCAGCTTTATTTTGAAGTAGATAATCTGGATGAATGGTTAGTTAAATTACAAAGGACAGAGGGTATTGAATTTATACATACTGCAAAGGAATATCCTTGGGGACAGCGTGTATTTCGTATTTATGATTATGATAAAATTATCATTGAAATCGCGGAAAAAATGGATCATGTAATAAAACGCTTTCTCTCACAGGGGCTCAGTGTTGAAGAGGTCGCTGAACACTCTATGTATCCAGTTGATTATATCAAGACACTTATTTAATTGAAAAACCCATCGAATATCTCGCTGCTGGTATGATATTCGATGGGTTTAATATGTAAATTATTAAGAAGAGGCAAAATAAAGTGATGAAAGTTTTAATCTATGATATATTATTCTACATAAATGTAACAAAATAGAGAATCCCATGCATGGAATGGAATGATATGATGTTTTCTTATGATGATATACAAAAATTCAACGAAACAGAAGTGAGATTATATAAATATATTGTTGATAATGGTGACAAAATACCCTATATGACAATAAGGGAATTGGCTGAAAAAACAAATATGTCAACATCATCAATCCTAAGATTTTGTCACAAGATGAATTATGATGGATATAATGAATTTAAAAAAGGGCTTACTAAATATTTATTTCAGATACAGGAAAGACCACCACAAAATGACTTATCGGAGCTGCTACATTATTTCCACAGGACGAATACAAATTCTTTTGAGCAGAAATTAGAGCAGGGAACCGAATTCATAAGAAAGGCTGAGCGAGTGATCTTTGTGGGGCAAGGATCCTCTGGAACACTTGCGAGATATGGAGCGAGATTTTTTTAGAATTTGGGAAAGTTTTCGATAGGATTAGAAGATCCTTACTATCCAATCACAAAAGATATGCTTCTTACGAACGGTGGATATAATGCCACAACGCAGGTTCCAGTATTATTTCTCATAGAAACACTGGCAAGAAGATTATAAATTCTGTGACAACTTGTTACTTGTATTGGAACAAGATGTTTTATATTATTTTCATAAAGTTAAGGGAAAGAGGAATACGCTTGAGCCTTAATCAGAAAGGAATTTGGAAAGATATGAAAACAGAACTTGATAAATGTTTAGATGGAGAATACTATAATTGCCACGATACTATTTTTTTAGAATATAAAAAGAAAACAAGAGAATTACTTACAAAGTATAACAGCCTTTCTTATACCCAAAACGCAGACAAGAGAGAACTCTTAAAATGTTTATTCGGGAACATAGGTTCAAACGTATCCGTTGGTTCGCCATTTATTTGTGATTATGGATGCAATATTTTTATAGGCAACAATGTATCGGTCAATATGAATTGTACTTTTGTGGATTGTAATAAAATTACGATTGGTAATAATGTGCTAATTGCTTCTAATGTACAAATCTATACAGCGACTCATCCGGTGGAGTTAAATGAACGATTAACACCAGATTGGGAACCAGAAAGTGATGAGTATTTTTGCAGGACTTATGCACTTCCGATTACAATCGGTGATGGTTGTTGGATTGGCGGCGGTGTTATTCTTTTGCCCGGTATTCATATAGGGAATGGTAGCGTTATAGGTGCAGGCAGTGTTGTAACAAAGAGTATCCCTGAAAATTGTGTGGCAGTCGGAAATCCCTGCCGAGTCATCCGAAAAATTAATAGAGAAAAAAATCTTTGATGAATATTACAACGACTCAGCTTTTGCTGAGTTTTTTTATTATCGTATTTTATTGCATTTCTTGACATACTAATATTACAAGTGTAAGATAAAATGAAATACTACACATGTAATATAAAGGGGTAAATAGTATGAAGAGAACTAATTTACTTATGTTCGCAATTATAATAGGTGTATTAGTAAGTGGCTATAAAACGGAAGGAAAGGAATCAATAATAAATAGTATTGAAATAGAAAAAATATATATAGATGCTTATACTGGTAAGACAGATAACAATGCTATCGTTAGGCAAATCATTGAAACGCTTGGTAAATCAGGATATATCGCAATAGACAGTGAAAATAAAGTCAATATGACATGTTCGGACAAATTACAGGAATTTATCAATAAGCAAGAAGGTGGCAAAAAGGCGTCAGTACAGGTAATTCAAGTGTCCTATCATGGTGGATTTTCTTTACTTAGTATAAATACCAATGAAGGGACTGTTAATGTAGAGCAGACGTATTATCAGTTTACCAATAATCATATCGTAGCATCAGAGAAATATACGTTTGAAGCGAATTGTTTCAATTTTACAGAAGAAGGATATTTGATGATTGAAGGTCGCTGGCCTTCTACGGAAAGATATGTACTCACATTAAGTGAAGAAGAAGTACATATAGCGCTTAGAGTATACCAATTGGAAGATAGATATAGGGAATTATGCAACAAATATATTTCTTCTGTGTCGTATGGATTAAATAATATGTTTCTTACAGATTGGAACCAGAAAGATTTTAGTAAACTGGATTTTTATGATATTTTTGAAAGATTTTATACGGAAACCTATCATGTTAGTTTTCCATATGTAATGAATGAAAATATATCTATCGGCAATGAGTATCAGATCCCAGCGGATGAGTTTGAAAATGTAATTATGGGACATATTCAGATTACAAAGCAGGAACTACACGAATTGTCAGGATATAGTCCTGAAACGGGTTGTTATATTTTCAGGCCAAGAGGGTTTAACGAATTTGATTATGCAGATATTCCCTATCCTGAGGTGGTGTCTTACAAAGAAAATGAAGATGGTTCAATCACACTCTGGGTAAATGCAGTTTATCCAAATGAAAACACTTCAAAACGATTCTCCCATATGGTTGTTATTAAGGAAGTAAATGGTAAGACATATTATCTGTCAAATCAAATTGTAGAAAATCAAGAACTTAATTTGTGGTGGCACGCAGATCGTTATACAGAAGAGGAGTGGTATGGATATTATGGGGATGACTTGTAGATGTTACTTTTTATTGGGGATTTTTTTAATAATTATCCTTATATCAGGATGTAAGGATACAAACAACAGTGTTGTTTCAGAAAACAATAATAACGCCATACAAATAGTCGATGATACTATAAAAAATGAAGAACAAGATCAAGATTCAAATCAGTTTATGAAAGGATTTAACCTTCCAGTTGATCAGAGAGGGAGAGAACAGGCTGAAAAAGAGATCGCAGATATATTTATGACGCTTGAAAATCAGTGTTTTCAATATTGGAATGAGGAAAATAATGAATTTGAAATACCAGAAACTGTTATGGAAGGTATGGTTAGTATACTGTCTAAAAAAGGGTATGTTGTAAAGGCTGATGGTATTTATTCAAATATAGGGAATGAAGAGGTAATAGAACAGTTTCTTGAGAATACCCAAAATAGAATAGAAGGTGAAGTGGTGCTTTATATACTTAGACGTAGTGGTGCTATCGCAAGATATCAATATACATATGATGGTTCTGATATATATGTTTTGGCATCTGGAATGACTTTTAAAAGAAATGGAGATTATACTGAGAACTATTGTTCTTATACTAGACTTAAATCATGGAGATATACAGAGGATGGGTGGTTTTGTTACGAGCTATGTGTTCCAGAATATCCAGAAGTTACAGAAATTGTTGATGGAAGTGTGCTGATTAGGATAAGACCAATATCGGAAGTTTGCAGAGAAGCATCAGAGAAGTACGTGTTAGGTTTGCGATATCAAGGAAACAATGTATTGTGTTCAAACTGGAATTCAGATAATCTTGAACAGCTTGATTATACGGGAATATATGAGTACTTATATGCGATTGATACAGGAGAGCGATTTGTGTTTCCGGAGGAGGCGAAAGGGATTGATGCCGATGCATTTGAAACACTGATTATGAAATACTTTCCAGTTGTGCGGGAGACGATTAGGGAATGTACTCCTTATGATGATGTAAATCAAGTATATTACTGGGATAGTCTTGGATGCATGAACTATGCACCCACTTATTTTGATACATCATTCCCAGAGGTAAGTGATATGAAAACAAATGAGGATGGCACTATTACATTAACAATAAATGCTGTTTGTGAGATGATCCTTAATGATGAAGCATTTATTACGCATGAGCTTACAGTTAAGACAAACGAAGACGGAAGTTTCGTATATTTAGGTAATACTATATTGGAGGATGGGGTAGAGAAAATTCCTCAATACCAGTATAGAATTACAAGGGAGTATGCAAAATGATTTTAGTTCCAAATGTCTAATTCTGATAAAAGAGACAGGGTAATATCGGAAGCAATGAGTCCTGTTGCATTGCAATCAGATTGTATATTTGTAGCAAAAACATAAGTGTGATCTTGATTTGTAACATAGCCTATAAACCATCCATTGACATCATTTTTGTTAACACGGCCCGTACCAGTTTTCCCATAGAGGTCTCCAATGTCAGAAGAAGCGATGTGAATAGAATCTTTCACAAGATTCATATCTTCATCTTTAAAAGGCAAATTATTATTATTAAGTTTGACTAATAGTTCAACTTGCTCAACTGGAGAAATGTTAAGTGATGATTCCATCCAAAACGTATCTGTGTTTTGTTGTACAAGCATGTTGCCGTAGTTCAACTCACTTAAGTAAGCTGAGAGAGAATTTGCGCCAATCCCTGAATCTATTGTCTGAAAATACCAATTTACAGATGATGCCATGGCACTGTCTAACGTCTGATCGGACTCCCATTCGTCAAATGGATAATCAGTATAATCCCACTTCATATAGGTATTATTGGGTGAGATAATCTGTTCATTCAGACCAAATAGTGCAGAATATATCTTATAGGTTGAATCGGGAGCAACTCGAGTAGTGGCTTTATCGGAGTTATATATAATCCATCTATCTGTTGTAAGTTCATATAGGACAAAACTTCCATCATATTTTTCATAGTATGGTGATAAGTCCACATATGTGATATTTTTATCAGCAACATTCCATTTGTATGTATTGGTATCCGATGCATATATAGATAGTGCTGGCGAGATACAAAAAGTGATGATTCCAATCAGAATAAAAACAATATTACTCGCAATTTTTTTCTTTGTAGTAGGTGCTTGATAGTTTGTGATATTTAATATTCGATGTTTCATTTGACGCATACTTCCACTAATGCCAGAAGCAAAAGGGAATGGAGTTAGAGATATTTTCTCGGCAAAACTAATAAGTGTATTTCCATAGGCACTATACGAATCTGCATCTAAAAGATTTAATACAGAAGTATCGCAGGCTATTTCACGATCGATACGCATTTCTCTTATAGATGTCCAAATGATAGGATTAAACCAATAAAGGATACCAAAGATATTTGTGAAATGATTGATGATAGTATCCTTATGAAGATAATGATTCAATTCATGTAATATCATATGTTTCACTTCAATCTCGTTATAATCAGAGATTAATTGAATCGGCAGATATATAGCAGGACGAAAAAAGCCTACCATAATAGGACATTTTAAAAAAGCAGTACTATATACAGGCAAACTGGTTTGGATACCTGTCTGACTAAGACAATTGTTATAAATTTCTTTTACTGCCATATTTTGTAGCGGCAAAGCTGATTGTTTTATTTTTCGTAAGTTGTAAATTGATTTGCATGCTAAAATGAGCATAACGATTACACCAATAAACCATATTGCAAATAAAATATTTGCAGTATTGGAGGAAGCATGGTCACTAACAGAAAGAGCTAAATCATTGATTACCCCAGACGATTTGGCCTTATAATCAGGTTGAATGCCTGTTTTTGTGTTATCCTTCTCAAAAGATAAAACGATAAGCTGCTTGAAGAAAAGAAGGATGTTTTTGGGATAATTGACTAAATTTAACGGTACGAAAGGAATTAGTAGAAGCCCTAGAATAAAGAACCATAGATGATATTGTATTCTATTGGTCAAATAATTCTTAAGAAGTTTTTTCATTATAATAAGGAATCCGATGATGCCGCTAATAAGAATATTGCTTATTAAAAAATGAATTATAAAATCAGCCATTTCATAGGTCACTCCTTCTTAGCTTTTGATGATAGCAGTGTCCTAAGACTACCGATTTCTGAGGCAGATAGTTTATCATTTTCAATAAAAGATGAAATCATAGCTGTTATATCGCCATTATAAAAACGTTCTAAGAAGGTTTCACTTTCCTGCCCAATATACTCGTGTTTTTGAATCACCGGCGTATATACAAACATTCTGCTCTGTTTTTCATACGAGATCACTCCTTTAGAGGCTAATCTTTTAATGAGTGTCTGGATAGTTCTAGCATTCCAATTTGTAGTCTTTAATAATTTATCAGTGATATCATTTGTACTAATGGGCGCGTATTTCCAGATTATTTTCATAACCTCATATTCAGCTTCAGAAATCTGTGGTAAATAATTCATTGATGGTCACCTCAAATCCTACTAATGTAATACTTAGATTATAATTTTAAGCAAATGAAAAGTCAATTTGAAAGGTGTTACAAACCAATTCAACTACCTTTTGGGAAACAGAAAAAGGCGCTGATGACTTTACAATCAGCGACACTTGGAAATCTACATCAAATAGCGTATGATAAATATGATCAAAAAACATGCCAGGTGATATAAATGGATAAAGTCTTTGAAGGTTTATATCCAGGGCGGGAAGGAATAATCCGAAAGCTTATAATAGGTGATGCGGATTGAATGGACAAAATGATTCGATTACAGGACATTGCAGATATTGTTGGTGTTAGTAGAACTACAGTATCTAATGTGATTCATGGAAATACAAAGCGAGTGTCAAAACATACAATAGAGAGAATTAATGCAGTTTTAAAAGAGGAAGGCTATGTTCCTAATATGGGATCCATGATTTTAACCAGTAATGTTTCTAGAATCATAGGGTTTATTATGTCCTATGAAGAGACACATGGATATAATGCAATGCAGGATCCTTTTGTAGGAGAATTTGTTGGCTCTTTGAGAAAGGCTGCAGATTATGCCGGCTACTACATCATGTTGATTAGTGGGACTGATATCGATAAGATTGTAACAGTTGCTTCGCAATGGAATGTGGATGGATTAGTTGCTTTGGGGTTTACAGAAACTGATTTTAATGCAATTAAACGAAAACTAAATAAACCAATTATTATGATCGATACCTATCCAGAAAGAAAACCTACTTACGTGAATGTCGGTATTGACGACTTTTCAGGTGGATATCAAATCGGAGAATACTTATTAAAAAAAGGATTTCAGAAAGCTATTTATGCAGCAGAAACCAAACAGGCAAGTGATTATTACCGTTGGCTAGGATTTAAAAAAGCAATGGAAAGTCAAGGCGGTTTTTGTAGTAAATCAAGGTATATGCTAGTATTCCCAGATTATTACTTACGGATGAAGCAATATGAGGAATGGGTTCCAAGATTTAAAAAGGCAGGTGCAGTTGCATTTTCTTCCGACTATGCAGCAATGGAAGGTATGAATTTTTTCTTGAGTCGTGGAATGCGAATCCCAGAGGACATATCGGTAACGGGATTTGATGATAATATGTACACAGAAATAATTCATCCAAGATTAACGACCATCCATCAGGATGTTAGTAAAAAAGCATGTATTGCAATAGAACAGTTGCTGAAGCTGATTAAAGATGAGCCGGTTGAAGAAAGAAATATAAAGATAGAAGTAAAACTAATAGAAAGAGATTCTGTTGGAAACAGAAATCAAAAATAATAGATAAAGATCCATATGAGATTTTACTTATGAAAATCAAAGGAAAATCTCATATGGATTTTTTATAGTTAAAGCATGTAAAAATAGTCAACATGCACAATAATAAAATGAAATAATTGTATATATGTGTAGTTTCGTGCGAAACCTATTGAAAATACTTTATAATTTATGCTACGATGCAGTTATTAAAATATGTTGCGCGACATATAAATCATAATAAATGAGTCAAAATCGATTCATGGAAACTTAGTAGTAAGAAAGTCAATTGGGAGGAATAAGGAATGAAGAAAAATCTTTTAGCAGTTTTACTTTCGGCATTTTTCGTAGTAGGTATTTTAGGAGGCTGTGGAAAAAGCAATGAAATAGAATTGTTTTCATCAAAAGCAGAAAATAAAGAAGTCTTACAACAATTGGTAGATTCATTTAATGCAATCCATCCAGATACAAAAATTGTTATCACTGCGCCTGCAGATGCAGGGACTGTTCTTAAAACAAGACTAGCAAAAAATGATATTCCTGATATTGTTGCACTTGGTGGAGATAATAATTATAAAGAGTTACAGGGTGCAGGTGTACTTGCGGATTTGAGTGGAGAAGCATTTGTATCAGATGTGCAGGATTCTTATTTACAGATGGTATATGATGTAAATGCAAATAAAGAACAAGCCGCTTATGGAATTCCGTATGCAACGAACGCCTCAGGAATCTTGTATAATGTGGACAAATTCGAGGAGTTAGGTCTTACGGTACCAACGACATGGAATGAATTTTTGAAAGTGGTTGATAAGATTGAAGCAGCAGGAGAAACCCCTTTTCTTTTAACTTATAAAGATAGCTGGACTGGTCTATGCGCATGGAATAGTATGGCTCCAGATCTGCAACCAGAAGGTTTTACAGATGCAAGATTAAAGAATGAGACGACATTTACAGACACACACCAAGAGATTGCACAGAAGTATTTACAGATTATAAGTCATGCGCAGGATGATTTTATGGGAACCACGTATGATGATGGTAATAAAGCTTTCGCAAATGGAGAAGCTTGTATGATGATCAACGGAAATTGGGCAATTAATCAGTTTATAACGGCAAATGCTGATTTCCATGTAAATATGTTTGCATTTCCAGCATCTGACGATGCAACGAAAAACTATGTAACTTCTGGTGTTGACGTTTTGTTTGCAACTAGTAAGGATTCCAAACATCTAGATGTGGTAAAAGAATTTATTGCTTTTATGCTTGAAAAAGAGAATGCACAGACCTATATCAACGATCAATTTGCATTTTCAGCTGTTAAAGAAGTAGAACAAGATGCTCCAACAGTTGCAGGTGTCAAAGAAGATATTGCAGCAGGTAAAGTTGCCAATTTCCCAGATCACTATTACCCAAATGGATTTGATTTATCCGCATTACTTTCTGAATTCTCCTTGAACTATGTAAATGGAATGGATGACACTCAGAATATACAATCCTTCTTAAAGAATTGCGACGAGAAATATGATATCGCGAATGTAGAATAAATAGTAAGAACTATAAAACGCTGCTTCGAATTATAAATAATTCGAGGCAGCATTATTCATGACAAGTGAAGTGGCTTGCCGCTTTATCTTGTTAAGGAGACCAGCTATGAAAAGTCAACCCTAAATTAGCAAAATATTTATATTTTCTTTCTGACCTGAAAATGGCTGACTTTAATAAAGCTCCTCAAGGGTGCTTTTAAAAATTCATATTATCGGTCAGATTGTTATTCTAAGT
>QKAS01000043.1 GCA_003246295.1 Clostridia bacterium | reverse complement strand
TTCTAATTTTTTCAGCTGCCAAAAATCCGACCTCCATGCTTCTTTATCTTATTCTCTGTAAAAAAGCCCCGGAACCCGTCCGGGGCTTTGCCTTTATGATATACAGACAAATAATTCAAGCTATATATTTTAAAGAGAAACAACTATTTTTGATTTAGTATTCTCAGGTAATTCTGATTCATTTAAAGAAATACAGAGCACAAAATCCACACTAAACTTCTCACTAATCTGTTCTAATTTTGCTAATACGGATTCAATATCGCCATTTTTAATACACGAAACTTTCAAAAAACTGTCTACATACATTTGCTGCAAATCACGATCCTGTGAAAGAATACCTAAAATAAAACCAACAAACTCATTACTATTTGTAATTAAATATTCACTTGCATCGATCAGCCTTACCTTATTGTTCAATTCATACATATGTTTAGAACTTTTGTCTAGATAGACAATGTTGCCCTGCGCTTCATGGACTGCGGCATTTACTTTATCCAATAAGTGTTTTGTCTTACCTTTTCCTGTATTGCCTACAATTAATTGAACCATAGCAAAACCCTCCTAATGTAATATAATTTTACAGCCGGAATTTTCGTGATTGGCTTATATTTATTATAGTTTATCTGCCTTCAAAAAACAACCTTTAATTCCCGATTTCACTTAAGATATCTGTCATCTGTCCATATATTATTTCTCGTTCTTTTGCACGCAATATAACAGAAATGTATGGATTACCTGAAGTATCTTTTGCATAAATAACCAAACAGTTACCAGCAGCATTTGTTGTACCTGTTTTTCCCCCTATTACAGTCACATTAGATGGTGCATCGTATACACCTTGCAAATACTGGTTTGTTGTCTGAAACGATAATTTTTTCTCTTCTCCTTCTTGGTCATGATATATGGTTTCATAAGACGTCATTTGAATAATCTGCGTAAAACGCTCATATTTTATTGCTTCATTGAAAATAAGATACATATCATATGCTGTAACATAGTGATTATCATCTGATAATCCATGTGGATTTACAAAGTGAGAATTTGTTGCACCAATTGCCATTGCCTCCTGATTCATCATCTCTGCAAAACCTTCTACCGTGCCACCAATATGTTCAGCCAATGCAACAGCAGCATCATTTGCTGAGTTTATCAAAAGTGCATGAAGCGCCTGGTCAACTGTAATAGTATCCCCTTTTTCAAGACCACAGAGCTGTGCGCCTGATTCTGTAATATTTACACTATCAGTCACTGTAATGGTGTCTTCTAATTTACCATATTTCAAAACGACCAGCGCAGTCATTACTTTCGTAAGACTTGCTGGATATAATTTTTCATGAATGTTTTTTGCATATAACACATTTCTTTGGTTCAAATCAAATAGCGCGCCTGTAGCAGTATCTGTAAGGTCTACATCCGTTCCATCTAAAACATCAGTTGCCGTTACACACAAATCAGACGCAAACGACTCTGCGGTCTCTGCATCTGAGATATTTGTTACAGTATAACTGCTGACGGGCATATTGTAGTGATAGGCCATATCAATCTGTTGTTCCTTGCATCCAGTCAGACAGCCCGCTGATAGAATCATCAGCAATAAAGAGGTAAAAATATTAAATGTCTTATTTATACATCTCACGCCACTCAAGGTCTCCTCTGTCAAGAGATTTGATCAGTAGTTCAGCAGAAGCAAGATTGGTTGCAAGTGGAATATTATGCATGTCACATAATCTTACAACATTATTAACATCTGGTTCATGCATTTTAGGTGTTAATGGATCTCTTAGAAAAATAACAAGATCTATCTGATTATGTTCAATCTGTGCACCAATTTGTTGCTCTCCACCAAGATGTCCAGCCAGATATTTATGAATAGAAAGGTTCGTCACCTCTTCAATCAGACGGCCTGTGGTTCCTGTTGCAAACAGATCATTTTTACTTAAAATTCCTCTGTATGCGATACAAAAATTCTGCATCAGTTTTTTCTTTGAATCATGAGCAATTAAAGCAATGTTCATAAATATCATCTCCTCTATCAATATTTTTTTGTACTCTGTAGTCTGATATTTAATACAAATCCCATTCCGATAAATAGACTGACAAGCGATGTTAACCCATAACTGACAAATGGAAGTGGTACTCCGGTATTTGGCAAAATTCCAGTTGCAACTGAAATGTTTATAAAGCTTTGAAACCCTATGATCGCAGCCATTCCTGAACAAATTAAAGTTCCTGCAAGATCCTTTGACCTTTTTGCAATCATTAAAAGCTTCATTGTAATCAGGAAAAGTAACACTATAACAGCACAGCCGCCAATAAATCCCAGTTCCTCACCTATGACTGCAAAGATAAAATCTGTTTGTGGTTCTGAGATAAAGTTTCCATTTTTAACAGAACTTATAATGTTATTATTTAGACCTTTTCCAAATAACTGACCAGACCCAATCGCTGTAATCGCATTTGTCTGCTGATACCCCTCCGTAGTGGCATATTCAGCAGGATGGAGCCAGGCTAGAATTCGGGTCTGCTGATATTCTTTGATCAAATTTTGATCTGGCTGTAGTACTATGCTTAAGAAAATTATGGCAGCAGGCACTAGTACTGCAAGTGTACTAAAAATAATTTTATAACTTAATCCACCTATAAAAATAAGAATACCAAAAATCAAAGCAAGCATAATCGTTGTTTTTAGATCAGGTTGATTGTATACCAGAAAAAGAGGTGGTATTAATAATGCAAAAGATAAAAAAAGTATTTTAAAAGTATTTAAAGACTTCTTATTCTTCATAATAAACTGCGCGTAAAATAAAATCAACATTATTTTCGCTGTTTCTGATGGCTGAAACTGAATTCCCAGGATAACAATCCATCTTTGTGCATTATTAACAGTCTTTCCAAATAATTCCACCCCAATTAATAAAACAAGATTGAAGATATAAATGAGCCAGTAAAAATTCAAAAAAAAGGAATAATCAAAAAGCGAAAGTAATATCATAAAAAAGAACCCAAGTATTAAACCTAAAATCTGAGAGCTCTGCATGGATTCTTTCGCACTTCCGACTGCCAGAATTCCTATTACAGTTAGAGCAAGAACCATAATAACAAGCCCAAAATCGTAATCTCTAATCTTATAACGTTTTAACATAATGAACCTCTTGTTACTGATGCAAGTGTCTCTTTCGTTAGAATTTCCATAACAATTTTATCATTTTGGATCCTGGCCATTTTGGGTACAATCTTAGGTTTTATTGGCCATTTCCCCTGTTTGTCTGTCCGAAGCTTTATTCCATTGATTTTAAGCTTTTGTGGTGCCATTTCTAACGCTATTATAATATGTTCTTCTTCCTGCTCAGCACCCGCTACTGCCTTGCCATATAGACCACCAAGGACAATAATATCTTTCTTGGAAATTACCGTGCAGTCAGGATAAACATCTCCGAAAATAACAATGCTCGCATCCGACTCAATTGTTTCACCATCTTTCACACAACCATGATAAAATTCACCCTGACTGTCCTGAGGTCTGATTTGCTCAAAATGATGAATTGCATTTAAATAAATCTGATTTTTTGATTCTTCCTTATTAATCAGACAAACAATATGAATACCGGAAGCCTGGGTAATGGTATCGACAATTTTCTTTTCTTCATCGATTGTCAAACTACGTCCTTCCAAAGAAAGTGCTAGTCTGGCATCCTGAAAAAACTTTGCTGATTCCTTAAATTTATTCTCAATTTCCAGTAATAAATCATCAAAAAGCAGGTCTTGATCCAGTAAAACCTGAAGACCATTCTGAAAACTTTTTACTAATACTGCCTGACTCATAATATTTCCTTCTTTCACATTAATCTGTTACCGTGCCCTGAGATTCAGGCACCACTGCATTACCTGTAATAATATCTGCTTCATCTTCCAGATTAAAGTAATATTTTAATACATCTCTTGAAACTTCAGCTGCATAATCAGAGGTATAGCCAAATGCAATTCTTGTTGCGATTGATATTTCCGGATTCTCATAAGGAGCATATCCTACAAAAAGAGCATGGTTGGCACGTTTCTTACTTTCCTGCGCCGTACCTGTTTTCCCGGCAGCTTGAACACCAAGATCTTTATAGTATGTTTTAGCTTCAATTACTTTTTTCATACCTGTATGAATGGAATCCCATGTGGATTGCGCTAATGTAATCTGATTTCTAACCTCTGGTGTGAAGTCCTGAATCAGATTTCCTTCTGAATCTGTCGTCTTATCAAGCAAACTCAGGTTATAACATGTACCACTGTTCGCTACTGCAGTAACATATCTTGCCAGACCAACTGTTGTATAGTTGTGTGTACCCTGTCCAATTGCTGATGGTACTGCATCCTGATCTGAAATATGTGGTGTTGATTCTTCTAATTCTATTCCTGATTTTTCAGAAAGCCCAAACATTTCGGCGTATTTTGCCATTCTTCCAAGACCAAGTTCATTATTATATGTACCTGATTCATCAATACTAAGTCTATAACCCATTTCATAAAAGAAGAAGTTGCAGGAATGTTCAATTGCTTCAGACACATTTAAAGAACCATGTCCTGAAATCAGCCAGCACCTAAAAGGAGTTGTGACTTTTTCAAAAGTTCCTGTACAGGTAACAGTATCATAAATACCCGTGACACCTTCCTCCAAAGACGTAGCCGCTGAAACCATTTTGTAAGTAGATCCAGGTGCTGAGAGCTGTTGCGTTGCATAATCCCACATTGGTAATGATAAGTCAGATTGTAATCTATTATAATAATCTGCATCAATCGAATTGGCGAGCCTATTGTTGTCGTAACTTGGATATGTTACAAGTGCAAGCACTTCACCGGTATTCACATCTGTAATAACACTAGATCCAGAACATGGATCAAGCGCCAACTGTGCAGGCGTTATATCCAGGGCTGTAATACGATCAATCATGAAATTAAACGGACTTGTTACACCCTCTCTTAATTTATCAATTTCTTCTGAAGAAATATCAATTAAATTTTGTTCCCATAACAGAAGGCAAATCTGTTTTCCCGTCAAAGTATTTTCTTTGATCATATATTTATACATTTTTTTTGAAAACTCGTTGTTCTCATTTAAAATTTCAAAAATTGAATCGATCAGTTTTTCGTATATTTCCTCTGAATCTGAATACTGGCTATCTAAATCAAGCTTAGAAATATTGATCCAGTTCATTGCGATTGCGTGGTTTAAATATTCCTTAAGGCTAATGCTTTCGTCTGTTTTCCATGCAATATAAGTTTCATCTTCTATATCAATTGCATCTGTATCAATCATACCATAAGTGCTTGATGAAAGCATGGAAACAATGTAACTTTCATAAACCTTATACTCATCAGTAAGGTCTTTGTATGGTGTTGATGTCTCCATCAATTCATCTCTCAGAATTGAAAATACATCTTTTTGTTTTCCTTTAAAGGATTCTAATACTTCTTTTTCCGTTTCACTTGCATTTTGACTGGAGAATTTTGAAATATCTATAATTGCATTATTGATCAGTGCAAAATAAACATCATCAATTGGAATCACAATATTGCTGGCGCTTGCATTTTCAGGTGGAATATATTCTTTAATATTTTTAATTTTCGTTACAAGAATACCTGCAAGTTTTTGCTCTAAAATATTATATGTTGCTTTTTGCAGATTTTTATCAATTGTAAGATATAAATCATCACCAGCAACAGGTTCTACCTTATTACTTGTTTCTATTACTCTTCCAAGATTATCCACATAAACAGTTTCTGAACCTTTCTGGCCTTGTAATGATGTCTCCATCACTTGTTCTATTCCTGCTTTACCTATCATATCTGTCATTGTATAGGAATCATCTTCTGCTTTTAAGTTTTCTAATTCTTCTGTAGAAATTTTACCAGTATAACCGATGATATGTGAAAAGTAGACGCTATCTTCATATTTTCTAATGGTATCTTCTGCAATGGAAACTCCATCCAACGCGTCAATATTTTCCATAATAACAGCAACTGTTTCATCTGATACTTCTGTGGCTACAACTGTTGGTATATATTTCTGAAAACTATTTGCACTCATTGCATATCTGATGGTAACCATCTTAAGCTGTTGTTCTCTTGTATACCCCATTCCAGGAACAAAATTTTTCTTTGTATCTGGATCAGTATATTCACCAATTTCATATTTTGAAGTACCACACATATACTCCATTACTTCAAGCGGTGTTGATGTTTTTTGTGCATAAGTTAATTTATCAATAGTTGGACTCCCATAAATATCTGCGAGAAATCTTAATAATTGTTTATCATCTACTGTAAATTCAAAATTACCATCTTTATTAATAATAATATTAAAATCATTGATTACTTCATCTTGATGTTCTTCAATAATCCGGATCAGTTCAAAAATTGTCTGATTGAGTGCAGCATTTTTCCCTTCACCAGACTCATATACGTCTTCAATGGTTACCGAATATGCAAGTTCATTATACGCAAGAAGTTCTCCATTTCTATCATAAATTTTACCTCTTGTACTAGAAATTGTACGTTCTTTTCTAATCTTCAATTTAAAATTATTTAGATAGGATTCTCCTTCCACGATTTGAAGTAAAAATAATCGTGAAACCAATATGCCGCTCATTACTGTAAAAAGTATGATTAAGACAAACACTCTGGAAGTTACCAGATTGATAATACTATTCTTGATGTCTCTAAACAAATTTCTGGTCACTCCTTTTTTCAGCCTGTTCAAATGATTTATTTATTAGTAGGATCCCTGGATATAACAAAATTGTAACACCAATGGTATATACGATTTCCGGTAATATTATATTCGATATATAAAATAAAAAATGAAATCTTCCGCGAAGTAAAAATAAAAGACAATATGTAATTAAATTAAGCGTCAGATCACTCCCTGCTATTAATATCAGCGGAAGTTTGATATCCTGTGGGTAAAATATTTTATGAAATGTTCCATTTGCGTACCCAATGTACATATAAATCAGTGCATATAATCCCAGTACGCTTCCAAAAAAAATATCCATAAGCAAACCTGACAGAAAACCAATGATCATTCCATTTTTTTTACCGCACATAAAACCAAAAGAGGAAGTGAGAACCACCATAAGGTTGGGCCCGATTCCTCCAAATGTAATAGAACGAAACAATACATTTTGTAATGCAAAACATACAATAATCATGATTCCAATCGTAATATTTTTTCTCATGACGCATCACCAGTCTGCTGTTTTAATTTTTTAATTACAAGAACTTCTTCCAGATGTTCAAAATCAACTGCAGGCGTTACCTTTCCAGATTTTGTCAGATTGTTGGAATCTGTCTGGATTTCACTGATATAACCAATCAAAATACCTGGTAAATATCTGTCACTAATCTGAGAAGTAACAATCTTGTCTCCAGGTGCTACCTGACTGGCGCTGTCAACTAACTGACTAAATGAAATCACACCTGATTTCATCAGTTCGAGATTTCCAGATACAATTAGATTATCTGATGTGGCAAGGATCATACCGCTCACATTAGAATTGTCGTTAATAATTGATGTAACGCGTGACCAGTTTGGTCCTGTATAAGTTACAATCCCTACAAGTCCATTCCCAGCAATTACATTCATATTCACTTCTAATCCATCATCGCTGCCTTTATCAATTAAAAATGAATGGAACCAGTTACCAGAATCTCTTCCTATAATTCTTGCTCCGGTTTTTTCATAATCAGCATATTGCGAATCTAATTCATACAATTCTCTCAGACTGTTTAACTCATATTTTTCCTGTTGCAATTCTGTAATCTGAATAGACAGCTCATCGACCTGTTTCTTTAATTCTTCATTTTCCTGTAATACATCTCTTAATTGCGCTAATTCTTCTGAACGGTTAGAAAGCCAGCCCCCCACAGAGCTGACTCCTCTTTGAAATGGTACTACAACATACCCGCTGATTGTGCCAAGAGATCCTCCAAGATAATCAGTTGTAAATGTAATACCCATCAATATTACACATAGAAATGTTAAAATTAAAAGGAGATATTTACTAGGTAACGTAAATTTATCACGTTTCCTCTTTATCATAGGACTCATTTATTTGCTCATTCCTTCTATGGTATAGGCAACGGACTTATAATGATCTTCTTTTATAATCTTAGATAAGCCAGTTACAACACTCGAAATCGGATTTTCAGAGGTATTGACTTTTAATCCTGTCCCTTTGCTTACAAGTTCATTCAAATGATTGACTTGTGATGCGCCTCCTGTCAGATAGATGCCATGTCTATAGATATCTGCAGCCAGTTCCGGTGGTGTTCTTTCAAGAATTACTTTTACATTATCAATTATGGTATTAAAATGCTCTCTTAACGCATCATTCACAACTTTCGGTGGAATTTCTTTTTCAACAGGCAATCCTGTTACAATATCTCTTCCATAAACAACTGCATTCTCTTCATTTTCTTCTAAATCTTTTAATGATATTTTGACTTTCTCAGCTGTCTTTCCACCAATCAATAAACTGAACTCATGTCTAACAGCATTTTTGATTGCTTCATCAAATTTGTTTCCACCTATTTTAATCAAGCGACTTAATACAATTCCACCTAATGAGAGTATTGATATTTCTGTTGTATCAAATCCGACATTGACTACAAGTACACCCTGTGAGTTTTTAACATCTATATCCAGTCCCAGTCCATCTGCTATGGCTTTCTCAACGACCTGAATTTTTTTTGCTTTTACATTTGCATCCTTGATTAAATCATAAAATGCTCTTTTTTCCACTTCAGTAATATCCGTTGGAACTGCAACAATATAATCAGCTGGCTTTGCAACACCTTTACTGATATCGGATAAAAAGTGTTTTAACAGCATTTGCATACTTTTAATATCTGCGATAACACCATTTACCAATGGGTAAGATATTTTAATATTACTTGGCGCTTTCTCATACATATCGAATGCCGAATCACCATACGCGAACAGATCTTTCTTATTTGCGATTGCGATCATATTGCGTTCGACCATAATCTTATCATCTGCCCTACTGTATATTTTGATATTACTGGTACCCAAATCGATACCAAATGCATTATTGACCATTTTAATTTCCTCCATTTATTTCGTCTGAAACAGATTCTGTTCTTTCAGGCTGATATATCTGTTATCCCCTATGATGATATGATCCAACAGGGGGATTCCAATCAATTGTGATGCTTCATTCACTTTTAATGTAACCAGAACATCCTGTTGACTTGGGCTTGGATCTCCACTTGGATGATTATGAAGCAATATAATGGATACTGCATGATTACGTAATGCTGTTATCATAATCTCTCTTGGCGACAAAAGCGATGTGTTTACAGTACCCTTAGAAACTATTTCGCTACTTAATAATCGGTTCTTATTATCAAGCATAAGCAGCAGGATGCATTCTGTCTGCATATGGCGAAGCTCCTCCATAAAATAATCCGCAACTGTGGAAGGTTTGTCCATCTTCAAATTTTGCAGTGCTTTACTTTTTGACATTCGTTTGACAAGTTCAGAAATGCACTTAATCCTGATTGCCTTGACCATGCCAATCCCACGTACTTCCAATAAATCCTGTACTGTCAGATAATGTAACCCCAGCAATCCTCCCGGATGTTTTTTTAATGCAAGAATTTTTTTACTGATTTCGGTGGAATCATCTTCATGTGTACCAGTTCTGATGATGATTGCAAGTAATTCTGCATCTGTCAATGTGTCTGGTCCATAACGAATAAAGCGTTCATAAGGTTTATCGTCATGTTGTGTATCCATTCCTTTTGTACATTCTGTGTTCTTCATTATTCCTCCTGAAGTACGTTCTCCGGACATATCCCAGGAATAAAAACGAATAAACTAAGCATTCATCCAAATATATTTATAGAATCCGATATATTATAATACCTATAATAATACCAACAATGCTTGCAACTGTAATTTTTATCGTCATTGCAAACGTTATGCTCAAAATTCCAAGATCAAGAATAAAAGGACTCGTCAATCCAAATGTCTGTCCGTAATTAAGCCATGTGGATGGAAATAAATTACCTATTAATCCACCAATTACGATACCTGCCAAAATCATTAAAAATAAGGCTGATTTGTTTTTTCCCTTCATTGTGACCTCCGATAAAGCAGATTTTTATTCTATCCATATAAGATTACATAACTAGTAATAGTTTATCACAAATCAAAGTTGCTGTACACCTTAATGAAAAAATAACTAATCGTGAAATATTAAGATTTTTATAAGAGACTTTTAGAAACCAGCCCTTGATCAATCAGCATCTGTAAAGATTTCAGAACTCCTGACTTTGCATGTGGAAATGTGAGCCCCCCCTGAAAAAAAACAGTGTAAGGCTCTTTAATTGGTGCATCAGCGCTTAGTTCTATTGAAGAACCAGAAATAAAATTTCCGGCAGCCATGATGACCTTACTATCGTAACCCGGCATATCCCATGGCTCTGGTGATACAAAACTATCCACTGGTGATGAGGATTGTATCCCTTTGCAAAATGCGATCACCGCTTCCGGGCTTCCAAGCGTTACAGACTGTATGATATCATATCGTTCCTGATTACTATCAGGAAATACCTGGAATCCAAGTTTTTCATAGACACAAGAAGCAAATATGGCTCCCTTTAATGCCGATGCGGTTACCTGTGGTGCAAGAAACAGGCCCTGATAGAAGGAAGAAAGTACACCTAGGGATGCACCAACTTCCTTACCAAGTCCCGGAGAAGTCAGTCTAAATGATGCATTTTCAATATATTCTTTTTTCCCTGCGATATAACCTCCGATGGGAGCAAGTCCACCTCCAGGATTTTTAATCAGCGAGCCAACAATCATATCGGCGCCTGCCTGCGAAGGTTCCATTGTTTGTACAAACTCACCATAACAATTATCTACCATACAAATAACATCTTCTTTGATAGATTTTATAAAGGAAATAAGTTCTCCAATTCTTTCAACCGATAATGTTGGTCTGGTCTGATAACCCTTAGAGCGTTGAATTGTAACAAGTTTTGTTTTCTCGTGAATTGACTTCTTTATTTTTTCAAAATTAAAATCACCATTCGGAAGTAAGTCAACCTGACAATAACTAACGCCATATTCTTTTAACGAGCCTCTGGAGTCTCTGATTCCGATTACTTCTTCTAAAGTGTCATATGGTTTACCTACAGGTGATAAAATTTCATCACCAGGTCTTAAATTACCAAATAAAGCTGTTGCAAGTGCATGGGTACCACAAGTGATTTGCGGTCGCACCAAAGCGTCTTCACATCCAAAAAGAGTTGCGTAAACAGCTTCCAATGTATCCCGTCCAATATCATTATAGCCATATCCTGTCGTACCAAGAAGACAAGCTTCACTTACTCTGTTTGCCTGCATTGCCTTGATTACTTTAAGTTGATTATATTCCGCTACTTTATCTATTTCTTCAAATCTATTTCTTAAAGTATGCATAATGGATTCCCCATAAGCATAGACTTCCCGACTTATACCACAGTCTTTATAGATTTGTTTCATATCATTTTGATTCATGTTATATTCTCCTAATCATTTCTTTTAATATTGCATCCTCATTATAACCATAAGCAGACTTATCAAACCATTCAACATCCTGCTCTCTTTTAAACCAAGTCAGCTGTCTTTTTGCAAAATGCCTTGTGTCGCGTTTTATTTTATTGATTGCTTCTTCAAGCGTTCCAATCCCATCAAGATATTCAAGAATTTCCTTGTAACCAATTCCCTGCATGGATACCATTTGCTTTGTGCACCCCATATCGACAAGTTTTTTCACTTCATTCACAAGGCCTTTCTCTATCATTTGATCAACTCTCTGATTAATATTTTCATATAAAATATTACGATCATCTGTTAATACAAAATAATGAAATTCATAGGGCGACTTACGCTTTCTTTCTTCAACATTATGTTTTGATATCAAATTCCCTGTTTGATGATGATATTCTAACGCTCTGATTACTCGTTTAGCATTATTGGGGTGAATTGCTGTAGCAGAATCCGGATCAATTTCCTGCAGTCTCTTATGAAGTATCTCATAACCTTGTTCTTTCAAGATTTTCTCCATTTCTTTTCGAAATGAATCATCATCATTGCTCTCTTCAAAATGAATATCATATAAGACAGCTTGTATATAAAACCCAGTACCTCCAGCAATGATTGGAATTTTATTCTTTGCATAAATCGCATCCATTGCTTGTTTTGCTCTATAAGAAAACTGCACAACATTAAAATCTTCCCAAGGTTTACAAATATTAATTAAATGATGTGGAATATTTTTCATATCTGTCTGACTGATTTTTGCAGTACCAATATCCATATACTCATAGACCTGCATAGAATCGGCGGAGATGATTTCTCCGCCTATTGCTTCTGCAAGTTTTATAGATAAGTTTGTTTTTCCAACTGCTGTTGGGCCTGTTAGTATAATTAAGGGATTCATATGGTTTCCTTTATTTCTATCAGAGAATTCTTTTAAACTTCTTTTCAATTTCATATTTTGACATAGATATAATTGTTGGTCTTCCATGAGGACAATTATATGGATTTTCAAGAGTAAGCAATTGCTCAAAAAGCGATGCAAACTCGACCTGATTCATGGAATGATTTCCTTTTACAGCAGCTTTGCAAGACATAGAAGCTATTTTTTCAATCACGACCGATGGGCTTGTGGCTTTATTACCATACTCCGACAACTCATCTAGTGTAACCAAAAATAATTCTTTTGCATCTGCACCATACAATTCAGAAGGAATGGCACGTATTGCATACTCCGAGCCACCAAATGATTCAACTTCAAATCCTAATATTTTAAATGCATCCTGATGATTGCAAAACAGTTCTTCTTCAAGGCCTGTCATGGAAATAATGATGGGCGGGTTGATATTCTGGGATGTCATTTCATTTTTCCTGTATTGCTCCATAAGCGCTTCATATTTTACTTTTTCATGCGCTGCATGTTGATCCACAATAAATAATTTGTCTGAAAAAGAAACAAGCCAATAAGTATCAAATAATTGTCCCAGAACATTATGCGCTTCTTTTGCATCCTCGCTAAGTAATTTTTCCGAAAAAAGTCCAAGTTGCTCTGCCTTTTCAACAATAATATGTTCTTTTTGCTTAATAATATTTGAAATATTTTTTTCATTTTTTGGTACTTCAGTACCAATCGAACCACCTAGTATCTTTGAAAGTATTGATTTTTGCATGTTTTCCTGCATAAGAGGCTGCTGTTTGGGAATTTCTTCTAATTCACCATATACGGATTCTTTCTCCATAACGACTTCAAGTTGTCGATTCATTTCAAAAGGCTCGGGTACGCTACCAGCCTTTTTCACTTCCGGTGCTACTTCTTTTTCGGGTTCAATCTGTACTGTTGGAATCAGTTCTTTTTCTTTCAAAGAAGCAATAATAACATCATAAAGGTTTTGATACACTGTAGCCTGTTCAGAAAATCTGACTTCAAGTTTTGTTGGGTGAACATTGACATCTACTTTTTCAGTGTCAATCTGAAGGTGTAAAACAGAAAAAGGAAACTTATGCAACATCAAATAAGATTTATATCCTTCTTCTAATGCTTTTGATAATAATTGACTTTTTATATATCTTTGATTCACAAAAAAAGTTTCAAAGTTACGATTTGCTCTCGTCAGAGAAGGTTTTCCAATAAAACCTCTCAGTTGAAATATTGATGTTTCTTCATTCACTTCAATTAAGTCGTGAATCACATCTTTTCCATATATTTTATAAACAACATCTTTCAAATTCCCATTTCCAGATGTGTGAAATTTCTGATTTCCATTTACTATATATGAAAATGAAATTTCAGGCTTTGAAAGTGCTACATGTTCCATGATGTCCGTAACATACCCAGCCTCAGTCTGCGGTGCCTTTAAAAACTTTTTCCTTGCTGGTGTGTTATAAAAAAGATTTCTCACCAGAAAAGTGGTTCCTGATGGAGCCCCTACCTCTTCCAGGGAATTCTCTGTTCCACCATTTAACTGATATCGCACACCTGTCAGATCTTGAGTCGTTTTACTGATACATTCAATCATAGAAACAGCGGCAATACTTGCAAGTGCTTCTCCTCGAAACCCAAGACTTAAGCATGTTTGTAAGTCTGTTGCATCTTTAATTTTACTGGTTGCATGTCTTAAAAAAGCTTTTTTAATTTGACTTTTTTCAATTCCCTGACCATTATCTGTTACCCGAATCAGAGTAATACCACCATCTTTTATTTCAACCGTGATTGCTGATGCATTTGCATCAATCGCATTTTCCACCAGTTCTTTCACAACGCTGGCCGGTCGCTCGACTACCTCTCCAGCTGCAATCTGGTCTATCGTCAGGTGATCTAATATATTAATTTCTGACATGGCATTCCCTCCGTTCTAAGTGAATTTACCATCTATTATTTAATTTATTCTGAAGTGAATGTAGTGTATTTAATGCTTCCAGAGGAGTCAATGTGGCTATTTCTATAGATTTTAACTCCTGTATAATATCTTCATCTTTCACAGTATCAAATAAGGAAATCTGTTTTAAATCCACCTCATCCAATGCTTGTTTTTTTGCTTCGGATTTACTTTGGAATACAGCAATATCCTGTACTTTCCTTGTAATATCATTATCTGATAACTGTGCCACCAGTTCTTTCGCCCTCTGGATTACAGTATCTGGGATTCCTGCAAGCTTAGCAACCTGTATTCCGTAGCTTTTATCTGCTCCGCCTTTAACAATTTTTCTCAAAAAAACGATATCATCGCCCTTTTCTTTTACAGCGATACAATAATTGTTTACATTTCCTATTTTTCCTTCCAGCTCGGTCAGTTCATGGTAATGTGTTGCAAATAGGGTTTTAGCGCCAAGATTTCTTCTGTTGCTAATATGCTCGATAACAGCCCATGCGATACTAAGTCCATCAAACGTTGAGGTGCCTCTTCCAATTTCATCCAGAATCAGTAGACTGTCTGAAGTGGCATTTCTTAAAATATTGGCAACTTCATTCATTTCTACCATAAAAGTACTTTGTCCGCTTGCAAGGTCATCTGATGCCCCTACACGGGTGAAAATTCTGTCTACTACACCGATATCTGCCTCTCTGGCTGGAACAAAGGATCCCGTCTGGGCTAATAGCACAATTAATGCTGTCTGTCTCATATATGTGGATTTTCCGGCCATGTTCGGGCCCGTTATCACTGAAATTGCATGATTACCATTATCCAGGTAGGTATCATTATCAATGAACATATCATGCTGAATCATCTTTTCAACAACAGGGTGTCGTCCATTTTTAATGGTAATAACGCCCTTTTTATTCATTGTTGGACGAATATACCGATTTTTCTCAGCTACAAGGGCAAGATTAGTAAAAACATCCAGTTTTGCAATTGCTTTCGCCGTTTTTTGTATACGTTCAAGCTCATCTGCGATGTGATCTCTGATAGAGCAATAAATATCATATTCCACTGCAAAAAGTTTGTCTTCAGCATTTAAAATCATATCTTCGAGTTCTTTTAAACGTTTGGTTGTATATCTTTCGGCATTTGACAATGTCTGTTTTCTGATATAATCTTCTGGCACCAGCGACAGATATGAATTGGTTACTTCAAGATAATATCCAAAAACCTTATTATATTTTATTTTCAGGTTCTTAATGCCCGTTTTTTCTTTTTCTTCTTCTTCTAATTGAGCAAGCCATGTCTTACCCTCTGTTTTTGCTTTTCGAAACGTGTCCACATCCTGATGAAAACCGTCTTTAATCAGAGATCCTTCTCTAATCGTAATTGGGGCTTCTTCCATAATAGATGACTCGATCAGATGGTTGATGTCATGAAGATCATCAATATCATGGTTGATTTCACAAAGCAGTGCCTGTGTAAAATCCTTTAAGAGAACTTTTACATGCGGAAGCATTTCCAAAGATTTTTTTAATGCAATCAGATCTCTAGGCGAAGCTGTCTTATAACTTACTTTTCCAAGAAGTCTTTCCAAATCATAAATGGCAGAAAGATATTCTCTGATTTCATCTCTTGTGACTGCTTCCTGCATAAAGGACGCAACTGCATCTAGCCGCATTTCGATCTCTTCAACCTGTACCAATGGCTGTTCTAAATAATTTCTAAGTAGCCTCGCTCCCATTGCTGTCTGTGTCTTATCCATGACCCATAGCAATGATCCCTTTTTATTTTTATCTCTTAAGGTTTCAGTCAGTTCAAGATTCCTGCGGGTAGAACTGTCAAGAAGCATATATTTTCCAGTATGATAGGGAATAATATGTGTGAAATGATTCAGTGTGCTTTTCTGCGTCTGATATAGATATTGAAGTAAAGCCCCTGAAGCAATCATGCCAGCTGGAAATTCATCAAGACCAAGCCCTTTTAATGAGTTGACTTTAAAATGTTTCATAAGAATCTGTTTACAATTATCATCATCAAAATACCATGCATCCAATGAATAAACAGCAATATTATATTTATCTTTTAACTCGTCCAGTTCCATACCACTGACAAGAAATGCATCATTGCATATTATCTCTGAAGGAAGATATCTTGCGATTTCATCTCTTAATTTCTTTATATCTTCAACTTCTGTCACATAATAATCTCCCGTTGTTGCATCAGCAATCGAAACACCAATTTTATCTGCCAGATATACAATGTTCATCAGATAATTATTCTTGCTTTCCTCAAGCGCCTGAATATTTAAATTTGTACCAGGCGTAACAACGCGGACAACTTCTCTTTTTACAATTCCTTTTGCCAGCTTCGGATCTTCAACCTGCTCACATATAGCAACTTTAAATCCTTTAGCAACCAGTTTATTTAAATAGGAATCCACTGCATGATATGGAATACCACACATTGGTGCACGCTCTTCCAGACCACAATTTTTTCCAGTCAGTGTTATTTCAAGCTCTTTTGAAGCCGTGACTGCGTCTTCAAAAAACATTTCATAAAAATCACCAAGTCGGTAAAACAAAATACAATCGGCATATTCTTTTTTTGTCTCTATATATTGCTGCATCATTGGTGTTAGCTGTGTTGTATCCAAGGAAATTCTCCTTTATTTATCCCAGATTGACCAAAAATAATCCAATCTCTTAAAGTCATAAGTTTTTCTATGCTTTTTCAAATATAACACAAAAAAAAAAGATTGTAAAATCATGGTAACCTGCTGATTCTGCACCCTTACAGCTATTGACAAACGCTTAAAAAGGGAATAATATCAGCATTGTTTGAGTTTATAAAATTTTTATAAATAATTAATCTTTATGAGGAGATTTCCGTTATGAAACCAAAATTGTTTTCCATTTTAAAACATGCTGACACAGAACTTCGTGGTGGCCAGCTTACCAAAGATATTATATCTGGTATTATCGTTGCAATTATTGCACTTCCATTATCTGTTGCACTCGCTATTTCCTCCGGAGTTACTCCTGATAAAGGATTGGTCACTGCCATCATTGCAGGTTTTTTAATTTCTTTTCTGGGTGGAAGCCGTGTTCAGATTGGAGGTCCCACAGGTGCTTTTGTTATTATAGTTTATGGAATTATTGAACAATATGGCGTCAGTGGTCTTACCATAGCAACCATTATGGCCGGAATTTTTATGATTTTTTTTGGACTTATGAAATTTGGGAGTATTATAAAATATGTTCCCTATCCAACTACCACCGGTTTCACTGCTGGTATTGCAGTTACACTATTATCAACACAGGTAAATGATTTTTTTGGATTAGGTATTAAAAATGTGCCTTCAGAGTTTTTCGAAAAATGGGGATTATATCTTAATAATTTTTCTCATATTCATATGCCTACATTTTTAGTTGGTCTGTTTTCAATTTTGATTATTGTCTTTTGGCCTAGAATCAACAAAACGATTCCTGGTTCACTCATTGCACTTATTGCTTCAACCGTAATTGTTGCAGTATTTGATTTACCTGTTGAAACAATAGGAAGCAGATTTGGTGAAATATCAAGTAACATCAGCTTCATTGATTTTGGGAGTTTTCAGATTTCCATCCCTGTATTAAAAGATCTGATTCGTCCAGCCATGACGATAGCGTTTCTTGCAAGTATTGAATCCTTACTTTCCGCTGTTGTTGCAGATGGTATGATAGGAAAAAAACATAATTCAAATATGGAACTCATCGCACAAGGTGTTGCAAATATTGGTTCCGCACTTTTCGGCGGTATCCCTGCGACAGGGGCAATTGCAAGAACAGCTGCAAATATTAAAAACGGCGGACGTACTCCAATTGCCGGTATTGTACATGCACTAGTGCTTCTTTTGATCATGAAAATTTTTATGCCTTTAGCAAGTCTGGTTCCTATGACTTCATTAGCAGCAATTCTTGTTGTTGTTGCATATAACATGAGCGAATGGCGCGCATGTAAGGCCTTATTAAAATCAACCAAAAGTGATATTGCAGTCCTTGCATCAACATTCTTGTTCACAGTTATTTTTGATCTTGTGGTAGCAATTGAAATTGGTATGGTTATCGCTATGTTCTTATTTGTTAAGAGAATGGCAGACTCCATTCTTATTTCAGAAGTAAACAGTACATCCTCCTTGACTACTCTTACTACGGAAGATGACGAAGAATCTTATCAGGAACATGATCTTCATAAGAATTTAAAGAAAGAAGTCTTTTTATATGAAATTAATGGCCCTTTGTTTTTCGGCGCTGCAAATAAATTTTTAGATGTCATGAATGAAATCGACAGGAAATCAAGCGTGATCATATTAAAAATGAAAAATGTTCCAAATATGGATGCAACGGCATTTGATGCTTTAAAAAGGATTCAAACTCGTTGCAGACAAAAACATATTTTACTTTTATATGCAGAAATAAATGAACAACCCATGAAGTTGCTCAATAATACAGGCTTCGTGTCTTTGAATGGTGAAGATCGTTTCTTCTCCACTACAGAAGATGCCATTCGAAAAGCAAATGAAATCATAGAATGTAAACAGACTTCTAGAAACCTTCGAGGTATTGGAAATAAGTAGTCTGTAGCATTATTTTAGAAGGTATAATAAATGGGAACCGACATCACATCGGTTCCCATTCTTTATTATTTTATTTTTCTGAAAGAATTGTTGCTAAAAAAGCTTTTGTCTTTTCCTGGGTAGGTTCACTGAATAATTGTTTTGGTGACCCTTCTTCTACAATATAGCCATCATCCATATAAACAACATGATTAGAGACATCTCTGGCAAATGACATTTCATGTGTCACTACTATCATTGTCAAACCTTCCAGTGCAAGTGTCTTCATTACATTTAATACTTCTCCAACCATTAAAGGATCCAGTGCTGATGTCGGTTCATCAAACAAAAGTACTTCCGGTTCCATAGCGAGTGCTCTTGCGATGGCAACACGTTGTTTCTGCCCACCTGAAAGTTGCCTTGGTTTTGCATGAATATATGGCTCCATTCCTACTTTTGTAAGAAATTGAAGTGCTTTTTCCTTTGCTTCTTCCTTGTTACGTTTTAATACTTTGACCTGTCCTACAATACAATTCTCTAACACACTCATATTGCTAAACAAGTTGAAACTTTGAAATACCATTCCGACCTTCGAACGATAGGATGGAATGTCATTATTTTTACTTATAATATTTTTTTCATGGAATAATATTTCTCCAGATGTTGGTGTTTCAAGCAGGTTGATACATCTGAGCATGGTAGATTTTCCTGAACCCGATGCACCTATGACAGAAATAACATCACCCTTTTTTACTGAAAAATTAATATCACGTAATACAATATGATTACCAAAACTTTTTCCAAGATGGGATAATTCTAGTATTTTTTCCATTCTCATGCTCCCTTCTTATGCATCTGATTTCCAATATCCATGCAGTCAGCAAGTTCATAATTCTCACTACCATCCAGATATTTTTCGAGCAGTCTTAAAAGTCTTGATACTGTAATTGTCATCGTTAGATAAATAAGCATAACGATAGATGCAGACTCAAAATAGGTGTACAACGCACCAGAAACACTTTTGTGTACAAAGAACAAGTCTACAATACTGATAACAGAAAGTACAGAGGTGTCCTTGATATTAATAATCAGATTGTTGCCTATCTGTGGTAATATATTACGAAACGCCTGTGGTAGAATTACACTTGTCATAGCCTGAAAATGATTCATTCCTATCGACTTTGCTCCTTCCATCTGTCCTGGATCTATAGAGATAATACCTCCTCTGACAGACTCTGCCATATATGCGCCTGTATTAATGGACACAACAAGAAATGCTGCCTGCCACATACCAAGTTGAACCCCCCAGATCTGTGCCAGACCATAATAAATAAATACTGCCTGAACAATCATAGGTGTACCACGAAATAGTTCCACATAGGCATGTAAGATCATCTGACAGAATTTAAGCAAAAATGTTGCCGGCGTACGCTCATTTCCTTCCTGTATAGGAATTGTCTGAATCACGCCAACTGCAAACCCAATCAGGCATCCAATCACCGTTGAAACCAGTGCGATTAAAAGTGTTGTTCCCGCACCAGTCAGATAGGACAATCCATAACTTTGAAGTATATAAAGGATACGTCCAAAAAAATTCATTTCTGATATCATTGATATAGTTCTCCTTATAAGGATGATAGATTCGTTTTATTATGAAAGTGGTTGTACTGAGATTGCTTCATCCATCATTTTATTATAATCATCTGTCGTCATTTTTTCAAGAACGCCATTAATTCCTTCTAACAATTCACTGTTTCCTTTTTGAACAGAGATTCCAATATTGATTTCTTCTTCAGATACTTCAAAGTTATCTTCTGTATCAGTAAAATCCAATATTGTAAGATCTGGGTATGCTACAGTAGCTGCTTTTGCAGTCGGCATATCTGTTACGACCAAATCAACTCTGTCAGAATCAAGTGCAACAAGCATGGATGGTGCAGATTCCTGTGCGGGTAAGATATTTGCATCTGTAATCTGTCCCAGACATACATCATACCATACCGTACCAAGTTGTGAAGTACAGGTTGCACCTGCAAGTTCACTAATACCCTTTGCCGAAGCAAACGTTCCATCCTTTTTGGTTAATGTAACAATAGATGCATAATAATATGGATTAGAAAAATCTACCATTTGAAGTCTTTCAGATGTAATGGACTGACCAGCTATGACACAATCAACCGTTCCTGACTGTACTGCAGGCACAAGTGAATCCCAATCAAGTTTTACAATTTGAAGTTCGTATCCAAGTTCATCTGCAATTTTTTTTGCAATCATAACATCATAACCATAAGCAAAATCTTTACTATCCTGAATCTGTACTGCACCATTTGTATCATCTGGTTGTGTCCAGTTATACGGTGCATAGCTACATTCCATTGCTACTTTTAAAACTTTTTTACCTTCTGCACTATCAGCATCTTTTTTTGAACCACAACCTGTAAGTATACTAGCCATCATTGTAACAAGCGTTGCGAGTATTACGATTTTTTTAAATCTTTTCATAAGTTTCTCCTTTTATTTATATAGATTTTATGTCTTGAAAGTCATATTCTTACAGACCTTCATTTTGAAAAGAGGCAAAATAGAATCCACCTGTCTATTCTGCCTCTTCGCATTTCAAATCATACCACGATCATCAGTATCTCAAAATAATTGTAATACTATTTCGGATACATCTTGTCATAAGTTATTTTTTTGTAATATAACCCTGCGCTTTTAGCAGTTCGGCACATAGAACTGCACCACCTGCTGCACCACGTACAGTATTATGGGACAATCCTACAAATTTGAAGTCGTAAATATGGTCTTCACGGATTCTTCCTACAGAAACGCCCATACCATTTTCATAATCAACATCAGCAACGACCTGTGGTCTGTTATCTTCTTCAAGGTACTGAATAAACTGTTTCGGTGCACTTGGAAGTTCAAGGTCCTGTGGTACTCCCTTAAAGTTTATTAATTTCTCTATTAACTGTTCTTTTGTAGCCTTCTTTTTAAATTTCACAAAAACTGCAGCTGTGTGTCCATTTAAAACTGGAACACGAATACACTGACAAGAAATGACAGGCGATGTGGCTGGTTTAATCACACCATCTTCAATGGTTCCCCATATTCTAAGGGGCTCTTTTTCTGATTTTTCTTCTTCTCCACCAATATAAGGTATGATATTTTCAATCATCTCAGGCCATTCTTTAAAAGTTTTTCCTGCACCTGAAATAGCCTGATAAGTAGTTGCTACTACTTCGTAAGGTTCAAATTCACTCCATGCCGTTAAAACAGGTGCATAACTTTGAATAGAACAATTTGGTTTTACAGCAACAAAGCCCCTTGTTGTGCCAAGTCTTTTTTTCTGAAAATCAATCACCTTCATATGTTCAGGGTTGATTTCAGGAATTACCATTGGTACATCCGGTGTCCATCTATGTGCACTGTTATTTGAAACGACTGGTGTCTCTGTCTTTGCATAATCATCTTCAATTTTTTTAATTTCATCCTTTGACATATCTACTGCACTAAATACAAAATCAACACCTGCAGCAACTTTTTCAACTTCATTTACATTCATAACAATAAGTTTTTTAACACTTTCAGGCATTGGTGTTGTCATTTTCCATCTGTCACCAACAGCTTCTTCATATGTTTTTCCTGAAGATCTTTCGCTTGCAGCAACTGTAGTAACTTCAAACCAGGGGTGATTTTCCAATAGGGCGATAAACCTCTGTCCAACCATACCTGTACCACCAAGGATACCCACTTTTAACTTTTCGCTCATTTTTCATTCTCCTCTTTTCTTTGATAGATTAACAATATTGGCTATGATAGAAATGTCTCTTTCAAATAGACATGCTGTAGTTCTATGACCTGTTTCATAGCTTCATATCCAGGTGCCCCTATTGTAAGCCTTTTCTCAACACATGTTTTTAAGCTGATTGCTTCAAAAATATCTGAATCGAACATATTTGAAAACTGTTTTAATTCATCTATGGTTAATTCATCAATTGATTTTTTCTGATCAATACAATGCAGTACAAGACTTCCAATGATTCCGTGTGCATCTCTAAACGGAACGCCCTTACCTACAAGATAATCTGCTGCATCTGTAGCATTTGTAAATCCATTGGTTGCGCTTGCTTTCATTTTATCAAGACGAAATCTCATCGTTTTTAACATTTGCTCAAATAATGTAATACAAACTTTAACCTGATCCAATGCATCAAAAGTTAACTCTTTATCTTCCTGCATATCTTTATTATAAGCTAATGGAATGCCTTTCATTGTAGTCAGTATCGAAATTAGCGCACCATATACTCTTCCCGTTTTTCCTCTTACAAGTTCTGCAATATCTGGATTCTTTTTCTGCGGCATAATACTGCTTCCAGTTGAAAAAGCATCATCAATCTCAACAAATCTATATTCATCTGAATTCCATGCTATAATTTCTTCTGAAAATCTGCTAAGATGCATCATGATAGTAGAAAGGGCGCTTAAAAGTTCTATCAGATAGTCTCTGTCGGAAACGGAATCCATACTGTTGAGTGTTGGACCGTAGAATTCTAATAGTTCAGCAGTTAATGCGCGATCTAATGGGTATGTTGTACCCGCTAACGCTCCTGATCCTAACGGACAGTAATTCATGCGTTTAAAAATATCTGCAAGTCTTGCTCTATCACGTTTAAACATTTCAAAATAGGCGCCAATATGATGTGCAAGTGTAGTAGGCTGCGCTTTCTGCATATGTGTAAATCCTGGCATATAGGTGTCAATATGTTCTTCCATAATTTGAAGTAAAGTGATTAACAGCTTTTTCAAGAGAACATCAGTCTCTTTAATTTCATCTCTGACATAAAGTTTCATGTCTAATGCAACCTGGTCATTTCGACTTCTTCCAGTATGCAGTTTCTTTCCAGCGTCACCAATTCGGTCAATCAGATGTGCTTCTACAAAACTATGTATGTCTTCATATTCCTCTGTAAATTGAAGGTATCCATTCTCTATATCCTGCAAAATTTTATTTAAACCATCAATAATCAAATCTTTTTCTTGCTCAGATATAATACTTTGATGACTCAACATTGTTACATGTGCAATGCTTCCCATAATGTCATGTTTATATAATCTTTTATCAAAAGATAGCGATGCATTAAAAAGATATACCATCTGATCAGTCTCTTTTGTAAATCTTCCGCCCCATAATTGAGCCATTTCATACCCTCCGTTCAAAAATCTTCTTTTGATATTATCATATAATTCACTTCAATGCAATAAAGTATCACTACTTTTTCAAGAAACAAAGGGATTCCTTAAGTTTCATATCATAGTATTGTGCAATATAATAAAACAGGGCAATATACAGATTTGTATATTGCCCCTCTTTACTCTTTATTTTTTAACCGGAACATACCCTGCTGGTGCAACCAATACACCATTCACATCGAACTGACATACTACGCCATTGACATCAATTGTTGTATTTGCAACCAAAACTCCATCTGGGGCAAACAAGAACCATTTGTCTCCAATCTGCTTCCATCCTGTAACCAGCTTACCATCAACATCATTATAATACTTCACATTATTCAAAATAAGCAGGCCTATATTCATCTGTCCATCTTCTTTAAAGTAATAAGCAGCTCCATCTATATTCTGCCAGCCTTTTGCCATGGAACCATCTGCCAGGAAATAATATTTTGCTGGTGCAGTTCCAAGCCAGCCCGTCTGCATTGTTCCATCAGCATTAAAGAAGTAAACTACATTTCCAATCTGTTGAAGTCCTACAGCAGCCTGTCCTGTTTCAGTAAAGTAATATCTGTGTCCTTCAAGATCTGCCCAACCAGTTACCATGGAACCGTCTGGTCTGAAATAAAACTTGGCAGTTCCAGCATCAAACCACCCTGTATGCATATAGCCGCTATTGTCAAAGAAATACTTTGCAGCGCCAATCTGAATCAATCCTCGTTGCATCTGACCTTGTTCATTAAAATAATATCGATGTCCATCAATATCAGCCCAGCCTATCTGTAATAAGCCATTTGGTTGGAAATATAGTGACAAGGCACCATTTGTAATCCATCCAGTCAGCATACTGCCATCCCCCTGGAAGAAATACTTTCCACCATTGATATCTGCCCAGCCTGTCTTCATGCGATAATTACTATAATAAAATGTCTTACCTTCTCTTTGTACAAACCCTTCAGGTATAATAATAGATGCCAGATCTTTGTATAGATAATTAATATCTACATTTGCCGGAACCCCGTTTACACGGCCGGCATTCGTTGCCTGCCATATGGCTGGCCCTGGATAAGTACAAGCTGGTGCATACTGTGCAACCCATTTATCATATCCAATCGGTCCAATTTTATTTGTAAACCAATTCTTATTTGCGTAAACCATGGGATAATATCCAGCACTTTTTATGATTCCACAGAATGTATTTGCCATGGCAGCCAGTGTATCCGGAGATAGTCCTGAAAGCGTAGAATCTTCAAGGTCTATTACGACTGGGAAAGAAACTGTATATCCCTGTATGTTCTGTAAAACAATATTTGCCTCTGCAGCAGCAGCTTCTACTGAAGTTGCATAAGAGTAAATATATACACCTGTTCTGATGCCTGCTGCAACAGCATTATTCATATTATTTGCAAACTGGCCATCAATTCCTTTTTTCGTCGTTCCCAGTCTGACAAAGGCAAAAGAAACGCCATCTGCCGCTACTGCCTGCCAGTTTATATTTCCTTGATAAACAGATACATCAATTCCTTTTGGCGGACCTGCCGCAACTGATTTGCTCTGTGCCAGCGGTGAAAGTGAAAGTACCAGCGTAAGTAATAAACATATCGTTATTTTCCAGACTTGAAATAAATTTTTCTTGCTTTGTTTCTCCATTAAAATTGTGCCCTCCCGTGAATCAGATAAGTTTGATAGATCTTCCAACATATGATTACTCAAAATCAGCATGAATCGAATCTAGTATTTTATAGAGTAATGTATATAACTGTGTTGCATCCTCATTTGATATCTGAATGCATTGTCCAATTTTTTCAGGAACCAGCGATGCCTGTTCTTTGAGTGCATAACCTTTTGCTGTCAGACTTACAATTACATTCCTTTCATCTTCCAACAAACGCTCCCTTTTGATTAGTTCCTGGGATTCCAGTTTTTTTAGTAATGGTGTTAATGTTCCCGAATCAAGATACAGATATTGACCAAGTGTTTTTACATTCATCTTTTCCTGTTCCCAAAGCACCATCATCGTAATATACTGCGTATAAGTCAGCCCGATTTCATCCAAAAAGGGGTTGTATTTTTTAACAACTTCTTTTGCACATGCATATAACGGAAAACATAGTTGTTTCTCAAGTTTTAATTGTTCGTAACTCATTTTTTCTCTCCTGTTGGCTATAATAAAAGCATCTAAAAACCCTCAAATGTTTTCAGATGCTTTTATAAGCTGAAAATCGGATTTGAACCGACGACCCCTTCATTACGAGTGAAGTGCTCTACCGACTGAGCTATTTCAGCAACTTTACAACAATAAACATTATATCGGTTATGATGTTATTTATCAAGACCTAAATTTCTTTTTTCAATAGGTTGTTCTCATCAGCTCTCTGAGATCATATGTATGTCCATTTTCTGATATGGAATCTGAATATTATTTTCTTCAAATTTATATTTAATCGTTTCAAGAATATGCCATTTTGTAGCCAGATAATCTTCATTTTTGACATAACAACGTATCCCCAGAATGACAGCCGAGTTCCCCAGGGCATCCACAAATACATTTTGATCAAGCTCTTTGATGACAGAATTTTCTTCTTCAAGAATTGCTTTTAAAATTTGCTTTGCTAATTGCAAGTCTGAAGAATAATCTATCCCTACCGTAATGTCCAGTCTTCTGTTATCTGTCGTTGTAACATTCGTCAGACTGTTATTGGCAAGTGCTCCATTTGGAAGAACAATCACTTTATCATCCGGGGTGATTAGCTTTGTGTAAAAGATTTGTATTTCAGATACAGTTCCCTCGTTTTTCTTATTATCTTCTATGATATAATCTCCTACACGAAATGGCTTAAGAATTAATATAAGAATTCCACCTGCAAGGTTGGATAAACTTCCCTGTAGTGCAAGACCAATTGCAACGCCAGCGGAACCCAGAACTGCTGCAGCACTTGTTGCATCGACTCCAAATCCTCCTGCTATCAAAAAAATGACAAGAATATAGAGCGAGATTTTAGTAAATGAATCAAGAAACTGTATCACGCCAGCGTCTGACCCTGCTCTCGTCAGTGACTTTTTAATTATTTTACGTATAATACCAATCAGTTTGCTGCCAATCACAAAAATTAAAATTGCAAAAATAACCTTTAAACCAAATTTAAGTATTTGCTCTGGTAGTTTTTTCAGCATTTCTTCAATCAGTCCAGGTTGGATCTCCTGATTAATAACGTCCTGCAGTTCTACATCTAATGCCTGAATCAGCATTGCTTATTGCTCCTCTCTATATTCGAAAATGCTGACAGACAGTGGTGCCAGTTGTATTTTAATGGATTGTTTCATATCATCTGATTCCTTCGGTTCTGCATGTTTTACTCTGCTATTTGCAACCCCGGTTCCACCAAATTTTTTATCCTGACTGCATAATACTTCTTTGTAAAGACCTTGGTATGGAACACCTACAATATAATCTTTATAAGAAATATTTGCAAAATTACATACAATAATTAACGTTTCAGACTTCTTTTTTGTTTTTCTCATAAAAGAAACCACACATTGTTTATCAGCAATACAATTAATCCATTCAAAACCATCTGCCATCTCATCCAGCTCGTAGAGGGCAGGATGTGATTTATAAAATTGATTTAATGTTTTTACAAATGCATTTAACCCTTGATGTGTTTCATGCTGAAGCAACTCCCATTCAACACTTCTTGTTTCACTCCATTCATTAAATTCACCAATATCCTGTCCCATAAATAAAAGTTTTTTGCCTGGATGTAAAAACATATACCCATATGTAAGTTTCAGATTCATAAATTTTTCATCCACAGACCCTGGCATCTTCCCTATCATTGAAGATTTTCCATGTACTACTTCATCATGTGAAAATACAAGCATAAATTTTTCACTGTATTGATAAATCATACTGAATGTTAATTCTGTATGATGATAGCTTCTAAAGAATGGATCGAATTTTATATAATTAATAAAATCATTCATCCATCCCATATTCCACTTATAGTCAAACCCAAGTGCACCTTCATTCAGATTGCCTGTTACCATAGGAAACGCGGTAGACTCTTCAGCTATTATCATTGCACCTTTGCCATATTTATGTACGATAGAATTTAGATGTTTTAAAAATTCTATGGCTTCCAGATTCTCATTTCTTCCGTAAATATTTGGAATCCATTCTCCATCCTGTCTGCCATAATCAAGATACAGCATAGAAGCAACCGCATCAATTCTAATTCCATCAACATGATACTTTTCTATCCAAAATAATGCATTTGCAATTAAATAATTGCTGACTTCTGGGCGACTATAATCAAAGATCAAGGTTCCCCAATGTGGATGTTCTCCCTGTCTTGGATCAAGATGTTCATATAGGCAGGTTCCATCAAATGATGACAGTCCATGGGTGTCTCTTGGAAAATGAGCAGGTACCCAGTCAAGAATAACGCCAATACCTTCTTCATGCATATGATTCATAAAAAACATAAAGTCTTCTGGCGACCCATGTCTTGCTGTGGGCGCATAATAGCCAATGGTCTGATATCCCCATGAAGCGTCATATGGATGTTCCATAATCGGCATTAATTCTATGTGTGTATAGCCCATCTCTTTTACATAAGCAGACACCATTGGTGCAAGTTCCCTGTATTGATAAAATTCACGATCGTCTGTAGGTTTTGCAAAAGATCCAAGGTGAAGTTCAAATACACTTATCGGTTTAGGTTGTGTACTTGAATGAAACCGTTGTGTCATCCATAAATCATCATTCCATTGATATTGATTGATTTCTCTGATAACAGATGCTGTTTCAGGACGCATTTGTGCTCCAAATCCATAGGGATCAGACTTCAAATAAGTAAGTCCGCCTTTTACCTTACACTCAAATTTATAACAATCTCCAATGTCTGCTCCTGGAATAAAGATTTCAAACACACCGCTTGACCAAAGTCGTCTCATTTGATGGATTCGTCCGTCCCATTGATTAAAATCACCAACAACACTGACTCTGAGTACGTTTGGTGCCCACACAGCAAACGAAACGCCTTTTACTCCATGAACTGTTTTAGGATGCGCACCCAGATATTCATAAATCTGATAATGTAACCCCCTTTGAAACAGGTCAGTTTCTCTTCTGGTAATCTGAGGTTCAAAAAAATACGCATCATAATATTCTTTTATTTCGCCTGATTTAAAATACGCTCTTATCTTATATGGCTCATGCTGCATGTCAGAAATCATTGCCGCAAAATACCCTGCTTCATCTGCCATTTCCATGGTGACAGGGGTTGTTCTGTCAGAAAGTAAGAGTTCCATAGCGCAGGCATCTGGATAGAATGCCTGTATGCAAGTCGTATGTCCAACCACCTGATTTGTGATCAGATGTGGCCCCAGTAATTTATGTGGGTTATCATCTTCTGAATAAATAATTGCTTCAATTTCAGGCCAGTTCATTAATTTATATAGCTTTTTCTCCATGGCACAGACCCCCTGATTTTCTTTTATTTTATACTGTGTATAAACAAACCACTTCGAAGCTTTGGTTCAAACCAAGTAGACTTTGGTGGCATTAGCTTTCCAGCATCAGAAACAGCAAATAACTCACCGATTGATGGTGGAAACATTGCAAAAGCAACTGCATTTCCATCGTTTACTCTGCGTTCTAACTCTTTCAAACCACGAATTCCTCCAACAAAGTCAATCCTTTGATCTGTTCTGGGGTCATGGATATCAAGTAATTCCGATAATACGAATTTTTGTAATATCGAAACATCAAGTCCCTCTACTGGATCAGAATTTTTAACTGCCTCTTTTACAGTTAATCCATACCAGCCAGATTTCAGATACATAGATATATTTCCCTTTTTATAAGGCCTTAATTCACTTTCTTCCTGTTTCTTTTCAATGATAAAATATTGTTTTAATTTATTCATAAAATCATTTTCAGACAATCCATTCAAGTCTTTTACGACTCTGTTGTAATCCATAATCAGTAATTCATCATCTGGAAATAAAACCGACAAAAAGTAATTATACTCTGCACTTAAATTTGCTTGTTCTGACTGACTTCTTTTCGCCAGTCCAACCTTAACTGCAGAAGCACAGCGATGATGTCCATCTGCAATGTAAATTTTATTAACATCCTGAAATGTCAGCATGATATTTTCAATGACAGCACTATCATTTATAATCCAGCCCTTATGCTGTACCCCATCTTCTGTAGTGAATTGAAAATATGGTGTTTTCTCTTTTTCATGATAAATCAGTGAATGAATTCGTTCGTTTGTTTTGTACGCCAAAAAAATAGGACCTGTCTGTGCCTCCAAAGCTGAAACATGTTTTATCCTGTCAACTTCTTTATCTTCTCTCGTGTTTTCATGTTTCATAACGACACCAGATAAATAATCATCTATAGATGCACATGCAACGAGACCTGTCTGTGCTCTACCGTTCATCGTCAGTTCATAGATATAATAACACGGATTATTATCCTGAATTAGGATATTATCTTCTAGAAGTTTATAAAATAATTCTTTTGCCTTTTCATAAACACACGCATCATAGGTACCTACCGAATCCTCAAAGCTGGTCTCAGGTCTGTCAACGCGTAAAAAAGAATATGGTTTGTCTTTAATTTCATGTTTTGCTTCCATTCTGTTATATACATCGTATGGAAGCGCAGCAACCTGTTCTTCCAGTCCATTCGATGGACGGATTGCTGCAAATGGTTTTATTTGCGCCATAGCCGGTCTCCTTTACCTTTGTTTTATTGTATCAAATTGATTTCATATTCACAAGTAAATGCACTATATTTAAACTTGGTTTTTGACAGTCTCGTTGATGAATGTTACAATATAAAATCATACTCATTATATTGTTAGAAAGGAATGTTGTTATGTCTAATCAAGAGATAGAACTATTAAACAGAATCAATCAATATGCTGAATCTGTTCTAGCTGATATTGATCCACAAAAAACTCAGATTTCAGTCCAATTAGAAAAACTAAAGCCTATTATGGTTGAAATTGCTGCTGAACGTAATCTTTCCATCGAAGAAGTTTTTATTCAGTATATGGACCTGGCAAGTGTTGCCTCACTGAAAAGAGAACAAGAATTTAAAGAAGAACATAGAGACTCTTTAAAAAATCTTGCAAACTCAGATTTTCTATAAAAAGAAGCCGTTATTGTTCAGTGTTTCTGACAGTAACGGCTTTTCTTCTGTTTTTGAACGTTATTTTATTACGCGTACTCTGAATACACCTTCTATTTGTTCAAGGGATGCAGTGATATCATTATTGACCGGATTTTCAATATCTATCAAAGTATATGCATATTCACCCTTCGATTTATTAAGCATTGTTGCAATATTAATACCTGAATCTCCAATAATCGCTGTGAATTTCGTAATCATATTTGCTATATTTTTATGAAAAATTGCAATTCTTCCAGCTTGAGTACATACACCCATATTACAATTTGGATAGTTTACGCTGTTTACGATATTTCCATTTTCAAGGTAGTTCATCATTTGTCTAACCGCCATCTTTGCACAATTATCTTCAGATTCTTCCGTAGAAGCACCAAGATGTGGAATTACAATGCACCCGTCTACGCCTGCTGTTGTTGGGTTTGGAAAATCTGTAACATACTTTTTAACTTTACCAGATTTAATCCCTTCAACAATTGCATTTTCATCTGCTAGAAGGTCACGTGCAAAATTCATCAGCACAACACCGTCTTTCATTTTGGAAATAGCTTCTGCATTAAGCATACCTTTTGTTGCTTCCATCAAAGGAACATGAATCGTTATCATATCACAATTCTCATAAATCTGATCTACATTTAAAACATGTTTTACATCTCTGCTTAAATTCCAGGCAGCATCCACGGATACATATGGATCATAACCATACACTTCCATACCAAGACTCTTAGCCACATTAGCCACTTTAACACCAATTGCGCCAAGTCCTATAATTCCAAGCTTTTTATCCTGTATTTCAGTTCCAGAAAAATTCTTTTTTGCTTTTTCTGCACTTTTTGCTATGTCAGGATCTGTACTATTTTCTTTTACCCAATTGATTCCGCCAACAATGTCTCTGGATGCAAGCAGCATACCCGCAATCACTAGTTCTTTCACTCCGTTGGCATTAGCTCCAGGTGTGTTAAACACAACAATTCCTTTTTCTGCACATTTATCGAGTGGTATGTTATTTACACCTGCACCTGCGCGGGCAATTGCAAGTAATTTCTTTGGAAGTTCTATTTCATGAACAGAAGCACTTCTGACAAGAACTCCGTCAGCATCTTTCATTTCAACTGTATTTGTATACAGTTCTGTAAATTTTTCAAGTCCCACATCAGCAATTGGATTCAGACAATGATAAGTGAACATTATTGGTTCTCCTCTTCAAATTTTTTCATGAATTCTACCAGTTTTTCAACACCTTCTATTGGCATTGCATTATATATGCTCGCTCTCATGCCACCAACAGAACGATGACCCTTTAGGCTGTCAAATCCAGCGGCTTTTGCCTCTTTTATAAATTTTTCATCCAGCGCATCATTTCCTGTAATAAATGGTACATTCATCAAAGATCTGTCTTCTTTTACTACAGTACCTTTAAACAATTTACTTTGATCAAGATAATCATATAAAATTTTTGCTTTTGCTTCATTGTGAGCTTTCATTGCATCGAGCCCACCCATATTTTTTATCCATTTAAATACTTTTCCGCAGATATAAATTCCATATGCAGGTGGTGTATTATATAAAGATTGTGCATCTGAGTGTGTTTTAAACTTCATCATTGTTGGCGTTCCAGGTAACACATCATCAGTAATCAGATCTTCTCTAATAATTACTATCACAACACCAGCAGGTCCGATATTTTTTTGAACACCACCATAAATAACACCATAGTTTGTAACATCAACAGGCTCAGACAAGAAGCAGGAAGACACATCTGCTACAAGTGGTTTGCCTTTTGTATTAGGTAATGTTTTAAATTTAGTTCCATAAATTGTATTATTTTCGCAAATATAAACATAATCAGCCTGCTTAGATATCGGTAAATCTGAACAATCAGGAATATAGGAAAATGTTTTATCTTCAGAAGATGCAATTTTATTTGCTTTTCCATACATGCACGCTTCCTGATATGCCTTTTTCGCCCATTCTCCTGTAACTATATAATCCGCAATACCATTTTTCATTAAATTCATTGGAATTGCCGCAAATTGAAGGCTGGCACCGCCTTGGAGAAAGAGAACTTTATAGTTCGATGGAATATTCATCAATTCCCTTAAGTCAGCTTCCGCTTCTTTTATAATAGAATCATATGTCTTAGACCTGTGGCTCATCTCCATAACAGACATTCCTGATCCCTTATAATCAAGCATTTCTTCTGCAGCCTCTCGCAGCACCTCTTCTGGTAATACTGCTGGTCCTGCTGAAAAATTATAAATTCTTCCCATCTCCATCCTCCTATTTGAAATAAACTAACGTTTATTCTACAATTTATCTTTCATCAAGTCAATAATAAGTTAAAACATTAATCTTAAGTCGTGTTAAAGCGTTGTCGTGTTATCGCGTCGTTGCATTAAACTATTTTTCTTAATAATACATGATAACTGGTGTGCCGATTTCTACCATATCATATAATTGTTTCATTGCATCATATGGGGTATTAATACAGCCATGAGAACCGTCTGTTTTATAAATCTCGCCACCAAATTCATCTCTCCATTTTGCATCATGAATTCCAATGTTTCCATTGACAGGCATCCAAAAATTTACATGTGCTGCATAGCCGGGTCCACGCAAAATTCTATTTTTTTGTTTGGCATAAACATAGCATGCCCGTTCTGGAGTCTCACGCCCATATTTTAGGTTTCCAGTAACAACAGGTGTTGTAAGTATTAACTCATTCTTTTCATAATAATACAACGTCTGTGATGTCATATCTATTTCAATATAAGTATCTCCAACGTCATCAGAACCCTGCTTTTTCGCTGATTTTGTATATTCTGGAATTCTATCAGCATCATTATTTTGTAAAAATGCATTGATCAAATAGTCTGTTTCAGCTTTTTGATTCAGCTGATTTCCATAGGTGCCTCCTTCTATGGTTACCATCTCACCTCTTGTAGCCTGAAAAACTCTTGTTCCACCGAGTGTATCATATTCTGAAGCCAATGAAGCGACATACTCAGCAACCATCTCTTGGTTTAAGATGAGATCACCATTTTCATCTAATACAAAAGCGCCATTTTCATCGACTGTAATCCAGTCAGCTACAACAGCAGAATCCAAAATTTCTTCTGTATCACCAAAAAGGTAGCGAACTCTGAAATCTTGAAATTCTCTCACTTTTTCCCAAAGCTGATACGTCTTTTGCATATCAGACGTCATTTTAATTTTTTCATAACTCAAACCATCATCCAGTACTATTTTATTTTCACCTGCTAAAATTGAAGTGATGATTTTCGCTGTTGCATATTCATAATTCAAAATAGACTCCGTATTGTCAAATAACGTAAACCCTGAATCAGATTCCATTATTTTAACTTTTGGAGATGAAATATGCTGATTTACCTTCATGAAATCTTTGTGATCCAGCACACTTTTCAGACGCTCCATGTCACAAGTTACTTCAGGCAATAAAATTTTTGAATTTGTATGAAAAAGATTTCTCCCCCAAAATATTGGATTTTGTGATTTCATCTCTTCTTGTAAGGCTTTTGTATAATCTTCCTTGTATTGAAATGAATCTGCGTCAAGTAATTCTGTTGAACCATTTTTTAAAACAATCGTAAATATTTTGTTTTCTCTTTCTAAAAGCAGTTCCTGATTAATTTCTTCAATTGTTTTTCCAGTGCAGTAAACACCATTAATCCATGTCCCAAAAGAAAAACTGTCTTTATAATAATAAGCAAGGAAAAAATATACCGCAGATGCTGTAACAATCAGTGAAACAAAACAAATGATTATCTTCTTAAAAAAACTCTTATGATTGGTCATTTTTTACCCTTTACCGGTTCGCCAGATCTTCTTCATCAAACGCTTCATTGATTGGGGCACCAGGTGAAACCATCGGGAAAACCTTGTCATCTTCTTCAATGATGCAGTCTAGTAATACGGGTCTGTTCAAAGAAAGTGCTTTTTTTAACGCCGGCTCAACTTCTTCCATTTTTGTGACTCGTATTGCTTCACAGCCAAGTCCTTCTGCAACTTTTACAAAATCCACTTGATCATTTAGTACTGTACTTGAATATCTTTGATCATAATAAAGGGTCTGCCATTGCCTTACCATTCCAAGAACATGATTGTTGATTACCACCTGAATGATAGGAATCTGATATCTGCTTGCAGTTGCAAGTTCATTCATATTCATTCTGAAACAGCCATCACCTGCAATGTTAATACAAATCTTATCAGGTTGTCCTACTTTAGCTCCGATACAGGCTCCAAGACCATAACCCATCGTACCAAGACCACCTGAAGTTAAAAATGTTCTTGGTTTTGTGTATTTATAAAACTGAGCTGCCCACATCTGATGTTGTCCGACATCTGTTGATATAATCGCTTCTCCATTGGTAACTCTGTCAATTGTTTCAATGATATAGGGACAGGTTAATTTATTTTTTCGATACTTCAAAGGAAACTTTTGTTTCAGATCCATAATGTGTTGAATCCATTCTGTGTTTTCCTTCTGTGTGATCCTTTGATTTAATGCTTGTAAAATATCCTTTAAATCTCCTACAATCGAAGCACCTGATTTTATATTCTTATTAATTTCCGCTGCATCAATATCAATATGAAGAAGTGTGGCATGGCTGGCAAACTTACTAGCATTTCCAACAACACGATCCGAAAACCTTGCCCCAAGTGCAATAAGCAAATCGCACTGACTCACACCAAGGTTTGAGGTTTTGGTTCCATGCATACCTATCATTCCTGTGTAAAGGTCATCTCTTCCATCAAATGCACCCTTTGCCATTAAGGTGTCACATACAGGGGCATTGATGAGTTTTGCAAATTCTTTTACTTCTTCGGATGCTTCCGATAAAATAGCGCCACCACCTAAATAAATATATGGCTTTTTAGATTTTTCAATCAGGCTGACTGCTATATCAATATCGTTGTCACTGAATCTGTTATAGTGTGGTTCTTCATAGGGTTTCGCCGGTTCATAATCATACATTGCTGCTGTAACATCTTTGGTAATATCAACCAGCACTGGCCCTGGACGACCTGATTTTGCAATTCTGAATGCTTTTTTTATTGTTTCAGCTAATATCGAAACATCTTTTACAATAAAGTTGTGTTTCGTGATAGGCATTGTAATTCCTGCAATATCGATTTCCTGAAAACTATCTTTCCCAAGGAGAGGTAAAATTACATTTGCAGTAATTGCTACCATTGGAATTGAATCCATATAAGCCGTTGCTATACCAGTCACCAGATTCGTTGCACCAGGGCCACTGGTAGCAAGGCATACACCTACTTTTCCAGTTGCTCTTGCATAACCATCTGCTGCATGGGACGCTCCTTGTTCATGAGACGTCAGAATATGTCTCAAATCATCTCTGTGTTTGTACAAAGCATCATATATATTTAAAATGGCTCCGCCTGGATATCCAAAAACGGTGTCTACATTCTGTTCTTTTAAACATGCTACTACTATTTCTGATCCTGATAAAAGCATATGAATTCCCTTTCTTTAGTTCTGATCTGGTGCTTTTAGAATTGCACCATTTGCGCCGCTGGTAACCATGGAATGGTATCTTGCAAGATAACCAGTCGTAATCTGTGGATCACGTGGTTGCCATTTTAACTTTCTATTTTGCATTTCCTCTTCAGAGACTAATACATCAATTGAATTATTAGGGATATTAATCTGAATCAGGTCTCCTTCTTGTACAAATGCAATTGGTCCACCGACTGCAGCTTCTGGTGATACATGTCCAATGGATGCACCTCTGGAAGCACCTGAAAACCTTCCATCTGTAATCAGTGCAACCGTTGAATCAAGCCCCATTCCTGCAATTGCGGAAGTAGGATTTAACATTTCACGCATACCAGGACCACCTTTTGGACCCTCATAACGAATTACAACAACATCACCTGATACTATTTTACCAGCTTTAATTGCTGCGATTGCATCTTCTTCACAGTCAAATACACGTGCTGGTCCCTTGTGTTCCATCATTTCCGGGAGCACAGCAGAACGTTTCACAACGCTACCGTCTGGTGCAAGATTTCCTTTTAATACTGCAATACCACCATTTTCACTATATGGATTTTCGATTGGTCTTATAACTTCATGATCCAGATTTCTACTTCCTGCTATGTTTTCTTTTACTGTTTTGCCAGTTGCTGTGATTAGATCTGTATATAGTAATCCCTTTTTATCAAGTTCATTCATGACTGCATAAACACCACCGGCTTCATTTAAATCTTCCATATATGTGTGTCCTGCCGGTGCAAGATGGCATAGATTAGGAGTCTTTGCACTCAGTTCATTTGCAAGATCAAGGTTAAGTTCAACTCCTGCTTCATGTGCAATTGCTGGGATGTGAAGCATTGTATTGGTAGAACAGCCAAGAGCCATATCAACAACAAGTGCATTCATAAATGCCTTGGTATTCATGATATCTCTCGGTCGAATATTTTTTTCTAATAACTCCATGATCTTCATACCCGCATGTTTTGCCAGTCTGATACGTTCCGAATAAACCGCTGGTATGGTTCCGTTTCCTTTTAATCCCATCCCGATAGCTTCTGTGAGACAGTTCATACTGTTCGCAGTGTACATGCCTGAACAAGAACCACAGGTTGGACATACTTTTTCTTCAAACTCTTCTAGTTCATCCAGATCCATCGTTCCTGCTGCAACGCTCCCTACCGCTTCAAACATACTGGAAAGACTTCTTTTTTCTCCGTGAACTCTTCCCGCGAGCATAGGTCCGCCCGAAACAAAAATTGTAGGAATATTAAGCCTTGCTGCAGCCATTAATAGTCCTGGGACATTCTTATCACAGTTTGGGACACAAACAAGCGCATCAAATCCATGTGCCATAACCATACATTCTGTACTATCTGCAATCAAGTCTCTTGTAACCAGAGAATATTTCATACCAACATGACCCATAGCGATTCCATCACATACTGCGATTGCTGGAAATACGACCGGAGTCCCGCCTGCCATAGCAACTCCCATTTTTACGGCATTTACAATTTTATCCAGATTAATATGTCCTGGTACGATTTCATTATAAGAACTGACAATCCCAATCAAAGGGCGCTCTCTTTCTTCTTTTGTATATCCAAGTGCATTAAACAATGATCTGTGTGGTGCCTGCTGTGTGCCTTTTGTTACTGAATCACTTCTCATATTGTAATCCTCCTAATATTATTTGATATAACCAGCCAGAATCGTTCCCATTTCGGAACATCCTACCAGCTGATTTCCTTCAGACATGATATCTTTTGTTCTGTAACCATCTTTTAATGCTAATTTCACAGCCTTTTCTATTTCATCGGCTTCTTTATCCAAATCAAAGGTATATTTTAGCATCATGGAAGCTGATAAAATGGTAGCAATTGGATTGGCAATATCCATCCCTGCAATATCAGGCGCAGAGCCATGGCTTGGTTCATACAACCCAAATTTTGTTTCGTTAAGGCTTGCTGATGCCAGCATTCCAATAGAACCAGTCACCATACTTGCCTCGTCTGATAATATATCACCAAACATATTTTCAGTAAGTACTACATCAAATTGACCGGGATTTCTGACAAGCTGCATTGCGCAGTTGTCTACCAGCATATGTTCACATTTTACTTCCGGATACTCTTTTGCAACTTCATTCACTACAGTTCTCCAGAGTCTTGAAGAATCAAGTACATTTGCTTTGTCTACACTTGTAACTAATTTATTCCTTTTTTGTGCTATTTCAAATGCTTTGATTGCAATTCTTTTAATTTCTATTTCATCATATGTTAATGTATCTACTGCTTTACGAACTCCGTGATCCGTTGTAGTACTTCTTTCACCAAAATATAATCCACCTGTTAATTCCCGCATAATCATAATATCAAAACCATCTTTTATGATTTCTTTTTTTAATGGACATGCATCTTCTAGTTCTGTATATAAGACTGCAGGTCTCAAATTTGCAAATAAATTTAAAGCTTTTCTGATTCCCAGAAGTCCTGCTTCCGGTCTTTTTGCTGGTGGAAGCTGATACCATGGGGATGTATTTGCATCTCCACCAATGGATCCCATCAACACAGCATCAGCTGATTTTGCTTTCTCAATGGTATCTTCCGTAAGCGGTTCTCCATAAGCATCAATGGAGGCGCCTCCAAGTAAGATTGTATTATAACTAATTTTGTGACCATATTTTATAGCAACAGCATCCAGTACTTTTTTTGCCTCGTTTATGATTTCAGGGCCTATTCCATCTCCAGGAATACATGCAATATTCAACTCCATAATTTTACACTCCTTTAAGTTTGATTTCTTTTGCAATAACGATAGACTGTATCTTTAGAGTATCATATTAAAAATAGAAACAATAATATAAATAATTCATGATTTTTATAACCATGGGTTATGACACAATTATTATGAAAAAAACCGTATCTTTTATAAACTAAAAGATACGGTCAGTCCGTTTTACTTATTCAGCTTTTGCTTTCTCAACCTGTGCAACTGCTGTTTTCTGCATCGGAATACGGCAATTCTTATTGTTTCCGAATTCAACGATGATGGTATCTTCGGTAATGTCAATAATGATACCGTAAAAACCGCTGGTAGTCAATACACTGTCCCCAATCTCCATGGAAGACATCATGGCACCAACTCTCTTTTTTTCTTTGTTCTGTGGACGAATCATCATAAAATAAATAAATGCAACGATCAATACAATATATACAACCATAACAGTCCCTGTTCCGGCTGCACTTCCAGCTGTTAATAACATATTCATTTTAAATCCTCCTAAGTTAAGTTATTTCTTTTCATTATCATACACAATTCAAACTAAAACAGCAAGCACTTTTCTGTTGTACTAAAGTGAAATGCCTAGTCATTGTTGTTATTATTTTGTCTCAAGTGCTTTCATACCATCAAGTTTATTCTTTTTGTATTCCATAAATCTGTTCTGGTCTAGTGCTTCTCTGATTTCTTCCATCATATGATTATAAAAATAAAGATTATGCAAAACACAAAGTCTCATTCCTAACATTTCCTTAGCTTTAAGCAAATGTCTGATATACGCTCTGGAATATCTAGTGCATGCAGGACACCCGCATCCCTCTTCAATCGGTCTTTGATCAAGTTCAAATTGCGCATTAAATAAGTTCAGTTTACCCATATTGGTGTATACATGTCCATGTCTTCCATTTCTGCTTGGATAAACACAGTCAAAGAAATCAACACCTCGCTCAACGGCTTCCAAAATATTTGCTGGAGTTCCTACCCCCATCAAATACGTTGGTTTATTATCAGGAAGATATGGTACTGTCTCTTCCAATACAGAATACATTTCATCATGTGATTCTCCAACCGCAAGACCTCCGACTGCATATCCGTCAAGATTCATATCCGAAATTCTTTTTGCATGTTCTATTCTGATATCAGGAAAAATCGCGCCCTGATTAATTCCAAATAAGAGTTGGCTCTTATTGATGGTATCCTCCATCTGATTTAGGCGTTTCATTTCTATCTGACAGCGTTCCAACCACCTCGTTGTTCTGTTTACTGAATCTTCCACATAATTTTTTTCTGCTTTACTTGAAGGACATTCATCAAACGCCATTGCAATTGTCGATGCCAGATTCGACTGAATCTGCATACTTTCTTCCGGACCCATAAAAATCTTTCTACCATCAATATGAGATGAGAAATAAACCCCTTCTTCTTTGATCTTTCTTAGTCCTGATAATGAAAATACCTGAAACCCGCCAGAATCAGTGAGAATTGGCTTGTTCCAATTCATGAACTGATGAAGACCACCCAATTGTTTGACAATTTGATCGCCGGGTCTTACGTGCAAATGATAAGTATTTGACAATTGCACCTGTGTTTTGATTTGTTCCAGATCTTCTGTTCCAACTGCACCTTTAATTGCAGCAATTGTTCCTACATTCATAAAGACCGGTGTCTGGATCGTACCATGAACTGTATGAAACTCCGCTCTCTTTGCACGTCCTTCTTTTTTGATTAAATGATACATAACTGTTCCTATCCGCATGCCCTGCATGCATTTTATCTAGTATAATTGGAATAAAAATGTAGTGGAGATACTCCACTACAGATTTTCAATAAATTCTTCCAGTGTGATTTTTTGTTCTGTAATAATCGTAGCTGCATCCTGACCTACATATCTGAAATGCCAAGGCTCATACTCTATACTTGTAATATATTCTTTCCCTTTGGGATACCTTAAAATAAAGCCATATTCACAACAATTTCTTGCAAGCCATTTCCCTGCTTCTGTTTCTCCAAAGCCTTCATCTAATAAGGAATACGAATCACAAATAATGTCAAGTGCGAGACCAATCTGATGTTCACTTGCACCCGGTACTGTAACTGCCTGAGAAGTTATCTTATAGGCTTCCAGATAAGACATTCCTTGTTTCATGTATGCATTGATTTTTCTTTCAAATAAAACAGACTGTCTTTGGTAATCTCGATAAGGAGAGCAAATTACAAGATTAATGCCATCCTGCTTTGCATCTTGTAACATTCGCAATACATCTTTTATAATGCGGGCATCACATTTCATATTGCCAGTTATCGTACCAAGCGTAACTTCATAGTCATCAGGCACCGGATGCTGCTTATTGATTAGAACCAGTCTCCAGTCTTCTTTATCGAAAGTCACTTTCTGATCATTGCTGATTGCATCCTGTTCTGTCAACTCTTGTGATTGATTGCTTCCAAGGATCTCATCTACCGTATAATAATCTGTGTTACCGTTGCTAATGTCGGTATCTTCATATCCATCAATGACTTCCAAGTCATCTATGATATGAATCTGTTCCTGCATCGAATCTGTTGCACTTGTATTCTCTGATAAGTTTTCTGCGGCAGAATCTGCTTTTACAATTTCGCCTTCTGGAATTACAGTAGGAGTCGTCGTAACAAAATTAATTGATGCAAAACTACTGCTGATCATAAAAAATAACAACAGGCATGATGTAAGCAGAATTTTTTTTGTGTTGCCATAAATCGATCCAATAATACGATATGTTCCAATAATAATTGCAACACAAATAAAAACAGGAATTTTAAAATTCTTGTTTTTTTTACCTGCTTTTAGTAAACTATGCACAAGCTTATCTTTCAACTGTTGATTCATGCAGAGATAATCCTTTTTTTACATTTTCAAATTAATGAAATAATTTAGTTAATTATATCACATTCTTATTTTTAGTACCAGTTTATTTTTCTATTGATTTAAGGATTGTCAGGTGTTCTATTTTTCACTATAATAAACAAAAACATAAACGCATCAGAAAGGAATTTATATGGCTGGATCAACAATAGGAAATCTATTTAAAATAGTTACATGGGGAGAATCCCATGGTGCAGCGCTTGGTGTTGTAATCGATGGCTGCCCTTCAGGTATATCATTATGTGAACAAGACATTCAGGAATATCTTGACAGACGTAAACCTGGGAAAACAGCAATTTCAACGCCACGAAAAGAAGATGACACCGTTGAAATTCTTTCTGGTGTTTTTGAAGGCAAAACAACAGGAACTCCTATTTCCATGTTAGTACGAAATCAGACACAGCGCTCAAAGGATTATACAAACATTGCAGGATCTTATCGTCCGGGGCATGCCGATTTTACCTTTGATGCAAAGTATGGTTTTCGTGATTATCGCGGTGGCGGCCGTTCCTCAGGACGTGAAACCATTGGTCGTGTTGCTGCGGGTGCTGTAGCCATGAAATTGCTTCATTCTCTTGGTGTTCAGATCACTGCATATACAAAATCAATCGGTCCCATTGAAATTGATCCGCTTTCATTTGATGCGTCTTTGATCCAAACAACACCGACCTGTATGCCAGATGCAAATGCATCTGTGAAAGCAGAAAGTTATCTTTTAGAATGTATGAAACAATACGATTCCTGTGGCGGTGTCATTGAATGTGTCGTCAAAAATCTTCCAGCTGGACTTGGAGACCCTGTTTTTGACAAGCTCGATGCAAATCTTGCGAAGTCAATCCTGTCTATTGGTGGTGTAAAAGCCTTTGAAATCGGCGATGGTATTCAGGCTTCTAACAAAAAAGGGTCTGAAAACAATGACAGCTTTACATTGAAAGAAAACAAAATTGTAAAAGCAACCAATCATTCTGGCGGAACACTTGGCGGCATCAGCGATGGGGATGATGTTATTCTAAGAGCACATTTTAAACCAACGCCCTCTATTTTCCAGGTTCAAAATACTGTTGATAAATCTGGAAATGAAATCGACTTAAAAATTGAAGGCAGGCATGATCCCGTAATTGTACCACGTGCAGTTGTTGTTGTTGAGGCTATGACAGCGCTAACCATAGTAGATCTTCTATTAAGCAATATGAGTTCAAGAATGGATTCCATTCTTCAATTTTATAAAAAGTAACAGAAAAGGAAAGCATCACTTTGCTTTCCTTTTCTTATATATTTCTTTGATATTAATATCTGAAATGAATGGATTGACAATCAGACGGTATTTGTTAGTTTATGAAAAATAATACAGTTCGGTCTTTCAACTTTCAATTCTTTTCCATTCATGACAATTAACCCTTTTTCAAGATCTACATTAAAAAAGGTCATTGCATCGGATTCGTGATTTAATGAAACCAAATGCTTATTGTCTGGGAATAACGTTGCGTCCTTCGGATAATCTCCACTAACAGGAAGGCAAAGTATCTTTGTGAGTCTACCACTTTCGTGATCAATTTTATAAAGTATGACTGAATTATCTCCCGCATTTGAACTAACCAGATAATTGTCATCTACTGAAAAATTAAGCGCACTCGCAGCTGATCCACCAGCGTGATACTCATTTAAGGTAGAAATTGATTGAATTTTTTCAAACTCTGGATTATTGTTTCTATCTTCATAACTATAAACATCAATATTATTTTTTATTTCATGAACAATGTAAAGGAACTTTCCATCTTTTGAAAACTTCAAATGTCTTGGAGCAGACTCCATTTCGCTATGAATGATATCAACTGATTTTAACTTGCCTTTTTCATGATCCATCCTGTAGACGTTTACATGATCCATTCCAAGATCTGCAGCACAGAGATACTTATTATCTCTCGTCATTTTTACACAACTGACATGCGGCCTGAAATTGCGCTCAGCAATACTGCCAAGTCCTTTGTGATAGATTTCATCTGTAATTCCTCCGACTCCTCCATCTTCCAAAAGTCTGAGTACTGTAATTTTTCCATCATGATATCCTGATACAAATAAGTATCTATCTTTGTAATCCGTGGATACATAACAGCCTCTCATGCCATTGATGGAACCTCTATTAATAAATTCCACTTCTCCTGTTGGTAGAACTTTGTAAGACTCAACACCAAAATCTGTAATAGAGTACAGATACTTCTGATTGTGTGAAATTGTTATATAAGAAGAATTTGTAATTTGAACCTGATTTTTTTCTAAAAATCTTCCATTTTCCATATCAACATCATAAATTTTGATTCCATGATTGTCACCCATGGTATAGGTAGAAACATAAGCAACATAGTTTTCTTTTCCCATATTTAAGACCTCCAGTTTCTGTATGCTCTGATTTTACCATATCCTATCTTTTTTGTTAATATATTTTTAGTTTTTGATTGACTTTCAATCTGCTTTCAGTATAATTAAAATCAGTGCGTTAGTATAGTATTTGTAAACTTTTTGTTTAAAATAGCTCTATGAATTTTTGAAAGGGTATGGTTTTAAAATGAAAATAGGTCATAAGTTAAAAGAACTTCGAGTACAAAAGGGATTAACACAGGAAGAACTTGCAGATCGTGTTGAACTTTCAAAAGGATTTATTTCCCAGCTCGAACGTGATCTGACTTCACCATCCATCGCTACCCTGACTGATCTTTTACAATGTCTTGGCTGTAGTCTGAAGGATTTTTTCAGTGATTCCAAAGAAGAACAAATCGTATTTAAAGACACTGACTATTTTGAAAAAACAGATGATTCACTGAAAAATAAAATAGAATGGATTATTCCAAATGCGCAGAAAAACATTATGGAACCAATCAGGCTCACGCTTCAGCCCGGCGGTTCTACCTATCCAGATGTCCCGCACGAAGGGGAAGAATTTGGTTATGTTATCACCGGAAGCATTTCCATTCATATTGGCAATAAAATATATCATGCAAAAAAAGGCGAGTCATTTTATTTTTCACCCGTAAGCAGTCATTTTATTTCTGCACACTCCAAAACAGGGGCTACTATTATCTGGGTCAGCACCCCACCTAGCTTTTAAAAAACTACTCTTCCATGGAGGCAACTATGAGCAACAGACTTATTGATCTTGTTAATATATCAAAATCTTTTGGTTCCAATCTGATACTGGATGATATGAATCTTTATATCAGAGAAAATGAATTCCTGACTTTATTAGGTCCCAGTGGCTGTGGTAAAACGACAACCTTAAGAATCATTGGAGGATTTGAATCCCCAGATCACGGCAAAGTTATGTTTAATGGTACAGATATTACTAGTCTGCCTCCAAATAAACGACAGGTAAATACTGTATTTCAAAAATATGCCTTATTTACCCATATGACAATTGCCGAAAATATCGCTTTTGGTTTGAAAATCAAAAATAAGAGCAATGCTTATATACAGGATAAAGTCAAATATGCATTAAAACTTGTAAACCTGGATGGTTATGGCAGCCGTATGCCAGATTCATTAAGTGGTGGTCAGCAACAACGAATCGCCATCGCTCGTGCTATTGTTAACGAACCAAAAGTCCTTTTACTAGATGAACCTCTTGGTGCACTTGATTTGAAACTCCGACAGGACATGCAATATGAGTTGATTCGACTGAAGAATGAACTTGGCATAACATTTGTTTATGTTACCCACGATCAGGAAGAGGCTCTGACCATGTCAGATACAATTGTGGTCATGAACCAGGGATACATCCAACAGATAGGTACTCCTGAAATGATATATAACGAACCAGAGAATGCTTTTGTAGCTGATTTTATTGGTGACAGTAATATTCTTCCCTCCACCATGATCCGTGATGAGCTCGTTAAAATTCTTGACGTAAACTTTGCATGTATTGATAAGAATTTTGGGGAAAACAAACCAGTCGATGTTGTAATTCGTCCAGAAGATGTTGAACTTCTTGCACCAGATAAAACACAATTAAATGGTGAAGTCACACACTTGATTTTTAAAGGTGTTCATTATGAAATGGAAGTTGTTGCAAATGGTTTTACCTGGCTGGTACATTCAACAAAATTATTTCCTGTTGGTACAAAAATCAGTATCTACGTATCACCAGAAAATATTCAGATCATGCACAAACCTGTTTCTGTAGATGAGGAGGCTGTCAGCATAGATGAATAAAAAATGGTTATCATTCCCATATATTCTTTGGGCAGCAGGGTTTATCATCATTCCCCTCGCCATGGTATTTTATTATGGCTTTACAGACAGAGATGGAATCTTTACCATGGAAAATATTCTTGCAATATTATCACCTGAACATCGAAAAGCACTTTTTCTCGCACTCGTGCTCTCCTTTTTCAGTACATTGATTTGTATTCTCCTGGCTTATCCATTGTCCATGATTCTCGCAAAAATGGGGAATGCAAGAAATAGTTTTTTGGTTCTTATTTTTATTCTTCCTATGTGGATGAATTTTTTATTAAGAACATTGGCATGGCAGACATTACTTGAAAAAAACGGGGTAATTAACAGCATCCTTCATTTTCTCCATTTACCTGGTATTGCAATCATCAATACTCCTGCTGCCATTATTCTGGGTATGGTATATAATTTCCTTCCCTTTATGGTTCTACCTATTTATAATGCATTGTTAAAAATCGATCCCAACGTAATTAATGCTGCCAGAGATCTTGGTGCAAATGGATTGCAGACCTTTATCAAAGTAACGCTCCCACTAAGTATGCCCGGTGTGATCAGTGGTATTACCATGGTATTTGTTCCTGCACTTACTACTTTCGTCATCAGTACCTTATTAGGTGGCAGCAAAATTCTATTAATAGGAAATGTAATTGAACAGGAATTTACACAATCCGGCAATTGGAACCTTGGAAGCGGACTTTCCGTTGTCTTAATGATCTTTATTGTTATCAGTATTATTTTTTCAACTCTTTCTGATAAAGATGGGGAGGGTACAGCAATCTAATGAGAAAATTACTTCATAGAACCTATATCTTCTTAATAATAGTTTTTTTATATGCACCGATTGCAACTTTAATTGTATTGTCTTTTAATGCAAGTAAAACTAGAGCAAAATGGGGCGGATTTACATTGAAATGGTATCAGTCCTTATTTCATAATGAAGTCATTCTGGAAGCTTTATCTACCACTTTACTAATCGCTTTGTTATCAGCCCTAACGGCTACCTTTATTGGAACAATTGCTGCCATCGCAATAAACGGAATGAAAAAAAGAAACAGAGCATTCTTAATGGCAGTTACAAATATACCTATGTTAAATGCCGAAATTGTAACAGGTATTTCTCTTATGCTTCTATTTATCAGTATGGGAATGCGATTTGGTTTTACTACTGTTTTGCTTGCACATATTACATTTAATATTCCATATGTTATATTAAGCGTTCTTCCAAGATTAAAACAAATGAATCCTTCTACTTATGAAGCCGCATTGGATCTTGGTGCATCACCGTTCTATGCTTTCTTCAAAGTGATTCTTCCAGATATTTTCCCCGGAGTATTGTCTGGATTTTTAATGGCATTTACCATGTCACTGGATGATTTTATTATTACTCATTTCACCAAGGGACCCGGGCTTGACACCCTGTCCACTAAAATATATACAGAAGTTAAAAAAGGAATCAAACCAGAAATGTATTCCCTATCTGCTTTGATCTTTGTTACAGTACTCATTCTGCTCCTACTGGTTAATAGAACACCCAAGGACAGGAAAAACATTACATTATCTCGCCAGGAGGAAGTTTTACAATGAAAAAATTAATCGTAACTGCTGTTATTGCATGTAGTACATTATTTCTTTTTGGATGTGCAAATAGTCAGGATGCAAAAAATGGAGAGGTTGTAGTATACAATTGGGGCGAATATATTGACCCTGATGTATTAACACAATTTGAAGAAGAAACCGGAATTAAGGTTATTTATGACGAATTTGAAACAAACGAAATCATGTATCCTAAAATTGAAGCAGGTGCATCAGATTATGATGTTGTATGCCCCTCCGATTATATGATACAAAAGATGATTGACAACGACTTACTGGAAGAAATTAATTTTGATGCAATTCCAAATGCAGTAAATAATATCGGCGAACAGTACTATGAACAATCCAAAAGCTTTGACCCGGAAAATAAATACTCCGTTCCATATTGCTGGGGTACCGTTGGTATTCTCTATAACAAAACCATGGTAAACAGTGAAATTGACAGTTGGGCAGATCTTTGGGACCCTCAGTATTCAGATAGTATTCTGATGCAGGATAGTGTCCGAGATTCTTTTATGGTCGCTTTGAAATTAAACGGTTACTCCATGAACACCACTGATCCCGCACAACTTGAAGTTGCAAAAAAATCTCTCATTGAACAAAAACCTATAATCCAGGCCTATGTTATTGATCAGGTCAGAGATAAAATGATTGGTAACGAAGCTGCACTTGGTGTCATTTACTCTGGTGAAGCCATATTTACACAGCGTGAGAATCCCGATCTTGAATATGTAATACCAAAAGAAGGTACCAATGTCTGGATTGATTCATGGGTCATTCCTAAAGGGTCTAAAAACAAAGAAAATGCTGAAAAATTTATTGACTTTATGTGTCGCGAAGATATCGCTTTAAAGAACTTTGAATATATCACTTATTCAACACCAAATGAAGCTGCACAGGCTTTAATTGAAGATCAGGAAATCAAGAACTCTCCTATCGCATTCCCAGTCCTTTCAGATTATGAAAATCTTGAAACCTTTGAATATCTTGGAACAGATTCTGACGAATTATACAATCAGCTCTGGAAAGAAGTAAAATCTGAATAGTCTGAATAATCTGTCGAAAATATATCTAGTCAAAATAAAGTCCCTGCCTTAAACAAAGGCAGGGATTCTTTTCATTATATGAGTAAAACTGTATGTTTCTTATTTTAAGGATTTAAGAAGCTTATCTGATTCTTTCTGGAAAACCAACTTTTTTCTGTACTTTTCTAAGCGTTTTCTGTGCATAATAATTAGCTTTCTCAGCATTATTTTTTATGATTTGATCAATGTACGCTTTGTCTGTTGAAAGTTGTGTAAAACGTTCCTGAATTGGTTTAAGAACAGTTACAACAGATTCTCCAACTGCCATTTTAAATTCTCCATAGCCTTTACCATCAAATTCTTTTACCGCTTCTTCTGTTGATTTTCCATTGCATGCACAATAGATGTCAAGAAGATTTCTAATTCCTGGTTGTTCTTCCCCATATGAAACACATCCAAGAGAATCTGTTACAGCTCTCTTACATTTTCTCATAATCGTATCTGGATCATCCATCAGATAAATGCTTGCATTTGCATTTTCATCGGACTTAGACATTTTACGCTCCGGATCTTGCAAACTCATAATCTTTGCTCCGACTTTTCCCAGATATCCTTCCGGGATAGTAAAGACATCGCCATAAATCCCATTAAATCGCTGCGCTACATCTCTGCAAAGTTCAAGATGCTGCATCTGATCTTTTCCAACAGGTACTACGTCTGCCTGATAAAGTAAAATATCTGCTGCCATAAGTACCGGATATGTATATAAACCTGTATTGATATTTTCCGTATGTTTTGCTGCCTTATCTTTGAATTGTGTCATTCTATTTAGTTCGCCCATGTAAGCGTAGCAATTTAAAATCCATGCAAGCTCAGCATGTGCAGAAACATGCGACTGATAGTAAAGACAATTTTTTTCTGGATCAAGCCCTGCCGCAATATATAATGTAAGCAAATTTCTTGCTCTTTTTCTCAACTCTGCCGGATCTTGTCTGACTGTAATTGAATGCATATCAACAACAGAATAAAAGCACTCATACTCATCGCATAATGTGACCCAATTTTTCAAAGCACCAAGATAATTACCAAGCGTCAGTTCTCCTGTTGCCTGCATTCCACTGAATAAAACTTTTTTATTGTCTATCATTTCTTTTTGTCTCCTCCCAGGATGTGTTCCTTAATATATCTGAATGTTTCCTTTTCTCCCTTTTCGGAAAGCATTTCAAGCATTTCTTCTAACAAAGCTCTTGTTTCATCATGTATGGGTATGAAATCTTTTCCCCCCTGATAATATAAATAAGGATCCATATCTGTATAAAGCTCTTTTTTGTAGATTTTCGATGCGGCAATCCGGTCCATAAACATCTCAACTACATATCGTCTTGGAATAGGTACAGGAACCATTGCTGCTGATCTAGTACTGTAATCAATCCAGTACTCAAAATGATGCTTATTCCTTCCTTTATGATGCAGCCATGCGCTAGAATATCCAATTGCCTCACGTTCTGCATTATTAGGACTTCGATCCCCCTGATAATACTTCGCTCCTACAATAAATTCTGTGAACGAATACTTAGATAGATCATGCATGAGTCCTTGTCTAATAAGACCAACTGCAAAGCATCCTTTCAATACAAATAGTCTATGATGTGTAATTGTAATAAAATGTTTCCAAGCCTTTATCATTTTCACTGTTACTTCTTTCATTCATATTATTTATTGCTATCTGTTACTATTTTTGTTTTTATACCCTTATTTGTTCTCTTTGTGTGTTGTCTTTTACTACTGCAATACAAATGGATACTTCTGGCGTTTACCCGAATGAGATTTTGTTCTTCTTTCAACTCTTTTTTTGTTTCTTCAATCATTTCTTCTTTATCTGTGCTTAAAAGCAGCATCCACTCATCACCATCTGGTAATCTGGGGAGTGCAAAGCTATGTGAAATCCAATGCATATTAATCGCAAGATAAAAAAACTCATCATGCTCTCTGTTTGTACCCGCATAATATCCGCAAAACATCATCGCGATCTGTCTGCTATGTGTTTCCAGTTCAGGTTGCCATACTTCCTCTCCATGAAAGGAAAGATCCGGATATCCACATGACAAGGTATCCATGATTCTAAATTCCTGTGGTCTACGTAAAATTGGATGTGACTTTCTAAGTGATATTAGACTTTTCGTAAATTCAAGAAGTTCTTTATTTTTTTTAATATCATCCCAATTCAGCCAGGTAGTGCTGTTATCCTGGCAATAAGGGTTATTATTTCCATTCTGTGAATTAGCAAATTCATCTCCACTTACAATCATTGGCGTTCCCTGTGCAAGCAGAACCATCATCATGGCATTTTTCATTTGTCTGACGCGAAGTTTATTTACAGTCTGCTTCCTGGTGGAACCTTCAAAACCGCAATTCCAACTGTAATTATATGAATTACCATCACGATTGTCCTCTCCATTTTCATCATTGTGCTTTTGATCATAACTCACAAGATCATAAAGAGTAAATCCATAATAGTTTGTTATATTCTTAACTCTCGCATATTCTGACGGATTTTTCCTGAAAAGTTCTAAAAATCCCGGGATTATATCTTCATCCCCTTTAAGAAGTTTTCTGGCAGTATACATATAATCATCTTTTATAACGCAAAGATTACGATCTATTAGTTTTGTTGGCTTCTCAATTGTATCCGGAAGTTCATTAAATATCAGTTTTGTCCTTTTAAGAAGGGGTTCCTGTATTAACAATTCATATGGAATTTTTTCTCCAAAAACCATAAATCCATCAATCTTATAGATTGTAATCCAGGTTCTTAATACATCTATAATAAAATTATACTTGGTGTCTTTTGGAAAATAAAATTGCATAATCACTTCAATCTTTTCAGCATGTAGCGCAGATACCATATTTGAAAATTCAAGTTCAGCATTTTCTTCATCATATGCATAGGAAGATTTTGGCGCAAAATAATAACCCTTTTTATAACCCCAATAGTTAATTCTTGTTTCCTGAATCATGCTCTTTAGATTTGGACTTTCCTTCAAATAGACTGGTGTTTCCATCATATGTTTACGTTCAGTTTCTTCAAACTCATATGCAGGCATTAAAACAACTGAAGTTATTCCAAGTTCTTTTAAATATTGAATTTTTTCACTAATTCCATAAAATGTGCCTTTTGACTTTACATGAGACGAACTATGTTTTGTAAATCCTCTAGGATGTAACAAGTAAAAAATACTTTCTTCATATGGAATGTAAGAAGAAAGCTCTTTTATTCCATAATCCTTATCTTTTAATATCAGTGTTCTGATTTCATTCGTCAGTTGACCATACTGTTCCATTCCTTTGAATTTTTTTCCATAAGGATCGGGATAAATTATACCATCAACCAGATAATTATATTCAAACGCTTCTGGATCTAGTCCAATGATATGAACTGAAAAAACTGATCCTGTTCTATATCCATTCATCAAATCGATTGAAATTTCACAATCACCTGATTTTGGATACAAAATAAGACAGCAATCCAGGACTGGATTGCATACCATGGAAAAATTAAAACCATTTTCTGTTTCAGATACACCAAGCGGATATGGAATTCCTTTTTCAACATGCCATCTGTTTTCCATGCTCTTTCCTTTCCAATACAATAACTCGAATATAGTAATCATAACATAAATAGATAGGTTGTGAAATATATCTTTTCACATTTATCCCTTGTTTTTCAGAGCACAATTCGGTAATATAGTTCTATACCAATAAGATTCCATTTAGGAAAGGGGAAACTATGACAAACGAATTTGATGATGAAATGGGTTTTGATGACGAGGAAATGACCGTCACTCTTGATCTTGAAGATGGACCTGTCACATGCGCTGTAATCGTAATTCTTACAGTTGATGAAAAAGATTATATCGTACTTCTTCCATTAGATGAAAATGGAGATAATGAAGAAGGCAATGTCTGGATTTACAGATATTTTGAGGATGAAAAAGATCCTGATGCAGAACCTGTTATCGAATATATCGAAGATGATGATGAATACGATAAAGTTGCAGCCGCTTATAATGAATTTCTTGATGAATCAGAACATGATGAAATTGTTGATGAAGATTAATATTATTTCTAATCGCTTTCATCCGTATGATTTTCTCAAAAAAGAACGAGTTAATTACTCGTTCTTTTTTTCTATAATTTTATTCAAATATCTTGAAGGGTAAATTGGATTTCCATGATTTGATAAAGACCAAAACAGATATAATTCTGTTTTCGCTCTCGTCACCGCAACATAAAACATCCTTCTTTCTTCTTCAATTTCATCTTGTTGCATTGCTTTACTATGGGGAGTATTTCCCTCATTTAAAAATGGCATAATTACACAGGGCCACTCCAGACCCTTTGAGCCATGATAGGTCAAAAGCATAATTGCATCTTTTTCTTCTCTTGTTTTCTGTTCGCGACAATATTGACCCCTTTGCTCGTTAACTTTGTTATGCTTAAGTTGATTCTGATATGTTTCTATATGTTTTATCCATTCACATTGTGTCTGAAATAAAGCTGCTCTTTTCTGCAATTCATCCAGAATCTCTCTCCAACCACTGCTATTTTTTTCATTCAAGTGTTCTTCGTGATGCAAAAAAGCATCATAACCAATTCCTTTCCTGATATAGTGAACTGCAGCATATGGACTCATCTCACGAATCATTTTAATATCATAATCCAGTTTTATAATATGTTCTGTTACCATCTTACTATATGTAGTATTCTTTAAAAGTTGTGTGCAGTCAATCATTTCTTCATCAAGTCCAAAACGCTTGATATACCGAAGTGGTTTATTCATGATTTTCAAAAAATACTTTCTTTGGCCTGTCATGGAAAATCTTATATAAGCAAGTATGACAAGTACAATGGGATGACTATAAAAATCCGTCACTTTATCACGTAATTTAAATGGAATATTCGCTATACTTAATTGATCCGTTAAATATTCAAAAGAAGCTGCTGTTCTTGATAAAATCACAATTTCTGATGGAGAACGTTTTTGCAACATTCTTCTAAGCAGATTGACAATATTCATAATCTCTTCTTCTTTGTTTTTAAATCCGAAGTTTATTACCCTGCCTTGATGCTCATTTTTAGAAATTATTTTTTTTGAAATACGAACTTTATTTTCAGAAATAATGTTAGATGCTGTAATAACGATTTCACTTACTGATCTGTAATTATCTGACAAAATAATATTTTCAGATCCTGGATAATTATGTTCAAAATCCAATAAAATTTTCGGATCAGAACCTCGGAATGCATAAATTGCCTGATCATCATCTCCCACAACAAAAAGATTGTTCTGGGGTAATGCTAATAATTCAACCATTCTATATTGCATTCTATTAATATCTTGAAACTCATCAACAAGGATGTATTGAAATCGCTCTCTCCAATATACAAGTTGTTTCTCATCTTTATTTAAAAGCTCAAAGCAAAGAAGAATCATGTCATCCAGATCAATTTTCTTTAAACGTTTTTTTGATTTTTCGTATTCATTCAATATTGATTTAAAATAAGTATTATATGGAGGATTATTATGAGATGCTGGCATTCCAGCTTTGTTATGATAGGTCGAGATTTGCGATAGAAGTTCATTTATTTCATCTGCCTGCATTTCTATATCAGATTCTGTATTTGTTTCAGTTTGATCTTTCAATTTAGAAAGTATTTCAGATAGTATTTCCTGTTTTTCGTAATAAGTGAGAATGTCTTGATGTTGATAGTGAAAGGATTGTTTTAAGATTTGAAAAAAGATGGCATGAAAGGTTCCAAATGTCACCCTGTCATAACGATTCTGACTGCACTTTCGAAAACGCTCTTTCATCTCAAATGCCGCCGATTTTGTGAAAGTAATAACCAAGATATGTTCCGGTAAAATACTGTGATGTGTGATCAGATAAAGGATTCGGTTTATTATGACTGTCGTCTTTCCAGAGCCCGGCCCGGCGATTACACGTGCCGGACCAGATCCATGGATCACTGCTCTTTTTTGAGTATCACTCAGAATCGAGCTATTATCATTGTTGTTCAAGTTGAACAATACCTTTTTTAATTCTTGATAAGGATTCTTCCTTGCCAAGGATTTCCATAATTTCAGTTGCTCCGGCTGGTGTCATTTGTTTACCGGAAACTGCTGTACGAATTGGCCACATCACATAACCATTTTTATAACCTTTGTCTGTAATAAACTGCATCAGTGTCTGATACAGAGAATCATTGCTGTAATCCTCTATTCCTTCTAGCACAGGAAGTACTTCTTTTAATACACTCAGGGAAGTTTGCTCGTCTGTTTTCATCTTCTTATGTGCATACATTGCGGAATCATATTCAGGCAATGTTTCAAAAAAATCGATGAGTGCCGGGATGTCTGGGAACACTTCAATTCTGGTCTTTACCATTTCAGCAATTTTTTTCAGATTTAAATCTTTTTTTATTGCCTGTTTTAAGAATGGTTCTGCCATACCATAAAATGAATCAAAATCCATTTTTTTAATATATTCACTATTCATCCATTTTAACTTTGTATAGTCAAATACAGCCGGTGATTTTGACATATGCGTATAATCAAATCGTTGTATCAATTCTTCAAGTGTGAATATCTCATCATTTGAATCTGGACTCCAACCTAATAATGCTACATAGTTTACGATAGCCTCTGTTAAAAATCCCTGTTCTACAAGATCTTCATAAGAAGAATGTCCGCATCGTTTTGAAAGCTTGTGATGTTCTTCATCCGTAATCAATGGACAGTGAATATAAACAGGCACTTCCCATCCAAAGGCTTCATATAATCTATTATATTTTGGGGAAGATGAAAGATATTCATTTCCTCTGACAACATGTGTAATTCCCATCAAGTGATCATCTACCACATTCGCAAAATTATATGTTGGATATCCATCTGACTTCATCAGAATCATATCATCAAGTTCTGAATTGTCTACTGTAATATCTCCATAGATTTCATCCTGAAACGTTGTAGTTCCTTCTGTTGGATTGTTCTGTCTGATAACATAAGGAATCCCTGACGCAAGTTTTTCTTCTACTTCTTCTTTTTTTAGGCTAAGACAATGTTTGTCATATACATTAATTTCTTTTCCTGCTACGACTCTGTTTAATGTTGCGAGACGGTCTTTATCACAAAAGCAGTAATATGCTTCTCCTTTTTCAACCAATTTTTTTGCATATTCAAGATAGATTCCCTGTGCCTGACGTTCACTTTGAACATAAGGACCTACCCCTTTGTCAAGATCGGGACCTTCATCATGAACCAGACCTGTTTTTTTGAGTGTTCTATAAATGATTTCAACAGCACCTTCTACAAATCTTTCCTGATCGGTGTCTTCAATGCGGATAATAAAATCCCCACCTTCATGTTTCGCAATTAAATAAGCATATAATGCTGTTCTTAAATTCCCTACATGCATACGTCCAGTAGGACTTGGTGCAAATCGGGTTCTAACTTTATTCATTCCATTTCTCCTTTTAAACTCATTTTGGGAATCCGCTCTGATGCCGCTTCTTTAAAGTTGTTGACGTGTTTTGCCGCCTTTGAAATATCAATATTTGTTCCGGCACCTGCAATACAGCCTCCGGGGCACGCCATACCCTCAATGAGGCATCCATTCTTTTTACCAGCTTTCGCAAGCATAAGTATTTTCTTACACTCACTCAGGCTTTCTGCATGTTCAATATTCACTTCAACATCAGGATAATACTCTTTAATGCAAGATTCAATCGCACTTGCCACACCACCAGCAACACCATAGCCTCTTCCGGCACCTGTCGCATCCTTGATTTCTGCAGGCGTTTTCATTTCTTCCACCAGAATTGCCTTGGCTTCAAACATCCCTGTTAATTCTTCAAATGTAATTACAAAGTCGACATCCGATCTCACTGTTCTTCTCATCGCTTCCAATTTTTTTGAAGCACATGGACCTACGAAAACAACTGCTGCATCTGGATGTTCTTCTTTGATCTTTCTTGCTGTTGCAACCATAGGTGTCAAAGAGTTTGATATATTATCAATTGTTTCTGGAAAGAATTTTTTTGCCATTTCAGACCACGATGGGCAACAAGATGTCAATAAAAATGGTGTTTCACCCGTCACAACTTTGTGAACATAATGTTCTGCTTCGGCCAGTGCGCCCATATCTGCACCAATTGCAGTCTCGTATACATTTTCAAATCCAAGTTCCAGTAAAGCGGCCTTAATCATTTCAGGAGTTGCACTGCCAAATTGTCCCACAAATGCTGGAGCTACCTGCGCAATAATTTTTTTACCTGACTGCATTGCCTTGATGAGCTGGAAAATCTGCGATTTATCCGCAATTGCTCCAAAAGGGCATGCAACCATACATTGACCACATGAAACACAAATATCATTATCAATTTTTGCCCGGTTCAGTTCATCCGATTTGATTGCATTCACACCGCAGGCATCTGCACAAGGTCTTGTCTGATGTGTAATTGCATCATACGGACAAACAGCCTTACATTTTCCACACTTAATACATTTTTCCTGATCAATATAAGATTTTCCATTGATCATGGTGATTGCATTTCTAGGGCAGACTTCACGGCATGGATGTGCAAGACATCCCATACATTTATTCGTAACCTCATAAAGATTGATCGGGCATGCGTTACATGCAGAAGGAATTACCTGCATAAGTGGTGGTTCATAATACTGTTCTGAAATATTACTTTCAGCAAGTCCCTGTGTCAAATGGACGGCTTTGTCTTCAGGCCGTAGTGACATACCCATGGCGAGTCGCATTCGTTCTCTGAATACTGCACGTTCACGGTAAATATTTTCCCAGTAATCTGTTTTATCTGCATTCACGATTTTATATGGAAGTTCTTCCATATCTGCAATTAAGTTGTCAGAATGATAAGCAAGATTTGCAATTTCTTTAAAAACCTGCCTTCTTACTTTTCTGACCTGCGTATCGATTCCCCTCATTGTACTCCTCCAGATTTTATTCCCCTGCCAATAACCATTCCTTATTTTGACACAATCTAATTCAGAAATCAAGCGTATGTGCTTAAAATATATCCTCATTTATAAGGCAATCATTATACTTCCAATTTGATAGATTACTGTTGATACCAACCAGGCAACCCATAATTGAAACAGAATCACTTTGATGGTAAATTTCCATGAATTGCTTTCTTTTTTTATAGTAGCAATGGTTGCTGCGCAAGGAGTATAGAGCAGACAAAATGTCATAAACGCATATGCATTCAGTGCACTAAATGTGGGCGATACTAATCGAATTCCAGTTAATAATGATTGATTTCCATTGGCAGCAGTTGAAGAAAATAAAACATTCAGACTTGATACAACGACTTCCTTTGCTGAAATTCCAGAAATAAGTGCGACAACAAACTGCCAGCTATCAAGGCCTGCTGGCCTTGTCACTGGAACCAGTAATTTCCCAAGGATAGCCCCAAAGCTATTTGATGGGTCCGCCGTCATTCCTGAAGGTCCAAAATTCAACAATAGCCAGATAATCAGTGATGCAATAAATATAACAGTTCCTGCTCTTGTAAGATAATCCTTTAACTTTGTTGTCACGTAAATCCGTATTGTTCTCAGATTTGGTCTTTTATACTCAGGAAGTTCTATCAGCAACACTTCCTTTTTTGACTCTTTCTTCAATTTACTCAGAATACTTGCTGTAAAAATTGCAATAAGGAGTCCAAGTAAATAGAGCGAAAAGCTGACAAGGTAAGCATTTTTCTCAAAAAACATACCTGAAAATAATACGTAAATTGGAAGTCTGGCAGAGCATGACATGAACGGAGTAATTATCATGGTTCTCTTTCTGTCTTCTTCGGATTCAAGGGCTCTCGTCGCCATAATTGCTGGCACAGTGCATCCAAACCCAAGTATCATTGGTAAGAAAGCTTTCCCTGATAATCCAACTTTTCCCATGACTCCATCCATCACATAAGCGACTCTTGACATGTAGCCACTATCTTCAAGTAACGCAAGGGCCAGAAAAAGAATTGCAATATTAGGGATGAAAGTCAAAATTCCACCGACCCCTGCAAGTGCTCCATCAATCAGCATAGATTGCAGCCAGTCTGCAACATGGAGCGCTTGTAAGAATTGAACAGACATACCACTCACTGTAATTAGTATATCTTCAAGCAGTCCTTTAAGGAAATCTCCAATCGTAAATGTAAAGAAAAATACGACCATCATGATCATAAAAAAGAAAAAAAGTCCAAGAACAGGATGCGTGAGATACTGATCTATTTTCTCAGTTACATGCGCTTTCTTATCTTTGTAAAATAATACTTCATCAATGATTGATTCTATATAATGGTATTTTTCCTGAATGATTTGTTTTTCATGACTTTTATTGGCAATTGTTTCAACTTCAATCGGATGATCTTTTAACACTGATTCATCACCTTCCAATAACTTAACAGCATGCCAACGTTTAAATTCATGCTTGGGATATCTAGCACCCATCATGACTTCTAATTTCTCAATTTTATCTTCTATTTCTTCACTATAGTGAAAGACTTCTGATATAGGACCTTCTTCGTAATGATGTACAATTGCATGAAGGAGAATATTGATTCCTTTCTTTTTTGCTGCAGAAACCGGTACAATTGGAATATTTCCAAGCATTTCCGGAAGGCGATGCAAATCAATCTCCCATCCTCTTTCTTTAACAATGTCCATCATGTTCAGTGCAATGACCATAGGTTTTTTAAGTTCAAGAAGCTGCATTGTCAAATAAAGATTTCTTTCCAACGAAGAGGCATCCACGACATTTAAGATGACATCTATCTCCTGATCCATGATGCAGTTTCTTGTTACTTTTTCTTCTATAGTATAGCTGGCAAGAGAATAGATTCCAGGTGTATCAATTAAATTAATTGAAAACTCATCATAAGAAACAAACCCTTCGATTTTTTCAACCGTAACTCCAGGCCAATTGGCAACTTTTAAATTTGAACCTGTTAGTGCATTAAATAAAGTAGTTTTTCCACAATTAGGATTTCCGACAACAGCAACTTTTATACATTGGTCCTTCATGATTTCACTTCCTTTACTTCAATTCCTGATGCTATTGCTTTTCCAATTGCGAGTCTGGTACCTCTTACTTTAATAATCATTGCTCCATTCTTTTTTCTGGTGATTATTTTAATACAAGTACCCTCATTCAGACCAAGAGCCTCAAGCCTTCTTTCAATGACATATTCTACATAAATTCCTGTGATTTGATATTCTATACCTGACATTCCATCAAAAAGTATCATAGTTACCTCATTTTTTGATAATCATTCTCATTCGCATGTAAATTATATGCTTCCTACTCTTGCTTGTCAATAAAGCGATGTTTATAATGATACAAAAAACTGACCAGTGTAAGTTTACATCTAAAACCTACACCAGTCAGTTTTTTTATTCTAAATGAAATTTTCTCTTATGAATCCTGAATCAAAATTAATTTGTCATAATCGCACTGTTCTTTTGTATCCATCCGAAAATGTACAAATTCCATTTCAGAATCCGGAGAATAATTCACCCAATATGCTGGTACTCTGTGTGAAAACCCACAAACCGGGCATTGATAAAGATACATTTCCATTATCTGGACTCTCCTATAAAAAATAATGCCATAGTGCCTGGCCCAGAGTGTGCGCCAATTGTAGGGCCAACATTATGAATTAAAAATGAATCAATTCCAAATTTTTCTTTGATGCATTCTGCAACAAAATTTGCATCTTCAAGGCAATCGCCATGACTGATAAATATAATGTCATTGTTCGAAAGATAGTTCCCTACCTTCTTTTCCATATAATAAACCAATTCATGCAAGGATTTTTTTCTTCCTCTCACTTTACCAATTGGTACCAGGTGACCTTCATCATCCACATGAAGGATTGGTTTGATATTAACCATTGTTCCAATGACAGCTGCGGTTTTGCTGACCCTGCCACCTCTGTAAAGATGATTCAAATCATCTACAGTAAAAATGTGTACAAAGTGGCTAATATTCTCTTCCAGCCAATCCGCTGTCTCCACCATACTTTTTCCTTCTGCTCTCATTGTGACTGCTTTATGAACAAATAAGCCTTCTCCAAGTGAAGCACACTTTGAATCTACCACACGAATTTTTAAATCCGGATATTCTTCAAGCATTTCTTCTGCTGCAATTCTTGCACTATTATAAGTTCCACTCAGACCAGACGAAAAAGAAAGACAAAGAATTTCCGAACTTTCCTTCATTGCTTCAAGGAAAACACGTTTTGCCTCATCAGGATTTACCTGTGAAGTCGTTGGCATCTTTCCTTCTCTCATGAGTCTATAGAACTCTTTGTAATCAAGTTCTTTCCCTCTTGAGTAAGTATTCTGATCAATGGTATAAGAAAGATACATAACTTCAATTTCATGTTCTTCAAGATAGGACGCCGGAAGATCGGCATTAATGTCTGTTACAATTTTAAATTGACCCATTTTGGATTCCCCCATAGTGTTTATTGCGCTGATGTACTTCCAAACCCACCGTTTCTAACTGTTGTCACTTCATCATCCACTGTAATACCATATTCAACAAAAATTCCCTGCATAAAGCCTTCGCCTGCTGAAAGTGAAAGCTTTTTATTCTCATTGCTATCATTTGTGATCTTGGCATGTATATGTCCTTCATTATCCGAATAAAAATAATCTGCATCAATAATACCAACTGTATTATTAAGCTGTAATCTGTATTTAAATCCAAGACCGCTTCTTGGGTATAACTTCAGAACCCATTCATCCTGCATTGTGACTCTGATCCCTGTTGCGATTTTTATGGTTTCTCCTGGATTTAATTCAAGTGCTTCTGGAAGGAAAAAATCATATCCAGCACTTTTTGAAGTAGCTCTCTTTGGTATCTTGATATCGTTGTATACTTTCAATGCTTGTTCTTCGGACATGCTTTCCGAAACACTATTAAAATACTCTTTAAAACTAACCTTTTGAAACTGTGCAATTCGCTGCATAATCTGCTCCTTCGTTTTTGTAATCATCGCAGTAAATCACTGGAACTTCAGTCGCTTCCTGCTCAAGTGATTTTTTAACATCAATCACCCTTTGGTTTCTGCTCCCTTTCCAGTATAAGGTAACATCACGTTCTTCCATTTTAAATTCACCATCGATAAGAACATCAATATACTTCATGATAGGATCAAATCTAATCTCTTCCCATGAATCTCCTGTATAGAGCCAGATTGTCTTATTTGGATATTTTTCTTTGATTTCAGCCATAAAGTGCATCACGTCAAAATGGTTTGCATGATGAAGCGGGTCTCCACCCGAAAAAGTAATTCCTGATATATAAGAATGATCAAGCTGCTCATAAATTTCTTGCTTGGCAGCTTCATCAAATAGTAATCCGCCATTCGGATCCCACGTCATAGGGTTTTGACATCCGCTGCAGCAATGGGAACAACCCGCAACCCATAAAACTACCCTTAAGCCTTCGCCATTTAACATGTCGTCCTTTGTGATATTATGATATCTCATTGTTACATAGATTTCCTTTCTGCTATTTCTGCCATCTTTGCATCATTGAGTCTTGTATCTCCATGTACTCTGGAGTAGGAAAGGTATCCATTCATTCTGTCAATTTTAGTCAGATTTGTACTTCCACAGATAGGACAAACATCCATATCAAGCTCTTGGTGACCACAATCATCACAATAAGAAAGTGATAAATTCACGCCTTCATAAAATCCCATTTCCATCGCTCTGTGAAGCAATGTTTTTACAGCTTCTTTATTATAATTGATTGGATACTTCACATATTGTATCTTACCACCATTTGATAATTCCCAGAATCTGTATTCCAGATCCTGTTTCTGAATCGGAGTGATGTTTTCTGTTACATGACAATGAAATCCATTGCTGACATATTCTTTATCGGAGACCCCTTCAATGATACCGTATTTTTTACGGAACTGTTGCACTTGCAGTCCACATAAATTTTCGGCAGGCGTAGCATAAATTGCATAAAGATTATGATCTTCTTCCTTGAATTGATCAATTTTTTTATTAATGTATTCAAGTACTTCCAATGCAAAAGTTCCATCTTCAACGAGTGATTTTCGATTATATAACATTTGCAATTCGTTAAATGCAGTTATTCCAAATGAAGCTGTTGCATATTTTAATAAAGGTTTTATCTTATCTGTTAGTTTTAAATTGCCATCTAAAAAACCACCTTCACAATAAGCAAGTGGATTGGTAGATGCACGCATTTCTCCAAGATATGCATATGTCCTGATATGAAGCTGTCGAATCAGGTTCAGATAGTAGTCTAGCACTTCATAGAAATCACGACTCTCTTGTCTTGCTTTTGCAAGAATCATCGGAAGATGCAACGAAACAACACCAATGTTAAATCTGCCTGTAAATACAGGTGTATCCTGTTCATCCGCCGGATGCATCCCACCTCTGCGATACCATGGAGACAAAAACGCACGACATCCCATTGGAGATATAATTTCTCCGTATTGTTTATACATGCTGGCAATGTACCCTTTGCCTGTTAGACTAAGCCAGTCTGGGTACATGGTATGCATAGAGCATTCAACACCAACTTCAAAAACATCCTCAAGAGGCTTCCCAGGGCCATGTAGATTTTCATCATATAAGAAAACTATTTTAGGAAATAAGACAGGTTTTTTATGATCTTTTTTTCCTTGTCCTTTTTTTCTTACCTCTAACATGGAAATGGTAGCCATTTTTGCAAACTGTCCAGTACCTGTTCCTGCGCTTACAGTAATAAAAGGATAATCACCTCTGCTGCTTGCTACTGTATTAAATTTATATTCCCATCCTTGAAATCCCTGTTCAAACTCTTTTCCAACATCTAAAAGAGCTTCTTGCTCTGCTTTTTCTGGCACGATTCCAAGTTTAAGATATTTTTCTTTTTGCTTTTCATATGATTTCTGTGCATATGGTTCTAAAATCAGATCTACACTTGGTACTGTAAATCCTCCATACTGCTGGCTGGCAGCACTTAAAACAATGTCTCCAATAACGTCAAATGCTACATCTAATGTTTTGGGTTCATTGTACCAGATATTTCCCATCTCAAAGCCACCTGAAAGAACATTTCTGACATCAAACAGGCAACAATTCATGGTATCTCTTCGTGCAGACATATCATGTACATACAAATATCCGTCACGACATGCCTGTATTTCTTCAGTTGTCATAAAAAATTTCTGATATAATTCTTTATTTAACTGATTAAAAATCAGACTTCGTTTTGTTGACACAAGGGCACTGTCTGTATTGGCATTTTCCTTATCCCCAACATACATGATGGATTGACTTTTTTTGTAAACATCATCCAGCATTTTTACAAAATCCTGTTTATAATTGCGATAGTCACGATAGCTTTTTGCAACAATCGGTTTTACCTGTTCTAATGCACTTTCTACAATATTATGCATAATAGAAATCGGGATTTCTTCCTGTTGTAATTCATCAACTTTGTCAATGACATAAGTACATATCTGCCTCTTTTCTGCTTCAGTGAATTTTGTTAGCGCTCTATATGCTGACTTTCCGACTGCGTTGATGACTTTACTGACATTGAACTCTTCCTTACTTCCATCTTTTTTTACAACCACGATATTTCTTGTTGGTCTGTATAGTGAATCAAAATCCAGATCATTCATATGAACTGTTTCAAAATTTGTTGCCATTCCTACCTCCCATTGTATTACATGCCATACTCAAACACCATATCTTGTGCTTTAATAACAAGTATAAGTTATGAAGGGTTGTATGTCAAGAAAACAAAAGTCGTTATTTGATTCACAAAATACCTGATTGACCAATTTGTGTAACTGCTTCTTTTAACATATCCGTCGGCAACGTCAGCGCAAATCTGACATATCCCTTACCAAGACTTCCAAACACGTCTCCAGGTGTGCAGATAACTCCAGCCTTTTCTATTAATTCCAAAACAAACGCAAGACTATTCGTGTAATTCCCAGGTAATTTAGCCCATACAAACATACTTCCTTCGCTATCTTCCACATACCATCTCAATTCTCTCAGCCCACCACATAAAGCATTTCTTCTTTCTTCATAAATTTTACATTGCGAGATGACAACCGATTCGTCTTCCATCAATGCTGCCGCAGCTCCATATTGCACCGGCAAAAACATTCCATAGTCAATTTGTGATCTGATTTTTTGAAAAGCCTCAACAATCTGACGGTTTCCAACTAAAAATGCTATTCTTGCACCTGTAACATTAAATGACTTTGACAGTGAATAGAATTCTACACAACATTCCTTGGCTCTGGGAATGGATAAAATAGAGATTCCTTTTTTTCCATCAAAAATAATATCTGAATATGCATTATCATGTATAATCAGAATATGATGTTCTAATGCCCATGCAATCAGTGTTTCATAGAATTCATGGGGTGCCGTTCTTCCAATAGGATTTAATGGGTATGATATTATGATTGCTTTCACACGCGATGTTAAAGACTCTGCAATTAAATCAAGATTTGGAAGATAATGATTCTCAGGAAGAAGTTCATAAGGTAAAACATCAACTCCCGCCAGCTGTGGACCAATGGAGAAAATTGGGTATCCGGGATTAGGTACTAAAATCTGATCTCCTGGGTTGCAGATTGCAAATGCAATGTGTGCAATGCCTTCTTGCGATCCATATACTGTCATCATTTCCTGTTCCGACAATGTAACGCCATAGCGATTTTTGTATTTTTCCTGCAATGCTTTTGTAAGAAAGCTCCTGTCATAAAGAGAATATTTATAATTATCTGGCTGACATGCTGCTTCGCAAACTGCCTTCATAACAGCGGCTGATGGTTTAAAATCAGGTGTACCAACGGAAAGATTATATATTTTCTTTCCTTTCTCTAACATCTTATTTTTATGCTGATCCAATATTTGAAAAATACCTTCTTCAAACTCATTCATTCGCTCTGCTAATGTAAATTCCATATCTGTCTCCCTGATTGTATGTGTTGATTTTATGTCAGTCTGTCATCATAGGCTGATTGCTAATAAACAATATCAAAAATCTGATCTAATGATTGAATCTCATAATCAACTACAACCTGCTCCAAACAGTCATTTTTTTTAGGATTGTACCAGCATGTTGTTATACCTGCATTATTGCCACCTTTGATATCACTGGTAAGAGAATCACCAATCATTAGAATCTTATCTTTTTGTACCGACCCTATAAACTCAAAACATTTATCAAAAAATTCTGATTGTGGTTTTTGATATCCTAATTTTTCCGAGATGCAGATGCCGTTCATAATCTGATCAAATCCCGAAAGTTTTAATTTCTTTTCTTGTGTAATCACGATACCATTTGTAACAATATACTGCCGAAAGTCTGTTGACAATTTTTTGCAGATTTCAAAAGAATCATCATTATAAAAATAAGTACTTCCCAGTTCTTCCTGATATAAAAGCTGAAATTCTTCTGGTGTTATATTTATTATGCCAAATTCATCAAACAGCTGTCGAAATCTTCCATGTAAAACTTCTTTCTTTACGATTTCTCCTTTTTCAAACCGCTTCCAAAATGATAGATTAATATCAGAGTATCTCTTTACCATTTCCTCATCATATGATATCTGAAATTGATCAAAGCAAGAAGTGATTGCATGTTTTTCCGATTGTCCAAAATTTAATAAGGTATCATCCAGATCCCATAATAGTGTATCAAATTTACGCATTATTTGTTTCTCCTGTTACCTGAGGTCACTCAGTTAGAATCTTCAGTCATACCGCTATCCTCTGGCAAATTTATCCCATCTGCCGCAGTTGTTGCCAATACATCACATCGTTCATTTTCCGGATGTCCATTGTGCCCTTTGACCCAAATAAACTGAATAGAATGTATCTTAGTAGCTTCTAAAAGGCGTTTCCATAAATCTATATTTTTTACTGGTTTATTTGTACTATTCTTCCAGTTCTTTTTTAACCAGTTGTCAATCCAGTGCTGATTAAATGCATCTGTCACATATTTAGAATCTGAATAAAGTTCAATATTGCACGGCTTATTTAATGCTTCTAACGCTACAATAACTGCCATGAGTTCCATTCTGTTATTTGTGGTTCTTTTATATCCACCACTTAATTCCCGTTCATGCAAAATACCATTTGAATCCATATATTGCAGTACAGCACCATATCCGCCCGGTCCATCCGGATTACCACGTGCTGCACCATCTGTAAAAATTTTTACCTGCATTGATAACTCCCGTTCTTATTTTAACATTTACTTCAAAAAATAATAAAATCAATTTACAACTACATGATCACTCTATTTGAAACACATCACCTTTTTTTCGAATCAAAACAATTCTGTCCTGATACTCTTTGGAAACATTCTGTTTGTATTTTTGAATGATTTCATATTGATCCCAACAGTGCATAGGAAACAAATACCTCGTATCGGTATGCTCAAGATAGTAATCCACCCCATAACGATAAGCTTCTTCCAGTCTTGGATCCAATGGGAAAAATGCAACATCTATTTTCTGATGTTTTATTTTATCAATTTCTCGCTTGAAATCCACAGCCATATTGTTATTATAAGCCTTTGTTTCTCCCATCCAGTGCCACCAATTCAGATCACCTGCATGAAAAATAACAGACGCTTCAACCTGTATCAGGAATGCGATCCCCTCATCCGTTGAACGAAATGTATTAATGAGCAAATCTCCAGTTTTAAATTCTTCATCTGCACCCGCAATTATAATTGTTTTTCCAGCTTCTGTCTGATTTGATAATTCCTTTTTATGTTTATTTTTAATATCTTTGCTGATAATATAAGTGACTTTCTCATATTGACTTAAAATCTGAAACACTTCAGGGACAAAATGATCTGGGTGCGCATGTGATGAAAATGATATAATTTTCTTATGGTGTTGAAATTGTGGCAATGTTCCTCTGAAATAATCAAACAGTAAAATATGCTCCTTCATTTCAATGCAAAAACAACTATGATCAATATAAGTGACCTTCATTCGCTCTCCTTCCACAGTTCATATATCTTACAATCGGATAATCGAAATCATAATTCTATTTTTAATACCTAGTTTCTGCCAGATATTCCTTTGTGGCATACTCTTTCGACAATTTCATCGACCTTTTTATATAACTCTGTTACTTTTTCTCCTGCCGCAAACTTTCCATCCTGATATAGTATTTTACCATGAATCATTGTCATCTTAACGTTTTGCTTGCTTCCGCTATAAACAATATTTTTTACAATATTATGAATTGGCTGCATATTTGGCTGACTGAGATCTATCATTATCAGATCTGCCAGTTTATCAGTTGCAAGAATATCTGCACGATGTAATCCCATTGCATGTGCTCCATGAACCGTAGCCATCTTTAATACCTTATCCGCACTTACTACAGAAGCATCCTTTTCCCTTAACTTTGCTAGACCCGTTACTAGAAACATTTCTCTAAACATATCAAGGCAGTTATTACTTGCTGGTCCATCTGTTCCAATCGCAATCGGGATCTCCATTTCCAGCATTTTATTAATTGGCGCAATACCACTTGCCAGTTTTGTATTCGAACCAGGATTGGTGACAACATATAAATTTTTCTTTTTAAATAATTCCAGATCTTCCTGCGTCATATGAACACAGTGATATCCGCCACCACCATAGTCGAACATTCCCAAAGAATCAAGAAACATCGTAGGTGTCATACCATATCGATCGATACACTCTTTCACTTCCAGTTCAGTTTCTGAATTATGTGTGAAAACAGGTGCCTTATATCGATGTGCCAACGCGCTGACTGATTCTAATAATTCCTTATCACAGGTATACTCAGCGTGAAATCCCAAAATATAACTAGATAGTGGATGAAGTTTGTTTAGTTCAATATATTCTTTTTCAATCGTAGCAAGATCCGGCCCAAACCGATTAATAGAGCCAACCTGTACACATCTCATCCCCATGTCTATGCATGCCTGTGCAATGGTAAAAGGAGTCAGATACATGTCAAAAATCGCTGTAATTCCAGAGGTTAAATATTCAAGAATTGCAAGCTGTGTTAAATAGTATACATCCTCGCCATTTAGTTTTCCTTCGATTGGAAAAACCTGATCAAACAGCCAGTTCTGTAGAGGCATATCATCTGCATACGAACGAAGTATCGTCATTCCAGAATGTGTATGTGCATTTTTAAAACCTGGCATCAATAAGTTTTTATAACAATCAATTTCCTGGTCCCATACAATGCAAAGATCTGGGCTTTTCTTATAAAATTGTTCTAAATCGTTTTCATCCCCAACAAATAGTATTGTCTCGTCTTTTATCCAGCATTCACCTTCAAATACCGCTCTGCCTTCTTCCATTGTAAGGATTCTGGCGTTAAATAATCTGATATTCATAGTTACATCCCTTTCATAAAACATATTGTTCATATACAGAATGGATGGACAGTTCAGACTGTCCATCCACTTTCATGTTAACGTTGACCTTTATCGTATGGAACCCCAGAAGCTCTTGGTGCCATTGAATTTTTAGATGTAAAGATTAAAACAACCAAAGTTGCAATATAAGGTATCATTTTAAACAGATAACTAGGAACACCCAGATTACTCAAAAATGGAATGCCTGAATAAGAAGCAGCAATTGCTTTTGTAAGTCCAAAGAACAAAGAAGCACCCATGATTTTAACAGGTTTCCATTGTCCAAATATCAATACTGCCAAAGCAAGAAATCCATATCCTGATACAGTTGCATTAAAATTTGTTGATGTTGGAACTACAAAGACCAATCCGCCAAGTCCTGCCAGTGCACCTGAAATCAGTACGCCTGCATATTGCATTCTGTAAACGTTAATTCCTGCCGCATCTGCTGCATGCGGATGCTCACCACATGCACGGAGTCTCAATCCAAACTTTGTTTTATATAATACGATAGAAGCAATTACCAGAATCGCCAGTCCTATAAATGTAGTAAGATAAGTGTTTTTAAAAAACAGGTCACCGATAAATGGAATTGCACCAAGCACTGGAACAGAATCAATTCTAAAAGTATTGGCAAACTGAATCTGTTGTACTCCTTGAATGATTCTTGCAATAAAGATAGCAAATGCTGGAGCAAACATATTTAATGCTGTTCCACTGATTGTCTGATCCGCTTTCATATTTATTGCAGCATATGCATGCAATGCAGAAAATAGAGCACCTGTTCCCATTGCTATCACGATTGCAATCAACAACTGTCCCTGACCACTCAAGGAATCCGCTGTAAGGTTCAAAAATAATATACTAGTAAATGCACCCATCGTCATAATACCTTCAAGTGCAATATTAACAACACCGCTTCGTTCAGAAAACATACCGCCAAGTGCAACAATTAACAGCGGGATTGCAAAAAACATAGTCTGTTGAAATATAAAATAAACAACACTCATGTTATATACCTCCTTCGCTGCCGGATGCCTTTATTGATCCTTTGCTTTCTTTCCTTTTACTAAATTTTGCAATCATCGTTTTTACAATTAATGCAAACGCACTAAAGTAAATGATTACGGCAATAATGATATCAATAATTTCTGTTGAAAATTCAAAAAGCTGTAGATAAAATCCACCAGCAGTCAGGTATGCAATAAAAATACCTGCGAATAAAATTCCTATTGGATGACACACCCCAAGCAATGCAACAGAAATTCCATTAAATCCTTCGGGTGCAAGTTTATCAACAATCTCAATATGTTTTCCTGTCCCAGCCAGATACAATAATCCTCCGGCAAGACCTGAAACTGCTCCTGCAATGGTCATCGATAAGATAATACTTTTCTTTTCGTTAATTCCAGCATATTTACTTGCATTTCTATTATAACCTACTGCTTTAAGTTCATATCCAAACGCAGTTTTATTCAAGACAATAAATATAATAATAGCAGTTATAATAGCAATGATAAAACCACCATTAACGCTTGATCCCGGGAAAATAACATCAAGTCCCATCTTAGGAATCTCTGCGGTTGCTGCAACATTTTTGGATTCATTACGTAAATTATTGAATAATGGTTTGTATCCTTTTACCGTCCAGTTTACTGCATACATTCCAATATAGTTCATCATAATAGATGCTATGACTTCATTTACATTAAAATAAGCTTTCAAGATGCCAGGAACACTTCCCCAGATCGCACCAAACAAAACACTTGCGAGAACTGCAATTATCCAATGAACACTGCCGAAATTTTTAAACATAATTCCAACATAGACTGCTCCAAATGCACCAATAATAAATTGTCCACTTGCTCCAATATTGAACAAACCAGTTTTAAACGCAAATCCAACCGAGAGTCCTGTCAAAATAATCGGTGTCGCATAATAAAATACTTGTCCAACACCTTTCATACCGTGAGTAAGTGAACCAGTCAAAATTGTAAAGAAACCTGGAAACGCCTGTCTGTAATTGGAAAGCATTAATACGATTAATCCTACTAATAAACCTATCAGAATCGCGAATATCGAAGAAATTGCGCCTGTAAAATCAATCTGTTTCTTATTCTTCATGACTGTCACCTTCTCTCTTAGATCCTGCCATATACAGTCCTAATTCATTAATCGTCACATGTTTCGGATCAAGATCTGCAACGATTTTACCTTCAAACATAACCAGAATTCTATCAGAAAGGTTCATGACCTCTTCTAACTCAAGTGATACAAGAAGAATTGCACAGCCTGCATCTCTTTGTTTCACAAGTTCTTTATGAATGTACTCAATCGCTCCAACATCCAGCCCTCTGACAGGCTGAACTGCAAGAAGTAAATCAGGATTTTTCATAATTTCTCTTGCAACAATTGCTTTTTGCTGATTACCACCAGACATACTGCGTACTTTTGTTTCGCGTCCCTGTCCACTACGTATATCGTACTTCTCAATCAAAAGATCTGCATATTGATTCACAGCATCCTGTTTTATAAACCCTGCCTGATTGAATTGTTTTTCAAAATATTGCTGCAATACCAGGTTGTATGCAAGGTTATAATCCAAAACAAGGCCATGTTTATGTCTGTCCTCTGGAATATGTGACATACCATGTGTATTACGATATCTGATGCTTTTTTTGGTAACGTCCTCTCCGTTCAGATGTATACTGCCCGAACTGATTCCATCAAGTCCAGTCAATGCATGTACAAGTTCTGTCTGTCCATTTCCATCAATTCCGGCTATACAGACAATTTCACCTTTTCTGACTTTGAAGCTGACATGTTCCACTACATTTTTTGTATGACCTTCTCTTTTTGACATCACACTGAGATCGTTCACTTCTAGAACGATTTCACCAGGTGCTTTTTCTTCCTTTTCCACCGTTAGATTGACTTTTCTTCCAACCATCATTTCAGATAACATTTGTTTATCTGTTTCTGACACATGAACAGTTCCTATATATTTACCACGGCGCAATACAGAACATCTGTCTGCAACCGCTTTGATTTCATTCAATTTATGGGTGATAAATAAAATTGATTTTCCTTCTGTTGTTAATTCCCTCATAATCTGCATTAACTCTTCAATTTCCTGTGGTGTGAGCACTGCAGTTGGTTCATCAAAAATCAAGATATCATTATCACGATAAAGCATTTTCAAGATTTCAACTCTCTGTTGCATACCAACAGTGATGTCACTGATATAAGCATCAGGATCAACGAATAAGTTATATCTTTCACTTAGTTCAACGACTTTCTTACGAGCATCCTCCATTTTCAGGATACCATTTTTTGTTGTTTCAATTCCAAGAACAATATTCTGTAATACTGTAAAATTATGTACCAGTTTAAAATGCTGATGAACCATACCGATTCCCAGCGCATTTGCATCCAGAGGGCCTTTTATTTTTTCTTCTTTACCTTTTACAATAATTTTTCCTTTTTCCGGTTGGTAAAGACCAAATAAAACACTCATTAAAGTAGATTTTCCAGCACCATTTTCACCAAGCAATGCATGAATCTCTCCTTTTTTCAGCTGTAAAGTAATGTCATCATTCGCTATGATTCCTGGAAATTCTTTCGTTATATTTAACATCTCGATAATATATTCCATGTGAAACCCCCTGTTAATTTTTAAATGGGGCGCCAAAAATGATTCGGCACCCCATTGTTATTTCATTTTATCTCATCCAACAAGGATAACTTCCATAACTATTCAACGAATGAAACAGTCGTATTCGTTAATGTAAGGTCAGCTGTTGTGCTATCTTCAGTTGCATTGTTGATTGTAACTTCACCAGCTGCAAGTTTTGCATATAATGCATCATAATCTTCCTGTGTAAATGCTTCAAATTTTGAAGTTTCCATTGGAAGACCAACACCATTGTTTGCTGCTGTAAATGTTGTAGTTGCTCCACCTGGGAATGATCCATCATAGAAAGCTTTTACTCCATCATATACTGAGTTAGAAAGTAACTTCATAGCTGATGTAATAACTGTATCTGATTCAGGACTCTGGTCAACGTCAACACCAATTACTTTTGCGCCTGCTTCTTCAGCAGCTGCCATTACAGAGTTACCAACTGCTCCACCACATCCAAAGATAACTTCTGTACCATTCTGATACCATGAAGCTGCCATAGACTGTGCTTCAGGAGTTGCTTCAAAAGCACCTGTGTAGTTGTACATTACTTCAACATCAACGCCTAATTCTGCTGCTGCTGCGTCTGCACCTTGAACAAATCCATATCCGTAACGGATAACTGCTGGAACTGCCATACCACCCATGAAACCAAGTTTTGTCATACCATCTTTTACTGCAGCATATCCTGCAAGATATCCTGGCTGATCTTCCTGGAACATGATTGACATTACATTGTCACCTGTTTTAAATTCTGAGTAATCAGCATTGTGAGGTGCTCCGTCAAGGAGAATAAATGTTACGTCTGGGTACTGATCCTGTACGATGAAAATTGGTTCTTCAAATAAGAATCCAGGGCAAACTACTAATTTTGCTCCACCTTCGATAGCAAGTCCGATTGTTTCAACATAAGAATCAGTCGTTCCTTCCTGTGGCTGGTAGTATTTATAGGAAACGCCGTTTTCTTTTGCATACTTTTCAAGACCTTCCCATGCACCCTGGTTAAATGATTTGTCATCGATTGTACCTAAATCTGTAACAAGTGCAAGTTCATATCCTTCTGCTGATGCTTCGGACTCTGTTGCCTCTTCTGCTGGAGCTTCTTCAGCTGGAGCTTCTTCTGTTACTGCTTCTTCTGCTGGAGCTGCTTCTTCAGTTTTGCTTCCGCATCCTGTAAGTAAAGTAGCAACCATGGCAGCACTCAATAAAACACTGAGTAATTTCTTCTTCATAATACATCCTCCTAATGGTTTTTTAGTGGTTTTGCCTATCCTAATCAAGCACCACATTATTAATAAATATTAGCACAATTTTCAGAATTTTTCAACCTGTCAAAAAAGATTTGAGATTCAAATTGATTGAAATGCGACAACTGACTCAGTAATCAGACGTTTAAACCTCGGTGCTGCCTGATTTGCCGCCTCCTGTACTTCTTCATGTGTCAATGGATTTTCAGACATCCCTGCTGCAAGATTGCAAACACATGAAATACCACAGATTTTCATGCCACAATGATTCGCAGCAATTGCTTCCACTACAGTGCTCATTCCGACCGCATCTGCTCCAAGCGTACGAAGCATCCTAATTTCTGCAGGTGACTCAAAAGATGGACCAGTCAGCTGTAAATAAATTCCTTCTCGCAATGTGATTTCTTGTTCTCTTGCCACATGTCTTATCGTATCCATCAGTTTTCTGTCATAAATCTGACTCATATCCGGAAATCGTGTTCCAAATTCATCAATATTCTTACCCACCAGCGGATTGGGTGCAAAACAAGAAATATGATCTTTGATCAACATAAAATCACCTGCGCCAAAATCAGAATTTATACCACCTGATGCATTTGTCAGAAAAAGAATTTCCGCTCCCATCATGTGCATCAATCTGACCGGAAGTACTACATCCGAAATCGGATAGCCTTCATAATAATGAATTCTTCCTTTCATGCAGACTACCGGAACATCTTTTACATAACCAAAAATAAATTTACCAGCATGCCCTGGTACGGTCGATACCGGAAACTCTGCAATCTCAGAATAATTAAGTTCTGCTTCAACACGAATATCGTCTGCATAATCACCAAGACCCGATCCAAGTACAATTGCTACTTTAGGCTTGATTTTAATTTTATCTTCAATACTTTCATAACATCTTTTTACTTTTTCATACACTTCATTCATATCGCTTCCTCCATAATACTTTTTATTTTGTATTCGCATGTAGTGGTTTTATATCATAAAAAAGATGCTCTGTAAAGCATCTTTTTTACTATGACATCTGATACGTTTTAAGTAAAAAATAAAATTTAAGTTCTTCTTGCTATCTCCCATAAATAAAAACTTGCCACTGTTCCATAAGGCGAATAAGTAGATTTAAATTCTGTGAATGTCTCCAAGGAAATCTCATCCAGCCCGTACAAATTGCAAATACCTTTTCTGATTCCAAAATCACCAAAGCTTAAAATATTACTGCGACCAAACGTAAAAATCAGTAACATTTCCGCAGTCCATTTTCCAACACCGCTTAATGATGTAAGTATCTTTTCTACCTCATCATCTGATTTTTGATTTAATTCTTCCACCTGAAGTGTGCCATCCTGTATCTTACGTGCACATTGTATCAGATAGTCTATTTTACGTCCTGAAATTCCGCATGCTTTAAGTACATCGTAGTCTGTATCCAAAATGCTTTGCGGCGTAATGATTTTACAAACTTCAGTCAGTCTTGACCATACGGTTTCCATTGCTTTGGTTGAAATCTGCTGTCCTATGATTGCATTTGCAAAACCTTCATAAAAATCCGGATAGAAAGTCCTTTCAATAGCTCCGATTTTTCGAATCGCTTCTCCAAGAATCGGGTCTTTCTCGCTTAAATAAAAAAGTTCACTTTGTGAGCAGCTAATCATTTTTTTATTTGTTTCTATATTTTTCTGTATCATAAATTAACTTGCTGGCTTTCCTTTAAGACTCCAACTCTTTCATCTTGAACTGTTTGATTAGTTCATCAAGTTCATGCGAAATTCTGGCAACTTTTTCACCAATTTCGTTCATGGTAATCATCGTTGCAAGCACTTCTTCAGAGGTTGCAGATGTTTCTTGTGTACTAGCTGCATTTTCTTCCGCTATCGCCGCTAGGTTAGATGTAGAATCAACAACAGAGCTTCTGCTTCTTTCGATTTCATCGGTTAATCTGTTCATGGTATTAATTTCATCATCTATCTTTTTCACTGCATCTACAATTGCAAGGTATTTACTTTCTGTCTCCGAGACACTTTCAGCCTGTTTTGTTACCGCTTCTCTAACCTCTTCACTCTTATCATTTGCTTTATCAACATTAAGCTTTAGCTCCATTAACATTGAATCAATCACTGCAGTTGAATTTGCAGACTGTTCTGCAAGTTTTCGAATTTCATCTGCTACCACCGCAAATCCTTTTCCTGCTTCTCCAGCTCTTGCCGCTTCAATTGCCGCATTTAAAGCGAGCATATTTGTCTGTTGTGCAATGCCACTGATCAGATTACTTGCTTCACCAATCTTGTCTGCACTTTCACTCGTTTTAGAAACAAGGTGGAATATTTCTTCAAAAGAAGCACCACTTTCCACTGTTATCTCTGTCAGATTGTTCACAACTTCAAGGCCTTCCTGCGTTGCATGATGTATTTCTTCATTCGATTGTAACAATGCATGTGCACTATCAATGTTCTGATTCACAATTTGTCCAAGTTCATCTATTTCTTTTACTACAAGTTCTGTCTCATTTGCCTGTTTTCCTGTTGTATCTGCAATTTCACCGATCGCTCTTGCAATCTCATGCATGGAAGCTGTCACTTCACTTGCATTTCCAGTCATAGATACAGCGGCACCTTTTAACTCATCAGAAGTCTGATATAACATTGTAACAATTCCTTTTAAGGATTGGAACATTGCATTTAAAGAACTGGAAAGCTTACCAAGTTCATCCTTTGAAACAAGTTCATGTGGTGTAAATGTCAAGTCATTCTTAGCCAGTTTATTCATATCTCCACTTACAAGTGTAATATTCTTCTTTAAATAATTTATGATAACAATTGCAAAGAGAACAATAAACAAAATAATCAGAGCAATGATAATAATAGCAACAATAAGACTTGTAACTACCTCTTCCTGCGCTTGTGCTGACTTGTACTCTGCATACTGGTCAAAGAGTTCGGTCATCAAATTGATGTCTTCTCTTGCTGCATCAAAAAGTTCTGTCCTTTTTGTAATATCACCCTGTCCTGTTTTAGGATCATAAGCCTGTTTCCACTGTGAAAATTTATCATTAAAATCCGTTTCAAGATCTTTTAACGTGAGTCCGCTTGTGGCATCTTTAAATACGGTGTATAGCTCTGTATTTCCACTTATATTTGCCATGGCTTCTGTAATACGTTCTTCTACCTGTGCTACATTCTCGTCATAATCAGTAAAAAGTTGATCTTTACGTTCCTGTGTCAGACTTTCACTCATCAAAGAAAGTTCCATTTCAGCAATAAGTGCCTGATAATAATCACGATCTGCATTTAATATCGTGGAAGTACTGACATAGATTTCATTATATAACATTTTCTTTGACTCATTGCCTACCTGACTTGCTTTCAGACTGAAGAAAACTGTCAATGCTACCATAGCAATAATTGCTGGTATAATAATTAAAAATAATTTTACGGAAACCCTTCTGTTCTTTATCAATCCCATATCTATTCCTCCTCGTATACGATTCTTTTCATTTTCTGAAAATTATTCGTTATATATTATATTTATCATATTTTCAAAAAAATCACAATATTATTTTGGTGTTTTTACACAATTGTTTTTCTTTTTTTAATGAATTCCTTGTAAAATCATCCTTTAGAATTGTTCGACATTTATCTTCCTTATTTCAAACACAAATGCTATAATACATATAATGAACGTTTGGTTCATTACTTGATTACCATAGATTTTTATCTTCAATTTATGGTCTTACTAAAAAGAAAAGGAGATTTTGCCTATGTTTGATTCAAAAGTATCAGAATTATTAAACAGTCAGATCAATAAGGAATTTTATTCCGCCTATCTTTATCTTGATTTTTCAAATTATTTTGTAGAACAAGGCTTGAACGGATTTGCCAATTGGTATAAAGTACAGGCTCAGGAAGAGAGAGATCATGCTCTTCTGTTTATTCAGTACATGCAGAACAATAATATCAAAGTAACCCTGACACAACTTGCAACTCCTGAAGTGGAATATATTGACCATATGTCACCTTTGAAAGCAGGTCTTGAACATGAGGAATTTGTTACTGCATCTATCCATACCATTTATGATGCAGCGTATCAGGTAAAAGATTTCAGAACAATGCAGTTTCTTGACTGGTTCGTAAAAGAACAAGGGGAAGAAGAAACCAATGCGAATGATCTTATCCGCAAAATGGAACTCTTTGGAACCGACCCAAAAGGTCTCTATCTTTTGGATCAGGAACTTGCGCAGAGAATGTATAATCCTCCATCATTGGTATTATAATTATGAGTAAAGTAATATGCTCCTGCTATGGAGTCACAAAAAAAGATATTAAAAAATCTATCAAAAATGGTGCCAGAAGCTTCAAAGAAGTCAAAGCAGAGACCAAAGCAACAAAAGCTTGTGGGAAATGTAAGAAAAAAGTAAAAAAATATGTCAAAAAACAGTTACAAAAAACAGCAGGATAACACCTGCTGTTTTTCTTTGGAAATTTATAAAAAGATCCCGGGCGGGGGATTCTTTCTCAATGATATGAATCAAATCTCAGTTCATCCGCTAAGACTGGTCTGCTGAAATAATATCCCTGAATGGTATCACATCCAAGTTCTCTGATAATGTTATATTGCAGTTTCGTCTCAACACCTTCTGCAATAACCTCTATATCACTCTCATGTGCAGTTTTGATAATTCCCTCCAACAATGTCTGCGTTTTTGGGTTTGCAATCTCATCTATAAACATTTTTTCAATTTTAATGGAATCAAATCGAAATGTTGATTTTGCAAGATATACAAGTGAATTGTGACCTGTTCCATAGTCGTCTAACGAGATTCTGATTCCGCTTTTTTGAAACGCACTTAAAATAGAAAATGTTTTTTCTTCCTCTTCAATCATACTTCTTTCTGTTAATTCAAACTCAAGATGTCTTGGCTGTATTCCAGCCTCTCTGATACATAGCGCTGTGTAATTGACAATCGATTCATCAATCAGATCCCTTGCTGACAAATTAACAGAAACTGAAACATCTTTCCCTTGTTTTTCCCATTCACTCACTTGATAAATGGCATTCTTGATGACCCATCTGGTTATGATTGTAATAAACCCGGCATCTTCTGCTATCCTGATCATTTCAGCAACATTCAGATCTGGATAAGGATTATTATTCCATCTTAATAAAGCTTCTGTGCTTTTAACAGCCCCAGTTTCAATTGTTATCTTAGGTTGATACACAAGATGAAATTCATTATTTTGAAATGCATGGTAAATAGAAACCAGCGTCTCATAATGTCTGCTTATCATATTAGAAATTTCCCTACTATATGGTACGATTTCCTTTTGCGAATGTATTGCCTGGTCTAATGCTTTTTCAAGTTTAACTGCAATTTCTTCAACTTGCGAGCCTTGAGCAGGTATCGATATCACTCCCGCTTTTAACAATACGGCAACTGGTATTTTTCTACAGTATACCGGTTTTTTCATGTCTCTGATAAACTGCCTTATTTTAGGAATTGGATCAATCGGACTTTCACTTGGAACACTCAGCAACACTCTGTTTTGATTTGCTGCATAAACTTTACTATCTCTGAATGTTTCAGAACATGCTCTTAGAATTTGCTGATATACATCCTGTCCAGTATTATAATCTACATTTCTTATAATTGTATCAAGATTTGTTATTTCAAATAATACAACATAATGACTTTGTGTTTCATTTAATATCTGAGAAAAATCACTTTTCCACTTATTAAAATTGGGATATCCTGTAAAAATATCTTCATATGCCTTCTTAGCTTCAAGATCATTATACTTTCTAATATGCATTGTTAGAATCTGTACAATCATCATGATAATAAAAAACATCAGACATCGAAACAACCACGATTCCGGTGTCTGCATTATATGTTCTTCTACATTGTATGGCATAAAAGGACCAACCATAAACCCTGCAAATAAACATAAAATTGCAGATGCTAATGGTTCAAAAATAAAAACGGACAGTAAAATAGGAATATACATTAAGTGTACGTAGGCATTCGTTCCGCCTGTCAGATAAACAATTAGACTAATCAGACAGATAAACATTGAAATCACAATAAACCAGAGTATCCCATCCATTTTATTGGTATCTCTGACTGTTGTGAGTTTATTCAAAAGGTTTGAAGTTATTCCTGGCAGCGTTTTCTGCCTTCCTATCATGCGTTTATGGTTCTTACCGCCCATCATCATCCCCTAAGCATTTGCCTTAAAATACAGCACCCAGTCAGGGTGCTGCTTTGTTTTACAATGTAGTTGCACGCTGTTCAACGTTCTTTCTGAAATTAATCACTTTATGGTTATATTCTTCTTCCATAAATTTACTTGTTATCATAAAGTCCGCAGTCGCTCTATTATTTGCCATAGGTATATCATAGACCTGTGCAATTCTAAGTAATGCTTTAACATCAGGATCATGTGGTTGTGCTTCGAGTGGATCGGAAAAGAAAATAACAAAATCAACACTTCCTTCTACTATTTTAGCTCCAATCTGCTGATCTCCACCAAGTGGTCCACTATTATATCCTTTGACCGGAAGTCCAGTTTTATCAGTAATCATCCTTGCTGTTGTTCCAGTACCACAGAGAAAATGTTTCTTTAAAATGTCTTTATTATCCTCACACCACTCAATTAATTCTTTTTTCTTACTGTCATGTGCAATTAATGCAATGTTTTTCTGTTTTCTGATTGTAAGTGTCACAAAATCTTCTATTAACATATATGCCTCCAATTTTTGCTTTTATACATTAATCATACACTATGACATTTTCTTTGGCAATACCTTACTCTTTATAATGGAACCATCCAAAGATCCGATGTCACAATACCTTTCTCTGAAAGTAAAACCGTATCCTGTGTTCTTAACATAGAAAACGCTAATGAGGCTTGACGACTTAAATAATCCTGTTGTAATTCCTTTAAAGCATTTTGGTCAATTGCCGCTTTATCTAAATTGCTAGCAGGTTTCTTTTCATGAAGTAAAGTCCTAAGATAAAATAAAATATCTTTGCTTTGGTAAAGAAATCCGTGATATCCAGATTGGCTTTGTATTTTTTTGATTTCATCTAAAAGTGTAGTATTTTGATTAACACTTAATGTATTCACATCCAGATCACACATCAGTTCCTGCATTTTGTGTATGAAAGGATTCTTTCTCTCGGTGTTGTTCCTGCTATTATGACTCTGAACTCTAATAAACGCTCTTTTCTCGTAATACTTTATAAGTTCATCACTTGCAGCAACAAGCATATAGACTGTCTTGCCCGATCTGTCATCTGACACCGCTTTTTTTATAAGGGCATCCATAATTCCTTTTCCACGACAAGACTCAAGTGTAGCTAGTGCATACAAATATATCACATTCAATTTCTCATTTGCAGATGTCTGATATTGAAAAGGGAGCATGTGTAACATCGCAATTATTTCACCTTCTGATTTCCAGAGCAGACATGACTGGTCTTCTATAAAATAGGTGTTGAAAAAATCATTCAGATACCAATCTTCATCATGAAAAATAGTTTTCCATATGTTTTTAATGGTTTCTACATCAGAATTCATTGCATAGGTAATCATCAAATATCTCCGACTTTCAGCTTCTGGGAACAGCCTTATATTTATTCCAGATCATTTCCGGCTGGTACGAGAGTTTTGCTTTTCGTAGTCCTTCTACCCCTAAGTCTTCCTCTCTGTTTACATAGGTATAATCTTTCAGCGCATGGATCGCAAACTGCTGGTTGATCATTGGGTAGAGTCCACGTACTTCATAATCAGCCTTTTCAATATGGGTTACAAAGGTGTCATCTGTGAGCCTCTCGCCAATTGTAAATGCTTTTACGACGCCATCGATTCTGATCAATCCACCTGTTAACTCAAGTTCTTTAAAATGATCAAGTGCTATATCTACGGCATTAAGTTCTGTTTCCATAGATGCTGTTTCTATCTCTTTTTGCTCTGACCAGTCACTTTTTACAACTCTGCACTCTTCCAGATTATCTTCTGTGATTGCTTCATACTCATACTGAAACGTTTTCAGAAAATAATTAATATGATTTTTCTTGCCATGAAACTTTTTCCCTTTCAGTTCAGCAAGATCAGAGACCAGATAGATATAATCACTGTTATCTCTGTTAAAGCTAAATTCAAATTTTCCAGGATAAAATTCTTCTAATTGTTTTGTCATATCTTCTGACAGCCCTTTGATGGAAAATTGCTTTCCCAGTGCTGAAGCATCTTCTATCAACCCATCGATAAACGCCTTTGAATCTTGGTTGATATTTGGCACCGTATAAGTCACACAGCTATCTGAAACACATCTATATACCAGTTGTTCATTCCAGATTCCATATTTGCACATATTGTCAACATTCCACATATATACATTCGCCAGTGAAAATTCACATGCTTTATTTGTATTGTTTTTTAGTAATTTTTTGATGATATCCATATCATCGAATGTAATATCTTTAAACTGCATCATATTTGTATCCCTTCTGTATTTGAAAATATTGTAATTCTGATAGTTTCACAAATTGTTTATATTGTTTATATT
>QKAS01000040.1 GCA_003246295.1 Clostridia bacterium | reverse complement strand
AATATAACTCATAATCCCCATCCTTCGCACAAAAATAAAAATCAGTATTACACTTTAAATTTGGTCATTTGATTAGATAATTCATGATTCTTTAAAGACCAGTGCATTTTTTGATATTATACCAAAGAAGCACTAGCCTCTCAATTAGTTTCTACTCTTAAACAGTATCGTTAATCTTTTCTTCACGCTTCTTCTCCGCAATCTTCTCATGAATATTGGTATTATATAGCCTATAAAGATCCGTATCCTTACTAATCTGATTATCAAAAGGAATTACCACTGAACCACACTTGATATCCTTCTCCATTTGGATTAGGTCTAGCTAGTAATGGAACAAGCGCTCCATCCTTTTCTATACTTTGCATTAATTCGAATAACTCAGTATTTGTCTCTACCTTAAACGGATGCTCTGCTTGAAATGGAACAACGTATGCTCTTAGGCATAATCATAATTGTGGAATGTCAACACTTCTTAGTACAGTTTTTATAAGGTCTGGTTCCTGTACTCCACTGGTGTCATATAATTTAAAGAACCATGTGTCCTGATATTATTGAACCAATACACGTAGTCTGCCAACTCGATTTTTAGTTGCTCCAGACTACTGAAATTTCGTCCTTTGACAAATTCGGTTTTGAACATTTTAAAATTCGATTCCGCGACCGCATTATCATAAGGACATCCTTTCATACTCAAAGATCTTTTGATTTGAAATACATCAAGCATTTCATCTATAAGCTGATTTTTGAATTCACTGCCGCGATCAGTATGGAACATTTGAATTGTATTCAAATCAGCCTTTACAGTTGCAAAAGCATCATATACCAGCTCCGCATTCTTATGAGCGCCAGCACTGTAACCAATGATTTCACGATTAAATAGATCAATTAAGACACAGACATAGTTCCCCATTTGTAATTCACACGAACATATGTCAAATCGCTTACCACTACAGCATATTTCTTTTGATTATTGAACTCTCTGTTTAGTTCGTTTTTTACAGATGATTCATTGCATTTGCTCTTATGTGGATGAAAAGCTGCAATCGTATAAGAAGATACAAGTCCTAACCTTTTCATGATTCGGCAAATTCTTCTTCTGGAAACCTGAAGGGCTTCTTTGCCAAGTTCTCTTTTGATTTTACGACTTCCATAGACATCACGATTGTTATGAAAAATAGTTTCTATTTTCATTTCCAATTCCGTCTCGTCTGGTTTTTGGGAAGCTTCATAATAATAAGAATTTCTGCTTATTTTCAGGACTTTGCACATCGCTGATATCGAGTATTTGTGGGCATTTTGCTTGATTACAATTACTTTCGTCCGAATATCAGCGCCGCTTGCTTTAAAATATCATTCTCCATTTTTAACTGTTGATTTTCTTTACGGAGTTTAAGCAATTCATTTTCTTCGGGGGAACGATTATCAGACTCTTTTGTTGATCCGGTTTCATTGATTCTCTGAATCCAGCGGTTTAATGCCGAAGCAGTAAGATCATATTCACGAACGATATCTGCTTTTGGTTTACCACTATTATATAGTTTAACCATTTGATGTTTAAAATCTTCTGTAAAATCTCTTCTTGGTCTTCGGTCTGTCATATAAATACCTCTTTTCATTATTGGTTTATATTTTATATGACCTTAACAAAACTGTACAGTTAATTGTAGCCTATCCACAGTGTACTTAATACCTGCTGTGCCAACTCAGAGTATTTATACAAATAATGACGTTTCTTCACATTATTTGCTCTTTCCATTTTCGTTAGAGGTGCTTTGTCATAGGCGAAATGACATATCAAATCAAAGTCATCCAGTTCTGCTTTACCAGTTTCTTCTCTTACTGCATCTAACAGTACCCCTTCATCCTTTAATTCATCAATAATTGCCTGTTTCTTTTGAGCTTCTGTCCATCGTTTCAAGAAATCATCTAATCTTGCATACTGTTGTAAGATGTTCTTTTTTGTGTAATCAATCAGGCTTTCTGTTATCAGCTTCCCATCTCTATCCACATATTGAACTCTCTCCGACAATACTTTTACGCACACATCCCCTACATAATATTTCTTAGGTCTATCATCATCGTCAAAGCCTCCATCGCTACCAGAAACATTTCCGCTTCCGCCTGAAGTAATATCTGTACTTTCCGTATTATCTGTTTGTTCTCCATCTTCATTACCTATTGGAATTTCCAAATCACCTGGTACATCAATTACTACTTCTGGATCTCCATCAAAAGCTGGATCTGCAAATAATCTGCTAGCATTTCTAAAATCCATAATTGTAAAATACGTTTTTCCATAGTCTTCAAGAAGTCTGGTTCCACGACCAATAATTTGCTTGAATTCAGTCATGCTGTTGATATTATTATCCAGTACAATCAGTTTACACATTTTTGCATCAACACCTGTTGTCATAAGCTTACTTGTTACTGCAATGACTGGATATGTACTTTCTTCATCAATGAAATATTCAAGCTGGGATTTTCCTTCATCATTATCACCAGTGATACGCATGATATATTTATCATTCTGTGTATACAAATCCTTATTCTCATTAATAAGTGCCTGCCGCATACGTTCCGCATGCTCAATGTCTACGCAGAAAACAATAGTCTTACTAAAACGATCTGTTTTCTTTAAAAATTCTGTAATCTTAATCGCAATCACTTTCGTACGTTGTTCAATAACTAAGGTTCTGTCATAATCTTTGACATTATACTCTCTGTCTTCTATTTCATACCCGTTATCATCGACTTTTCCACCCTCAGGACGATATCCTTCTAAGTCTTTATCAAGTCCCACACGTATTACTTTATATGGAGCTAAGAATCCATCATCAATCCCCTGCTTAAGTGAATACTCATAAATAGCTTCTCCAAAGTAAGTCTGGCTGGATGCCTCTTTTGTTTCGATTGGTGTGGCAGTACAGCCAACCTGTGTAGCCGAAGAAAAATAATCTAAGATCTTTCTCCATGCAGACTCTTCCTTTGCACTTCCACGATGGCATTCGTCAATAACAATTAAATCAAAAAAAGTAGGCTGAAATTGAAGATATGTTTCTTCTCCATCCTCTCCTGATAACTGCTGATACAATGCCAGATATATTTCATAAGAGCTATCCAGTTTTTTATTTGTTACCTTTGTCATCTTTCCACCAAAAGGTTTAAAATCACCTGATATGGTCTGATCTACCAACACATTACGGTCTGCAAGAAATAGAATTTTCTTTTTAATACCGGCTTTCCATAATCGATAAATAATCTGAAATGCCATAAAAGTTTTTCCTGTTCCAGTAGCACAGACTAGGAGTGCTCTGTCTTTCCCACTTGCAACAGCATCCACTGTTCGATTAATTGCAATTCTCTGATAATATCTTGGCGTCTTATATCCTGGCACATAATAGTATGGTTCCAACAATGCCTTTTCTTCATTTGAGTCAATATTTTTGTCTTTGCAATATCTTTGATATAACTCTTCTGGTGAAGGAAAATCCTCTAAAGAAAGGTTTTTCACTTCTCCTGTAATTAAATTTTGTTCTATAAATGCATCTCCATTAGAAGCATAGACATAATAAATATCTAAAGCTTTTGCATATTCAATCGCTTGTTGTAATCCTGCTCCAACTGGATGATTATTGTCTTTCGCTTCAATAATAGCCAATGGAAAATTTGCCTTATAAAACAGAACATAATCAGCCCTTTTCTTCGAACCTCTGGCGGTAACATTTCCTCTTAAAATAATTCTACCCGCAGTAAATGCATATTCTAATCGAACTTGTTTCTTTATATCCCATCCAGCTTCTGTAATTGCTGGTGTTATGTATCTTGCCTTTATATCTTCTTCCGATAAGTCTCTCTTCCCCATAAGCTTTTCCTTTCTGCTTATTATATATGTTTTTCTAACTTTTTTATCTCATTTATTAAGATATATTTCGAACAATTTTACATTACAAATCAATTATATGGTTTTACCTGTCCCATTTTCAGGACTTATCTCAACAATATCATCAAATCCACATTTAAGTTCCAAACATATCCTTGCCAGAATATCCAAAGATACCTGCTCATTATTTGACATTTTAGTAAATGTACTCGGAGCAATTTGAGTTTTTTTCCTTAAACCCACCTTTGTCATGTCTCTTTCAAGCAGCAATCTCCATAGCGGTTTGTAGCTGATTTTTATTTGTTTTTCTGACATTTTATTTTCCTCCATGTTTTACGAAAAGCACTAAACCTAATAAATAATATTGTATCAAACTTATTTCGCAATTACAAATATAGTTTTGATTTCTCGAAACTAATGTATTCTTGTTATGTCATTTAGCACAGAAAGTGAGACTAATGAAATATCAGATCATAAAGAAATATCAACCAATTATAGACTTTTATTTTTAATACTGAATTAATGCCATAACATATAGTTGATGTTTTTGAAAATATTTTAAACCTATAAAAGAGTGCTGCACACAGTTCAATGTGTTCAGCACTCTTTTATAGGTTTAATGATATATTTAGTTCAATGGTGGCAAAAGGGTGGCATTACCACCCTTCTACCGCTTTATATTTGCTTATTTCACAGTATTTATGCGTGTTAGCAGGACTATGGATTCCACATGCCCTGTCCAAGGAAACATGTCACATCCCACGCCTTTAACCGCACGATAACCATTCTCTGTCAGATACGTAAGATCCCGTTCCATTGTACGTGGGTTACATGAGATATAGACTACCTTTGCTGGTGATAACTTGACAAGTGCTGAAAGAAAAGCCTCATCACTTCCGCTTCTTGGTGGATCCATAAACACAACATCAATCCGATCCGGGGTTGACTCAGCGAACTGTACCATGAACTCACCTGCATCCTTGGTATAAAAATCAATATTCTGGATTCCATTTCTTTTTACATTGGAGATTGCGTCCCTTACAGCAGTCGGATTCAACTCTACACTGATAACTTTCTTTGCATTGTCTGATGCGATGATACCTATCGTACCAATACCACAATATGCATCCAGAATGGTTTCTTTTCCAGAAAGTCCTGCATATGAAATTGCCTTTTCATACAATTTTTCTGTCTGTATGGGATTAATCTGGTAAAAAGATTTAGAAGAGATACGAAACTTCTTTCCACACAAAGTATCTTCTATGAATCCTTTTCCATAGATGACCTGTTCTTTCTCGCCTAGTACCATACTGGTGCTCTTATAGTTCTCATTAATAATAACTGTAGTAATTTCTGGATGAATCTTTCGTAGTGCTTTTACAAAGTTATTTTTTGATGGCATAATCAGACTTGATAGTACAAGAACTACCATGATTTCACCGCTTTGATGCCCTGTTCTGACAAGGACATGTCTTAGCAATCCATAATCACTATCTTCACTGAACGTTTTTATCTTGAAGGATTTTAAAAGGTCTCTGATTGACAGTATAATCGCTGAAGCTTTCTTGTCTTCAATCAGACACTTCTCTACTGGTACCACTTTATGAGACCCTTCTTCATATACACCACAGACAGGATTCCCATTTTTATCGTGTGAAAAAACTGCATGCACTTTATTTCGGTAATGATAAGGCTCTTCCATTCCGATGATAGGTTCAATCGGGCAAAATGGTCCAATCAGTTCTTCTACAAGTTTTTGCTTTTGCATCAAATGTTCTTCATAAGACTGTTCCTGTCCCATACATCCACCACATCTGTCTGCAATTCTGCATTGATTGTCTTTCCAAGTCTTCTTTGTTCTTTCTTTCAAGGCTGGCCTTACCTTACTACCTTGACCATTCTTATTTCTTACTTCTTTTTTATCATTTCTGTATTGCTTGCCTTCTGACATACTTATTTTTTACCTCTTTGCTGATCCAGCAATTCCTTTAAAGCCTCATCGCTTACACTGATCCATACATCTTCTTCCTCTTCGTTTAATCCAAGATATTCACGCAGAGTACAGCACACTTCTTCGCTTGCGCCCCATTCGTGTGTATAATCATCGATTGCTTCAAATTCTATTTCACCAGCAAGATATCTTTCTTTAAAATTCATACGTTTCCCTTATCCCTTATCCCTTCTCCATTAAATTCCGGAATAAAACTCTCTAATGCTGTGTTTCCTTCCTGAATAAAGCCATTCTCCACACCTAGTTTCAGAGCAAAATCAATTAATCTGTCATACTCCCGTTTGCCTATTCTACGCTTCAGTTCAGGATAATCCTCCAACCCCGGCATTGGTGTGTATTGGTTCATGATACTAATATAAATTTGATTATGATAGCGTTCATACAAATATCTGATTACATTTTTTGAATCCTGATAACAGTCAGGCAGCATCATATGTCTTACGATGACACCCTTCTCCATCATACCTTCTTCATCAAACGCAGCACGCGGTATTTGTCTTACCATCTCTTCAATGGCATCAGATGCATATTGAAAATAATCCTGTGCTTTGGCATATTTCTGACTGAGTACCGGATCCATGAATTTGAGATCAGGTAGATAAATGTCAATCAGACCATACAGTTGTTTTAGAGATTCTGTCTTTTCATACGAGGAAGTATTATACACAACCGGGATGTTTAATTTCTGTTGTTTCGCTTTGTCTATCGCAATTGCAATTTGCGGAATGAAATGCGTCGGTGTTACGAGATTAATATTATGAGCACCCTGCTCCTGTAGCTGTAAAAAAATATCTGCCAGTCTTTCGTTTGATACTTCAACAGATGTATCTGACGAATGAGAAGAGCGTATTCGCTCTTGACTTCTGCCTGAAATTGTTCTGTTCTGACAGAAGACACATCCCATAGAGCATCCTGTAAAAAATACAGTGCCAGAACCTCTTTCTCCAGAAATACAGGGTTCCTCCCACATATGTAATGATGCTCTGGCAGCCTGAATTCCTGCTCCCTGACCACATACCCCTGTTTCTTGATATCTATCTATGCCACAATTGCGAGGACATATCCTGCACTCTGTTAATAATTTCAAACTCTCCCGATCCTTCATATCTACGCTCACTCTAACTCTATTCTTACCGTTTACCATAGAATTATCATACTATTTATTGCTGATCCGCACCGTCAAATGGATCTCCACATTCTGGGCAGAATTTTGGTGCTTTCTGAGGATCCGCCGGTTCCCATCCGCACTTATCACATTTATACTGTTTTGCTCCGGCTGGTTTTGGCTGTCCACATTCTGCACAGAACTTACCTTTATTCACTGCACCGCAACTGCATGTCCAACCTAACTGTGGCTGTGCCTCCATGCCTGGAGCCTGTACGGTATTAGTTTGTGGATTGGTCTGACCTGCTGACTGATTCTGTTCTGTCATTCCCATTGCATACAGCTGATCCGCCCTCATACCGCCTGCATTTGCCGCCATGTTCATTCCTGCAAATGCAAACATAGGGCCTGTCGCTGTATTTCCAGCTGCTGTTTTCATAGCCTCTGCCTGTGCACCGACAAGCGTTGCAGCTGCCATATTCGGATTGCGAAGCACTGCAGTCTTCTGAAGCTCTTTGATCATTGCTTCATCTGATTCAGAAGCTGTTACACTGTTGATTCCAAAAGAGGCAATCGTCAATCCTCTGAGTTCTTTCCATTTTTCACTCAGAATCGCATTGAGGGCATCTGCAATTTCTGTTGTATGTCCAGGCAGCGCTGAATATCTGACCCCTAATGCAGATATTTTAGCAAATGCTGGCTGTAATGCTGTTAATAATTCTGTTTTTAACTGACTATCGATCGTTTCTCTCTTATAATCATCTGAAACATTACCACAGACATTGGTATAAAATAAAACAGGATCTGCTATCTTGTAAGAATACTCTCCATGACATCTGATTGAAATGTCAATATCCAGTCCAATATTCTGATCTACAACTCTGAATGGCACTGGATTTGCGGTTCCATATTTGTTTCCGATAATCTCTTTTGTATTGATATAATAGATTCTCTGATCTTTTCCGGTGTCACCACCCATTGTGAAACGTTTCCCGATTGTTTTAAATGTATCTTTGATCCCCTGTCCCAGTTTACCATAAAAAATAGATGGCTCTGTGGAGGACTCATAAACAAATTCTCCTGGTTCAGCACATAATTCAACTACTTTTCCCTGTTCAACAATCAACATACACTGTCCATCATTTACAGCGATAACTGCACCGTTCGATATAATATTTTCTTCACCTTTTGTATTGGAACTTCTTTTCGATGTTCTCTTTTCACCTTTGACCATAAGTACTGTAGTATCAATGGAATCACAGTAGAAATACTCTTTCCATTGGTCTGCAAGTACCCCATCAATTGCTCCAAAACCTGCTTTTAACAACCCCATAGCATTATCCTCACTTTCTTTCTCAATGATACGTCTCTATTGTAGCATTCTTCGATTCCTTTTTCTACTGATTCATGCCAAAAAAATGACCTGCAGGAAGCAGGCCATTTTGTCTATTCATTTTATACCTTTTTATACCTTAAATCTGCCAATCTGATGTTGCAGATCCTGCGCTATGACTGCAAGCCCTTCTGCTGAACGTGCAATTTCTTCTATGGTTGCTGCCTGTTCTTCCATTGATGCGGAGGCTTCCTGTGTTCCAGCCGCATTTTCCTCTGATATTGCTGAAAGATTCTGTGTGAGTTCTATTACTGTGTCCTTGCTTTTTGTCATTTCCACGGAGGATTGATTCAGATTATGGATGACATCTTTCATGGACTCAATCGCTTCTGCAATCCCATTGAATCTTGTTTCTGTGTCAGAAACACATTGTGTCTGTAGATCAACGAGTGATTTTACTTTCTTCATGGTATCAACCGCATCCTGTGACTTCGTTTTTAAATCACCAATGATCAGACTGATTTCATTTGTAAAACTATTCGATTGTTCTGCCAGTTTTCTGATCTCATCTGCAACCACTGCAAATCCACGCCCTGCATCTCCTGCTCTGGCTGCTTCTATTGCTGCATTTAACGCCAAAAGATTTGTCTGATCCGCAATATTTTGAATCATACCACTGGCTTTCTCAATTTGCTCTGCACTCTCGTTATTGCTAAGAATGACATTATAAACACTATAAAGTTCCTTATTATTTTCTTCTGTCTTCTCAACTAGCATTTTAACAATCTTAAAACCTTCTTCTTTTTCTCGATCAATTTCAGTCGTAGATGCGTTTAGTTCTCTAATAAATGCCTCATCCTCTACAAGCAACTGCCCCATTGTATCAATCTGAATTGCTGCCTTTTCGGTGTCTTTTGCCTGATCCGAAGCACCTCTTGCAATCTCTTCTATTGCTTTTGCCACTTCTTCCGCTGTCACAGTAGACTGTTCTGAAGTTGCTGTAAGCTCCTGTGCTGCAGCTGCAACCTGTTGTGCTGAGTCTGATGTTCCTATGATAAAGTCTCTTACATTAGCCTGCATATTCTGAATGGCATGTACCATTTTTCCTATTTCATCTTTTCGATTTTTATATTTTGATAAGTTACTGCTTTCTTCCAGCTCAAAATCCAGTTCCGCCTGTTTACTTATAATATCTGTCACCAGAACAATTGGTTTTGCAATACTTCCACTAAAAAAATACGTTACCAAGACTCCGAATAAAGCTGAAATTACTATAAGGATGATTAATATGTTTCTGACTTCAGCAACATGTCCTAGCACCTCTGATTCCTGAATGCCTGTTACCATAAACCATGGTGTGTTAGCGATTGGGGTAAACCCTACGATTCTGTTGGTACCACGAAATAGATAAACACCTGTGCCTGTACTGCCTTTTGTAATCTCATTCACAAACAGATTTGCAAGGTCAACATACTCTGGATCTGTCTTGGCCTCTTCAATTACATTAAATTGCTCAAGTACCAGCGAAGTATCTGGATGTCCAGCAAATAAACCTTCTGCATTGATCATATACCCATATCCAGTCTCTCCATACTTCACATTGGCAGCAATTTCACTTAAACTCTCCCCGGATATTCTGCCATATAAAACTCCGCTTTGTGTGCCCTTGTCAAATACAGGTACTGCAATAATTAAAACTGGCTTTCCTGTCAGTTTACTGATGATAATATCTGATACTGTTGGTGTCCCTTTCACTGCTTTTTGAAAATAATCTCTGTCACTGACATCAAGGGTTTCTCCTTTGCTGTCAAGTGTTCTTGCGTTCCCGCTCATATCAACAAGAACATATCCCTGATAACCTGTTCTTGCTGCCTCCCCCTCCATAATCGTTGCACGTTCCTGATCCGTTACTGTTGGATCTAAAATAACAGGGTTTTGTGCCAGACCCATCATGTAACTTAACTCCTCATCCATTTTTGCGGTCACTAATTCCGATTTTGACATTGCAAGCGTGACCATATTTTCTTTTGCTGACGTGGTCAAATCCCGACTTACAATGTTGATTGCAACAATACCTAGAAATGCTGTCACAACAATAACAATCGTTGTAAATACCAAAATCAATCTTGTTTTTATTGACTTCATCTTCTTTTCTCCTTTCATTGGCAACGAATCATACTAAAATAAGTAGTCCATATCTTTTCAATATAATGTTCTAGTTCAAATTGCACATCCTGATGTGTAATCATGACATCAAGAAGTCCCTTTATCATTAAAAAATAAAAAAGTACCCTATTTTCTATCTCTTGATCCTTTATTTCCTTGTCGAATAAACATTTTGAAAAAACCACCTGTGATTTTTCATACATTTCATTTTCCATTTTACATATTAACTCATTTGTCTTAATTCTTAATTCCTGGTTACTGATTAGTGACATATTTCTCCAAAAACGAATCCTGTCCTGATATGCAAAGTATTGAATAATAGAATAAAAAAGTTGTCTCAGCTTATCGAGAGAGGGTGATTCTTCAGCTTGCATTAGTTCGTTATCCATAAATGTAAAAAATTCTGTAATTTCTAGTTCTAATGCGGCCCATATTAACTCATCCTTCCCTGAAAAATGATTATAGATTGACGGAACTTTAATTCCAACTTTTTTTGCAATTTCTGACATTGAAAGACTATAACCCTTCTGAGCAAATAAAGAATTCGTATTTTTAATGATTTCTTCTTTCGTATCTATTGTTATCGCCTCACTTTCGAGTTATATCAAACTAACGAGTGCTAGTTAGTATATTTTCATTATATACTTTCATTTTTTTAATGCAACTTATCTATATTTATTTCATTCTTTTTATAAAAATTTTACAAAAAAAATCCACGATACAATTCACTGTATCGTGGATTTGAATTATTATACTATTTTATTGATGATAACTAATTATGCGTTCAGTCTTGCTTCAAGCGCTGCTAACTGATCATGTAATTCTTTAGGAAGTTTTTCACCAAAGTTTGCATAGTGAGCTTTGATTGATTCAACTTCAGCTAACCATTCTTCTTTGTTTACTTTCAGTAATTCTTCCATATCATGTGCACTTACATCAAGGCCTTCTACGTCGATTGCATCAGCTGTAGGCATGAATCCGATTGGAGTCTGAACTGCTTTGCCTTTTCCTGATGTTCTTTCGAATACCCATTTAAGAACACGGCTGTTTTCACCAAATCCTGGCCATAACCATTTTCCATCCTGGTCTTTTCTGAACCAGTTAACATAGAAGATTTTTGGTAATTTATCTTCAGTAGATTTTTCACCAATTTTGAACCAGTGTGCTAAGTAATCGCATACATTGTATCCAAAGAATGGAAGCATTGCAAATGGATCACGACGAACCTGTCCGATTTTGTCAGAAATAGCTGCTGCTGTAATTTCTGATCCCATGATGGATCCTAAGAATACACCATGTTTCCAGTCTAAGCTTTCGTGAACAAGTGGAATTGTACTTGGACGACGTCCACCGATCAGAATTGCTGAAATTGGAACTCCTGCAGGATCTTCCCATTCAGAAGCAATTGCAGGACACTGTCCAGCTGGTGCTGTAAAACGAGCATTTGGATGAGCTGCTGGTTTGCCAGTTTCTGGTGTCCAGTCATTTCCCTGCCAGTCAACTAAGTGTGCAGGAGCGTCTGTTCCCATACCTTCCCACCAAACATCTCCGTCATCTGTAAGACCAACGTTTGTGAAAATTGTATTTTTCTCTGCACTAACCATAGCATTTTTATTGGAATCCATGGATGTTCCAGGTGCAACACCAAAGAATCCAGCTTCTGGATTGATTGCGTATAAACGTCCATCAGCGCCAAATTTCATCCATGCGATATCGTCTCCGATTGTTTCTACTTTCCAGCCTGGAATTGTAGGAACGAGCATAGCAAGGTTTGTTTTACCACAAGCACTTGGGAAAGCTCCTGTTACGTATTTTACTTCGCCTTCTGGATTTGTAAGTTTAAGGATAAGCATATGTTCAGCTAACCATCCTTCATCACGAGCGATTGCAGAAGCAATACGAAGTGCGAAGCATTTCTTTCCAAGAAGAGCGTTTCCGCCGTAACCTGAACCATAAGACCAGATCAGTCTTTCTTCTGGGAAGTGGCTGATGTATTTCTTTTCGATTGGAGCACATGGCCAAGCTACGTCTTCCTGACCTTCTTCAAGAGGTGCACCTACAGAGTGAAGACATGGAACGAATTCTCCGTCTGCTCCGAGTGACTCAAGAACTGCTGAACCCATACGAGTCATAATTCTCATGTTAACAACAACGTAAGCGCTGTCTGTTAATTCGATACCAATTTTTGAAATAGGAGAACCAATAGGTCCCATTGAGAAAGGAATTACATACATAGTTCTTCCCTTCATACAACCTTTGTATAATTCTTTCATGGTTGCTTTTAATTCATCTGGATCTACCCAGTTATTTGTTGGGCCTGCATCTTCTTTGTTTTTAGATGCGATGAATGTTCTGTCTTCTACACGAGCAACATCTGAAGGATGGCTTCTGAATAAATAACATCCAGGACGTTTCTCCTCATTTAATTTAACAGCTGCTCCTGAAGCAACCATTTCGTCCAATAATCTCTGGTTCTCTTCTTCTGAACCATTCACCCAGTAAATAGAGTCAGGCTGGCACATTTCAGCCATCTCTTTTACCCATTCCTGCAACTTCTTGTTTTCAGTCATAGTAGTTCTCCCTTCAAAATAATTCTTACAGTTTTCCATATTTTTTAACCATAGTTATACTATCAGAAATCGCCATAAATAGCAACAGTTTCTTCGGAATCTTCAAATAAAAATGCAATCCAATTTTTATTGTGCGAGATAACGTTTCATGCTTCTCTGCAATATTTTTAAGGAGCTTTCAATGCTCTTTTCTCCTTCAATCATCTGATTGATATCGTTTTCAGCAACCGCCATCGCCTCTGTATAATTCTGGAACTTAGGTACTATAATACCTTCCTCCAAAACTCTGTTTAAAAGTGTAGTATCAATAACCTTTTCACTCTCTTCCATATCTTGCTGAAGGATTTCTTCTGCCTCTTTCGATTGTGTTACATTTTTTAACACAGAAGCCCCCTGTGAATAACGGAATACATCCATCTGAATGTCCTTATCATAGGTCAGCGTTTTTAAAAATGCCCAGGCTGCTGCTTCTTTTTTTGTATTTGCGCTGATTCCAATTAATAACGTGTTAATCTCTGAAGTATTGTTTCCTTCACTACCTGCAGGCAGTGTGATACAATCCCATTGGAAATTAGTATACTTCTTTATTCTGTACGGATACGTCTTATAAGTTCTATATTCTGAAAATGGTAGTGGCATAAATGCTACATTTCCATTGTCAAAGTCTTCCTGTGTGACCTTATTTCCTTTATTGACGCCCTCAATCTTCATCACAAATTTAATGGCTTCTTCCACTCTCTCATCTGTAAAAAAAGACTGTCTTCCATCTTTATCAAACAAGGAAGCGCCGTTGGCATATACTGCTTCTGTCCAATGATAATTATATAGGCCATACTGGTCCAGAATTCCATCATGATTTGTGTCTTTTGTCACTTTGGTACAGATTGCATAAAGATCTTCCCATGACCAATCATTGTCAGGGACTGAAATGCCTTCTTTTTGTAGCAATGTTTTATTAACGAACATCAGATTGGGAACCGCTTCATAAGGAAGTGCATATTGTTTCCCATAATAGGTTCCTGTATCAAGAACTGTCTGGTAATACGCTTCTTTGTCAAATCCAGCATCCCGTGACATTAATGTTGAAAGGTCTTTTAATTCACCCATAGAAGCAAGTTTATTGAAATCATCTTCGAGCACCATAAAAACATCCGGCATTTTACCAATCAGCATCTTGCCTGCCAGCCATTCTGCATAATCTTCCTTTGGAATACCGCTGTAATAGTGAACCTTAATATCTGGATTCTGTCTTTCAAACCGCTCTATTGCCTTATCCATGATCGTATAACTGTTCGCATTGGCAACATCCCAGTTGCTTCCAACAAAAACACCAATTTCCAGAGTTTCAGAGCGCGATGCGTTGTAGGAATACAAAATCACTACGCCCAGCAGTAATATGCAGATCAAGATCATGAATAGATTCTTTTTTGTTCTAATCATTTGTCATATCCCGTTTCTTTTTACTCACACCGGTCTGTACTGCCCAGATTGCAAGCTGTGTTCTGTCTCTGAGTCCCAGTTTGTTTAGTATCGTACTTAAATAATTACGTACCGTACCTTCAGAAAGATTCAGTCTCTCTGATATTTCTTTGTTGGAATTGCCATATTCAACCTGTTCAATGATTTTTATCTCTGTTCTGGTCAGATCATCAATCGCTTTATCATCTACCTGGATTGAAAAGTCAGCCTGCGCCATTTTAGAGAACAGTTCAACAACTTTAGTCGCAATATCCGGATTGATCATTGCTTTCCCTGAGTAAACAGTTGCAATGGATTTTACCAGCTCGTCCATTGAAATTCCCTTTAAAATATATCCACTGGCGCCAAATTTCAGCGCATTGTAAACATACTCATCATCATCGAAAGTCGTCAGAATGATGATTTTAATTCCCGGATTGTTCTCTTTAATAATTTTAGTGCATTGTACGCCATCCATCTTAGGCATTCGAATATCCATTAAGATAACATCCGGAGGATTCTTTCTGATACTTTTAATTACCTCCTGCCCATTTTCAACAGCATCTGTTACTTCTATATTTTCTTTGGTCTGCAGTACAATTTTTAAACTTTCCCTGATCAATTCCTGATCATCTGCTATTAAAACCTTAATCATATTCTTCACCCCATCTGATTGGTATCTGTACGTGAACGGCAAATCCGTTGCTGCCGTCAAATTGCACCGTACCATTCAGCATTTCTATTCTTTCCGTAATATGTCTGGTTCCAAAGCCTTTTTTCATTTCCTGACATCCTATTCCGTCATCCTGTATCGTAAGCAGTAACTTCGGTTCATCTTTCTCAATGGAAATCCAGACATTGGATGCCTTTCCATGTCTGATTGCATTGGTAACACTTTCCTGGATTACCCTGTAAATTGCATTTTCTTCATCTTCATCAAATTTCAGCGTTTCCACCTTCGATGCAAAATGTATCATGGTTCCTGAAACACTATTCATTTCCCTGATCAGTTCTAAAATTGCCGATTCCAGACTTAATCTCTCCAGTGCATCGGGTCTAAGTTTATTTACGGACCTTCTGACATCCAGAATCCCTGATCTTGTAACATCAGCAATCAGCTCTAATTGATGTTTTGCCTGGTTTGGCTTACTGTCTATGGTTGCAAGACAGGCATCCACCCCGGCAGAGATTCCAGTCAATGTATGTCCCAATGTATCATGTATTTCTCTGGCAAGACGATTTCTCTCCCTTGTCTCACCAATCTTTTCTGTGATAGCTGCGTATTCTTTTAGCTGGACATTGGCATCCTGCAATTCTTCGTTGGCCTGACTTAATTTCTCATAAAGCATGCTTACTTCGTCAATGGTACCACGTTGTTCCTGAATCACATAAATACAATAGATGATAAAAGCAACCATATTCAGTGATATCATCAGATTATAAAAAGCCAGGATATATTTCTGGGTATTTGCATCGTAGTAAGCAATGTAATCATGAATTGAAAAGAGCGGATAATTCAATCCAACCAAATCAAAATCAGCAATCAGAAAGGACGCAATTGCAAGAAACATTAATAGATATTTTCCTTTATTTCCTTTTGCATAAGTGATCAGATTCGCAAATACAAGAAAGAGTACACCATTATAATTAAAATTCAATATCCAGATAATCACGATGCTGATCACAAAGTCAGCTACAATTGTTGTGTATATAATTTTCATACTATCAGCGTGATGTTCTCTCACAAAATAAGAAATCATGAGTGCGATGAACAGTCCTGCTGCCATAAATAATAATTGAAATGGATCATCAGGAATTGCTTCTACATTTTGCAGGAAATCTCTTGCCATAAAATGATCATAAATATTCTGCGTTGTGATATAGAGTAAACCCGGCACGAACAATACTGCAATTAAGTTGATAATGATCATAATGACCTTAATATATTTCAGTTTATCCGCATGTTGTAGCTGCATTCGTTTCTCCTTATTCCCATCCATCAATATCAAAAGCCGGAAGATTTTCTTTGGTAACAAGCGTTACCGGTACTACAATATAATCCTCTATTGTTTCACCATTTAAATACTTATATGCTGTTTCAGTTGCAATTTTACCAATGACACTTGGTTTCTGGGAGCTGGTTCCTTTGATCAGTCCCTCCTGAATCATGCTCTTTCCATCAGGAGATCCATCTACGCCATAAATAGAGACTTCTTTTTCCATATGATTCGCCTGAATTGCTGCAAGTGCACCAAGTGCTGTCGGGTCATTTCCTCCCATTACAATATCAAACGGAATTCTTTCTTTTATAATTTCATCCATGACATCCATTGCAACTTCAAGTTCACCACCGGCTTCCCGTTGTGCAACAATCTTATATTCCTCATGTCCTTCCAGCGTATCCATAAATCCCTGAATTCTCTCATAGATAGAATTGGTATCCGGATCATCCAAAATTACAATGTTTGCTCCATCTGTCTTATCAATAATGTCATTTGCACATTGTACCCCTGCATTATAATTGTCCGACATGATCTGTGTTACAACATACTGTGTATCAAATACAGAAGTGTCAATATTAAACACCGGAATTCCTGCTTCATGGCATGCTAACAAAGCCGGTCTGACTGTCTTCCAGTCGACTGGATTTAAAAAAATCGCCACAACACCTTCATCAATCATTTCCATAATCTGCTGGTTCTGTTTTTCCTGATTTTGAAGAGGATCTCTTGTAATCAGAAAATCTCCGTTCGCTTCAACAGCTTCCTTGATGCTTTCATTTAAAACATCAAAATATGGATTATTCATAGTCATGTAAGTTGCACCAAATTTTCTGGCTTCACTTTTAGCAACAGGTTCACTGTCCGTACTAATAAATATAACAATTGCACTGATCAGCAAAATGAATGCTGTAAAAAACAATGTAATTTTTGTTTTTTTATCAGAACTCTCTTCTGCATGATGTACGGTTTCTTGATTCATTCTGTACTCCTCAGTTTCCTTTAACGTAGTATAATCTCCCCTGATCCGATGTCAGGGGAGACTTTTACATTGTATCATACTGAATTTTTCATGTCCATTCTGGTCCAAAGTACTACTGATTTCCTTTTTTATTTTTAATGTAATCCAAAAATACAGCAAGAAGGATAACAAAACCTTTTACTACATACTGCCAGAATGAATTGACATTTAAAAGGTTAAGTCCATTGTTCAAAACACCGATGATCAGACCACCAATGATAGTTCCACCAATCTTACCTGCACCACCTGCCATAGAAGTACCACCGACTACAACTGCTGCAATGGCATCCATTTCAGCACCATCGCCTGCTGTTGGCTGTCCGGAATACATTCTGGAAGCAAGAACAATACCTGCAAGTCCAGCCATGAGTCCTGAGAATGCGTGAACAAAGAATTTTACCCTTGCTACTTTGATTCCTGAAAACTCTGCTGCCTGTGCATTGCCACCAACTGCATAAATATGTCTTCCGATTTTTGTCTTGTTCATGATGAGACCTGTTATTACAAGAACAATGATCAGAATAATAACAGGTGTTGGAATTGATCCAATATAACCTGCACCAATAAACTGCCACTCTTTTGTCACTACACGTACTGGAGATCCACCTGTGTAAACATAAGCAAGACCTTTTGCAATATTCATCATTGCCAGCGTAACAATAAAAGGAGGTATCGTTGTTTTTGAAATAATAAATCCGTTGATCATACCGATTGCAAGACCAATCACAAGTCCCAGGATAACTGCCACAAAGATTGGCATGTTATAACGGGACACTGCGCCTGCTGCGATACATCCCGATAATGCTATGATAGAACCGACAGAAAGATCGATTCCGCCAAGGATGATGACCATTGTCATACCACATGCCAGAAATAAATTTGATGATATCTGTCTTAAAACATTAAATACGTTCTTTTGTGTCAGAAATGAATCTTTTGTAATTGGATTCAATGCAAGAAACAGACACAAAACTAATAATGCTGCTATAATACCTATATTTTCTTTTCCATACTGAAGAGCTGTTTTTTTCATTCTGTTTACAATGCTCTCTTTTTTTACAGTTGTCTTAGCCATTTTCTTTCCTCCTCAATCATACCCACTTTATTTTGCTGCCAGCTGCATGATACCTTCCTGTGTGACTTCTGTGTGGTCAAGGCATCCTGTTACTTTTCCGCCACACATTACATACACTCTGTCGCTCATGTTTATGATCTCAGGCATCTCTGAGGATATCATAATGATTGACATTCCCTCTTTGGCCAACTGATTCATAATGGCATAAATTTCTGATTTTGCGCCGACATCAACCCCTCTGGTAGGCTCGTCCAGAATTAATACGTGGGGATTGGTCGCAAGCCATCTTCCAATCATAACCTTTTGCTGATTTCCACCTGATAGTTTTGCAATCAACTGTTCCTGAGATGGTGTTTTGGTTGACATCATATCAATATAATTCTGTGTAATTTCTGTTTCTTTTCCCCTATTAACAATAACACCTTTCATAAACTGATCCAGAACTTCAATTGTCGCATTAAATTTCACACTCTGTGCTTTATAAAGGCCTTCTAATTTCCTGTCTTCTGGTACTAACGCAATCCCTTTTTTCATGGCTTCCGTCGGTGTCTTGACTGAGATTTTATTTCCATTCAGAAAAATCTCACCTGTATAGTTTTTTGTGAGCCCGAAAATACATTTCATCAATTCGCTTCTGCCTGCACCAACAAGACCTGCGAATCCAACAATTTCTCCTTTTCTCACTTCAAAACTTGCATCCTGCACCATCTTTCCGTCAGAAATATTTTTACATTTTAAAACGACATCTCCTGCTTTTGCAAAATCTCTTGTGTAGTATTTTGTAAGCTCACGTCCTACCATCATTGCAATCAGCTTATCTTTTGTTGTTTCTTTTACGACTTCTGTTCCAATGTAGGTTCCATCACGCATTACCGTTACCCTGTCACAGATTTCTTCCAGCTCACTCATTTTATGAGAGATATATATGATTCCTACCCCTTTTTTGGTCAGTGTTCTCATAGTCTCAAAGAGGAACGTAACTTCTTTGTCCGAAATGGAAGAGGTAGGCTCATCCATAACCAGAATCTTTGAATTGCAGGAGATCGCTTTTACAATTTCAACCATCTGCTGTTGTGCAATTGTAAGTTTGTTGATCTGTGTATCTGCATCTATTTTCATATCATATGCGTCTAGTAATTCCTGCGCATCAGCATTCATTTTAGCTCTATCTACTAATTTACCTTTTCCCGGTTCTCTTCCGAGAAAAATGTTTTCCGCTACAGTCATATAGGGGACCAGGACCAGTTCCTGATGTATGATGGCGATTCCACTATTTTGTGCATCTTTTACGCCATTAATTTCAACCTGTTTTCCTTCAATATAAATTTCGCCCTGATCTGCTGTATAGATTCCACCCAGCACCTTGATCAGAGTTGATTTTCCAGCACCGTTTTCTCCGAGCAAAGCATGAACCTCTCCTCGTTCCAGCGTCAAATTAACTGCATTGAGCGCATAAACCCCAGGAAAGGTCTTATGGATGTTTTTCATGACTAATAATTTTTCTTCCTTCACATAATCACCCTACTTTTTCGTGTTTTGTTAACTACCTGCATATTTCCTTTTTCAAAATCCTGCCCTAAATCTAAACATAATTATTTTTAAAAGTGCTTACTCCTTAAGGAGTAAGCACTCAAAATCTTACTGCCAGCCGTCTGTTCCGAAATCAGCTACATTATCTGCTGTGATCAGGAATGTTTCTACCGGATATCTGTCTTCTACTGGGTTACCTGCAAGGAATTCATACATAACTTCAACGGATTTCTTTGCGATATTGATTGGTGACTGTGCGCCAGTACCTTCGATCAGAGATTCGCCTGTAGCAAGTTCAGCTTTGATATCAGGAGATCCATCTACACCGTAGATTTCAACATCTGTCATACCAGCTGCATTTGCTGCTGCAAGAGCACCAAGTGCTGTAGGATCATTTCCGCCAAAGATAGCAACTACGTCGCCATTTGCCTGAAGAAGATCTTCACAGATTCCCATGGAAACTTCAAGGTTACCTTTTGCATCCTGCTGAGCAACCACTTCAAATCCTTTTCCTTCGATTGCATCAAGGAAACCATTTGTTCTGTCAACAACTGAGTTCATTGTAGGAGAATCTAAAACAATGATTTTTCCACCATCTGGATGTTTTTTAACAAGATCTTCACCACAAACAAGTCCTGCATTGTAGTTATCTGATCCAACATAAGCTTCACAATATGTAAGATCTGCAACTTCTGTATCAAAGTTGATGATTGGGATACCAGCTTCTTTTAACATATCAAGTGCTGGTAAGATACCTTCTGCTTCTGCAGGATTTAAGAAGATTGCATCGATTCCCTGTGTGATCATATCTTCGATCTGTGTGATCTGAAGACTTACATCATTTGCAGGATCTGTTGAAATCAATGTGTCTCCGTTTGCTTCAACGCCATCTCTGATTGTCTGTTCAAGAATTACGAAGAAAGGATTGGTTCCATCCATACAGGTATAACCAAATTTGTATCCGCCTTCTGGTCTTTCTCCAAGTGTTGCTTCTGCTTCTGCAACTGCTGCTTCGCCAGCTTCTTCTGCTGGAGCTGCTTCTTCAGCTGGAGCTGCTTCTTGCGTTGCTTCCGCTGGTGCTGCTTCTTCAGCTGGTTTGCTGCATCCTGTTAAAAGAGCTGCTAACATAGCTGTGCTGAGTATTACACTCAATAACTTCTTTTTCATTTCTTTCCCTCCATATACAAAATGTGTGTTTAACTACATGCCTATCATACTGAATGGAAAAGAATTGTACACCTTGCCTTTGTAATTAAAAAAACATTACATTTGTAATTTTTTACTTTACAAATGTAATGCTTTTTTTATTTCTGTAATGTTTTTCTTGTTTTTATAATGCTTTTTCTTGTTTTAGTGGTGATTTATTCTTCCAGATCAAGTAAATTTCAGTTGCAGTTAACAAAAGGATGGATATCAGGGTGATCAGTATAATATCTGGATACCCGCCTGCAAATCCACTGGCTGAAGTATGTTTGATCAAAATGCCTGCATATGCCCATATTACTGCCAGTCCAAAAAAGAGCTGGGATTGCCTTAGGATGACCATGATTGAAATCAGTGTTCCCACCACCACAATCACATCCATATAAACATGATCCCTGTTTCCGCCATCAAAGCCATAGCTAACTAACAATACAGTTATATTAGCAATCAATGCAACTGTGATCCAACCAAAATAAATACCAAATGGCAAACGAATCAGCAACTGTTCCTTTTCCTTCAGGCAGCAGTTCCCATAAACTTTGGATGCATGTGCATTCACACTGTATAAAGACCAGAAAATGACAAGCATCAGGATGACCGAAGCTAAAATTAGTCTGTAATGCCATGTGACAATCCATGCAGCATTTGATATGCTTGATAGAATAAAATAAAAAGTTACATTTTCAAAATATACATCTCTACAGTCACCACGATGTTCTTTTCTATTCCAAAGTGTTTTGACTGCATAAATCACATAGACTGCTAATAATAAGTAAATCACACCCCAAATACTAAAGGTGATGCCTGCCGGTGCAAAAAGATTTGGATAAGAATCTGATACTTCTCCTGTTGATAATCCATTAAATCTTAGTATATTGGCCGCCGCATTGACTCCGATCATGAACACATATGCCACAATAATTCCTATGCTTAAATATCTATACTTATATTCAGACTGTCTTTTCATCTCAATCCCCTCCGAATCCTGATGTCTTTCTTAATATCATCTTATCAAATCCAATTCCTTTTGTATACAAAACAAGTATGTTTTTTTACAGGATCTTTACATTGCTTTTATAGAAAATAATGCATTTATTCTATGAAAATGTGATATAGTGGCTATAATATTTTATTCTTTTATTGTATAATAAGCATAAAATAAACGTTGGTCAGAAAGGAGTTCTTATGCCGACCACATACACGCATTATCGCTTTGGAATGGATGTATTATCACAGCTTCCAGATTCATTAAAAAAAGAAATAGAAAAAAATCTTTCCTTATATCATATCGGTCTTCATGGTCCAGATATTCTGTTTTATTATAAGGCACTTTCTAGAAATAAAGTCAATCGTTATGGCAGTTTCCTTCATGATCAAAGCGCTTCTGACTTTCTTAGTGCGCAAAAGAAAGTATTGAGCAGTCTTTCAGACGGTACTTCTTCTGTTTCCTACCTGTATGGATTTATTTCACATTTTATTCTGGATACTTACTGTCATCCTTATGTTGGAGAAATTGAACATATCACAGGACTATCACATTCCGAAATTGAAGCTGATTTTGACAGGCTCTTATTAGTAAAAGATGGATTGAATCCTGTTTCTGCCAAGTTAACATCACATCTAAAAGTTAACACGGAAATTGCGGCTTCAATTTCCAAATTTTATCCAGACTGGATGACCGCCGAGCATATTACACAGGCTCTGCAGTCGATGATAAAACTTCTTGATTTTCTTGTTGCTCCACAGAAGTTAAAGCGTTTTTTTATCAATTTTATATTAAAACGATCTGGAAATTACGATAGTATGCATGGATTGATCATCAATTATGAGCCCAATCCGGTTTTGATTCCACATTGCGAGAAATTATATGCCATTTATCAGGCAAGCATTCCCATCTGTATTAAGAGTATCCTGGAATATCAGGATTTTTTACAGCACGATACTGTTTTAAGCGAAGTATTTCACCGAACTTTTGAACACGAATAGGAGACTAAAATGAACTTCAAACTTACAAAATTAGAAAAATCCTGGATTCTGTATGACGTTGGTAATTCTGCTTTTATCCTTATGGTTTCAACCATTATCCCTATTTATTTTAATCACCTTGCTGAAACAGCTTCCATTTCATCAGTGGATTTTTTGGCATACTGGGGATATGCTATGTCAATTTCAACCCTGATTGTCGCATTTGCAGGACCATTACTTGGAACCTTTTCTGATTATCAGAACTTTAAAAAGCCAGTGTTTGCCGTCTCAATTCTGGTAGGAGCCATTGGATGCGCAACACTGGGTCTGGTTCATTCCTGGGTATTGTTTTTAATTGTATTCATCGTGGCAAAAATAGGATTTAATTCAAGTCTGATTTTTTATGATTCCATGCTGACAGACATCACAACAGAAGACCGTATGGATAAGATTTCCTCCCACGGGTTTGCATGGGGATATATCGGAAGTTGTATCCCCTTTATTTTAAGTCTTGTTCTGGTGCTTGGCGCTGAAAAGATAGGTCTTACCATGGAAGCTGCTATGGCAATTTCTCTCGCCATGATTGCAGTCTGGTGGATACTTGCTTCTCTTCCACTTTTGAAAAAATATCGTCAAAAGTTCTATGTCCCGGTTCAGGACAGAGTCATCTATCATACTTTCAAAAGACTTTTTGAATCTCTGAAAAATATTAAAAATGAAAAACACATTTTTATGTTCTTATTGGCATTTTTCTTCTATATCGATGGTGTTTATACCATTATTGAAATGGCAACCGCTTATGGCAAAGCACTTGGATTTGACAGCACACAGCTCCTAGGTGCATTATTGCTGACACAGATCGTGGCATTTCCTGCAGCAATCATTTTTGGACGTCTATCAGACAAATTCAACAATTCCAAGCTGATTACAGTTTGTATTATTGCCTACTCTTTTATCACAGTTTTTGCAATGTTAATGAACAAACAGATTCATTTCTGGATACTGGCAGTTTGTGTCGGTCTGTTTCAGGGTGGTGTACAGTCATTGTCGAGATCTTATTTTGCCAAGATTATTCCTGCCGAAAAATCAGGAGAATACTTTGGTATTCTTGATATCTGCGGTAAAGGTGCTTCCTTCCTTGGTACCACGCTGATTGGTGTGATCAGCCAGATGACCGGAAGTGTCAACAAAGGAATCAGCGTACTCATCATCATCTTTATCATAGGAATCGTATTATTCCGTAAATCTGTGGCAATGCTACCAAAAGCAAAATAGTTAATGAACCGCTTTTGTTGCTACGACCGCAATGTTAGTTCCTGCGACATTTTCAATGATAATATCTCCTATTTCAACTGGTGCCTGCACGATTGTCTGATTGATTTGCCGCATACATTCCATGATTTTATTCTTTGGAATATCTTCTTTTGTCTTGACGGATATAACGGGGGCTTTGCCTCCGTTTACCCTGACCGTTGAAGTGACAATCCTTCTAGGATCTGTCATTTCTTTTTTTGCATAGATTTCTCCTTTTTTGCATGTATTACCTGCTATTTTTATGACGCTGCCCTGATCTGTCGTTACGCTCAACATGCATCCAAGCGGACATCCAATACAGATTAATTCATGATTTGTCATATTCCTCTCCCTTTCATGCATCCTGTTCAATCCTGATCACGATTTCTTTCAAATCCGGATTTTGAATTAGTTTATCTTTTTTTAAAAGAATCTCTTCCATTTCTCCAGGCGCCATTACTTTTTTACGTTTTTCTAAAATTAATTCACGATCAAAGTAGACTCTGATCCAGGCATCTCTATAAACATCACCAACCCTGAAACGAAGAACCAGATGATCGGAAATTCGATCTGGTCTGATCATTTTAGGTACGGTATATCTAACCCCAGATTCTGGTTTGATTTGTATTTTCTGTGTTTCGGATTCTGTTTCTATCGCATGGTTTTCTAACTTCTTTATATATGCAGCAGCATTTCTTCCAGCCCATGATGCTTCCTGAGATACATAGTCAACCAAATCATGTACATGCAAAACATTTCCACATGCAAAAATACCCTCTATATTCGTTTCAAAGGATTCGTTTACGATGGGTCCATTGGTAACCTGTTCTATTGCGACGCCCATGGAAACAGACAATTCATTCTCCGGAATCAGTCCAACAGATAACAGCAAAGTATCACATGATATATACTCCCGTGTGCTTTCGATTGGTTTGCCATCATCTCCTACCTGTGCAATCACAACGCCTTTTACACGTTCTTTTCCATCAATTTCTACGACGGTTGTCTTTAGTTTTAGTGGAATTCCAAAATCATCAAGACATTGGACAATATTTCTTTTCAGACCGCCTGAATAAGGTAATAATTCAGCAACAAGTTTTACATTCGCTCCCTCCAGGGTCATTCTTCTCGCCATAATCAGCCCAATATCACCAGAACCAAGGATGACAACTTCTTTGCCCGGAAGATATCCTTCTAAATTCACAATACGCTGTGCTGTTCCCGCAGAATAGACACCTGCCGGACGAAAGCCTGGAATATTTAGTGCGCCTCTGGGTCTTTCTCTGCATCCCATAGCTAAAATAACGGCTTTTGCCTGAATTTGATAAATACCATCTTCTGCACTCATGGCTGTTATTATTTTATCAGGTGTGACAGACAGTACCATGGTATGTAACTTGTATTCGATGTGTTTTTCCATGATTCGTTCACTATATCTGGCAGCATATTCCGGTCCAGTCAGTTCTTCTTTGAATGTGTGCAGACCAAATCCATTGTGGATGCATTGGTTTAGAATTCCACCAAGTTCTCTGTCACGCTCAAGGATCAAAATACTTGTATTTCCAGCTTCGCGAGCTGCATCTGCAGCCGCAAGTCCTGCCGGTCCTCCTCCAATAATTACAATATCATATTGATTCATTTTGTCCTCCCTATCACGAGTCTGGATTCTTTTCCTGATTTGGTCACTTGATCCATTGACAGTTCATACTCTCTTGCCAGGATCTCCATCATTTTCGGTGTGCAGAACCCTGCCTGACACCTGCCAGATCCTGCTCTGGCTCTTCTCTTAATTCCATCCAGAGAACGTGCCCCGACCGGTCTGCGAATCGCATCCAGAATTTCTCCCTCTGTAATCATTTCACATCTGCATACAATATTTCCATAGGCTGGATTTTGTCTGATCAGTTCATTTCTTTCTTCCAGACTATATTCTTCTGGATGCAGAATTCCTTTTCTTGTTGCTATAAAGTTTTCTTTTTCTGTCAGCGTCAAAATTTCTCTCACAAGCTCTCTAACAAGCTCAGCAATGGCAGGTGCGCTGCTTAGTCCTGGTGACTCTATCCCTGCAACATCTATCATTCCTGGAACATCGCTTAACTCTTCTATGATAAATTCATGATGTTCTTCGTGTGCACGCAATCCCGAAAAAGAAGTAATCACCTGTTTTAGCGGTAAGTTTTTCACGCTTTGTCCCGCTTTCAATCTGATATTTTCTAATCCTTCTACCGTCGTGTTGGTACCTTCTTTGTCTTCTATATCAACCGCCGTCGGACCAACGATCAGATTCCCATGAATGGTTGGCGCTACCAGAACACCTTTTCCGTATTGCCCCGGAAGAGAAAATATTGTTTTACTGACATGTTTTCCAGCTGCCTTATCCAGAAGGAAATAATCACCTCTCCTTGGAATGATTTTCATTTCAGTCTGGCTTAGCATATTATGAATATCATCAGCATAAACACCCGCCGCATTAATGATACACTTGCTGGTAATCTCTCCTTGGTCTGTCTTTATCAAAAATCCTTCGTCTGTTCTGACAATATTATTTACCTTTGTTTCAAATTGAAATTCGACTCCATTTTCTGCTGCATTTTCTGCGAGTGCAATCGTCAGGGTAAAAGGACATATGATACCGGATGTGGGGGCATACAGCACTGCTGTTACCTCTTCTGAAAGATTGGGCTCCATCTGGATTGCCTCTTCTCTTCCAAGAATCCTCATACCCTCCACTCCATTTTTTCTGCCCCGTTCAAGAAGTGCTTCCAACTTGAATTCATCATCTGCATGACTACATGCCACAAAGGCTCCATTTTTTAAATAAGGAATATCCAGGTCTCGTGCCAACTGATCCATCAATTTGTTTCCTCTGACATTCATCTTTGCCATGAGCGATCCATATTCTGCATCAAACCCAGCATGTATAATTGCGCTGTTCGCTTTTGATGTACCACAGCACACATCTTCTTCTTTCTCCAGAACACAGATGTCCAATTTATATCTTGATAACTCACGTGCTATGGCACATCCTGATACCCCTGCACCTATGATTACTACATCCTTCATTTTTATCTCCTTCATGATTGTAATTCTGTTTTTGATCTTTACCAGCCAAATAAAAAAGAGTCAGCAAAATCAGACGTACGTTTAGGTACGCTTATTGCCGACTCTCATCTCTGGCTTCATATATTCTATTCTTAGTTTTGACTTCGTCTTAATTATTCTTTTGCCCATCCAAAAGAACATTTCACTGCTTTGTTCCACCCTTTAATCCGTGTTTCCCGTTCATCAGGGCACATGGTTGGGACAAAAATCTGGTCTGTATTCCAGTCATCCATGACTTCTTCTTTATTTTTCCAAAATCCAACTGCTAAGCCGGCAAGATACGCTGCTCCCATCGCTGTTGTCTCTACACATTTTGGACGTTTCACAGGTACATTCATAATATCAGCCTGAAACTGCATCAGGAAATTATTCTCACAAGCGCCTCCATCCACCTTCAGTGTTTTTAATGAAATTCCTGAGTCAGCCTGCATTGCTGAAATGACATCACTCACCTGGAACGCAATAGACTCTAAGGTTGCTCTGATGATATGACATTTGTTGACTCCCCGCGTCAGACCAACAATCGTTCCTCTTGCATACTGGTCCCAATGTGGTGCACCAAGGCCTGTAAAAGCCGGAACCACATAGCACCCATTGGTATCCTTAACTTTTTTTGCCATATATTCTGAGTCCGGTGAAGTATCGATGAGTCTCATCTCATCCCGCAGCCACTGGATTGCAGCGCCTGCGACAAAAATAGAACCTTCCAGTGCATAATTGACTTTCCCGTCTAATCCCCATGCAATGGTTGTAACAAGACCATTTTTAGAAAATACTGGTTTTTCTCCTGTATTCATCAGTAAGAAACAACCTGTTCCATATGTATTTTTTGCTTCTCCAGCCTGAAAGCAGGTTTGTCCAAATAATGCTGCCTGCTGATCTCCTGCTGCTCCAGCGATTGGAATTGCACCTCCAAGGAAAGATGGGTCTGTTTCTCCGTATACAAAACTGGAGGCCTCTACTTTTGGAAGCATTTCAATTGGGATATCGAGTTCATTTAAAATATCCTGATCCCATTTTAATTCCTGTATATTAAACAACATGGTTCTGGATGCATTCGAATAATCTGTCACATGAACTCTGCCTTTGGTCAGTTTCCAGATCAGCCATGTTTCAATGGTTCCAAATAAAAGTTTTCCTTCTTTTGCTTTCTGACGTGCTCCCGGAACCTGATCCAGAATCCACTTCAACTTTGTTCCAGAAAAATATGCATCAATTACAAGGCCTGTTTTCGTTCTAAAACTTTCTGTCAGTCCCTTTTCTTTTAACGAATCACAATATTCAGAAGTTCTTCTGCACTGCCAGACAATGGCACGGTTTACCGGTTCTCCAGTCTCCTTGTCCCACACTACAGTGGTTTCTCTTTGATTGGTGATTCCGATTGCTGCGATATCTTGTGCGGTCGCTCCTATTTTTGACATTGCCTCCACAGCTACCCCCAACTGTGTTGACCAGATTTCGCCAGCATCATGTTCCACCCAGCCTGGCTTTGGAAAAAACTGTGTAAATTCCTTTTGTGCCATACTGCAGATTTCACCCTGTTGATTGAACAAAATACATCTGTTACTTGTAGTCCCCGAATCCAAGGCCATTACATACTGTGCCATGAAATATCCTCCTTACATTACCCCGTTTTTTACTTACATGAACCAAACCTCATGATTTGTTGATGAAATTGAAACTGCACCACTTGAAAGTGCTGACATGACATCCTCTTTGTCTGTAATCAGCCCCCCCGCAATTACTGGAATCTTACTGATTTGAACCACCTTCTTAATAATTTTTGGCATGACGCCTGGCAAAATTTCTATCAAATCCGGTTGGGCACCTGACTGTTTTGTTTGTTTTTCAATATTGAGCAGTGCCATGGAATCAATCACAAAGAATCTAAGTACACTATACATCCCAAGTTCTTTTGCTCTCTTGATCAAAGGCTGCTTGGTCGTTAAAATCCCATCTGCTTTTGTGTGTTCTCTGATATAATCAACAGCGACTTCTTTCCCGCTTAGTCCAGTGATCAGATCAATATGAACCATTATGATATTATCGTCCTGTTTCACACGATCAACAATGTCACCAATGTTACAGATGTCTCCAAATAAAATAAAGATCACTTTCATATCTGCCCTTAGGCATGTGTCCAAGTCCGCCATATCCTTTACCGCTGCAATGACTGGATTCGCTTCCACAATCTTCCATAACTTATGATCCATCTGTATCCTCCTTTATAAGACAGGCTTAACAGCAAAAAAGAGCAACCCTATAAACCAGCACTTCTGCTGTTATAGCCTTGCTCTTTTCTCAGGCGTTTTTCTATTATATTTACTATACCACCTTTAAGATAAAACGACAAGACAAAACATATAATATCTGACTGTATTCATCATTTATTCACTACTCATGCAACTCTAACGGCAATCCGTCCGGGTCTCTGAAAAATGTCATCTTTTTATCTGTGAACTCATCTATACGTACTGGTTCTGTTTCTATTCCCTGTTCATTTAACAACCGAATGGTATCCTCTATATCTTCCACATGAAATGCAAGATGCCGCAGGCCACATGCTTCCGGATAGGAGGGTCTTACCGGACTTCCCTTGATTCCAAACAATTCAAGTTCACACTCTCCCAGTTTTAAATCTAGCTTATAATCATCTCTTACATCTCTATAATTCTCTCTTATGATTTCAAATCCAAGTTTGTTTACATAAAAATCTTTGGATTTTTCATAATCTGAAACTATAATTGCAACATGATGGATTTTCTTCAAATTCATTTTACAGACTCCTTCCTCGTATTCTATTTGGTGTTTCATGTTTTTCAGTTTATATTCTGTTCTATCAGATAAATATTCGAGCCATAATCTCCAAGCATTCTCATATTGTTGTGATATCCTGTTCCCATAAACTGATCATTCAGGCAGATACCTGCCTCCAGCATACGCCCCGAAGCCTGATATGTCTCTACACAATCCTTTAAACTATAGATCTGATTGGCAGTGCGAAGAATTGCACCCTTCGGATTGATTTTAATAGGCATGGCATGTTTAATCAGACCACCAAATCGATCAAGATAGAGATTCTGTGGTCTCGTTGAAATACTATAAAAAACATCCTGTTGTAGTCCTCTTACTGACAACTGATCCATTCCAACTGCAGCCTGTCCTAATGTCTGATAAAACCCTGCCAATGCCGTTCTTGCATTCCGGCTTGTGACCTGCCAGCTTTTCTGATTTTCTCTTAGTTGTTCATGTCTTGAAAAAATACCATACTGTAATAATTCTCTATATCTTTTATAAAAAACAATCTGGTCTTTAACTTCCTTTTTTTCAACCGGGCTGAGCTGTTTTAAATCAAGTTCAAACCCAAGGCAACCGAACGCAGCCACGTTAAATCTTGTAGATAATGGTGTGTTGCGAAGTGTCTGTTGATGGGGTGCCATGGATACATGCGCTCCAAATGTCGATTGTGGGTACAAGTAGGATAATCCTTCCTGAATCTTCAGTCGTTCTATCGGATCTGTATCATCAGATACCCATATTTGTGGAGAAAAACATAACATACCAAGATCAAACCTATTCCCGCCGCTTGCACAACTTTCTAGCAACACATGGGGTCTTGTACCAAATATAGATTGCAAGATCTCGTAGAGCCCTATCACATATCTATGTGCAAATTCTCCCTGTAGTAATAGTGCCTCAGAATACATTTCGCTGATATGACGGTTCATATCCCACTTAACATAAGAAAGTTCAGCCTCATCAATTATGGTACCAACCTGCTCGATGATATACTGTCGGACTTCTTCTTTACACAAATCCAGGACAAGTTGATTTCTTCCTTTTACCGGTTTGCGACCAGGTACTTTGACAGCGTATTCAGGATGCCTTCTGTATAATTCACTGTCTTCATTGATCATTTCCGGTTCAAACCACAGTCCAAAATCCATTCCCATGGCCTTTATTTTCTTTGATAGCCCCGTCAGTCCATGCGGAAGTTTTTTATGATTTACCTGATAATCGCCGAGTCCTGCCTTATCATGATTACGCTCTCCAAACCATCCATCATCCAAGACAAAGAGTTCAATGCCAAGTTTAGATGCCTGCCCTGCAAGTTTTAGCAACCCACTTTCATGAAAATCAAAAAAATCGGATTCCCAGTTGTTAATCAGAATCGGTCTTTCTTTTCCTTTCCAGTCCCCTCTGATAATATGCTGATTGATAAAATCATGAAACTGATGACTCATCCCATTAAATCCATGCGGGCTGAATGTCATAACTGCTTCCGGTGTTTCAAATGACTCGTCCTGTTTTAACTGCCACTCAAAGCAATGTGGGTTAATCCCAATTGATACTCTGACCAAGTCTCGATTGCTTCGTTCCACACAGCTATAGTGATTCCCACTATACACCAGGTTAAATCCATAGACCCATCCATGATCCTGTGTTGCAGTATGTTCTGCTAGCACAAACCCAGGATTGTGTCTGTTTGAACTATTGCCCGTTGTAGAGGAATTGACAAGCATTCCATACGTCACTTCTTTTGTATGCTTATGTGCTTCCCTGATCCAGCCTCCATCGAAAGTCACCATGTCATAATTGCGATACTTAAGATCAATCATCATACTCTGAATTTTTCTAATAGAAACTGCCTTCACAGCATGGTTGGTCATGACAACCCTTCTGGTGATAACATCACATGCTTCATAGACTGAATAATAAAGTGTCAAAGTGACATTCTGAATTTCGTCAAACAGTGTTATCACAAGCGTCTGTGTTTCAAGTTCTGTTCCGTAGGCAGAAGGAAGTGTCTGCATTGGTACATTTCCCTGTATGATTTCATACTTCTGAAAAGTAAAATCTGTTATAAAGGTTCCGTCAGACATTTTCGCCTCTAAAGGGTTATTTCTATAATCACCTCTGCCACATCCAGACCACTCAAGTGGAAGGGTATCCATGCTGTAGTTTTCATCCGATGGATCATACATGACAGTCGTCCCCGTTTGTGCTGAATGTTTGTGTCTGATTGCACCAATCTCAACTTCACTTGTCACCTTTGTACCATAATATATATGTTCCAGATGTTTGAATTTTGTAACTCCAAACACATAGGTTGTGTTTTTAGTATTTAGATAAAAGATACCTTCTTTTTCTGTTATCATTATTTTACTTTACCCTTTCTGTCTTTAGGTTTGTCTCCATGAAAATGGATTCCCGCTAATCTGAGTGTATTATATTAAATGGGATAATTCAATGATTGACTTTTTTTAAATTCTTCTTGTCTTATGACATGCATATGCACTAAAATATAACAATAAAATTAAGAAAGATCATTAATGATCGCGTGCCAGTGCACGCAGACGGGGGTAATCATGATTTGTCCAAAATGCGGCAGTAACCATGTTTCATCACAGGCAGTTACAGAAAACACTACAATCGGAAAAACAAAGGGATTTGGCTGGATTAAGGCATGCATTGGATTCCTGCTGTTCAGCTTTCCTGGTATCTTATGCGGTCTTTGTGGTATGGGAAAAGGAAAACACAAAACCACGAGTAAAACGAGGGTTATTCATATATGTCAAAACTGCGGCTATCACTTCTAGAGACCATTCGTATCATCGGAAATGCAAGCGGCTGCCACCAGATGCCTGAACGCAGCTTCTTTTATAAAGGAAAACAATTTCCAGTATGTGCCAGATGTACCGGTGTTTTTATGGGCCAAATCACCGCCTTGCTCATGCCAGTTTTTCGCATCAGAGTTCCATTTCCGGTATGTGTTTCTCTGCTTGGACTGATGGGCTTTGACTGGTTTCTGCAGGAATCCGGTGTCAGACAATCTACCAATCCAAGAAGACTCTTAACGGGATTTGCAGGTGGTTTCGGCCTGTTTTCATTTTATATCATCATAATACGTGCTTTGACGAGAAAAACCCAGTAACTTTTATGCGAAAGTCTCGCTATGCAAAAGTCTCGCTATGCGAAGGTCTCGCTATGTTTACTGGGCTTTCTCTTTTTTTACATAGAGATAGTACATTCCTACATTATTCAGGGTGCCAATGCCTCTATGGCTTGATGCATTATTTATAAATTCTGACTGAGTTCGAATTCCTTTATTTTCCAATTCATTTTTCATCTTCATGTACTGGTTCATATCCGGTGTAACCAGCACTTCTTCCCACCCAAAAAGCAAATTCCATAATCGACCCATAAGATTTTCTCCTTAATTATCTTAATCCATCAGACAATACAGCATAATTGCCTGTTGAACATCCAATAAATACTTCTTAAATGCATAACCCACAAAAAACTCTGATTCTATGACTTCCTCTGTTACTTCCTCTCCACGGTAAAATGGTGGGCAGGGATTTAGCACCGCCCCTTTATTTGCTGCTTCCATTGCCGGTTTTGTAACCTGACACTGTTTAAATTCCTCCAGTGAATTCTTAGGCAGAGAGTCTGTGCATACTATGTCTTTTCCACTAATAGCTTCCATTATGTTGTTATATGTTACCAATCCATCTATTTCATAACCTTTTGCACAACACTGCTCAAGCTCAAATCCCATAACTTCAGAGGCCTCTTTCCAAGCCAGTCCGATATTTCCACGCGTACCACAAAATAAATACTTGTCTTTTATAAAATCTTTTCTGATTTTTGAAAATGAAAACATGTCACTGAGTACTTCGCAGGGATGATTACAATCCGTCATAGCATTCACGATTGGAACTGTTGAATACTTTGCCATTTCTTCTAGTACTTCAATCTTGTTATGTCTGACGATAATAAGATCCACCCATTGATTTAAATATCCACACACATCTTTTAATGATTCTTTTTTATCCAGAGTTTCTGGTGGAAATAAAATAGACTGCCCACCCATCAGATAAATTCCTTTTTCAAATGCGATTCTCGTTCTGACACTGGTTGTTGGAAAAAATAAAACAATACTCTTTCCTTTTAATGCATTATTATAATTTCCTTGCATTACTTGTTCTGATAATGTGAAAATTTCAAAAACATCACTTGCTTTGTAGTCCGTCAGTCGAATTAAATGCTTCATAGTTCTCCACCAATCATGTTTCTATGATATAAATATGTTCAAAACTCTCATGTTACATACTTGATGCTTAAGCTTCAGCCAAAACCGTCACTTCCTCTGGTGTTTCAAAGATAAGCTTTGCATCCTTACATTTGACACCCGAGCGATTCCATGTAACCAGACCTGAAATGACACCTGCACGATTGGCACATTCTATATCCCCTGGCATATCTCCAATATAAATACTATCATTTTTGTCTACCTGCATGATTTCAAGATATTTTAATAGTGGTTCTGGATTTGGTTTGTGCGATTGTGTATCATCTTCTAATACAACCGCATCAAATATTTCCTCAAAGTCAAAATCAGAGAAAAAATCTATATATTCTTTTTTACATCTCGAAGAAACCGCTCCTACCGTACACCCTTTTTGTTTTAATTGCAGTAACATTTCTTTGGTTCCGGCAAAATAATCCGTATCTTTAGCGTGGTTGGCATAGTTCTGCTGCCAGAGGTTCATATAATTCTCATCTGCTTCCACATACAATCTCTGTAATCCAATTTCTGAAGTTACACCTAGTACACATTTTAAATCTTCTGTCAAAAATTCATATCCATATTGTGAAAGTGTTTTTCTCCAAGTATTTAATACTGCACGTTCTGTATCTATTAAGGTTCCATCCAGATCAAAAATAAAATGTTTCATACGAATACTCCCTATTATTTTCCATAATACTTATATACTTTGTTTCCACTCTCTTCTCAGCATTCTATATTCCAGTCGCGTTTCATTTTTCCGTCATGCCACTCATAATCAATATGTTCTGCTTCTTTTATCAGGCCACATTTTTGCATCACTTTCAATTTCCTTTTCAAAACAATGGCCAGAAAATTCCTGTCTGGCGAAGATATCCCAACAATAAAATGATTATGACGACTGCTATTATTTTTAGAATAGTAACAAGACATCCCCTCACCCTACCTGGACGTTTATATGCATTTGAAGCATTTATTTTGTAATAACCAGATTTTAATTTCCTTGACATTATAGCAATCACCATCCCAACGCTACTTCTTATGATTCTTTATCATTCGAAAGCAAAATAATACTTTATAGAGATAGCATCGACTCCAATACTTCAATTGCACATTCTATGAATTTTGGGCATTCTGTTTTAAATATACCTTTATCAGCAAGAAGCTTATAGTCATCTGGATTTGACAGATCATATCCTAATAATTCTTTACATACAATGTTTCCTTGTTGTTCTCTAAATCTATCCGTAAACTCTTTTGCTAATTTATAAGCTTGTTCTTTTCCTTTCACATCTCCTTGTATATAGTGACCATTTTTCAAACCAAGAACCATTAATGCACCGGATACCGCACCGCACAGTTCTCCATTTCTTGCGCCACCACCAAATCCCGTTGCTATTTTTAAAGCCATTTCCTTGTCGATAGACAGCTCATCCGTAAAAACGCTAAGTACCGCCTGACTACAATTAAACCCACCTTGAAAAACTTTAATCGCTTCTTCTTTTCTACTCACTATAAGCACCCCCATAACGAATTATACGTTGTATTTATTTTACCATATTGTTTTATTAGCTACCAATATTATGCTCTGTTTCTGATTTCTAGTATAAAATCACAACATTCATTTCCTCTTGCAAGTGTCTTCGTTCTTCCCCAAAACAATTTCGGATGCATATTTCCATACGAAATATCATCAGAATCACAAAATGCTGTTCCAAGTTCCGGACATCCATATTTTATGCAGTTGCTAAAATAAGGGCATTCTATCATATCAATATGACACTTCCCTTTTTCAATCGGATAATTAATCATATTAAAACCTGATTTCTCACCAAAAACAACACGTATAATTTTAGCCATAGCCAGTGGAACCAGTTTGTATATATATGGTATTTTACAAAGAATTCTAAGAAACTGATTTGCACTTTTTGCTTGACGATTAAAGCAATCTGCTATTAAATGATATGCATCTTCTTTATTTTCTGTAATTTCCAGAACTGCCTTGTAAAAGGAAATGGAAGGATATATCTTGTCTCTTGTATGCATTAATACCTTTTTAGGTTGGTTTGAATTTTCTTCACAGAGATTCTGGTTTATCTCAAAAGCTCTTTTTATGATTTCTTCTGCTTGTTCATTGTACAGATTCCTAACAATATCTTGCAAAACTTTCATCAATTTGGCTGATTTTACATTCTGTTTTCCCATATTTCCCCTTATAAATTCCGAATCATTTTTATTAATCATACTATATCATGATAACACTTTTCATTAAATAACGTTTTTATGTTTCTAAGACGCGGCGTCAGGAAAATTATATATCTAAATAATTTAAAACTTATTTTCTCATATTCCTTTGATGTTATGTTATAATACTTACATGCAGATATAGTTCATCGGTAGAATGCCAGCTTCCCAAGCTGGAAAGGCGGGTTCGATTCCCGTTATCTGCTTATTCTTTTATCAAAAATTCATAACATGAAAAAAGCCCAGTATTTACGCGGTTTTGCGTAAATACTGGGTTTTCTCTGTAATCGGAGTGACAAGATTCGAACTTGCATGATACGAACTACAGTCCGCATAAAATGGGCATTCTTGCATTTCGTGTTGCATTTCGTGTTGCATACCTTACATCAGTTCATATAAATGAGGATGCATAATGTTATTTGAGCGCATTTTCGGTGGTCGGTAATATGGATCCTGTGTAGCTTCTTCCAGTGTGGCGTATAGTCTGCTCCGCCGGACACGGTAACAACTTCCTGTCTTGATCTCTATGATCGTGTAGAAGTCACCTTGCCTGGATGTGATAACTGCTTTCTCGATTTGCGTAGAACTTATTATATATACTTCTTGATTTATCTTAAGCATCTTAAGGTCCTATTTCTATTTTATTGTCGTGAATTAATGAATAGTACCAAAACAAATCAATTGAAAATGTATTTTCATATTCCTCAAATCCTTCAAAGAATATTACTAACTTATACCTATTATGAAAATAAGAAGCCAGAAAGTTTCTAAATACAATTTCTTCATCATAAGAAATTGTATTTGACATTTCTTTTATTACTCCTCTTTTCATTGATAGTCTTTCAATTCTATATTGAAACCCTCTATTTGAAATTTCGCGATTTACATCTCCAAAAATTTCATAGGTAAACTTTTGTGTAGAGAGAATTGCATCAATTTCACGTTTAATTTTATAATCTTTTTCTGCTCTCCAAGGTCTTCTCATTACTGCGCATATTAAAAAACTTATTGATGATAAACTCGTAATCCAGTCTAGCATAATACATTCAAAAACACCTTCATCTAAAATATCTACTGTATATAGTATTTCGTTGCATTTTTCAATTGCTTCATCGCATTTTCCTAAAAGAAATGTAGTCTCGCTTACATTTACCAAAAGCTTTTCTTCAAAATATTTTTTAGTATTTTTTATTATTTCGATATTATTTTTACACAGAAATTTAATATATATTTCTCGGGTATAGTATTCTGGTATTTCAATATAGTTAGGTGGAGTAGTTAGTGCTGAATAACTTAGTCCTATTTTTAATGCATCAATTGAATTTATAAACAGATTATGTCTATTGGATGATAATAGTGGATCAATATTACAATAAAAACCAAATATACTTAGCAGACTATTTATAAATTTTGTTTCTTCATAAATAAAATTCGTGTACTTGCTATGTTGAACTATTAGTTTTTTATGCCTATCTGCTTCACTTTTTATCACATTATTAAAAATCACAATGACTATCGAAGACATTAAGAATGTACGCAAATCCCAAAGTCCTCTTCTCCACGAAGTGTAAACATTAAAATACAATCCAAGCAATATTATTATTATACTTATACCCATCACAGCAATAACTATATACCAATATTTTGTAATCTCAATAATCAATCTTTTACAATTTCGCAATATTCTTCTTATAACAAGCCAACTATTGCATTTATTTATAGATTTAATACTCCTTTTTGTTAGCTTTCTACGAGTTTCTAAATCTAGCACAAACCATTTTGAATGCTTAAGTCGCTGGCTATATTTATAAACATTTGTTTTTATAAAATTAAATAAATTCATTTTTTCACCTATTATTGAGTTATTAGTGATTTACAGTATAATAATACCTCTTAGTAAAAGTATGTTCAAATAGATAAATAAAAAATTAAACTATTCTGCAATAAATTGTTAACATTTTACCGCTTGAATTTTATAGCATTTAGTATTATATTTTATTTAATAAAAGTGAGGTGAGAAATGATATGTTAATAAATTTATTTAGTATAATTGGAATATATTGTTTCTTAATTGGTTTACTTTTTTTGATAATTAGACACACTATATTTAGATGTATATTGAAAAATAAAACCTTCTTCAATATATTATATATTAATGACATGTTGAGTTTAGTTGTAAGTATTATAATTTGTTTTTCTTTGTTTACGGTTGCTGGTCCACACTAGTTTCTATTTCTATTTCTACATCATTAATTGTGGGTGCCGAGAGTTGTAATTGCTCTTGGCATTTTTTATATTGTTCTTGTAATTTTTCATAATCTAATGCCATCTCTGACTGTTCATCATTTTCTCTATGTGTTTCAATTGTATCATACGCATTCACAGCACAATTAATAACACTGATTAAGCCTCCTGAACTCACTTCAAAACCATCGCTTAAATTTATCTTTATGCTACCCCCACATATGAACATCATAATCGTTCCAAATACAACAATTTTTTTAATTGGTCCTGAAAGCTGCGTTGGTCCTTTTGACTGCACATCAATTTTATATATCAACTCTCCTCTATCGATTTTTAAACTTTCATGCAAATATTTATTAATAAATTCACATGTCATTTTATTACATACAAACAAATCTGCCAAATCATCAAAAGGTATATCTTTTGTTTTGTTAACTCTCATGGTATAAAAAGCCTCATCACCCTTTATATAAAAATCAGATAATGTTCTATCTATAAATGCCGCATATGATTGTAAATCAACAATTGTATTATGAGCATATATAAATGTTTGTAAATGTGTATCTAAGCTATTCCTATTTACCTCTTTTATCCATTGCACCTTTCTTCTTTTCTTTAAAAACTTTTTTTGATCTTCACATTCGGCAAAAATAAGTGTATCAATTGGATCATTTTCCTCTATATATATATCATCTTCCAAAAGTGTTCCAAATACAAATCGCTTTGAGTCTTTATTTGGAATAATTATAATATCGCCTTTTTTAAAAGCATGAACAAATTTAAAAATTTGACCTGCAATATATCCTGGGTGCGACTCTTCTGGGTATCTTTCAATTACTTTTTCTTTCATATCATCAAGAGAAAGTATTTCAGTATCAATAATCTCGTCCCATTCAATACCAATATATTCGTCAAAATAGAAGTCATCAAAATATTGACCCGCATTAGTTCTAACCAACCAATAGTTTCTATCTTCACTAATAATGTCAATTCCTAATTTTTTTAAAACACTACTCTCGGCATAATCAAATTCCATGCGAATTTTCCCCCCAAAACATATTTTTATATAATATTACTCCTTGTTATTAAATATATCAATAAAAAAGCCTAGTTAAGTTTCCCACTGGACCACCTCTTAGTATGATTTTCTTACTACAACTTTACCATTGCATATTATCTTAGAAAAGCTATATCATTATATTAGCAAATAAAACTGTACCCAGGAGGACATAATCATGAAGATTCGTATGCCAAAATGTGATACCTGTAAAAATTTATATAATGACGGCAATTATAATAAATGTGCTGCATTCTCAGATGGTATTCCGGATGCTGTAGCTTGGGGCAGATACTGCGATCCTTGCAACGGTGATTTTCACTACATAGATCAGGACGGGAATCCATATGATAATTCTAAACCTTTCGTTCCAAGCAAAGACGGCATACTACACCGCTTTATCCATGAATCTGAATAAATAAGTTTCCTTACAAATAAAAATAGCCACCTTGCCTGATTATTTTAACCTTGCAAAGTGGCTTTAAATTTATATAGCTTTTCTTCCTTCCGCTTTTCCATGTGTGATGTAATGTATATAGTATGCTGGAAGGTTATCTTTATATTCTTTTCTCAGGTCAGGATAATTATTTTTGTATGTCAACACGTTGAACGTTGAAATAGCCTGTCTGCCTTCCTTCATTCCATAAGTAATAAAATGATTAAGAAGCTGATCTGCTGTAGTTATTTTTGCCCTTTTTAAGTCAGGATATTTGTTAGCATAAAATGTTGCATTGAATACCAGGCTATAATCTAAGCTGCCTGTTACCGGAACTTTTGAAACTGTCTGTTTTACAGGAGAATTAAAAAGCTTCTGCTCCTCTTTTCTCCTTCTGGTCAGCCCAGATAAAACCTTTCCCCCTGCTTTATTATAAGCAAGTAATTTTACTGCAATCTGAGGAAGTGTTCTGTTTGCACACAAAGACCTTAAGTTGCCTGCACCGCAATTATAAGCAAATGATACCAGCGCATCGAATTGATTCTGGTTTAGCTGTATGCCAAGAGCATTGACATAGCCTTCAAACTTACTCAAATCAGAGACAAGGAAAGAATCTGCCTGTGCCTGTGTAATTGTCATTCCTTGCTTAACATCAGCCCCATAATGCCCATATCCAATGGTCCAGTATCTTTCTGTTGATACCGGTTTATAAGCTTTTAACCTGCAACCTTCAAAAGACTTGATCAAATTGATCCCTGCTTGACTTGTTTTCATTTTGTCTCCTCACTTTCTACTTCCGGAATTCCTTTTAATGATGTAAGGATAGATAGAATCCCACTTAGAAGTGTTGCCGAGACTACTAACTTCCAATCAACACCCTCTAGTACAGTTGCAACACCGATCTGTGCAATTGCCACCTGCGCCATTGTACGGACCGCTCTTGTTCCGGCTGCTTTTAACCACTTCTTTGTATCTACTGATACTCTAAAAACCGAATTCTTAAACATGTTGTTTTCTCCTTTACTTTTTTTCTGCTTCTTCAAGATCCGTAATTCTATGATTAATAACCTTAATTTTTTCATCACATACATCTGCATATTTTTCCAGTTTATATGTACGCTCTATCACATTATTATGCTTGTCGACACGCTTTGTTAGTTCAGTTAACTGGTATTCCATAAGGACCCTCGTTTTGCTGGCTTGGAAATTATTGTTAATTAAACAAACAATCAAGGTTACTCCGCCTGATATGGCAGCAACTATAATTTCATTCACTCGCATTCCCCCTGATGACTATAATTGTAATAACTGTGCCTGTAATAAGTCCTTTTCTGCTGCTAATTCTGTCATACGTGCAATCTGTTCACTGTATTCATCAATAGTTGCCCTACCCGTTGCAATTTTAGTTCCTATATAGTCTAACTGTTCAAATTCCAAGTCGATTGCTGCAAGTTGCATATTAATATTTGCTATTTCTTGCTGTCTCGCTATTGCAGCAAGTTCTTCTGCTGTTGGTTCAATTACAACAGGTTCTTCAATTACAGGTTCGGAATAAACACTTCCATCATTTGAATAAATAATTCCATCAAGTTCTGCTTTATATACGGTTTTAAATTCATTACAGTTGCATACTTCTTGCGTTAGCTTTTCGTCAAGGTAGTAAATAAATCCTGAAATAACAGGAATAGGATCAAATACCTTAATAAGTGTGTCGTTGATTTTTTTTATTTTCACCTCGAATGAGGCATTATTAGAAAATTTTATAAATCCCATTTTGTTTCCTTTCTCTCATGAATGAGTAACGGGTTTCTAATTTTTATGATTGCCAACCTCAGACAATCAACATATGTGATCACCATCTAACTGACCGTACCAAGTCAGATCACTTCCATTTATTATGAATTAAACACTAATTTAAATGCAATCGAAGCAGATTTGACATGGAAGGCAATTACCACTGTGAGTGGCTCGACAGCGGTCACATTACCTAGCGAATATACTGAGTTAATTATACTATGCGGTACTACAGCGGGTGGAACATTTACTTTCCATGTACCTAAAATTGCATTAAGTTCAACTGCAAAAGATATTCGTGACGGATATGATAGTGGCGTTGGTACTACTTGCGCATGTAAAATTAGCGTTACCAACGCTTCTGCTAATTGTGTGTTTGTCTACGTTGATGGTATAGACAGAACATCAACTGTAACATTATCTGTTTTTTATAGATAAAGCACATAAAATTATTTAAAAGGAACAAAATACAAACTATTTATAGTTATACCAAAATATGCTACAGTTCCAATTTCACCCTTAGACACATGAACTCTACCAGCGAGTTCGTAAGAAGCACCGCCTGCTTGTGCGAATAAAATAGGAACGCCAGTCGAAGAATTTAACCTATAAGCATTTGCGGCGGCAGCGCTTGTAAATTTGTAACATAAAACACCGTTTGTTTGAAAAGTATATGTTTTCCCAACTGCATCAAGTGCTGTTTTTAAATCAATTTTATCGGCAAAGTCTAATTCATATAAATTTGCAGTAACCCCATTTAAATTAGTGCTTATTGCCCCTACCGCTTTTGCATCTGCCACATATACACCTGCCGTAGATAGTGCTTCCATATCATCTAATGACTGCATGATATTTGCTGTTGGTATCTTTGCCGCCACCTGTGTTCCTAATGAAATAATATTTGCTTCTGCAACATCAAGATCTGCCTGCGCTGTTGCTAACAATGAATGAGCATCTGCAATACCCTGGTCCATAATTCCAAGATTTGCAGCATTGATCGGTGTTGCTGTTGATGGATAATCTTTCCATACTACTTTTGTATAACTCATAATGATCTCCCTTCTTTACTTAGGATAATGTAACTCAAGTATCGCTGCTTCAAGTGCAGTAATTCTGATAGCCAGTAATCTTCCCTGATTGGCTGACAATGCTTCTGTTGTCGATGTAGATGTGACCGTATTATTTACAGTTACACCTGCTATGTTATCTATTTTTACCTTATCGGTTGGTGACAATAGTCCAGCTGTTGACTGTGTTGCAAGCGCATATGTAGTGTCTTGTGTTGGTGGAGTATATCCCAATGCTCCTGTTATATTAGCAGCTGTCAGCTCTCCCCTTATAGTTTCAGAATTCTTATCTTCAACATTGCTAAGACCAATATTGGCAGGAGTTATTTCAACTAAACCTACTCGATATGTTGCTTCTGATATCCCTTTAATACCAGTTACAGGGACTATAGTTTCTAATTCCGCAATATAAGCATTCTTTGCCATTTCCATCTCAGCAATATCTGTAATCTTTGCTAAATCTAGTGATGACTCTGCTCCTATAACTAATTCTGCAAACTCTGATACAGCTCCATTGTGGATAGATTCGATATCACTATGCATACTTACAACTTCTCCATGAAGAGTAATTGTTGTATTCGATGCCAGGATAGCTGATGTTGATGCCGCATGTGCGCTATTAGCATTTTCTGATGCCTCATTTGCTGCTAAAACACACTGGTTAACTGATGCAGTTGCTGTTGCCTCAGCTTGCTTTGCATTCGTGAGACATGTAACAAGACCATTGTATTCATTAAATGATTCAACTGCGGCATCATCATAAATCTGCTCATATACATGAATTACAAATTGTGGTGAAGTTATAACGGAACCATCTTTTCCTGTTATTACAAATTCTGCCCTGACATCTCCTTTAATATTTACTGTTTGTGTTGTAACAGAATATTTTATTTCATTACCACTTATTACACAGTCGTTGTATACAAGATTTCCATCCGGTTTCAGGCATTTAATGATTACCATTTCTACATCATTCAGATCATATACAATGCCATCTTTAATTAATGTTACATATAAGGACCTTGTGAGCGTGTCGGCAACTCTCACTGATACAGACACTCTTTCTTCGTATTTATCGAGATTCAGACTAAATCTAAAAATGACATCTCTATTCAATTTCACTCACACCCCCTTTTCCAAATAATTGTAACAAAATAGGGGAGAGTAATTCCCCCCTATTCCATGTCATATATTTAACTGTTATTCCATTTTGTAAAATTATCCTGTGAATACAACCTTTTTCCGTCAATGTAGATGTTCATTAGCATTTCTTTAATTTCAAGTCTTTCCATAGATGAACCAGTTATATACAGCTCTTTGTATTTACCAGTTAATCCACTTTTTATACTTGACTTTGCATCAGTCTTTTCAACACCATTTTTTAATTTCACATTGTAGATGTCATTAATAATCTTCTGAGCTTCTTTAGTATTTCCAGCATCCAAAGAGTAATAAATATCTTTCATTTCATATTCACTTACTGCATCTGTTAATGAACCATCTGCTTCTGATACTTTCTTTTCATCAGTATTTGCGGATTTTGAAATGTCATTTATTTTTTTATTGATAGCTGCTTTTACTATGTCTTTATTAAACCCATCCGCTACAATTTGATTCATGATTTTTAAGTAGTTGTCAGTTTTACCTTTCACCCTAGCATCTGCCGCATCTGCTATACGAGGATCATTTTCAACAAGCTGATTTTTAATACCATTACTAATAGTTTCTTCTTTGACACCGCTTTCAATAACTGCAGCGTAAAGCTTATTGTAAGCTTCTAAATTTCCATCTTTTATGGCATCAAACATTTTTTCATACTTGTCACGTTCTTCACCACCAAGCTGATTTCCAGTTATAGAATTATAAACAGCTTCTGCATCACGAATAAAATTATAGGCAGGAATACCCGTTAGTTGTGATGCTCCTTTTGCTACTGATTTAATTATTCCATATGGTGTCTTTTCATACGTTGGATCTGATACCATTTTTAATAGCTGTGAAAGACCTGTAAAAAGGTTTTTAAATCCGTCTATATCCATTCTGCCACTACTAAAATAACTTTTATTCATAACAGCATCTGCTGCTGAAATTAAATCTTTTAATAATGGTATCATGTTCATAGGGTTTATATTTCCGATCACATTGCCTTTTAATGCATCAAGATATTTTTCGATAAACTTCTCATTTTCGTCATCATCTCTTAATGCATCCAAAATCGAAGCTGCTGCCGCTGTAATTGTTGCGGTTAAAACATACACCGTTGTCTTTCTTGTTAGATCAGCATATGATGCTGCACTTTTGGTTTCAATCGCATCCACAAACGCACCGTGCAACATATTATAGCTTTTTATCGGTTCTGACATAAAAGTAGTTTCAAGTTGTGCCAATGAAGATTTTGACCTCATAATTTGTGATTTATGAAGGACTGTATCAACCACCTGGGTGCGATCAATAACCTCATCAAACCGTGCTGTAACAAGCTTTAAAAATTCATCACTCTTTTTATCAATATCAGGATTTTTGTCAGCTATTTCTAATTCACATGCATTCCATAATGTACCAAATGTAAGATTATCTGCTTGCTGTGCAAGTGACATAGAAGCATCCTTTATTTTGTCATGAAAACTTTCCTGTCCGGTAATAACATCCTTCATTGATTTTCCAATCATGGTTTCATAATATCCCCATGATTTCCAGAGTGCTATTGCGCTGTTTTCTTTTGCTTTTTTTACATTTGCAAGCTTAAACATTGCCCCTGTAATATATTTGGGATTCATAACAGCTAATGCTCTTGCATATGATGTGGGCTGCTGAATTGCTACTCGTAAATTAGCACCTACCGCTGCTGCTTTATAATTTGATAACAGCCTTTTACCTATTTCTCCACCGTCTTTGCGTTCTATTTCACCATTAATATCCCGGATCAAATTAATAAAATAATCTTTTGCCTTACTTCCATAAGCACGGTCTATTTCTCCTTTTACAGTGATCTTATTTTTTTCTCTTGTTCCATCATCAATAAATTCATCCGTTTTATAATTGTACCATTTCATGGAATCTATGACTGGTATTGCAAATGCATTGTAGGTTGCCATATTAGTTACATGTTCAGTAAAGATATCAAATATATCCCCTACCGTGATTGCATTGTTGGCACCTGTCTGTGTTGATTTAGTAAACCCAAGATTTACCAGCGCATAAATTGCCGCCTGCGTTGCATTATTATCATTTGTAGGTATGATATTATCATCTGACTTGATTGGGAAATAATTATCCTCTGTATATTTTTTGTATCCCCACATTTTCATCGATACTTCATTACCCCACTCTGAACAATTGCTTGCCATAAATGACTGCATCTTTTCCGCAACTTCTTTTTGTTCATTTGTGAGCTTTGAGAAGATTAAGCTAAGTGCCGCATCATCTGGATGAACTGCTTTAGACTGGCGATATTTTACGGTTTTTGTATCAATATCCCCTGCCTTTATACCACCTATTTTTATATGCGCTACTGCCTGCTTTCTACTTGATAACATATAAAGGGACATGATCTGACCAGTGGTCATTCTAAGATCCTTTCCTTTTATTGTAAAATCAAATACTTTTGCATTGTTTCCGGTCCAGTCTTTTATATTTAAACCTTGGATTGTTTCAGCCATAAAGTCCTGTGCTTCTTTTATCTTCCAGGTTCTTTGATTAAAACCTTCTCGTAATTCCTCATAAATACTTTCTGCTGCATCTCCGATCTGATGAAAATATGAAAACGAATCTAGCATATGCACATTTAACAAATTACTGATTGCTTCAATTCCTGCATTTTTCTTCTGTTTGGTTTTCTTTTCTTCAAGCTCTGCAATCGTATTTTCTCCGACCTGCGCCACTTCTTCATACCGCTTATTGTTATACATTTTATTGACAGAAGTTATGGTATTTTTCAACACTGACATAAGGTAATCTAACTCTTTTAGTTGTTCACCAGTCAGATCAGAAACCTTTTTTATGTTTTTATTGCCATTCATAAATTCTATAAAGGCTGGCATAAAGTCTGGATCAAATGTCAAAGCAAAATTATTGTATTCTCCATCTTCTTTTCTTTGTATTTCGTCCAGTTTAGAATACAATGCCTGCATTTTATCATTCCAACCCTGTGTTGACTTGCTATCTGGTTGTGCTTTGCTCGATATGAAATCAATGCTTGTAAGGAATTCAAGAGTGGTCTGCTTTAATGGTTCTGGCACATGGTGTTTATCAGTTGGTTTTTCAATCCATTTTATAATTTCCCTGCCATTGTCAATAATTCTATTCTTATATTTACGATCTTGTGCCTTGCGCTTACTTTTTTCTCTCAGAACCAATTTGCTTTCTCGGTACTGTGCCTGAAGTGTAAGGATCCTTTTGTTCTTTTCCTCACGAAGTGATTTTATTCTTTGTTCTTTGACTGCTATTTCCTTATTGATAGCCTCAATCTTTTTAGCCTTTTCAGCTTCCTTTAATAATCGGATCTGTTCTTTTCTTTTGTTCACTTCATTTTCAACAGCAGAATTTCTTTTATCCCTATTCAGTGCATCTCCAATTTTTCTTTGTTCTTTCAGATTTGCGATTTCCCCTTCAAGTTTTGATATTTTAAGTTCAGCTTTCTTCTGCTCAGCATCTTTAATTTCTTGAATCCTTTTTTCAAACCTTGCAATGCTGTCTTTCCGCACCTGGATAATTTGCTGTGCCATCTGCTGCTTTGCTTTGTTAATTTCAGTGCTACTCTGTGCTGAAAAATACTCTTTGTAAATATTTAATGCCATATCATAAGCAAGCATTGTATTATCCATACCATAACTATTGGTCATACTGGGTTTAAGTGCATGTAACGCTTCAGCAAGTGCTATCGGTTGATTTCCGACTGGCTCATCTACATCTAACATCCCTGCTGATTTTTCAGTAATTTCATTCCAAATATTGTCAAGCCAGGTACCGTTTTCTGAGAGTTTAAGTTCTCCTTTTACACTCTTCTTAAAATTAGTGTAACTATCGAAAAGACTTTCAACCTCTGATCTTTGTTCTTTATTAAGTCTGATGTTATATGTGTTTATACTATTCTTGAAATCAGTGTACTGCCTCATCATTGATTCATCATATTGACCGCTTCTTTCAATGGCCGGAGTTGCAATTTCTGACATGAGCCGGATCATGTCTTTATAGTCAACCCTATCTGCGGTCTGCATATAAGCAAATACTTTAATCATATTTTCTTCAAAATCTGCTTTTTTGTATTCGCTCTTATAGTCATTAAGAATCTTTCTGGCAATGCTGCGTACTCTTTTTTCATCAACATTTGTATGTTTTAACGCTTTCATACCCTCTTCCAAAATGCTTTCGGACTCGTTGATTATTTTTGTTACATCAGGTGCAGCACTTGTATCAAAAAATTCATCAGTAAACAGGAAATCCTCATCTTTTAATGAATGGCGAATGTCTGATTTATTGACATTTATAGTAGGTTGATCTATAATATTATCAGAAGGATTCCCTTGGTTAAAGCTTCGGCTGCTTGGGAGTCCTTTTTTTGATTCAAATAAATTAACCGAATAAACATATTGATCTTCTCCTTTATCATATACATTTATTAATACGTTAAAATAATCTTCATCTGCCTTTATTGTTTTTTCAAAGTAATACCATGATTTTGTGCCTTCATGAATTCCATTAAGTGTTGTCTTGCCTTTTTCTTCTCTGCTTCCAGTAATTTCGGCATTTTCAATTAATTCAAAGTAGTTTCCATCTGCGCCAATATTAATTTTTGCATTATATCCTCTTCTACTTGATTTATTATCTCCAAATATACTCTTTCTAATATCTGCTTCATTCATTTTAGCGTAGAATACTTTTCCATCTTTTATGAACTTTGCAGTCCTTCCCACATATTCATTAACGATTGAATTCAAAAGAGCTGCTTTGCGTTCTTTCCATGTAAGAGATTTGGTATCATTACTCGTTTCGTATATTTCAATACCGTCCTGATCTACACCTTTTAATGAATACCTGATATCCATATTAGTAGTAGGATTTTCATTCTCTACATCTTTTATCTGGTTGCTAAACCATGCAACAAAATGCTTTTTACCGTCTTCAAACTCATGAATTACCCCATCATACCCAAGAACTTCATTCACTGCCTTTCTAAATGCGGTTGCTTTACCTCTAAAGAAATCGTTTTCAAGAGAAATAAGACTTGCACCAGTGTATGATGAAGCCGCATCCTTAATCATCCATTCTTCTACTTTTTCATTTGCCCATACATCGTGAAATGAACCAATTGCGCTGTCTTCATAATTGTAGATATCAGGTGCCATTTTCATGATCCTATATGCCTGTGATTTACTTATATTGATATCAGCATCATTTAGGCTCATTCCGTCAACAATAAGCGGCTTCTTAATATTAAGATATGCCTCTATTATTCTTGGACTGTCCGTTCCACCAATTTTCTCTTTTCCACGTTGAAACGCTGACTGGTAATTATTTGCTTCCTCTTCATCTGTTGTGAAATAGAATCCAGACCCAAACTGATCATTTCCGAGACCGGTCTTATTTGAATCAAATACATAAAATGTGTTACCGGTTCCATGATAAACATTAAGAAGATTTCCTTCATCATCTACTACTTTGGAATCTTTGAAGAATTCTGCCTGCGCATCTGTTAACATTTTCCCCTTGCTGTCTTTTTTTGAGAATTTATTTTCACTATTTTCTTTTACTTCATTTATATTCTCATTTACAGCTGAAAGCCACAGTTCTCTTGCTTTGCTCAGCACTTCCTCGTTTTCAGCAAGTGCCTGCGCCTCTTTGCTCTTCGGTTCATAATTTTTATAAAGAGATTTAATTTTGCTTATCATATTATTGATTGCATCAAGAATCTTCTCTGCAACTGATCTATCTTTTTTTACAAGTGATTTTATCGCTTCAGCATCTGTGAGAAATGTTTCAGTAGCATTTGCTACAATTTCATCATTAATATATTCCTCTGAATCATTTGCATACAAATCAGAAAGTCTTTTGGTTATACTATTATAAGTATCCAAATGGCTTTCTTTCATATAGTTGATTACATGATCTGAATATGTTTTATATGCTTCAGGTGCTGAATTTTTAAGTGAGTGTGTCATTTCATGAGAAAATACAACAAGTGCCGGATCCAATGATTTTTTTGAAATAATAATCTTTCCATCCTGGTACACACCGTTTGCACCATTACCAGCTTCATCATGAATTGAGTCTGAAAACTCTACCTGTACTCCAAAGGCTTTTGCAATATTGTTAACAAGAGATATCTGCTTGTCTGATACTGCCTTTGCGCTGACTGCAGATGCTTCATTAACACCAATATCATAAATCGATTTCATGGTATCAGCTGACATATACTGAAGATATGCATTGTTGTCTTTTATCACATTAATAGGGTTCTGCTCATTATATCCAGCACGTTTTAATGTGTTGAACAGTCTCGTATATGTTTCAATCGGCATACCTTCTGGATAACTATTAATATATGTATTAGCTTCTTCAGTCGTATTTGCCACTGATGCCATTCGATAAACTGCTTTTTCTGTAAGGTTGCTAAATTGTATTTCTGAAAGGTTGACCTTAGTACCGTTTTTAAGCTTAACAATCGCATCATTGTCGGATAGTGCTTCAATGCCTGCCAGATTGCTGATAGTAGCCTGCTGAGGCTGCATTAAAGGACTATTCTCACTCGTTTTATTACTTTCCTTCACAGTAGATATATTCTGTGTTTGATTAGTCTCTTGTGCTGTTTTATAATAATTTTTTACTATATTCCTTTGTTCTGCCTTTGTTCCTTCCAGTTTGATACCTGATTCAGCTTCAAACTTCTCAATACTTTCTTTGCTTGAAAGAATGCTATTGATTTTGGATGAACTAGTTGGTTCTGTTGTTGTTACTCCTGCCATTTCATTAGCAAGTTGTCTTAAAATGTCATTCTCTGGCCGAGCCTGTTCCGTAGATGATTGCGTAACACTTTCTTGATCTAAAGGTTTCTCTTCTGATGTAACACCTGAATTTTCAGTGTTATGCTTTGCAAGCTGGTCAACTCCTGTTTTAAGCTTTCCAAGATCGATTACATTGTTAGTCTTTTCATATTTTGAGAGGATGTTCTTGATCTCTTCATCATTCAGTGATTTTGCAAGTTCCATAACAGAGTCTACTTCATCATTTCTTACAACAGACTGACCTACTTTTTTCATTTTAGAGTCTTCAATACCGGTACTGACAGTTCCAGTACTTTCAAGTACACCTGCTGAAAGCGCACCTAATACACCTGCATACAGAGCATCCTCTGTAAACAGTTTAAAATCATTATTTTCATCTAATGTAACATTGGCAATAACAGGTTCAATAATTTCCTGTACATACTCTTCCGACCCTTCTGAGAGCATATTAGTGCCTGCATCAACTGCTACTCTGGCCATTACATTATCGATCTTGTTGATTGCCTGCTGTGCAACTCCTTTTGTTACCTTGCCACCAAGTGCACCGACACCACCGATAATATACTGTAAACTTCCCTCTGATGCTCCTATTAGAACTCCGTATTTCTTTGCCTGGTCTTCCGTGTATCCTTCATTGATTTTTTGTGCATAGGCATTACCACCGGCTGAAGAACCCATAGAAGCAGCACCTACTAATGCTGCACCTGCCCCACCCGTTGCAGCACCAACGATACTGGATAATAATATGGATGGTGCCATATAAGCTGTAGTACCTATTAGATCATATGCTATTTGTCCTGCGCTATTACCCATAAATTCAGGACCAAAATCTGCTAATTTATTTCTCACAAGTTGACTAGCATATTTCTCCTCTGATAGTTCGGTATCTCCAGAAAAAGTTGTTTCCGTATCTTGCATTGCAATTTTTGCTTGTACTCTTGCATATGCAAGCTGTTTTAATCTTGTATCTGCTTCATCTGCGATATTTTCTGCTTGTCTTTGGTTTAACGTGTTCTGTAATGTATCTAGGAATTTTTGTGCACTATCATTTCCTTCTGTAGCATGTATATAGTTATATACTGATTTTTCATCATCAGTTAAATAATCATAACTTTTATCAGCAAATGTATTTTCATTTGAGTACGGTCCGACACTGATATCATTTCTGATTTTTTCTTCTACACCGTTATAACTATTTTTTTCTTTATTGCTAGCATTAATATACTCATAAGCATTTCCATATATATTCTGTCCGCTGTCAATATAGCGTGAATTTTGACCAAAATCACTCTTGTTCTTAACACTATTGTATTTATCAATAGCCTGTACTCTTTTTGCTTTAGTATTGGAAACAGATAAATTATTCTTTTCATCTTTCAGTGCATCAATCTTGACCTGGTTCTCTTTTCTTTCAAGTGGAAAATGATCCATGTCACGATAAAGATATTTTAATTCAGAGTCAATTTCACTTATGCGATTGTCGTTTTTAGTTGTATCAACAGACAGATATTCTTTGTCTTCTGGCTCAAGACGGTTCTGATCAAAGTAACTGTCAGGTTCTTTCCTATTAGTCATTGGCTTTGAATTCATCGTACGGTTACTGCTCAATACTTTTTCAATCGCAAGATCCATAGCAGTTTTTTCAGTACTACTATTGTCTGATACTTCTATTTTTCTTACAGGACTTCCTGTAGTTTTTCTTGCATTTCGTTCTTCCATATATCTGCTAAAGGAATTGCTGCTGCTTTTTTCTTCAGAATCAGAAACAGCGGTGCCACTATTCGCACCGCTTTCTTCCATCTGCTGTCTTTTTTTACGTTCTTCGAGGTATCTATTGAATGAACCTGACATGTTTATCCCCCCTATTTGTTGTTAAATACACCTTTTTTGCTATTTTGATACATCAATGCCAAGTAATCTTTGTAACTATTGATGTTATCTACACTTGCTGCACCATTTAGTTTTAATACACTGAACTGTGCATTGGTAAGAATGTTTTCAGACAGTCCTTTCTCAATAGCTTCATTGTATGTTGTCGGTGCGGATGAAGATTTACTTTCTTCCTTTGCTTGCTTTGCCGCATCTGTTGCCAATGCTTCAATATCAATTCCAAGCTGTGTTTCAGCATAGTTATATAAGTAATCAGCATCATAACCGCTATCAATTAATGTGCTGAGATATGATTCCAGTTCCGTATAACTTGAATTTGCTTTAGCTTTGAGAGTTGAGGATTGCGTAGATGTTAATTTGTCAGTACCATTTGATGACTTGCTTGATCCACTGCTAGCGGCTTTTGCTTTCTGAAGAGCAAGTGATGCTGCATCCTGTTCTTTCTGGTAATTAAATTGCTGCTGCCATTGACTATCAGATACGGAATCTCTTGACTGGTTATATGCAAGGTTAGATGCATCCTGTGCTTTCTGTAATGCGAGTTGTTCTGCATACTGTGAATCAGAAACCGAATCCCTGGACTGTTGATAATCAAAATTTCTGTCCGTGTAAAAATCAGATACATTATCTCTGTACTGTCCATAATCCTGATTGTAATATGTATCATATTTGTTTAAGTAATAGCTCCTGTCAGACTGATAATCCCCAACAGTATCACGGTACTGGCCATACTCCCTGTCTTCCTGTGTTCCAACAGCTGACAGCTGGTTGTACTGATCCTGAGTGTCCATCTGGTATTTGCTTAGAGCTGTATTATAAAGTTCTGGAATGACATCATTTAAGTTCTGTAATGACTGCTGGTATGCCTGTGATCCTGCGGTCACACCATATGAATTACCGTATCCACCTGTTAGTGATGCTGCCTGTGACACAGTATCTGCCATTGCCTGTTTGCCCTGTTGTGTATATTTATCTTTATATTGCTGATAAATAGGATCAGCATTGAAATCATAAGAGAACTTCTCTTTGTTTAGGATATTATCAAGCAGCGAATTGATTGTGTCATTATAGTTGCTCTGATATGCTGCTGGCTTACTGGATTCTGCATTTGCTAATGCCTGTTTAGCAGCAAGTACATCTGCGCTTGCTGTATATGTTGGTTTACTTGCCATTTATTCATCCCCCCAATGCTTTTACTCTTGCTTCAAGATTTTTAATTGATTTATTGATACTGATAAGTGACTGGTTAATCTGCATGATAGCTGTTAATGTTGCTATGTTAGGTATATTGTTTTCATCCATATTATTTAACGTATATTCAAGCTGTGATGTGAGTGAATTAAGATACGTTCTCATATCAGCAATCTGTGCTTCTATTGATTTATTCATTCCATTTGGTGGCCTGTCTGCTTTATATGTTGGCATTATAATTCACTCCCTTCTTCTGTTACTTTTGCAAAACTATATAATTTACACTGTCCTACACCTGAAAACTTTATTTTTATAAAATCACATCGTCTTATGATAATAGGAATTGTGTATGATTTTTTTACTGGAGCTACAAGTTCTATTACCTGTTCCCACACTCCAGATCCGTCATACATTATTTCAATCTTGAAGCTGGATTGTTCTTCAATAAAAAGCCTGATCTGTAATTTACTGATGTATTTATTGTCAGGGGAACTAATTCCTATTTCGCCTGATTCAGCAAACCAGTCGAGGTACACTCTTGTACCTATATACAGCTCTGGTTGTGGAAATAATGCATCATCCGGGTAAGTAAACGACATGTAGCTTTCAAGTGAACCTTCATTTATTTTATTTGGAAATAGATGTACATTAGGAAAACTGTATTGATCCTGAGGCATTAACGGAAATAACTTCCTGTAAATCTTTTCATTATTAACAACCATAAGATTGTTATCAATATCTATGTAATATAGTCCACCATTACAATAGGTAAACCATCTTGCCTGCGTATTATCTTCATGCATCCACATATGTTTTACTGTATCGTATACAAATAGATGATACATATAATCCATGTCACGCATTGAAACATAGTATTTGTTATGAAGTCCACCAGCAACAGCCAGTGCATAATCTTCTAAACCAAAATCCGATGATATTTCAGCAGGAAGACTGCCATCATATGCGCAAACACCATTTCTGCCTTTATAGAACAGTATTTCATTCACGACTACCATGCTTTTATGACTTCCTTCTTCAACACCCCTGCATGACAGACTTGAAATCTGGTAATTGCTTGGCATGGTTCCATATACTCTGTGCATTACATTTTCTTTAAAGAATAGTATGTATCCTGCATGTGCTATTGCCCCTGTAAACTTACCTGGACTACCTATTGTTGCGGCATAACTATCTGAACTGATTCCCATATAACACTTCCAGTTAAGAGGATCACCCTGTTTACATGCATATATTTCATGTTTGCTTGAGCTACAACCCCAGATCCTGTTTTCGTGTTCACATACAAAGTCCATATCGGGTACAGTTCTCGATAATAGCATTGGATGAAGTGAAATATCCTGTGTAAATGCAGCATCAATCAATGCAGCTACAACAATATAATCATCTCCTTTTGCATAAATGATCATATCCGTATTAAATTGTGTGTCCTGACTGCCAGTAATAGTAACTGCATCATACTCATTAAAAGATTTACCTATTCCTGTACTTGTCAACTTGACATATGTAGTTGCAACCGATACCCATTCTGATGCATTGCTGTCATATTGTTTTAATACATTTGGTGTCGTTGAAGTATCCAACCATAATGTGTATGTAGTAGTTGAAGGCTCTGTGTCTCCCACATATACATTTTCATAATTTATTCCATCTACCTTACACAATGTATAAGAAACATTTGCTGTAGGTTCAAACTCGACTTCCATTTGAATTACAGTGTCAGTGTAAGTGTTATATGCGATCTTATCCGGGAACACTATCAAATATGCCCCCATTGTTACAAATGTTTTTTCCGAATCAGTTACATCAAATTTGAACTGATTATCATAATATAGTTTTGTTCCAGACACCCACACCAACTTATCTGTAGCATACAATCCGTTTGGTGATGGTATGGTAGTCAAATAACCACGTTCAGGTCGTGGTGAAAGTAATGGATATGCATCTGTTGTTAAATTTTTCATATCATAGAATTGATTTTCTGCAATCCTAAGATTATGATTATATCCCTGAAATTCCTCTGTCATATCCCTGCTAGTGCTGACTGTTTTAGCAGAAGGTAATATCATTGCTACACCCCCATTACAAATTAGTAAATATATTGTTATTTACTGACATGTGGTTACGATTCCAATAGTTCACAAAATCCTGATAAGCAACATTAAACATTGCAGATGTATTGTTGTATCTTCCCCACTCTGCATTGTAATAATCAATCTGCGCCATAATGTAATGAATATACAGCTCAGAATATGGATCAGGCGCAATCAGTTCTGTTGAAAGTGGTGTACTGCTGTCATATCCATTGAATACAACCGTACTACTGTCACTATGTGTCAAAACGACCTCTTTATATATCTGTCCGTCTATATCTGACAACCAAGCTATAATGTCATTTGCATTATACTGATTTGGCTTTAATACATTTATTTTTGCAATTATGTTCTGTATATTCATACATTTACCTCATACAATAAAAGGGAGAAACGTTTACCGCCTTCCCCCTTTCAATTTCTTTCTTATAGTGCTTTATCTTTTTCCTCTGATTTTGAAACGATTTCTTCAATCCTTGCTGCTGTTTTATTGTCCTGCGCCTCGCTGTTTGCCAAAACTTCTGCAACATATTCCGGTACTTCTACTTCTACTCCACGCTGGATCTGAAAACTTTCTCCATTTACTGATACAAAAACATCATCTTTATAATTTGTGCTGTCCTTAAACAGCTTGATTTTTACCTTCTTTGGTTCTTTTACTGCCATATTCAACCTCTTTTCTTAATATTGGAAGGGCGGTAAATAAATCCACCCTTCCTCTAATTATCAGTTAGCTGCTGCAGTTGCAGAATATGCTGAGCATGATTCAATGCGGATCATGTACTGTTCTACAAGTCTTTTTGCAACAGATGTTGCTTTCCAGCCACAGGATGATCTCTGGTTAAGAGGATCATCACCGTATCCAAGCTGTTTCACGATGTGCTGAAGACCGCCACCTTCGATTTCTGTCAATCCATATGCATGTGCACCCAGAACGATTGTTCCAAAGACTGCAAGTCCTGCTGGACATGTTCCATCTTTCCAAATTTTGGATTCAGTCGATTTTACAAATCGCACATTTCCAACCTTTCCGATCTCTCCTGCATAAATATTGTCAGGTGAAGCGTATTTATGAACATCAATCCATTCATCTGATGTCATAAGATCGTATGCTGCATACGGATGAATAACCGCTACAAATGAATCATCGATTGTGTCTGCGTTCATGCCCTCAAGCTGTGCTGCTGCTTTAAAGAACAGATCTGGCTTCAGAGTACATGTTGCATCCAGTGTTGCTCTGGAAGAAATTACAGTTCCATCACCTTTTGGTGCATAAATTACGTTTGTACCGCCTGCCAACACATCACGGATGACTGTATCAAGTGTTCTTCCTGCCTGTCCACCAAGCAATTTGGTTGCCTGGACTACATTGTTATCGATTGCTGACATTTCAAGAATGTCCGATAACTGAATGAAGTCACCATACTGTGCAACTGTTGCAGTCAGAGTTGTAACATTCAAGCTGTTACCAGCCGGTGTTACCCCCTCAGTAATTGGTGTGGTGGCTTTTGCCAGCGAATCATATTTTCTAAATTCAATGGTTTTACCGCCATTTTTTGGTATAGGATACTTGTCACCGAACTGACTGTGAACCAGTTTTGGTTCAGCAAGATCAATCAGTCGTTTCTCATAGTAGGTCTTCATTTCAGCCGAAAGACCTTCAAGTACTGTTGTCTGTGTTGCAAATAACTGAAGGTTAATCAGTATTTTTTTAATCAAATTCATATAGGTTCTCCCTTCTTATTTGGGAGAGCGTCAAAAGACTATCTTCTCCCCACGCATTACCCTGCGCTCTATTTCTTCCCTGTCCTTTTTGGTCAGAGAATTAACATCTGTTTTCATGGTTACTGCCTGCTGTGACATTCCATTCTCAGCCGGTCTGCTTGCTTTATTCTGAATGCTGTTTGCAAGCTTTTCTTTCACAGTCTGTGCTGTGTGGTACATTGCTCCACCTATGATTTCATCTTTATGTATTACCTCATAAGCTGTTTTCACATCGATACCGCTTTTAAGTAATCCTGTAAACTGATCATTTTGTGATTCGGTAGCAAAATCAAAGCTTGGATAGATTTCCTTTAAGCTGTCAGACTCTTTCATCCACCCTGCATAAATATTGTTTGCACTGGTCCGCATTTCAATATCTTTTTGTGCCCTTGTCAGCTCTGCATTTTCTCTTTCAAGCCTTCTCATTTGCTTTAACTGGGTTACAGAAATACCAAGCTTGTCTGCTTCTTCAGAATAAAATGCATCGTCTTCCTGCACTGCCTTTGCAAGCTTTTCTAAGTCTGTTGCTTCCACACCATACTTTTGAGCAAGAATATCGAGTACCGGTTGCACCATTTTGACCTGTGATTCCAGATTCTTTGTTTCCTTGAATCTTTTATCAATGATCTCCTGTGTACGCTTTGAAAACTCATCTTTGTATTCATTCTTAATAAGATTTTCAAATGCAGTACTATGATCTGCAGTCTCTTTCGTATCAACGAATGTTTCTGGTGTCTTTTCCTGTGCATTGTCGTCCTGCACTGTTGTTTCCTCTTCCTGTTTGCCATATACGACACTGGCAAGTGGATTCTCTTTTCGACCTTTTTGCGGTTTGGCGGCTACCGCATCGTTACTTTCGCCCATTCCTTCTGTTGTGTTTGTAGTGGCTCCGGTTGCTGTGCCGGCTGTTCCTGCTCCATCCCCACCTTCTCCAAATAACTGAAGGTTAATCAATAATTTCTTCTTCATTTCATCGTTCCTTTCCGAAGTGTCAGGGATTTATATCCCACTAAGAAAATAATAATAAATTTTAAAATTTATTTCCCCCCTATTACCCTTACATATTCTCCATATTGGTTTTCAATTAATGAATAACCATTCTCTATGGTATCAATAACACTTTGGACATTATTATCAGAGTATCTAAATTCTATCTGCACATTTCCTTCTTTAATATTTGTATAGAACATATAAATTTTTCCCTGCTCTTCTAAATTCTGTAATGTTTGAATAAATGTATATGACAATATGGAAACAGCTGAACATACAATGTCTATCCCTGGATCTGCATAACCTGCATGTCCATTAATATCCATCATGTAATGACCAGTTTCTCTTTTAATATTTACGATTGTCATTTAATCCCTCTCATTTGGGTGTTGCTGATCTATTGGCTGAATCAGCTGCTTTTTCTGTTCCTGTTTTATTGTTCTGTTTTAATGCTTCAGTTGCCTGTGGCATAGGCATAGCACCTGGTCCCGAAACTTGCGAAGATATTTGTGTACCATTTTGCATATCTATAATCTGTGCCATTTGTGCCAATTGCTGTTGCATCATCATTAATTGCTGGTACAAGGTTCCATTCTCTGATATTTTCTGTAATATCTTTTCTTTTCCGTCAAAATCCATCATTTCAAGACACGCAATCGTCTGATCTGCCATTTGTGGATTAAAGAACCCTAGTCCATAGAACTGTAATGCAAGTTCATTCTGTGCCATTTTGCTGTATGTTGACTTCTTTGCTGCCACTACTTCAATGTCAAAAACTGGTAAACGTGAGCCTAAATCAATTCCAAATGCTGTGCCTTGGTTAACAGGTGCTATTGCACTATTGTCAAATGTACTGTAATTGTATTCAGGAGTTTCCCCTGAGATTCTAAATGTACGTGGTTCATCATAGAACTGCCGCATTAATTCAAGAACAAAATAGCACTCCTGACTAAATGCCCTGTATGCGCTCTTTAACATGTCACGTGATAATTTGGATCCTGCTTCCTGTAATGCTGCTATTGCGCTTGCTGCTGTAACTCCAGATGTGGTAGATCCTTGCGAAAAATCTCTGTTCCCGGATGTCTCTTTTAGTTCATCAATTTTATTGGTTAGTACATTAACAAATATCGAATCTAATTTAGGTGCATCTATCTTTCTGAGCGAATCCTCTCCTAAATTACCTGTTACATGTACTATGTTCTTTGAGTAATCGGCAAATTCTTTTTCGTTAATTCCACCATCATCACGCATGAAATAGCGTTGTTTTGATCCAGACATGGATGTTTCCAAAATGGAAGAACCCAGCTTATCAATATACATCTGGCAGTCTTTCATGATATCTATGTACCCAAAGCCACAAGGACTGCCTTCTGATACAAACAGAGTGTCAAATACAAACGGATATTTCCCATGATCATAAAATCCTCTGTCTGAATAGTTACTGTCGTTTTCAGATGCATATAGGACAGATTCATTCACATATTTACAGTAATGAAGTACTTCTCCCTTTTTGTAATACCAGTCAATAACAAGTGCTTTATCTGTGGTATCAACGGTATCATCATATACATATTTCGTAGTCTCAATGGAAGGACTACCACCTTCAATATCAATATCATATGTTGCATTAATGACCTTTTTATCAATCAGTTCAACATGAAAGAAGTTCTGTGAATCTTGAATATCTGATATACCTGGTTCCCAGAATAAATTTAATAGATCACATTTTTTTACTTCGATATCTCCAATGCCATTATTCTTCCTACTATTCCAGAAGATACCTTTTACTCCGGTGCCATTCTTTAATTTGTACCACCACACATCAGAATATACCTGCTCATATTGATTTTGTTCTAATATAACAGGCACAATCGAGCTTAACTGTTTAGCAGCCTCTTCATCGTCTCTTGCACGTGGTAATATGCATGGTTCTGGGTACGAATCCATTGCATCTGCATGTTTGTTAGCTATTGAATTGAATAGCCATGCTGATGCAGGTTCTACTGCCCTAGTACTTTCCCTAAACAGCTCCCAGTGCCTTAACTTCCACCATTGCTCATTTGCAATGATACGTTTTTCAAGATTTTCTTTTCCAGTTTTGTACTTTTTAAGTGTTTCAGTAGCTTTGTGAATTTCATTTACACCAATTACACCTTTTGAAGTCTTTTGTGGTTCATTTTCTTTATAAATATCCAGCATCTGTTTCTGCTGATCAGTTAACACCGCCTGTTCTGACTGAGACTCTTCTGCTGGTGTTTTTATTATGATTTTCTTCTCATCTGTCTTTCCTGCCATCGTTACCCTCTCATTCCAAAGAATAAATAATCATTTTTAGTTTCTGTATGTAAATCAAGTGGGTCATCCATACGTTTCTTCGTTCGTTTGTTTGCTCTAGGCGAAATTGGATGCTCCATAAGCAAATACCTGCACTCATCATAGATATGCTCTTCCATGTCAGTGTTAATGTCTTCTACATGTTTATCATCATATACAAGGATTGGTATTGTTCTGATGAAGTGTTTGCATGTATTGAATACCTGAAACATGCACTCACCACCTTCGTCAAATGCGAATCTATAATGGAACTGCATTTTGCCTGGTATTCGTGTATTATCTCCACCATCCCAATAAATGAAATTTGGAGATCTTGACATCATACGTGCTACTGACTCTCCCCTTGATTCATCAAATATAGATGGATCTGCAACCCCACGGATTTGTTTCCCTTTTAGCATAGGGTCATCATTTTCTATTCTTTTTATTTCAGCTGCTATTTGTACCGGATCCATCTTCACACCAACATTAGGTGTTCCAGTGCATCCGTAGTATTCTTTAATTCTGTATACCTTACCGTTCTCATCAATAGCGTACCATCCAACTGAGAAAGGTTTAGAATAGCCAAAATCAAACGATCTCATAATCTTCCAGTGTGCAGGTATCTTGAATGGATTAATTACATGTGTCAGCTTATGATCATCGTAATGTTCAGGATCATTTACCCACTCTGTAAACACCTGACCGTCAAACGAATCCCATGATCCGTATAACAATGCGTTCTTTTCTGCTTCAGGCATCATTGCAAGATTGGCCAGATAATTAGGATCATTTTCCAGTAACTTTTTATTATCAAAAACAGTTGAAGGTACAAAAATCCTTTTCCTCTTCATTGTGATTATTTTGCCTTCTGGGGTTGCGACATTGTAATCGTCAATGATTGGTGTTAATGGCGGAACTGGTGTTATAAATCTATCTTTTACCCATCCATGCCCTATCCCGCCTGGATTTGTTGTTGCTCTGATATAAACTCTTGTACCGGGACCAGAAGGGCGGTTTCGTGAAAACATATATGAGTATTCATCCCATGTAAAATGCGTTAATTCATCGAATGCTATAAAATCATATCTTTTTCCCTGATAATTGATACGGTCTTTCGTATGCTGCATAGATCCAAAATATATCTTTGCCCCTGATGGAAATCTCCAGCAATGTTTTGAGTCGTTATATCTTGCCCTTGGATAGCTCAATTTATAGATATCCCTGCTCCTGTCAATTAGTTCCGAAAGCTGTGGGTACGTTTTTCTTAATATCAGTGCTCTATAATTTTTTAAATGAACTTGTCTTAATGCCTCTGCAAGCAATGCATCTGATTTTCCACCACCAGCTGCACCACCGTAAAGACATTCATATGCACCTTGGCTTTGAAATATAGCCTGTCTTGGCTGTGGTTCCCATATTACTTTGCTCATATCATCACCTATTCATCTGGTGTGACTTCTGGCAGCAGTACAATACCGGTTTCTTCATCATCGCCATCATCACCACTTTTAGCTTGCTCAAGTTTTAACCTCTCAACTGCAATATCCATTGCTGTTTTTTCAGCCATTGTCGGTATGTCATAAATGTTCCTGATCACTGCAGTAAGATCCTTCATTGAGCTGGTAAGGTCTCGTATTGCTTTGGTATCGACCTTTTTATATATGCGTTCTTCAACATCCCATTTTTCAGTAAATTCAAGTTCGCCTGTGGTTGTATTAATTTCTTTCCCTTTAGTCCGGGTTTGTACCAAATGTCGATTAAACTGTTTTGAGTCTTTTACCACTTCCTCAATTACTTTTGACATCTTGTCTGCTGACTTCATAAGGCTGAAAAGCTTGCTCGCCTGCATGTTAGCAGCTTTTGCTATCGTTTTTGATACTACTTTATTGCGATACTCTCTCCTAGCTTCAGTCCAGTTCTCTTTTGCTGCCATTTGTGACAATGTACTATATGATATCCCGTACTTTGCAGCTATTTTTCTGTAGGATATATCAGTAGTAGCATATTCTGTTTTTAAATCATCGTATTCGCTCTGTGTCATATTCCACCACCTTCTGATGTAATTTTACAGAGATTATATTTTTATTTCCCCCCTACTTTATCGCACAAAAAAAGAGCACCCAGGTATTACTACTGGCCGCTCTATCACTTATACATATTATATTACATGGTACTATGGTTCTTTATTTTATCTCACAAATACTAAATTCAATTTTCCCACATGCTGGACATACATGAATACTCTTACACGGTATTTCATGAAGTGTATCATCTTTTCTGTTCTTATCCCTAAATACTTCAAATTTCATATCAGCATGATATGATTCCATATCAACAGTGCATCTATCACAAATCATTTGATCTACTCCTTTCATAAATTTGTTTGTAAAATAATTATATCATTCTAAAAACGAATAAACACGAACTAATATACAAATCTTTGTACACTTTTATTTAATATGACGAACATCTTGAATGAACAGCCGATATATGTTCCTGCGATACCGCTGCATAAAATTTTATCGTTGTAGATGCATCCTTATGCCCAAGCATTACTGATATATCTTCTATGGCAGCACCATGATTGCGAAGATCCGTTGCACTTGTCTTTCTTAGCAAGTGTGGGTATATACTTCTTCCAATTTCAGCACGCTTTTTAATGCTTTTTAATATATCCCTCATTGTTCCAGCTGTAACACCATGTTTTATGCCTCTTTCTGTAACAAATAGTGCATCTGAATCATCATTCCTGCTATCAAGATACTTTTTGATATGATATCTTGCCGCATCACCCAGGCAAGCATATCTATATGCACTGCCCTTACTTCCGTAAAGTAAAACATTTTTATTCACTTGCATGTCCAGATCAGATATCTTTACTCTCTCTGCTTCTCCTACTCTGCATGCTGTTGACAGTAAAAATTCTACTAAGTCTCTTTCCCTAAGTGTTTTACAATAATCACGTAACTGCTCAACCTCTATACCAACCAAATGATCAATTGGCTTCTGTATTTCTTTGAATGGTTCAACATTTTCACATGGATTTATTGTAATAAGGTTAGCCTTTCGCATCCATTTGAAACAAGCAGATAGATACCTGCGCTCATTATTCAAAGACTTGTTACTGTTTGATTTATTTTTTCCGGCAGCAAATTTAGAAAGATATACTTCAATATCCATTGAATTTACTCTATCGAAACTTTTATTAATAAAATCACAGAAAGACTTGATACATCTTTCATACTGGTATACCGTCTTTGGAGATAGTTTTTTATTCATTTTAAATAGCATCATCTGGATAAAATATTCATTTGTATCAGTCCCGGTAGATAAACCAGTTTCCATTTCTGTCACATCGACATTATATAGTTCATTCTGTAGGACGGACTCCAGCATGATCATTTGGTCTTTATCTATGAGCATATTCATTTTGAACAAAATATTATTGATTAGTTTCTCTTTTGTCATGCTGGCTCCTGTCTTTCCTGGATACTGTTATTATGAAATATCCATATTAATTGTTGTCTTTGTTTTGATTTTATCTACCTGCAATAAAATCAACTTCGTCAATATATCTTTTAGTTCCGATCATTACAATTTCTCTTTTTCTTACGTCTTTTGATTTAATATGCTGTTCTTCTATACGAACAGGCCTTTGATCTCTTTCACGATCATTTATAATATTCCTAACCGTCTGAACCGTATAACCAATATGATTTGCTATTTCATTTATGTCTTTGCCTTCCAGATACATCTTGTATGCAAGTTCTCTGTTTTCAGCTTGCTTCTGTCTGCATTCTCCTGCCATATTCTTCAACCTCACTAAGCTCTTTATCATTTAACCCATAGTACATTGCAACTTCTTTTGATGCAGCTAACTCTTCCGCTTCTTCAAACCTTATTCTTTGACAGGCTGCAACTCTTTCTAAATAGTCTATATACTCACTTACCGCTTCTCTCATTTCATTCCCTCATTAAATTTCAGTTTACCTTTCTGATTGACATATAGTAATTATGCTCATACATATTATTTTTAGTGTTGTTGATGTCAAATTTTATTTTTTTTTCTAATTCTGAAATATTAATATCTTCTATCATTGCAAGTGCCATCATAAAAGCATTTATTGCATCTTCTTCCTTTTCAAACGTACAACCCATGCTATTCGCTTCTACTTCATACATATATTTTTACCCCCACCCACGTTAAATTTTAATTTAGTTGTCACAACTGCATTCTTTTATTTTATTGATCAACTGCTGTATCTCTGGATTATCCAAATTTACTTTTCCATTTTCATCATATACATCAAACCATTCTCCACAGTAATCAAAGGTACTCTGCCTGATTTCTAAAATCTTTTTTAACGTCTTACACTGATATACTTTCATTCCTTGGTACTTAACTTCAATTCCTTTAAATTCTCCGCGATAGAATCTTGAAAAATCGTGATGCTTATATACTGCTCTATCTCCATCTTCACTTGCTATTTTCAAATACTTCATGTAATTCCCCTTCCTACTGCCATTTTTTGAATTTTTAATTTTATTTGTACTTTTCAAACTCAGCTTTATTGCAAATTATCAATCCACCAATATATTTTTCTGGATTTTCCAACAGACCTAAAACAATCTCATTTGGAATTGCAATTGTTACTTCTCCCCATCCATCTTTTCCAGATCGTGCTCTCTTTATATTGCTTAACGGACTAAGTTTTAACTCCTTGTTGTTATCGAGTGACATTTTTTCCATGATACCGAAAGTTCCCATATATCCCCTTCCTGAACTTTGTTCTATGCCACTATTAATAACCCAATATTAATAGTGACATGACTGCTGCCATTTTTATCATTTCTGTTTTCTTTTCAGTCTCTTTGTTATTATGTTCATTCTGGCAATTGTCAATCCAATTTCTGTATGTTCAGGATTGCTGAATCTTAATCCACGTCTGACCAATTCCATATGCTCAGTATTGGTTATAAGCATCAAGTTATCAGGTGAAAGATTATCTTTGTTGCAATCCTTAAAACTGACCATCATACCGGCTGGAATATCTCCGAAGTTTTGTTTCCAAACAAGTTTATGTGTGAAAATCCAAACATCCGGTTCTGCTATTTTTGTTTTGTGGTATCCATGATCATCAATTATTTCTGTTCCAACCTTGACCGCATTATGTGGTCTGTGACCTGACTTAAACCATCCTTTTTCACTGCCTGGTATTCTCAATCCCTTTTTACCTTTTGTTGGTGAAATATGACCTTTTTTAAATCTGCCATCTAACCCAGATCTTAAACCATGATTGCGATAATATCCTTTAATCTGCTCTTTCGTATAATTTCTTCCAAAAGTTCCTTTTAGCAAATCTGCCATTGCCTGATAACCGACCTGATTACAATTATTTTGGATAAAGATCGCAATTTCTTTTGGGAAGGTATCTGAATATACAGTTGTGTTTTGCCTTACACCTTTAAGACCTCGGTTTGATTTAAATGACTTCATGGAACTATCCGTGAAACTGGTACCGAACTTCTCATTCGTAACTTCTGCCAATTCACGAGCGCTATATTTGGTCACATTGTCACGAACAAAATCATTTACTTCCTGACTGTATCTCTTTCCCATATTTTACCTCCAGCATTTCTGGAACAAGTTTTTCACGTTCATAACCATATGAATCCATATGAACCATTGCTTTAAGTTGTAACTCACCTGTTTTTATGATCTGCTCTGATACTTTCGCCATTGATTCTGCTCTCTTTATTTCTGCTTCAAGTCCATCCCCTGTCAGATCATCATCACTTAATTTTTCAAGCTGTGCAAAAAGATGATTATTTAAATCTCCTAATGTGTTTTTCATTTTACCTATCCTTTCAATACCAACCTTTGTCGACTAAAAATAATATTTCTTTATCAATTCGTTTCCAATCAATTAATTCTTCATAGTCAATTCCTTCCGCATCCAGATAATTAATTTTAATTCCTTTTGCTCCTGACCATGAACTATGTACTAAATTCTTCCCACCATCGTGTGGCATACCAAACCCACCTTCTCCGTACTCTTTTTTTAGAAAAGAAATCCGTTCTTCTGTTTTGTGAGATTGCTTGAAATAATTTCTTACTCTATCCATGCCACCAACAAATCCAGTTCCATGTGATATTAAATCCCAAACGTAATTGTAATAATTTGGGTTCTGTACCCACTCTTTTTTTTGTTTGTCAAACACCTCATATCTGGCCATCGAATATTCACATCTGTGTTCACATTTTTCAATGCAACTGCCACAGCATTTATCAGTAACACTATCCGTTCCACAATGGCAATCACATTCTTTCAATGTTGCAGCACAAGTTTTCTTTAAGAATTTAGGTTTATTTAAATGAGCCGAAGGATTGCATCTACATCCACACATTTCTTTACAGGTAAGGCAACAATCGAATATACAGTTCTCGCCACACGATAAAGCTACCTGCTTTGCGTTGGCATGATTACACTGGAAAGATTTATCTATCTTGCAAGTTACCTGGTGATTTATAAAATCAAACAAATTCATTTGTCCTTCGCAAATATAGTCAAATGCTTTCACTTTATCCCCCTTTAAATTCCGATTTAATCATCTAATTCCGAAAAACATTCCGGTTCTTCCAGATAATATGGTTTACGGTTAAATGCTTCTTTTGCTTTCTGACTATTGCTTACCTGCATGCTCCCTAATCGCCTGTCATTATTTGACTTCTTAAGGTGATCTTTTTGAGTGCTATCCATTTCTTTTCTCATAACTCAACCTCTGATTTATTTGCTTTCCTCTATTTTTGATATTTTTTATCGAGCATGCATGAAACAGGGCATTTATTTGGATATGAAAAACAGTTATCTTCCTGATATGACTCTTTTTCATGCTTACTCTTAAACCTGACCACATTTTCAGTACCTTCTATGATTCCTTCACAGGTGATGGAATATTCGGCTTCACGTTCGTAATATGGACATTTTGTTTCGACTATTCCCTTTCCCCAGAAATTCATGTTCCACCACCTTAGTTAGACATCAATTCTTTTTCCAGTGCTTCAAAATCATAATCATTTTGCTGTATATTATTAAATCCAGGTCTCTTTTTACCAGGCAGTTGGTTTTTATAACTTTCAAATTTTGTACCAAACAAAGTGCTGGGTCTGATATACACCGCCATTTCAGTGTCTTTCCATTCATCAACCTTTTTATCAATCACTGACTTAAAATCATCAAGTGTGAATCCATCATTGCATCTGGCAGTAACAAGTGCCTTAGTTGTTGCCGAAGTAACTCTAAAAGAGGTACCTGCTTTGTCGTTCAAATATTCAATCACCTCTTGAACCGGACATAATATATCTTTATTCTTTTTATTCTTTACTTCTTTCTTTTCTTCTATTGTTGTTAATAGGTTGTTAATAGGTTGTGACTTGCCTGTGCTCTGACTGTGTTCTTGCGTGTTATCTGTTTGATAGACATTGTAATTATTTACCGTAAATACGCTGAATTTACTGTGTGATTTGACTGTGACCTCGTGTGTGCTTTTTAGATGCGAAATTGCAGTGCGAATTTCGTTAATTGTAAGTCTTGTCTCATCCGCAAGGTTTGAATAAGAAGAAACAAATGATCCTCTCGGAATTAAAATTCCCCTGAATTTTGCATCCTTCCAATTAGCCTTTAACAGAAAATGAATAAACAGTCTGCATGTATTCACATCTAAGTACCATTCCCAGTCAACTATCTTCCGATCAAGTTTTATATAGTCTCCCATGCATCAGCCACCACCCTTAATTAAATGGAAGTTCTTCATCAACACCATCCGGAATATTCATAAAGCCATCACCAATGCTTCCAGACGGATGATCAGATTCCGGTTCATCGTTACCTTTTTTGCTTTCAGCAAATTCCTGATCTTCAATTACAACATCCGTGGTGTACACTTTCACACCTTCTTTATTGGTATAACTGCCTGTCTGAATTCTTCCAGTGATTGCTACCTTAGTTCCCTTACGGAAATATTTCTCTGCAAATTCTCCAGCTTTGCCAAATGCTACACAACCAATAAAGTCAGCTGTTGCTTCATCACTATTACGATTAAATCTACGATCAACTGCGATTGTATATCTTGCAATTGCCATTGCATTGTCACCCTGTGAATATCTAACCTCTGGATCCTTTGTCAACCGACCCATTAAAATAACTTTATTCATAAACTATTCCTTTCTTGTATGTTACGGATTCTATGTTCCACCCTGGATATAAGCTTTTTAAATAGCTTTCTGCGTATCTTCTGTATAAATCACCTTTTGTACCGTTATCCATCAAATTATGATGATACCTGCATGCCCTAACACCATTCTCTTTGGCTCCAAGACCGCCTTGCGACTTATTAACAACATGTGCTGTATCAAATATTCCATTATCATATGGAGCAGGTCCAAAATACCTACAGAAGATGCAGTCTACATCCCTTTCATGTATTTCAAGTACAGTTTTAGAATCAAATTGCAGATCCTTTGTTCTTTTGTGCATTCAGGTTCCTCTCATACAGCTGTTTCATTTTCTCGATACTATCCGGGGTTTCTGTATCAATTCCAAGTTCTTTTGCTTCCTGCACCGTACAGTCAATTAAAATGCTCATTTCCTTGCTATCATAGGTATGGCTGCCACGGTACACTTTATAAAAGTTGATTTCCTTGCCATTCTGTATTTCAACCCCACATGGTATGGTGTGAAGTGTTTCAAGTTCCAACATCTGATCCACAGGTATATTGGTCTTTATAACAGCTATCTCTTCATCAGCAATAAATTCAGGCTGACCATATCTGCTGATCAGTATATTTTTACATCTTGCCTTTGATATTTTCATTTCATCAGCTATCTTTCCATTCAGAACATGAAAATATGCATTTGCATCAAGTGATCTCTTCTTTTTGAATTTACGGACAATGATATCCATCAGATCAATTTCTTTCAGCTTTTCATATGATCTGATGAATTCATTCCCTTCGTTGATTGAAAAGGTCACATGTAGCTTCCCGGTTACTATATCTCTGCTGATTCCAATAAGCTTACCTGTGTAGTCCATTGATTAACCTCTGTCTTTAGTTTTCTTAAATGCAGTTACTAGCTTCAAGAAAATTTCCTCTGTGATATCTTCAAAACACTCTACTTTGTACCTTTGAAGTATCTGAGCTTCTGTTACACCTGTACGTTCCAATTCGCCTTTAATGATATTTATTTTGATCTCATTGATCTTCTGATCTTTGATCTTCTCAAAATCAATACCCTCTGGCTCAGTGGCTGAATCCTGTGGGTTTTCCTGCTGCTTTTCTTCCGTCTGTGCAGATTTATTACCCTGTTGCTGTTTAGGCTTCACATTGTCAGGTACCGTTGCATCTGGATCTTCCATTTCCTCAGTAGGAATACAGAATACCTGGAAGCACGCATACTTAAATGCTATACTCATTGCCTTATTAATGGACTTATCTCCACTGTCAAATGCTTCACCCATAACAGTAGCCACTACACTGGATCCATCTTCTGCAAAGAACTCAAAATCAATTGTAAGCATACTTGTGATGAGAGTACCGCCATTTTTTGTGGTACGTTCTTCACGTCTGATTTCTGTCACATGTGGAATGATAAATATTCCATGTTTTGACATTGCAGGGTTCAAAGCATTCATGACATCATCAATGCCACGATACAGATATTTGTCACCCTGCTGTGTTCTTTTTGACTTTGTTACTGCCCCAACGTCAGCCATGACTTCACTGATTGCCTTATAGATCATTTTATTTTCCATTGCTTTCAGCTCCTTTTGTATTCAACACCAATACTGTTTAAATAGATTTCTACCTGCTCCAATTCCTCATTTGTAGCAAATACAGTAAATACAGCCTTTACCATATCAACAGCCTCAAATGCCGCTTCCAGATCATCATCTACAGGTCTTTCATGTACTGATAGTAATTCGACCTCTGCGGCTCTTTTACCTTCTTCTCTGGCCTGCTCGATCTGTTCCAGTCTTTCTTCTTCAGCTGCATGTTCGGCTGCCATTTTAAGACGTTCTTCCTGTTTGGCTTTTTCTATTTCTTCAAGACGTTTACGTTCTTCCTCTTCCTTCTGGCGAAGTTTTTCTTTTTCAAGGATTTCTGCTTTTTGCTTTTCATAGTTGTTAATAAATGCGATTGCATTTGTAATGGACAGATCATTTTTAAACTGTTCAAGTGCTTTATCAACTACTTCTGAATTCATGGCAGATATTGTAGCCACAGCCTGTGTTGTTGACGTAATAACCTGCTCCAGATCTTCCTTAACCGCCTTCATGGTAAATGTGGCATTTTCCCATTTCAGGTTATAGATTTTCTCAAGCGGAAGATATTCTTTCATATCTCCAATCACATCTTCATATAGTTTGAAAATTTTATCTTTCTTTTCAGCCTTCTGTCGTTCTTCAAATCCTTTTACCTGATCATCAATAAAAAAAATAGGTTCATCATACATCTTGATCAGCTCTTTTGCTTTTGATTCAAATTCGTCAAATGGCTTCATCCATTCTTTTTTTGCGGTGATTCTACGTCCATCAAGTTCCTTCTGCTCTTTTCTAAGCTCTGCGACAATTGTTTTTGCCATTTTTATGGAATCATCAGTAAATACTGCTCCATGATACTCTTTTAATATTTCCTGCAAGTGTGCCTTTACTTCTTCATAATTAAACTTGATACTCTCCGGGACCTGCTCCACTGTGATAATTGCGTTTACTTCATTCATGCCAATACTCCTTATATTTGAATTTTTAATTGTTTGTGTTATAATATGACTGAGATTTTTTGTTGTGAGCTGCTTTGGTACCCTTAATACCTGGCAGCTCTATTCATTTTCACTCATCCTGGTCTTCCTTCCACTCTTTGTAATATGGAAGCATCGATATAAACCCACCTACCAGCATGACAGTTCCTGATATTGGCAATGCATCCAGTAAGCATCCACCAACACACGCTACGCACAGTCCAAAGACTGCTAATACATAATTACTATTCATAGGTTCATTTCCCTCATATGATTGATGCTTTTTCAGTTTCATTGAATTTAAGCATTTCATTCATTCTCCACATTTCATCTACCGTAAATTTCCCCGGATCTTTCATTTTGTATTGAAATGTTCTTTTATCAATATTTAGCTTATCTGCTACATCCTGATCCCCTTTGCCTTCAAGGATCATCTTATGTCTGATACATGCTTCTGCTTTTCTTCGCTGCATAACACATTCGAAAGGTTTTACCTTTGGCATCATTACACCCCCTTATATGCCTGCAAACAGTAATCGAAATGTTTCTCTTCCCCTTGGTGTAACAAGTGTCTGATTACCGGTCCATGCAGTTTTTGTGTTAATAGCTTCTTTTAATTCAAACAGTCCATTATTCTTTGCTGAATACGGTAATAACTTTCCTTTGTTATCCCGATACAGATATTTGTTTGTTAGCAGATAACCGATGAAATCCTTTTCTTTGATACACAATTCCTTTGCTGTATCCCTGAGGTTCGTTAACAGATTGCGGTCAACCAATTCATCAAAGTAGTCAGCTTTTGGTTTCATAACTAAGTTGTCAACTGTCAGTGCAGACTTTTCAATTTCCAATTGTCTTGATTTTTCTTTCTCTGCTTTCAATGCAGATGCTACCCTGATCAGCAGATCTGGATTATCAAGAAGTTCATCCGCTGCATACATTCCATGCTTCCGTAATGAAGGAAGAACTTCTGATGTCACCCAGCGTTTGAACTGTTTTGCGGTTCCTAACTTACTTTTGAGTATCAGTGAATAAACACCAGACTCATTGATCACATACATTTGTCTCTTCTGACCTGAGTCGGTGAAACACCTTGTCAGCTTATCTTCTTCGTCTACATGTCTTTGAATCGCATCTGATGTGTCAGCATATCCAAGTGCTGCTGCAACATCTTTTCCCACAAAAAATGGTTCATTGTTGATCTGAGTGGTTCTTACCGATCCAAACTCTTCATTTCTAAAAATTTGTAATTCGTTCAATTGTTCTCCTTTCCAGTTTCTTCTGATGCAAATAAGTAATCCAATTCTAATTTGGGGAAAAATTTATCCCTAATTTTAATGCACTCAATATATAGCCATTCACTCTCTCCGTTAAATCTTGAATGAATTGTTCTATATGACACATCAATACATTCTGCAATTTCACTCCTGGATACACCTATTCTTTTCATCTCTGCTTCTAAATTATTGCATTTGATTGCAACCAATATATCACTTCCTCTCTTTTAATTGCGGTACATTGCAATTCATATGTATATAATATTGCGGTATATTGCAATTGTCAATAGTTTTTTGCAATATTTTGCAATTTTATATTTACATTTTGCAAATTGCGGAGTATTCTATACATAAATCCAGTTGAAAAGGAGTGAATAATATGGAAAGAGCAAAATACCTTCGTGCCCTAATGGAAAAAAAAGGATATAAAGTTGCTGATATTGCAAAAATATCAAACTTGCCCTATTCAACCGTCAAATACATATTAGAGAATGGCATTGAAAAAGCTTCATATATTAATGTACAAAAAATTTGTAAAGCTCTTGGAATTACTCCTGATGAATTAGAGGCAATGACATTCGAACCCATCACAATTGCTGCTCATCTTGATACAGATGAACTTACTCAGGACGAATTGGATGATGTAGCACAATATATTGAATTCATTAAGAACAAGAGAAAATAACTTATTTCATAATATTGAGGGTGTTAATAATGGAATTTGAAGAACTGCTGATGGAAGCAGAAACCGATGGACTAGATGTAGTCGAGCACTATCATTTCAAAAGTGATTTAAAGGGATTGTATGTAGATGGAAATATTGCTTTATCAGATAACTTAAAGTCATATACAGAACGTGCATGTATCCTAGCTGAAGAGATCGGACATTACCATACTACCTACGGAAACATTACTAATCAGAAGGATCAAAAGAATAAAAAACAAGAATTACGTGCCAGATCATGGGCATATGAACGAATGGTGAATTTAGATGGACTTATCTCTGCGTATAAAGCAGGATGCAAGTCCATAGATGAGATAGCAGAACATCTGGATGTGACAGAAGCCTTTGCTGTTGAAACAATAGCTCACTACCGTAAAAAGTATGGAATATACGTTCAACATGATAAATTTATTATTTTTTTTGAACCATGTTTGGGTATTCTTAAACTTGTATGATTTTTATTAATGCACATATATGAATGGGGGATTTATTTATGGAATTAATGATAGTGGGGGTAGTTTTAATTCTTTTACAAGTGTGTAGTTATATGGGAAACTTTCTTAATACAGGTTCTATTGCTGGTGGTTTCAGTATATTGAACTTTAGAATGGGAGACTCATTTGGACAGTTACTATATGATATTGTATTTACTTTATCAGCTAATTTATTCATCATTATAGGTGTGGTGTTTGTTATAATTGGTTATAAAATGTATAAAAAGAAAATTGATAAGTCGGATGATCCTGATAACTCGAAAATTGCTTACGATTACAAAGTCTATGAACCTCATAAAAATGCAGCTGATAAACCAAAACTCCATAAAGGGGTAAAAGTATTTTTCTTTGTGCTGTTTATTTCAGGAATTGTAGGATACTCTTTATACACGAGTTATGTCATAAATGACTTATCTGAAACCATAATATTAAAAGATGAGAAAATTGTTGAATTAAGCAGTGAAATGAGAAGTATAAAATATGACCTGAATTGGTATAATTTCAATGTTGCTCTTACCACAGATACAGGTGAGTGCTATCATGAAATAGGTTGCCATTACATTGAAGATTCTACTGTAACAATTAATGCAGTAAATTATGCAGAATATTTAGGATATAGACCATGTAGTTACTGCAAACAATTTTTGAAGAATTAAAAAAGTTCCTGAACGAATTATTCAGAACCTAAAAAATTATAATAAAAAACCGCCTCCTGCGGGAACAGGAAACGGTTTTCGAGACACTTACCGGACGAGCCGATGCAATCTCTTAATTTTACAAAAATATTGTATCATTCGCCCGGTCAAATTGCAAGCACCGGGCATTTTTATGCCAAAAAATGAAAGGATGATACTATGGCAAGATCAAAGAAACTTCCATCAGGTCAGTGGAGAACATTAGTATATGACCGAACTGATACAATAACAATTGATGGCAAGGAAACCCGCCATCGCAAATATGAATCATTTACAGCTGATACAAAAAAAGAATCCGAATTCCTTGCGGCACAATTTGCCTTGAACAAAAAGAAATTAGATGTGCAAAATTGCCTAACATTTTCAGATGCGCTTGAGAACTATATTACATTAAGATCTGCTGTTCTCTCTCCTGCTACAATACGTGAATACAAACGTAAAAGTAAGCAACACTTTACTCAACTTAATAATCTTAAAATTGATGACATAACACTTGATGATGTCCAGAAATATATTAATTTTGAATCCACAAAGCTTTCTCCTAAATCAGTCAGAGATCTTCACGGTCTAATATCTGCTGTAATGAGAGTTTATAGACCTTCTTTTGCACTTAATACAGACAAACCAAAGAAGAAACGGACTAACCGTTATATTCCATCAGATGACGATGTAAAGAGGCTTATTGAAGCTGTTAAAGGCACCGAAATGGAATTACCTGTATTGCTTGCAGCTTTTGGTCCAATGCGTCGGGGAGAAATATCTGCACTTACCTCTAATAATATAAAAGGCAATGTTGTTCATGTTGTAAGTACGATGGTACAGGATGAACATAAAAACTGGGTTATTAAAATTCCAAAAAGTTATGCTGGGGATAGATTCATCGAATACCCCGATTTTGTTGCAGCATTATGGAAAGGAAAAAATGGAAAGATCGTATCTGTGCCACATCCAACGTTAATTACAAATAGATTTGGAAAGATCCTTAAACGTGCTGGTATTCCACACTTCCGTTTTCATGATCTACGACACTACTCCGCTTCTATTCTTCATGCACTCGGTGTCCCAGATGCTTATATCATGCAAAGGGGTGGTTGGGGAAATGATTCTGTGTTGAAAGATGTTTACAGACATACATTGGATGAAAAAACCGAAAGTTTTAATCAACAAATAAATAATTATTTTACTGATCTTAAAAATAACTGATTTTCGTGTTGCATTTCGTGTTGCATTTCGTGTTGCATTTTATCCAAAAACGCATTATTTTTCTTTTTATCAGATATTTCATAACATGAAAAAACCCAGTAAATACGCACTTCCACGTAAATACTGGGTTTTCTTCGTAATCGGAGTGACAAGATTCGAACTTGCGACCTCCACCTCCCTAAGATGGCGCTCTAGCCAAGCTGAGCCACACCCCGATAACTTATTTTGTGTGACAACATAAAATATAATAAAATAATAACCACCATTTGTCAATTCACAATTTACATATAAAACATGAAAAAACAGGATAACATCCCCCTGAATTATCATCAGGGATTATCTGTTATCCTGCTTTTTTTAAATAGCTTTATTCTTTTGCAGATGCATCCGCCGTTACCTGCATCACGCCTTCGGTTGGTGAAATATAAACTGTTACTGTTACATTCTCTGCTGATGCTCCAGAATACAGGTCCATATCTTCTGCAGTTGTTTCAACGGTGGAATTCGTATAGCCTGCGTCTTTTATTGCCTGCTCATACTTATCATAATCATCCTGATTGACACCATCGAGCATAATAATACAGCTCTCTTCTGAATTCATAACATAAGAAATCGTGCCTGCGGAACATTTAGGAAGATAAGCAGCTGCCTGATCTGTTGGCCATTCTACATTTTCTCCACTTTGTATGGAAGACCCATCTTCTCCCTCCATGACAAAGGAACCATCTTCATTGGTAACAGTGACATCGCCTTCTTCTGTTTTGAAGCTGACATCATCTCCATCGATATCTATATCGACTTCATCCCCTGCAGCTTTTTCCATCACTCCTTCTGCTATTTTCTCACTGATCTTTTCTTCCATATTACATGCTGTCAGCAAGAATGAACAAGTTGTAAGTATTGAAATAAGTAATAAAACATTTCCCCTCTTCATGTTTACCCCCTTGCTGCGACTCACACGCAGTCCTGGTATTATTTCAAAATTCTTATCTTACCCATTAATGGCAAATCTTTTGCTTTTCCACCAAATCCATTGATCAGACCAATAATTGCGAAAATAAATACTGCTAATGAAAAGAACGGTAACAGGATCCATCCAATAATTGGAATGATGCTTAAAATAATACTTCCTGCAAGTCCGACAATAAAAAGAATCAGTGCCTGATTGGCATGAAACCTTCCATATCTGGAATCTGGACAAGCAATCAGTGGCAAAAAGAAAATGATATATGCGAGACCCGCAATTGTTTTATTCTTATCAATATCTTCCTGCGTAAATGTTTCTTCCTGTGCTCCTGTTCCTTCTTTCATATCTACTTCTGACATAGTTCTCTCCTCCTCTGAAATGATAGTTGATGTGTTCCATAATCCCTTACTTACGTTTCCTATTATATCTTAAATACCACAAAGTGAATATAACCCCTGGGATGATTTATCAGTTATTTATTCATTATCTTACTATTAATCAGAAGTTTTTAAGTATTTTGTGCTTTATTATATCTATATTCCAGTTTTATTCAAATTGTGATAAAATGAATCCAGAATAGGTTACTATCAATCGTGCATAGGATATTTTATGAGGGAATCAATATGCAAGCCAGAAGGAAACCTTTTCCATCATCTGAATCTAACAATCACAGAAGTGGCATTTCTCTTAAATTGAGATTGCTTTTATTTTTGATTGTTCTTGTTCTAACAATGGTCGCAGGTGCCATTATTATTTTATTGGTCACTGGAATTTTTTCTGCCGGTATTAAAGAGAGCCGGTTATTAGTACAACAGGAGCTAAATAATAAATCGAAAGAAATCTCCACGCAACTGGAACAGCTTTCACTTCACAATCAAAGTTATGCCGAATCAGTCAGGCTGATGATAGAAGACGATCTGGAAGAACATCATATGACTTTTTCTATATTGAGTAATCAGTCACAGCAAATCAAACCTCTGTTAAATGAACTCTTTGCAGAAACGCTCCTGACGCTTCAAAAATCAGGCGCCTCAGGAATATTTATCGTATTTTCTAATGAGACATCCCTGCGTTCTACTAAGAGTCAGATGCCGGGGATCTATATCAGAAATGAGAATCCTGACATTGCAGGAAATGCAGCACCTTCTTTTCTCTTACTTCGCGGCAGCACGCTTCCCGCGTATGACGCCTCTATGCGATTGGATTCAAATTGGTCCGAAATCTTTACCCTCACGGATCTGGATCCTTCACATATTCCCATTCAGACTCTTACATCTTATACAACAAAACTGTCCTCTGATCACTTCTATCTCAGCCAGCCAACTTACATCCCTGGTACAAAAGATCGCGCACTATATATGATTATTCCAGTTATGTCAGCTTCTGGTGAAATATATGCATATTGCGGTTTTGAACTTAGTGCGCAATTATTTCAGAAGACACACTTGCCCTCGAACATTGCCTATCCTCGTCTTTGCGTTTTATACTCTGTCATTCGTAACAATCAGGTTCAACTGAGTCATACATTTGTTTCCGGAGAAAAATCTGCCACGAAACTGTTTCCGGAAAATGCTGCTTTGTATCTGGACGAAGGCTCTTCTCTTTTTCATGGATACTATACCAGCAATCACGCTGAGTTCTTAGGACTGCAACAAGAACTATCGATATACCCAGAGTCCTCTCCATTTTATGAAGAACAGCCTTCTTGTATTGTGATCGTACCAAAAAAAGATATTATTTCATCCATTACAGAGTTTAATATCCTGCTTGTACTTTTACTTTTATTTTTAGTGCTTCTTGGTATCATAATTTCCATTATATTCAGTAATCATTATATCCGTCCGATTTCACAAAGTATTGAACTGATCAGAGCTTCTAATGAAGAAGAAGCCCCTAAAACCAATATACAGGAATTAGATGGGCTTCTGTCATATCTGACCGATTATAAAAAACAATTACAGCAAAAGGCGGAACAGGAAAAGCATAAAATCTCATGTCTTGAACAGTTCGCGGATCACGCAAAAGCACTAACACCTGCTGAACATTGTGTTTTTCAGCTGTATATCCAGAAACTGACAGCAAAAGAAATTGCAGATACGCTTTGCCTAAGTATTAACACCATAAAAACGCATACCAAACATATTTTTTCAAAACTAGAAATTAGTTCAAGGGAAGAACTTCTACTATATATCAACATGCTTGAAGAAATCGGATATGATGTTGCATCATTAAATAATTCTGCTCTTGATAAAACAAAAGAATCATGATAGTCACAGCATACTCTTTCTGAGTATGCTGATTTTATTTATTACAAATTTACCAAACATATAAGGAACTACGACCCCAACAACCCATAATATAATGCTTTGATTTATATTATGTTCCCGAAGCAGATAGATCAGTATCTGATGACATGCCATAATTGGAAGTGTATATTTCCCAATATCTGAAAGCAAATCAGATCCAATTCCCTGTGGAACTAACTTCATCAGATTTGCAAGTATAATAAAACCCGATACAGGAATTAACATGTCAAGTACTGGATATCGGTACGTATGTGACCATAACTCAATTGCAAATCCATTCACATATTCACTTACTCCAGTCAGTCTTGTAGCTGTAAATAGTATAAGTACCACGATTGATGCAACCAATAATTTTTTATGAAAAATGTACTTCTTTCCATAATAACCAACTGCAAGGTAGACACATCCAATCCATGCAACATCCCAAAGCAAAAAACTAGGTCCAGTTCCTATTATGAAATATTTGCTCTGAATATGTGATCCTATCCATAATCCAAGAAACGCTGCAACTTTAAGCCATTGATAATACAATCCCTTTTCTATGAGAAAGAAAAACAAGAACACAAAGAACGAACAGGATAAGAACCAAAGCGCACCACAATTAAAATAATTCAGATCCTGCCCACCTTGAAAAAGCATTTTCAGATTCTTCTTCGTAAAATACCATTTAGGATTTTTAATGTACGATAATACAACCTGTGTTCCTGCAATTAATAATAAATAAACCACATATGGTAGCATGGTTCGTCTGGCTTTTGCACTAACAGACTTTAAAAAACTCTGTCCCTTATCGTGAATCAGATAGCCACTAATGATAAAAAATGCCGGCATATGAAATAAATAAATAACACTTGGCCAATTATCAAGTGTGTTATATGGTCCAGGCAAAATGTGCCCTATGACAACAGTAATGATTAACAATCCTTTCAGTCTGTCCAGCCATGCTTCTCTCATTTAAATGTACCCCGTTTCAAATATTATATCGATTGATTACGGTTACATTATATAGTATTTTCTAAACTATTTCAATATATTCTAAATATATCTTTTATTCGAACTTCATTTGATTTCATTCATAAATCCCATAGGTTCTTTCAACATTCTGTACAAATATAATACCATTCCCTGGCTGATCTAATTTCTGGCTCTCACTAATTGCCTGAATTATTTTATCTGCTTCTTCTCTTTTGGCAAGAATCATAACCATTTCTTTTTCAGGTTCGATTTCCATATTAAACACTTTTGTTGTTTCATGAATTCCCGAACCTCTTGCGTTGATGATCGTCCCGCCCTTTGATCCTGCTTTTTCTGCTGCTTCTACCACTTCTTCTGCTTTTCCTTTATTTACAATCGTAATAATATTCTGATAACGTGAACCTTCCATGCTTTCTTCATCCTTTCCAATATGATCTCCAAGATAACAGCTCACTCCAACAATTCTACATGCTGCCGTTGCAAATGCGATTCCATGTCCTTGTTTATCAAATCTGAACTTACTTGCAAGCTTCTCCATTGCTGCTTCTGATGTTTCAAGATCTGCTCCAAATAATAATATTTCTTTCCTTGAATCCTCAAGACCTAAAAATGTTAAGATTGGATTGGCAATCGTTCCTTTTCCCAAACATACAGTTCCACCTCTGAAACCATATTCTTTGGCAGCCTGAAGTACTTTGCTACCCATTCCATATTTAACAATTACATAAACTAACTCAAATGAAGTTAAATTATTCACGCTTCCTATCCTTTCTATCTAATCATTACCGCCTAATCATTACCGTCTTATCATTACCACCTAATCGTTATCACGTTATACCTATTTTATTTTTTATCATTCTCTTTTTTTGTCTTTTACAATTGATTTTACTTTAAATAATACTCCTAACATTTGTAGCGTTATGATCGGTGTCATGGCAACCATTGCAATCATTCCAAATCCATCTGCCAGCAAGTCGGCACCTGGAAATGCATTGGCCGCTCCCTGTGTAAATGCAAGAATAAATGTTGCTGTCATGGGACCAGTTGCAACTCCACCTGCATCAAATGCAATACCAACAAATATTTTTGGTGTAATAAACATCAGTAAAATACATATGATATATCCTGGCAACAGGTAATGCCACAATTTCAAACCCGGAGTAATGATCCGAATCACAGAAAGGGCTACTGCCATTCCCACCCCAAGTGCAAGCGGAATCAATACCGCAACACGGCTAACATATCCACTGGTAACTTCTTCAATCTGTCGTGTCAATACATATACCGCCGGTTCAGCCAGAATTGTAACAAGGCCCAATATAAATCCTACCAATACGATAATCCATTTTTGTTCCAAAGAAACAAGACTTTTTCCAAGTGCTGTTCCAACTTCCATAAAGGAAGCATTCACACCAATCATAAAAACAACCAGACCGATAAAGGAATAAATAAAACCTGCTATGATTTTATGAAATGCTCTTTGTGTTAATTTGAATGAAAGCTTATTACTGATTAGGAATATAAGCAGTAAGGGTAAAAGCGCTGTAATACTCTCTGTCAGACATTGTTTTCCGACCTGAAGAAATGGTGCGATCAAAGATTGTTCCTGTACTGTCTCTTCCTGTAACAAAGCCGTAAATGCTGCTGGTTTTGTTACCATGCTTAGCAACATGACTGATATAATTGCTCCAGTTGATGCAATAGAAACCAGTCCGAAACTATCTTTTTCTGAAGCTTTGGAGTCCTTCTTTAATGTTGATATACCAAGTGAAAGTGCAAGAATAAAAGGAACAGCCAGAATTCCTGTTGTAGAACCAGATGCATCAAATGAAATCGCAAGGAACTCACCTGATGTAAAAAATGACATGATAAAAATGATGCTATATAACCCTAATAATATTAAATATAACGGAATGTTGTAATAAACTCTGAAAAATCCAATCGCAAGCATAATTGCAAGCCCTACTGAAACAGTTAATAAAATTGTCATACCGGAAATCACACCTCCGGTTACTTCATTTACCTGTCCAGCCAAAACCATGAGACCTGGTTCTGCGATAGAAATAAAAAAACCAAGAATCAATCCCGCCATAATAACAATCCAGACTTTATTTGACTTTGTAACCGCATTACCCGTCAATTCACCAAGCGGTGTGATTCCAATATCAACACCTGTTAAAAAAACGGTTAAACCAATAATGATAAGTAAGGAACCAATTAAGAACCTTATAAAAAGGCTTGTCTCCAATGGCACCAGTAAGAAATGTAACAGTCCTACGATCGCTGTAATTGGAAGAACCGCTTTCAGGTTATCTCGAAATTTTTCCCAGATTAAATACAAACTATCACCTCTTCTTTTTACGGATTTATATAGTATTATATCATAAATATAAGGCAATTTATGATAGTTCGGCGGCGTCGGGATTGCGCTTCTGCGGCATGATGGAGGAGCCGGTCGTGAATTTGTCGCTGAGCTTGATGAAGCCGAACTGGGGCGTCATCCACACGACAATCTC
>QKAS01000056.1 GCA_003246295.1 Clostridia bacterium | reverse complement strand
CTTATAAAACGGCATACTCATTGATTCTTTGACATTTTCAGGTGAACCACTACTTCCATACGGTGATCTTCTTTCTTCAAATGATTTATGTGGAATACTAATCCTTACATTCTCAGATCTGCCTGTTATTCTTCCACCATTATTACCATATCCATGATAACTAGGCTTCTGGCTATTTGAGATACTTCTACTATTATCATAGCGGTTTTCTCTCGCTGTCAATATTCTCATTATTATCTGAATCCTCCATCATTTTAATATATTCATTTGCCTCCTGTTCCGTTGGACAAGCCACAATTTTACGATTATTTGTATTCATCACTGCATGTTCTGCTGGAAACGGAACAATATGTGCTTTTCCTAACATCCAATCCCACCGTCCCAAGGCTCTATTCTGATCGGCATCCAATTGTATTCTTTGCTGTTCACTGATACATTGTGATTTGCTGCAAACTCCAAAAAGTCTCTCAGTTCCTTTTTATTTGTTGTAATTTCTAAACTTGAGTTAATTAGAACCGCCTGAATTCTTTCCCGCTCAATAAACCACTTAAGTTTTTCAATTAAATTGTCTTCATTGATAATTGTATCAATTACTTGCATTTCCTTCTCTTTTGCAAATGCTTCTATCATATCAGCAGCTTTACTACTTTTTGCATAGATTACTACATCCATATGTCCTCCAATCTGTCAGTTATAAATCTTTATCTGACTTCTCTTTATCGTTTTGAGAATGGTGTATCGTCATACACCAGCCAGCTTGTCTCCTCACATAAGGGGACTTATGAGAATACGCTCTGTACTCTTGGTCCATTTTTTCTATCATCTACAGGTTCCTTCATAAATCCACTTGTGTGGGAAGACAAAAGTCTTCCCGGTCTTTCGACCACCTCTTGGTACTCCCCTCTCGGGTAACATATCCTTTGCTAGCTGCAATCACTTCGTAGTATCCATGCCCATCTTGGACTTACGAAAAGTGCCACCTTCTGAAAATGCCTTTGGCTGAAATTCAGGTGCGCCATCTATCTCATTAATTGGAATAAATTCTTCCTCCAGAAGCTACTCTGGTAGGCACAATCCTCTGCTCAAAACCTTCATAGGCAAATGCTATTGTTTCTCATAATCAACTACCATCAGGTTTGTCATCGCACGAAATGGGATTCTGCCACCCCTTACTAAAAATAAGAGGCGAAATAGAAAATCACGGGATATGCGTGTCATTATTCAATTGTCAAAAAAACTCATGGCATCCGACAGATTGTAAGAGCCATCCAACATGGTGATCTTTCTTATCAGAAGAACCTGTTTCGATTGCCCCTTGGTCATCAACCATGAGCTAATTATAAGTAAAAATAGATTTTGCTTTTAGGTATTTGGAGTAGGAGTGGCACCCCATCATTGTGGGAGTTCTACCATCCCAGAGTACTTATCATGTTTGACGCAATACTAAATAGTTGAGCTTTTTGTTCGTCAGTGAGATTTTCCACTAGTCCACTCCATTCATTTGCTTCTCTTCTTTCCGTTACTAAATAATCCAGCGTAACCATAAAATAATCTGCAATAATACAAAGAGTATCTATACTTAACCCTCGGCTTCCCTGTTCTGCTGCTTGATAAGTCTTAATATTAATTCCCATTTCCTCCGCTGCTACTTCCTGTGTCAATTCCCTGTGCTTCCTAAGTTCCTTAATAATTCCTGCTGTTTTCTTTACATCGTAAAACATAAAAATCCATCCTTTCGTTTGTTTGGCTCGATAAACGTTTAAGGATGGAAATTTACTCCTACTAGTATGAAATTTTTTGCAATAAAAAAAGGACGCACGAGAAAGTCCAGTCCTTAAACTGGTTTCTTTCCCATGCGTCCACGGTGAGTCCGTCTTAGCAAGCATCAGCCTTACCGTAATGCAGTCCGTCTCCCATATCATGAGGCCTTCATTGAATTGTCTTTATCATATAGCATCCGCCATATCTGATGTTAACTGTACGCTGATTCTTTTAGATATATACTTTCCCTTCATTATCTGCTCGGGCAATCAACATTCCCTCTGTATACTTTTTCAGCACCATTACTCTGGTACATCTATTGGTATGGCATCTAATAATCATGCCTGGTAAAACAGGCGCATCATCATTACCCGTAAGTAAATATGCCATTTTCATACTTTTTCTACATTTCTTACAATAAAATTCAATTTGTTTTAATTCTCTCATCATTCAGTCTGCTCCTTTACAATACAAAATCATCAGAAACATTTTGTACTTGAAAGGAAAAGGGAATCACCTTTGCAAGCTTATTTGGTGGGAGTTCCGTTGCATACCTGTCTAATATGCCCCAACCATATGCTGATCTTCGAAGCCAACTGATTACATGTCACCACACATAATCAGGCTCCGGTTTTCCCTTCTACAAACCAGAGATTGTTATCCTCATAAAAAAGATAACTTTCTCTACCATCAACAACACATGTATATCTCATTCCTACACCACCTGCCTTCATGCTGGCAGCTCGTCGAATATCTTTTACACGCTGAATTTCATATACGCTGCCATCTTTCCATATAAAACTTTTTGGTGTTAATGCACCTTGTTTGGAAAACTCAGCAGTAACATCCACATATATCTTTACAATCTCCATGCTACAACCACCTCCTCACATTATTTCAATTGCCCTTGGACTTCCTTCTACTCGGCGAATATATCCCTTTTCTTCTAATTGCTTCAAATAATGATGTGCACTAGATGCTGAAGCAAGTCCCGCCATTTCTGCAATTTCTCTTACTGTTGGCGGAAAACCATTTACCTTTAGGAAATCACATAAAAAGTCATAGATTTTATTCTGTTTATCGTTTAAATCGTATCTCATATAAACCATACTTTAATACCTCCTCTTACCCGAAATATCCGATTGGATGAGTTGTATGATCCTCTTTCACATTCACCGAAGAGAGAATCTTATCACGATACATAAGTCCTCTTTGAACACTATAAAATCCAAATCTTCGTCTTATGGTATCTACCGCATCATCCAATTTCATCTGTTTTTCTCTTTGCTCTACACTAGAGAACAAATCCATCTGTTCCCAGTAATTGTAGTTAACAAGATCTGCCCCTCGAACTCCTACACTTCTGATTGGCTTGCGCCAGTTGTAATTTTCTTTGAATATCCGATATGCTTCGCTTGCAATCTCACTAGTAATATTCGTGGCATGGTCAATCTTATGCTGTCTGGTAAATGAATAAAGCTCATTATCCCTCACACTTATTTCAATCACCCTGCACTTAAACCCATTTTCTCGAAGCCTTGCGGATACGCTCTCTGCTAAAATATAAAGAACAATTTTTACGTCCTCATCAGTCTCTAAATCCCTTGGTGTAGTAGTACTATTTCCAATAGATTTAATTGGTGCCTGTGTATGTTCCATTTTTACCGGTAAGTCATCATAGCTATTCGCAAATGCCCACAGGATGCCACCCATCTTGCCAAGCTGTGACAATAATAGGTGTTCATCTATTCTTGCTAAGTCTCCAATTGTCTTGATACCAAATCGGGCTAACTTCTGATTGGTACTCCGTCCTACATATAAAAGATCAGATACAGGAAGTGCCCAAGCTTTGTACTTGAATTCATCTTCGTACATGGTTGTAATAGCATCTGGTTTCTTATAATCAGAACCAAGTTTTGCAAAAATCTTATTAAAAGATACTCCAATGCTTACGGTTATGCCCAACTCTGATTTCATACGATTGCTAATTTCTTTTGCTATCTTGTATCCATCACCTTTTAATGAACTACTGGAGGTCACATCCAACCATGATTCATCCACTCCATAGGGTTCTTGAAGATCCGTGTATTCCCCATATATTTCATGAGCCATTCTGGAAAATCGCAAATACAAATCCATTCTTGGTGAAACAATGTTGAGTTCTGGGCAAACTTGCTTCGCTGCCAAAGTGCCATACCTGTTTTTACACCGTATTTTTTAGCTATATAATCTGCGGTTAAGACTATACCATGTCTTGCTTCGGGGTCTCCTCCTACAGCCAAAGGTTTTCCATTCAACTCAGGGCGATGCAAATGTTCTATTGCCGCATAACATGCATTAATATCTGAATGCAATATGACTCGATTACCCATCGCTCATTACCTCGTTTCTTTTCAGAAGTTTTAAAATTTATAATCAGAACTTTCGTTTGACAAATCGGAAGTTCCGATGTATGATTAATCAGAAGTTACTTAACAAACTTGATTATATCATTTAAAAGAAGTTTGTCAATAGTTAATCGGAAGTTGTAAAAATAAAATTTTTCTTCCTAGAAAGAAGGTAGTAACATGACTTTTGGTGAAAAAGTAAAAGAGGCTCGATTATTAAAAAATCTATCACAGACGGAGCTTGCAGCATTAACAGGTATTTCAGAGCGTTCACTCTATACCTATGAACAACTAAATACACTCCCAAGAAAAAGTAATCTTAAGAAGTTAGCAGATGCGCTAAGTGTATCCGTATCTTATCTGGTAGATGATGAAGAAGCTAATAAGCAGAAAAATATCGAGAATGAAGACTTTCTCGATACTGTCAAAGACAAATTCGGTTATAAGGGTGCAAAAGAAGCAAAAGATGTATTAGACCGTGCTGGAGCTCTTTTCGCTGGCGGCGATCTTGATGATGATGCCAAAGAGATATTTATGCAATCATTAATGCAGGTATATATTTCATCTAAGAAGGAAGCATCTGAAAAATTTTCAAGAAAGAAAAAAACGAAGCCGCCAATTGACGAGTCCGTTTTATAGTACAGATATCTATTGTATAATTATAGTGGGTTGATTATCCCCAAAGCCTCAATGGCTATTTTATATTATATTAAAGGAAGTGACCAGAATGACTATTGATTACATTGTCAATCAGGTGGAAGCTTTGATAAAAAAGGTTGGTAGTCGAGATCCATACGTTATCTGCAATGAACTTGATTATAAATTACACTATATGGATTTGAAGCAACGATTAAAGGCTTACTATTTTTACCAGTCTCGTATCAACAATATTATTATTGATGAAAATGTAATAGAACTTTTCAGGCCTATCCTTATAGCTCACGAATTAGGTCACGGCATGTTACATAGAGAAATTGCAATGATGTCTGGCTTTCAGGAACTAGAAGTTCTTGAAAAACGGTCTGATAAGCCACTGGAATACGAGGCCAATCTATTTGCCGCTGAGCTCCTGCTTGAAGATGGTACAGTTTTAAACCACCTAAATGAATATACATTTTTTGAAACTGCAAGTATACTCAATGTACCTGCCTCTCTTCTGGATTTTAAATTTGCTATCCTGAAATCAAAGGGATATAGTATAAATTCTATGCAAATTGCGAAATCCAGTTATCTTAAAGAAGAAAAGGGAGCATATGAGATTAGTAATGAACCTACATGCTAATAAATTGTTTTTATATCAAATAAGTATACCCCATCTCTTTAAGCCAGATGTCGGGTAGTTTAGAGCCACCTTATGATATTTTGTTTTACTTAATTATTAATTTACGATTCATCAGATTTGTAAAAGCTGCTTCGCATCGTACTAGCATCAAGGTATTAACATATCCAATACTTTGTAATAAATATTGATTAAATCAAAGCAAAGTGGCTCTATACCGACAGAGTCGTGACTCTCATTTTCCCTAAATTGTGCCCCCTGGAAGTCGAATATTCATCAAATGTGAGTTACATTTCTTCTAATATCAAAAATCAACCTTTTCACCTCTTATGCCTAGTCATCATACAAAAATCTATATACATTACTGGTATATGTCTGTGTTCCCTTTTTTTGATTGCAACAACTACACATCAACTGAATATTAGATATTTCATTCAAACCACCTTGTTCCAACGGAACAATATGATCAAATTGCTTTTCATATTCCTCTTCAACATCTACCAAGCCCGACAAATCTTTTTGGCACATTACGCATCTTCCATTATCACGATAATATACTGCTCTTTTAACCCATTGTGGCATATTCTTTCTACTTGATTTTCCTTGCAGTACATCAGACATAAAAGTATTAAAATGCATTAAGAACATTCGATTTTGAAACAGCAAGTGCAAAACATCTCTTTTTATGTTATCAATAACGTCATAATACTGACTTTCAAGATAATTTGTGTATTCTGCAGCAACATCCAAATAGTCAAATTGACTTTCATCAATATTATTAGTAATCCACACTTTCATTTTTTCAATACTTCCATGATAATGTAATATTGCAAGTTCGAATGTTGTATATCTGTAATCGTCTCCCAAACATTTTCTGTGGAAGACTTTATGATCTTCTAGTATTACCTTTTTATATCCATTTTCATCTATCGCGTGTTCAATATCCACAGCCATATACTTGTTTTGTTCGAATAAAATTCTCTCCACTAAAAACTCGACAAATCTATGCAGATATGAGTCCTTAGGATAATCTTCTCTTTCAAATTCTCCTACAGGGTCAGTAAACTCTGCCAAGGTTGACGCAAAATCTAAATCAGACTCTTCTATCAGATATTGCGCTATCGAACAAAAATAATATGTATCAAAATATTCCATTTCTAGGCGACGCAATATTTCACCTTCCTTCGTATTTACAGAACACCTTCATCCTTACCATTTCTTTCATAACTTCTTCTATCTGTTTTGCCTTATCTACAGATTCAATCAAAAAACCCATCTCAATATTTCCTTGCATACCATGATAGGAAAGGTTTGCAGATGATACTAATGATTTTCGTGTATCAGATACTATCAACTTCGCATGTAATGCAGCCATTTTATCGCCTTCTTGCTTTTGATATTCATATACTTGGATAAAGCGTGACTTATATGCCATCAAGCGTTCCAATGTAGTCTTCTGTTTTTCCATATCATTAACATACAGTCTAATATAAACTCCTTGCTGACTCTTACGAATAATAAGGTCAAGCATTTCCGTAAAATAGTCTGAGATAGAATATCCTGTAATAGTAAGACTTTTTTCAGTTTCTTCTATCAACTTACGTAATGTATCCCTCGTTCTTAACGTTTTTACCCTAAAAGAATCCGGTGCAGTAAGCACTAGGTCTGCATGTTCTGTTTTTTTTGCAGAATATAGGTACATGCACAAACTTATAATACTTGTAATCTCTTCATCATTACAATTCGGAAATTGTACCTTCAATTCACAAACTGCTTTTGCAAAGGATGTCTCATCTCCATTCACAGAGCAACACTCAATTGCATCTACAATCAATCCAGCTATGTAGTCAATTTTTATACTTGAATTCCGCATAAATCTCTCACCAAACCTCTAAAATATCCCATTTCTTCGTGTTCTGGCACTGGTACAACCAATGCTCTGTCCAAAAGACGATTTCCATTTTCACATGCCGTTTCTGAAATCATAGTACATGAATGACATGCAGCACCGTTCAATCTGTCGCTTGTTGGATTCTTCATAAAGCACTCAGGATCAGTTGTACAAGTAAGTCCATTTTCTAATGCACCCTTAAGAAGTGGCAATAACTTATTCATTCCTCCTAGCTCCACAAGTCCACCTAATGAACCTTCTTTGTCAGCCGCTCCCGTATAAATCAATAAGCCACACATATTCTCACTACTGTATATTCTTTCATGTAAAGCTGACGAAGAATATCCTGACTGTATTGCCATTTCCTTTATCAACATATGAGCTAATGTATGTAATAATACATATTCTGCATTCCTAGGTTTGAAATTTTCCCAACCTTTCTTCTCACAATATGTAGAATAACATTCTGCATATTTATCTGAACGCGTTTTAACTTGTTCTGCCTGCATCCACTGCGCAATCTTTTCTCTGCTTAATTCAATAAATATACCTTCGCCGTTGATTTCTACAGCCGGAAGCCACTTTTCTCCAGATCCACACTTAAGTTTTACAATGTGTGATTGTTCATCTATTTCTGGCTCAGGTGCTTCAAGCCTTGTAAAACCAGTCAAAACTCTAACTTCTCTCAAGCGATGTATTTTAATTACTCTAGAGAGATACTCTTTAAGGCTATCTTTCAAATCAACTTCCTCTGCCTTGAAGTACTTTACATCATGCTGATATACCACATCCTCATGGTGCGTTATTGCCGCATATTCCATTTCTTTTAATTCAGTAAACTCTTTGATATTTTGGCTTAATCTATCATAAGCTTCTTTAAATTCATCCCATGAATATCTGTCAGCAAAATATTTCTTAAATGAAAAATCTAATCCAGAATCTTCACCCATTGCCTCAACAAGGGTTTCAATCGTAGCACGTTGTGCACCCATAATGTCATTTATCGGATTGGTCCAAGGCGGAATAGAAATAGCATTTCTCGTAACTGTAAAGTATACATTTGATGCACCTCGCTGACTAGGAATGACATTCTTCTTACATATCTTTGACTTTGCTCCCGGTCTATGTGGATGATTTCCAGAACAGCACAATCCTGTAAATTTCTCCTTCTGCATGGCACCTGACATAACTCTTTTTGCTCCACAGGTACATTCAACTCGTAATTCGGCAAGTGATGAAGTATTTCCCATAGACTTTAGGAACATATCTTCCTTGCAGCTTATTTCACCATGATGAACCCACCATCTCCAAGGGAAGTCATCCATATGTCCATCCTCACATACAGTAATAAATCTTGATGGATAAGCAGGAAATCCACACTTAGGACATTTCACTTCTCCCTGATTATTCTTATACTGCTCTGCATCAAAATAATCTCGCATATCAAAAAGGAATTTACATGTACCTTTAGAACACACATGGTAATATGGAAATGATATTACAGGAATATCTTCCTTTCCACCAGTCTTAGGCATAAAGAATTTTCTAACATTCATATAACTCGCTAATCTTGCATCTCGTATTTCTTTACCAATATTATTATTATCCCAGTATTCAATATCCAAGACTGTCAACGAATCATTTACAGCATCCATAATCGAACCTGGACCGTATGTAGTTATTAATTGGTTTGGGCGTATTTCACCCAATTTTTTATAAAAATTCATCAAATACCCTCCCAATAAAATACTGTAGATGACTGCTCTACATCACGCATTGAACTTAATGTTGGTTTTTCTTTATCTGCATAAAATTCGCCATAATAAGTTAGTAATCTCTTTTTATCATCGGCAACAGTTGGTACAAAAAAGTACAATTTTTCCGATTTAGCAATACTTTTCCAAGTACTGAGAAAAGTATCTATTTCGTCTTCAGTATCTGCATAAGCTGTTGGAGAAATTACTTTTACTCTCTCAAGTATCATTGACTTAATTTCATTAATTTCATCTTCTGAAATATCATTAATACATGATGCTCCACTATTATCAGCTATCTCCTCTATCTTCAATCTGAGTAATGCCACAACAAGTGCATGCAAGACACGATCTCGTGCTCTCGCTGCAAAAGGTGTAGCGGTCGTACCTTCCACATAGCGATACATCTGTGAATGAAATCCAACAAAGTTCTCATAATTTGATAAATCTCTTGGCCTATACGGATTATATACAGTAAAAATAATTCCAGGGTGCTGACGTCCAACACGACTTGTTGCCTGAATATATTCTGAGTTTTGCTTTGGCTGTCCTACAACTGTCATCAATCCTAAACGATCCACATCCATGCCAACCGCAATCATATTCGTTGCAATTACAACATCATAGCAGTTTTGCTTTTCTTTATTCTTATCGTATGGCACAGCTAATTTCTCCAATACCTGCGCAATTTCCCATGAAGGAATTCGCGAAGTAATCTCTTTCTTTCCATCAATCCCAATATATCTCTGTGCTATACTGTTATACTTATTTTTAACAACACGAATTCTACTGGCAATATCATCGTCAAGAAGTCGGACTGCACCACCTAACTCTCGAATACTATTAAAATAACCTATCAATGTATAATAAGGATCGATATAATCTTCAAACTCCGAATCCTTTGATAAATCCAATGAAGTCTGCAAGATGATTGAATATAACCTTATAAGCGTTGTCTTAACAGACTGTCCACTTGCACATATTCCCACATACTGCCGGAATGGTTTTTCACCTTCATCAATCATTTCCTGTAGCTTATCAGTTGATACCGTAGCCAAGTTATCTTTTGGTAATGGAACCTCTTTGATAAAAAATGAATCTCTTGTATCAAAACCACTTGGAGGAAACTGGTCAAATTTTTCTCTGCCATACAAAAATTTAATCTGTTCTCCTGCATTTTTTATTGTTGCTGTTGAGACAACATACTTTGGACGAATCTTTCGTCCATTTCTCTCTATGCAGCACATTTCTTCAACAACTGTTTCATATCCACCATAAATCGTACCCAAAGGTCCAGTTATCAAATGTAGCTCATCCTGAATAATTAGTTCAGGTGGATAAAATGATTTACACTCGCTTGTCGATGCCTTATTTAATCCCGCTGACGTATCAGCATTGTGTCTTCCTGGATGTTTCTCTCCGATAGCAATATGACCACATCTTGAACAACACCTATCGGTTCTACCAAATAATAACCCAACCTGCTCACTCCAAGGTAATCTTGCAAATTTATCCACTGTAGATATAATAACAGTTGGACACTTCGCATAGATTTCCTCATCTACAAGATATACAGGAATTGTCCTACCTGATGTTTTAGAAAACATACAATATGAGTCTGAGCAATGTATTTCAACAGATTTACCCTTTTCATTTATTGTATAGTCATCCTTTGCTATTGGCTTACCACAATATGGACACTTAATAATCTGTTTTGTTAATTTACGAAGAAACTCTTTTTTCTTGAACTGATCCGTATCACTGTAATCACTAAATTTGTTTGGTGTTACATTTCCTCCAACCCAAAAGCCAATAGTAATTCTCTCGTGACCATACAATTCTTCATTCTTTTCTCTCAACTGTTCCATAGCAACAATAAGTCGCATCAATCGATCTCTCTGCTGAGTAGTAAGAAGTCTAAGTGTGTATCTTAAAAATACTGTTACACCTCCATCCTTTTCATACTCTGTCTCCTCTGAAGCAGTTAATCTGCGATACGCAATAGTAAAAGCAATCAGTCCCAAATATGCTTCTGTCTTTCCACCTCCTGTAGGGAAATACAGCAAGTCCACTATTTCTCTTTCAGGTGATTCACCATCCATAATTCCACACAAATTTAATAAAACAAATGCAATCTGGAATGGTCTCCATTCACTATGATCCTTCTTTCTTCCTTTTTCAGGCATATCTTTCATAAAATCTCTAAGGCTACAAGGAATATCATTGCCATATTCTTTAGAGAATGATGTAATGCTTCTCTGCAAATACATTGCCTGATTCATAAATACAAAAGCATGATAAGCTTTCTCATTCTGTTCGATTAAATCAATACCTGCGTTCATCCTATGATTAGCATTAGTGCATTTATCTATAATTGTTTGCCCTGTAGTTGCAAACTTATCATCTTGCATCGAACCATCATTTATTAATACATCATTAATCCAGCTTCCATACATAGATGTTAAGAGGCGCAAATTCCCAATAATTTCTTCTTTCTTTTTTGTTGAACCCATCTGTAACATAGAAAAGACATGTTCTGGCATATTCTCTATTTGTGCGCTTACACTTGGAATCTCATAATCTGGTATGAATGATGTTTTTACCGCAGTTGCATTTACTTCATCAACTACTGTATCCCACATAGCAGCACAACCTCTTCCTCTAGCATATACTGGTCTGCCTTTATAGTAGTATTCATCCTCCAATTCCACTTTTCTACATACATATTCAGGAACAAAAACAGGGCTCTTCAAATCATCTGCAATAAGCATTTCAACCTGAAACATGACTTTCTCATATTCCTTCTCATCACCATCTGATTTATCATTATTATGCAGATAAACAGATACCATCTTATATCCATTATCAAGTTGCATCTTCATCACATATATATATATATTTCCATTTGTATCAAGTTGAATCTGTTTTGATCGCTTTCCATCCTTTAAATCAATTTCAACAACATCATGCATTTGTTCCCTGACATATACATTATGCTTTTTCTTTTTCTTATTTTCAGCGTCTTCCTCTAGAGTTCCATCAATGAATTCTCCTTGTACTTGCTCAGCATAATATTTACCCCAGTTAATGTATGCATAAATTTTAGAAACATCGTCACCAATGTAGAATGAAATACCTACTGAAGAAGGTTTTTGAAATCCGCCTTTTGCTCTTTCCTCTGGTTCTTCTTCCTCAAATATTCCAGCCTCCATCGTTTCTCCATCAGCATCAAATTTCTTCTCTGTGAATTCCACATCAAAATAATTCTCATCTTCTGTCACAGCAGTATCAGCAGGATATAATAAACCTGTTATATAACTACTAGTTGGTATTTCATTAAGTTCTTCGCTCACAGAGGATGGACCTATTAAATCTCGTCTAACAGCCTCTAATATTTTCTGGCGAACAATAGCATGTTTAAAGTCTTTTATATCTGCCATTTACATCCTCCTATGATGTTATTCTGCTGAAACAGGAACAGCCAATCCAATTACATATTTTAATGTGTTTCCAATGATTATTTTATCTCCAGGTACCAAGCGGTATTCCCAGGTCTTACCATCTGCGTCAACCTTTGATGCACACTCACACCATTTAAGTGCAGCTTTTGCCTTTTCCTGAACTTCATCAGTATCCGTCTGATTAGCCGCCTTTACTTCAATCATGTATTTCTTATCCTTTGTTTCAACAAGGAAATCCGGATTGTACTGCTTTGCAGCTCGGTAGAACAATCCCAACTGATTAAGGGGTGGCTTAATAAAGCGAATAACTTCTACATCATCTTCAAGGATAACAGAAAATCTTCTCTCATCATCACTATCAAATGCATTTTCAGAATAATATGATTTTTTATATCCTTCAAATAAATATTGCTTAATATTTTTCTTATCTGGAACTTCTTTCTTAAAGTTCAATCTTCCATCAGCCTTCATATTTTTCACAAATGGACCAAATATAATAAGATCCTTTTGAACATTAAATACAAACTCTGTACTTTCTTCTTTGGATGCATATATCTGACTTTTCAAATCTTCTACAATAATTGAGGCATATCTTCTTACAATTTTCTTTTTATCCTCTACCGAACCTTCAATCAACTTAAGATACTGATCAACAACTTCAAGAATAAAATCTGCATCATCAGAACTAAATTCAGGGATACTCTCAAGAAGAGAAACCGCTAACATGTTTTCTGGATTTTCGACTATCAATGCATCTGCATCTAACACCTGTAACAATTTCTCATTTATTGTGTCATATCTTTCAATCCGTGATGCCGCAATGTCAAAATCTTGGATATTTCTTTTCACCGAAAATGGTTTGAATTCTATAGTCGAACTATAACTAATGCCTATTTTAGGTACAGAAATTGCAACTTTCTTTAATTCCTCAATTTTCTTAACAAACTCCTGCTTTGCATATGGCAATACATTTTTACCACTTGTAGATTTCTGTAACTCAATATACAAGTTTTCAACCCCTTGTTGAACTATCGAAGTTACTTCAGTTTGCTGAATTAATTCCTCTGAAGTCGGATTTTTTAATGGTTCAACACCATCGCTTATAGAATCTGATTGTTCCTGCAGCAAATCAAGGAGTGACATCTGCACACCATTATCAACTTTCTTTTTAGGAGCATCCTTCTTAACAAACGCCTTCTGATACTCTGCAAATAAGTTTTCAACCGCGCTCTCTGTATTCAAAGCCTGATACGATTTAATCTTACTTTCTCTAAGCGCTTCATCAAACAATGAAAATTGCTGTTTCTCAATAACAGTTTCTACTTGCACAGTTTTGGTATCTGGGATATCCTCCTCATCCAAGTTTCTCATCTTAAATATTGGGTTATTCTTGATATCATCAATGATTTCACGATAATGGTCATGTGCAACAATATCAAGTGTATCTAACTCTTCTACACCTGTGATTTCACCAAACGGTAGTCTAAGACCTCTACCAATAGTCTGCAACGCCAATATGTCACTCTTTGCAGCATTCAGCGGAATAATCGTAAAAAGATTATTTACATCCCATCCCTCTTTTAATTTGTAGACATGCAATACAATTTCTATAGGATTTGTATTCTTTTCAATGGTCAATAATTTCTGAATATTTTCTTCTGTTTCGGCACCACTAGTACTTGAATCAATCTCAATTACTTTTCCAACATATCTTCCACCAAAAAAAGCATCTGAATCAATCTTATCTTTTATTTTTTTTGCATGCGTTGTATCTTTGCAAGCGACCAACACAATAGGTTTTACCTGTTCTAAATCGTTTTCAATACAATGTTTATATACAATAGACTTTCTTCTCTCATGAAGCTTAATTCCATCCTTCAACTTCATCTCTTCAATATCTTCGTCAGAGTATCCCGCAGTATTAGTTCTACCCATAACAACCGGGATTTTTAAGAACTTTCCGGCTCCGTCCTCTAACCCATAATGATATATAATATTCTTATTAGTATTTTTAGGCGTGGCTGTAAACTCTAATCCAAGAACTGGGTTTAAATAATTAATAGCAACCTTTGATGCTGGGGCATAATATCTATGTGCCTCATCCATACATATAACCAAATCATCGAAAGAACGAAGTACCTCTGCAAAGGAGCCACCTAAATTTTCATTAAACTTGTGGAATTTGAATTCCAAATCACCACGAGTAAAAATTTTTGATATATTAAAAATAAATATCTGAATCTCCGACGTATTTTCTACAACCAATTCCTGTTGTACATACTTTATCGGGTATGATAAATAATTCTCACCATCATAAACCTTAGGTCTTCCCATCTCTGCTTCAAGTCCCTTAAACATATACTTTGGGTGTCCCGGAACAGACTCTCTACGCATTTTGTCATAGATTGTATTTCCAGGTGCTAAAATAAAGAAATGCTTATACCCTTTTGTCTTGTACAAATAGTAAATGCAAGCACCCATAAGACGAGACTTACCAATACCTGTTGTCATATCGAAACAAAATGATGGAAAATCAAATTCCTTATCTACAGAAATTTTATGTTGCTCCTGGCAATTTTCTGAAGCACACTTCTCAGCCTCTGCTTTCTCTGCTGTTCTATACTCAATTTCAGAACTAATGGCATCAAAGTATTTCAATGCCTCATATTGAGGGTTACGCAGGCTCATAGCCCATTTGATTTTATCTACTGAACTCATTATTCCCGCCCCTCACTTTCAAAATTACACTTATCCAATAAATCCTTTGGAATCTTCTTCACTTCCACATTTTCTGGCAGAATCATATCTGATTGGTTCTTCTTGCAGTAAATCAATAAACTTTGTTTCTCTCCTAAGAATCTCATAACTGATATCACATACTTTGTATTAACAAATTCTTCTGTAACATGTATAAATCTATTTTCAGAAGAATGTCCTTGGTACTCTCCTGACGTTTCGTATGTAAATCCTTCAATCTTACATATTGCCTCACAAACCATTTCCCATGTGTAGGTTGGATTAATCTGGTATACTGGTAATGTTGAATTCTTCACTAGAAGTGGCTCTGCAAGTTCATAGAACTTGTATCCACCGCCACCTTGCCAATTAACATCTTTTGAAATCCCACCTTTTTCCCCATGAATTACACTATCCATCCTTATTTTGCAGAGTGTATATGCATGTTCTCCCATTTCAATTCCAATCCACTTTCTTCCCTTCTTCTGTGCAACAGCAGCGGTTGTTCCTGATCCCAAAAAAGAGTCTAAAACATAATCTCCCTCATCTGTGGCTATATTAAGAATTTGCTCTATCAGCTTCTCTGGTTTTGGTGTATCAAAAGATTTATTATCGTTAAAGAGCGCCTTTATTTCAGCTTTTGCATTTCTATTACTTCCTGCAAACTGAAAATTCCATAATGTCTCTGGAGGTCTTGTTGCGTCTTCTTCAGCAAATATTCGATAGTATGCTGTCCATCCATTTTTACCTCTCACCCATTCAATTAATTCTGAATTTCCATCAACCTTTTCCTTTGACCACCTCCATCGCCCATCAGAGCCATCTGTTCTTTTCGGATATACTTCTGTACCATCGGGTGCTTTAATCGAGAAAAACAAATTTGGTCTATCTTCTTTTGCATCGGCATTTCCCATATATCGCAAAGGTTTCAAATAATACTTCCGTCCATCCACCGTTTCTTTATTATAATGTTCAGGAATCTCACCTGTTACAACTTGGTTTATCTTTACCCTTTCAATATTTTTGGCATAAACAAGTGTATGATCATATCTTGATGAGAACAGTTTTGCATCCATTCTTGGGCTATCTGATTTTTCCCACGCAACATCCGCTATAAAGTTTTTTCTTCCAAATACCTCATCAGCCATTACCTTAAAATAATGAACCTCATTGTCGTCTAAGGATATCCAAATTGTACCTTCCTCCATTAACAACTCAAATAATTGTTGCAAACGTTCATGCATTAAGCATAACCATGTACTATGTTCTAAATCATCGTCATATTGTTCAAAAGCACTTCCTGTATTATAGGGTGGATCTATATATATACATTTAATTTTTCCACGGTAATTCATTTCTAAAGCTTTAAGTGCCAACAAATTATCACCATGAATCAACATATTTTCTGTATCTTGGTCTCCATATGACTTTGATCTATCTTCTATCAAAATTCTTGGTTCAAGTTTTTTTTCTTCATATTTTCCAACCCATGTTAATTCCAATTTTCCTTTTTTCTCCATGGTGTCCTCCTAAAATTTAATCACAATCTTTATTATTAACTGTGGTATCTTTAATACACTGTTCTCATATTCTTTTTGCATATTATCTGTTTTTTCTTCCAACGATGTCATTTCATCATGAAATGCCGTTATCAAATATTTCTGTTGTTCTTCCCAAGCTTCTAGCTTCTTTTTTAAAGCAATCTTCTGTCTAAAATCAGTTTCTGCTGTATACTGTGCTTTAATACCATCCAGTTCAGAAGTATCTTTCGCTTTAAGCAAGTATTCTTCTTTCCTTAATTCCAGCCAGTTCAATAATTTCTTTTGATTTCTTGCTATAATAACTTGTTTTGATTCGGTATATCTTTGCTTTATATACTCAGCAGTCTTATCGATATATGACAGTACTAACTTGTTATCAGGATGTTTATCAATCAACACATTATCCTGAAGTATAGATACTAACTGTCTCGCAAGTTGATCGCTCACACTAAATATTTTCCCTTGTATATCAACAACCTCAAAGATCGAATTCTCAATACAAGAGTCAACATATGAACCTCCAATCAACAAATAACCATGTTCAATTTCTGGAATACCTAACATGACATCAGTTTCAAAATATAGCGGATATGTAGCTATTCCATTATTTACTCCTTTACTCGACCAATATTCCAATTGTGAATCATACTGATTTATTTCCTGCAATATGTCATTAAATCTTTGCTTATGTTGGTCTTCGGTCTTATATATGAATAAACTTTTAAGTTCATCCATCTTCGTATTCCGCTTTCTATCAAGTTCCTTCTCCAAAGCCTTAAACTCTTTTGTAAAATCAGAAGATGTCTTGCATTCTTGATATATTTGAGTTACTCTTTTTTCAAAACCTGCTCCACCCTCTAGTAATCCGATTGCCTTATCTGATGCACCAAACACACCTTGGAATAATTCGAATTTTTCAGAAAGAATTTCATACACTCTCTTATCTGCAGCATTCTGCGTATTAAGGAGGTTTATTACTACAACGTCATTTTTCTGACCATATCTGTGGCATCGTCCGATACGTTGTTCAATCTTCTGTGGGTTCCAAGGCAAATCATAATTGATAATAGTATTGCAAAACTGTAGGTTTAATCCTTCAGATCCTGAATCTGTTACCAGAAGTATTTTATACTCATCTCGAAAAGCTTCAACTAAGGCATTTTTCATTTCAACATTCCTACTTCCAATATATTTGCCATAATTTCTTGCCTTCCATGCCATATATATCTGTTTTGTGATATTATCACTTGTGTTGCCATTAAACTTTAGAATCTTCCCTTCATAACCAGCTTTTGACAATTCCTCAAACATATACTGCTGTGTCCTGATTGATTCTGTAAATATTACAACCTTCTGCTCAATTTCTGCCACTGTCTGGAATTCAAATGCCGTTGATACAGCCTTCTTCAGTGCAGTCATTTTTGCATTCTTCCTAATACTCTCAGCCTTAATAATTATGGCATCTACTTCGTCTATCTCATGCTGGATAAATTCATTAACTTTTTCTCTTGTATATAATTCATCCTGCTTTTTATCCTCATCTGTTTCTATTTCATCCTCATCAAAGAAACTGAGAAAGAACTCAATACTCTCATCTGCCGTTTCTTTCCTTGTAGTCTTTTTCAGAATTTCCAATCTACCTTTTAGAACTTTAAATGTTTCTGCCACTGCCATACTTGAAGAAGCCAGTAGTTTTCTGATTACAGAAGTAATCAGTGTTCTGTGTGAATTTGGTAAAGCATACAATACTTCCTTCTTGAGGTAATTGTTTATCATAATATATAATTCAATTTCCGCTGGAGATAATTCAAAATCAATTGTCATCTCTTTACGTTCCGAAAATCGGATATACTCTGCCACTTCTTTTCTTAATGTTCTCTGAATTACAGACTCTAAGCTTGCCTTTAAATCCGTATAATTTTCATTTCTTATATACCTTTCAGCAAATACTGACTTGCTACAAAAAATTCTCTCATCAATATACTGAACCAGCCCATACATATCTAGTAATGTATTTTGCATTGGTGTAGCAGTAAGTAATATCTTAGGTATCCCTTTTGTTAACTCGTAAAGTGCATTTGCCATCTTCGAGCCATTTTTATGAACATTTCTCATTCTATGAGCTTCATCAAACACACAGAAATCCCAAGGGACTCTTCCCAAATATTCTTTTCTCTTTGCTGCAAAATGATATGACACAATAATTACCGACTCATTTTTCTTAATCTCAGTCAGATAATCTTCCCAGTTTGTACTATCTACTATTAATGAAGTAATACCAAATTTTTCTTCGAGTTCAACCTGCCATTGTTTTCTAAGGTTCGATGGCATAATAAGTAAAATCTTGTTGTGTCCTATTTTAATTAAATACTTAATTACAAGACCCGCTTCAATAGTCTTTCCCAATCCAACTTCATCAGCCAGAATGGAGCCTCCTGTTTCTAATGACGAAAGCGCAAATGTAAATGCCTCTACTTGGTGAGGATTTATATCGATATCAGCCATATGCAAACAGCTATATGGATTTTTCTGTAATTCCTGTTTTTTTAATTCTGCATATGTCGATTCTACTAATCCCATTTGCGCTCCTCCCTTACTTTTTTTCTAATTGTTTTTTTATTTTCTCTGCTATTACCTTGGCCATCTTTGGTGGCACAGCATTTCCAACCTGTACAAATTGTGAGGTTCTTGGTCCTTCAAAAAAATAATCATCAGGAAAAGACTGTATCCTTGCAGCTTCTCTTACAGTAATTGACCTATGTTGATCAATATCTGGATGAATAAAGTAATGTCCATCCTTAGACAAATGTGCTAATATAGTATGGCAATATTCCATATCCCCTTCTACTACTTTAAATCTATCAACAAACGAAGACCTGTTTCTGTGGGTTTTTAAATTCTCAGGTAAATTATCATATTTCAATCGCTCATGCTTTTCATTTTCAAACCACAAATCAATTGTTCTCTTATAAATCTCTATGTCTTGAGCTGTATGAGGTCTTGCAACGTGTCCTGTTAAAACGTCATTCTTTTGACGAATACTATTTTCCTTAACATATTTTTTTACTCTACGCATATCGTTAAGCATGTAATAGTCTGCTTTATTTCCTGGTGTTAATTGGGGCAAATCGCTTAATAGATTCCATACTTCTGTTTTACTTTTTAGAACATCAAATGTTGGATATTCATAGCCTGTCCCTTTCAACCAACCCACAATGATTACACGTTTTCTACTCTGTAATACGCCAAAATTTTTAGCATTTAACTCATGATAATCAATTTCATAGCCAACTCTTCTCATGTACATTTGAAGATTTTTAAAGGCTAGACCACCTCGTGCAGTTTTTATACCTGCAACATTTTCAAAAACAAACATTCTTGGCTTATATTTATTTAAAAACTGAACATACATTTTATACAATTCATTTCTTGGGTCATCTTCCATCGGAATCAACATATGACTACTTTGAGCTCGCCCAACTAACGAATATGCTTGGCATGGTGGACCCCCAATAATTATATCAATCTGGTCTATTCCCTTTTCTTGCTTTATCACATCAATTGTTTCAAATATACTCTTTATAGTTACTTCTGACATCTCTTTATTTATGACTGTCTTTAACTCTTCTTCAGGAATTAACTTTAAAAATTCTTCTCTGGAAATAACTCCTTTTGTATACTGATAGTAACTCTCTAAATTTCCTTGTTCTTTTAAATAATAATAAGCTATTCTTGTTACAATTGTTTTTGAAGCATATTCATTCATTTCAACATGCGCTATCGGTTGATAACCACTTTGTATGAAGCCCTCAGAAAGTCCTCCGGCACCAGCAAAGAGGTCAATGTATGTTAAACCGTTTTCATTCATGGTTTCCTCTACCTCATTATCTCATATTTGCTGTCCCATTTTCAGGACTTGCTTTTTCTTTATGTTGTTCTTCATGCAGGTTTTTCTTTACTTTTTCTAGTTCTGTAAATTCAACTACATCGCTAATATTGCATTCTAATTCTGCACAGATTTTTTCAAGAATCGGCATGGCAACCATCTCTTCATTTGTCATTTTTGCCATAGTGCTACTACTTATTTTCACCTTTTTGCACAATTCACTTTTATTCATTTTTTTATCTATTAATAACTTCCATAGATTGTTATATGAAACTGCCATATTCTCCTCCGCGCCTAAAATATATATCTATAAGATAACGCTAAAAACGCTAAAAACATTTTCTCAATAGTATTATATTATACCAATCAGACTTGGTTTTGTAAAATCCTATGTTCGATTTCTCAAATTATATTTTTAATATTTCAAATCACAATAGTCATAGAGCAATAATATACTTCAACTTACAGAACCTTCATATTAGGCTTATTTCACTCTCCAAAAACCACTTGTTTTGAATTGCGGCTTGCTTAACCGCCTCTTTGTCCTGCGTATATGCCACTAATGCCAAACTATCCCGTGCTCGAGTGCATGCAACATAAAATAGTCTCCTTGTTCTTGAAATACTGCTATCATTTCCTTTGCTTTCATTTTCTCTATCAGTATCACTCATTTCCTTTGCACCAAATAATTTTTCATAACTAAAAAGAAATCCAGCTGCTTCTGCATCATCCATTATGACCATTACACGAGGATATTCTAACCCTTTAACACCTTGATGAGTAGCAAAAGAGGTCAACCCTTCTGCATATAAACAATACTTTCTCATTTCATCAACTGGAACTGATAAAGCTTGGTATAGAGAGTCAAGCTGTGCATCTTCTCCTGTGACAAAATCTTCTCCAAGTAACTTTGATAATCTTTCAGATACATTAAATATTTCTGTACGCTTTACTTCTCTCAATAACTCTATGCAAAGTGAATCTCCTTTTCTATACAGGTCACATAATAATTGAACAGCCTGCGAAGCAGTTTGTAAACATTTTAGCTGGTTCGACTGTGTCTTTTGAAAAGTCTCTTTGCAAAGCAATGGTGAATATTGTTTTATTATTTTTGTAACCTCAAATTTATTGCATTTTAATTCAGCATCAATAACAGGAAAAATCATCTGCGAAAAGATTCTTGCTTCAGGTAAACTACCATCCAAAACACTTTGTGCCAATTTTTTATTCTTATATAAAGGTAAAAATAATCTAGAAAAACCAAGCCTTCTTGCAGCCATATGATGTTCTAGAATTAAGCTTTGGTACTTTTCGGTGTTTTTCCATTCTAAATCTTGAGTTAACTCCGACATATGAATTGCAACATTTTCTTCAATTTCAATCTTTTCACTTGACGAATCAGCAATAAAAAGATGCACGGTTCCATCTAATGAATCAGAACGTGGTTGTTGCATTTTATCGTCTACAAGTATTCTAATAGAATTTGCTAATTGTACTATCCTTGCAGAACTTCTGTGATTCATTACTTTAGTTGGCTTAATCCAATTATCGGGTATGCAATCAGCTAGATTATCCTTCCCATCAAGATAAATTTTTTGCATTGTATCGCCAAACATACCTATAACAATCTTGCTTTCGTAATTCTTATAAACTTCTAATAAAGCATCAACTAATTCTTTTTTTGTGTCCTGACATTCATCAATCAATAGAATAGGAAATTGACTTATTAATACTTTCTGTAGAGTTATCCGATTCTCAATGAATTCTGACCCCATTTTTATTACATCAGCATGATCTAATGAATCATACCCAACATTTTCTCCGTTTGGATTATAAGAGAACTTACGCACACTATCGATTTTCTCTAATCTTTTTTTATAACTTATAATTTTTGACAACCGTTCATCAGATGTCTTCGTTCCTTTTCTCCCTTTTGCTTCTGCCGCTTCTGTTTCTTCTATTTTTCTTTGAATATTGCTTTTAACCCAAGTTTTTATATCATGTTGATATGGACAAATGACTGTCCACAAAAAGCTATGAATTGTAGATACGAAAAAAATCGAACTATATTCAACACGGCTAAGAATTTCATCGCATGCAGCATTTGTATAAGTGATTACGGCAACTTGCTTAGAATGTGTATTTAGCTCCGTTCCAAAATTATCTTTAATATAATTTAGTGTATTAACAAGACTTCGAGTCTTTCCCGACCCTGCTCCTGCGTATGTAAAAAAGCACTTTGGATTTCGCCGATTCAAGCAATCCTGAATTTCAGTCTCGACGTGATCATCTATGTGATTATCGTCTAATTTTTTCAAAGTTTCAGTTTTATTTTCCATATATTCCCACCTCTATTCATGCTTATCTAACAAATCTTGCAGCCAAAGTAAGCCATTATTTATATACTCTGGAACTACTAGCTTCTCAGGATCAATAGAATATATTAAATCTAATGCAAAGCTTGCTTTAGGAACATTTTTTCCTCTAAATAAATTGTATATTTTCTCATGAAATTGGTTAAATTCAAGATTTTCATTACATATAGTTTTTATATCTGCAATAAGACCTTCTCCCTCAGCATTACAAAACATTTCAAAATTACTATAAACAAGGCAATCTTCAAAAGTACTAGGGATAGCCTCATAGTCATTTTCTCCATACTTGATAGTAACTGGTGTTTGATATGCAATTCGAATTTTAAATTGATATGGTGTAGAAAACTCCTTTACTTTTTCTTCTTCTGGCAAATCCAATAAAATGTCTAAGGAGTTCTGTTTTATTAACCAATTATTTATAGCAAAATTTGTACTTATTATATTTTTACCTCTTTCTGGAATTACGTGTGAATGATACCCAGTTGGTTCACCTGAATCAATATCAGTAATTACAAGTGTCGGTAAGCACAATTTCTCAATTAGTGGTTTTAGTCTTTGTGAATGTCTGCCATTGATTTCAAGCAACGTGATATAACGTTGATTTAATTTTGAATAAGAATTTCTAATAAAATGAGGTAATAGCATATATTCAGCCGAACCTTCAACTAAGATTGTAGCATCTGCAAAAAATAAATCACAATGCGTCGTTCTCAAATAACGAGTAATAAATCGAGTAGTGGAATCATCTTCACCAAATACTCCAGATAAATTTATTATCTTACTCGTTGGTATTGGACAGTCTAACGTAGCCGGTAACCTTTTAAAATAGCGAAGATCTTTAAAATCAACTTCTCTGGCTATATGACTTGAATGTGAACTTATAACTAACTGTGTTAGAAAGTTACTATGTTCTTTCAAAAATATACAGTTTGTAAGAACCTCAAACGCCTTCCTAATAAATACTTGCTGTACTTGCACATGTAAATGTGCTTCAGGTTCTTCTAACAATACTAAATGTAATGGTTCAATCCTATTTTCTAATAAATCTTTCTTAGCTTTTCCAGTTCTCATCCAATCGTCACGAAAGCGCATTAATAAAAATACCATTGATATGAGATTTTGATAGCCTAACCCATTATACTTTTCTGGAAGTTTCATATTATCTTCTGGAGTAGAAGTCAAAGCATACTGAACCGCAGCATCATGTTTTAATGATTCTGATGCACTTACCTTTGATTCGATAGTGATTCGAGGATCACTTACCCCTGGATAGCCTAAATCCTCAAGTTCTAATATTGCATTATTAAATTTACTTGATAGCGTACTATTAAAAGCTATTTTTGCTTCTTCTATCGCTTGCAAAGTTAATAAGTCTTCAGGAGAAGGTTCATTTTCAGGATTTAAGTGCTTGTCATAATAACTTCTCAATTGACTTGAAAGATTTTGTGAGTGGTAATTTCCTTCCGCTCCGTTATCGTCAGAAGTGTCGGAGAAGCCTCTTTGAGCGCTAATTATATCTATTTTTACTAAACCAGATAAGGGATTAGAATTCGTACATTCCATTAAATAATCAGTAATCTGAGGTTCTTCATCGTTCATCTTACTGGGATCAAGAATATATGCTCTAATTTCAAACATTGAATTAAACAAATCACCCTTACTTAAATAATCACATAAATTTTGAGGCCATAAAGAAAGCTTAATTTTATCTGAACTTGCAATCGTATTTTTTGCCGCATTAAAAGACTCCCGATATGTAAGGCACAATTTCTGAATATCTCTAGGCAAATATATAAACCTTACGCCTAAAAATCCACCTTCCCAATCCAAGGCAGGAATTATATTTGAAACATAGTGTAATTCACTATCTGTTACATCAATCCACACATCCAGCACAGGCATAATCCGCTCTAATTCCTTTAATTGATTGTCATAATCAATTTGTTCATTTTCACTCCAAATCAAACCAATTTCATTTATGATCTTTCTATTCGCTAATGTAATGTCATTAAAAACAAACTTGCGTGTGGATAAAAATTTCGCTAAAGCGTCCATGGCTGATGTCTTTCCACTATTATTAGCTCCAACGAATACCGTGGTTTTATCACTTAATTCTATTTTAGCTTGCTTAAGCTTTCTAAAGTTCTGAATATCAAATCTACTGATTTTCATCTCCCAACCTCCATTTGATTTAATCTGCGGTAATATAACTACTTAAGAATTTGTCAATATTATTGCTTGACTGTAACAGGTTCATGTATTATACAATTTAATTTACATAAATATTAATTATTGCCTTTTATTCTCTTCTTTCGCAAACTTATAAAAAACATTCTTGGTAACTCCAGTCAACCTCATACCTTCAACCGCAGTTATTTCTCCCTGCTTCCATTTTTTATAAACTTCATTCCAATTCTCCGGTTTCTCCTTCGCAGGTCTACCAAATTTAACGCCTTTATTTTTTGCAGAGGCAATTCCTTCTGCCTGTCGTTTCTTTATTAGCTTTCGTTCATTTTCTGCGAAGCTACCCAGCACTTCTATAAGGATATTCTCAACCATTTCAAATACCCACTCTTGTCCAACTGGTGGTTCAATCAAAGTAGTAGGTATATCAAGTATTTTCAAACGAATCTTATGCTCCCGAAAATATTCCATTTCAATTTTAATATCCCCTTTATCCCTGCTTAATCTATCCAAAGAAGTTACAATCAATGTATCTCCCGAACGAAGCATGTTTTTTTTAAGCGCAGTATATCCCGTACGTTCAAGATTTTTGCCACTTTCCTTATCAACAATGACGTCCCTCTCATTTGCACCAAGTTCCTTAAATGCATCTATTTGTCTGTCCAAGTTCTGTTCCTTTGAACTTACTCTTGCATAATAAAATGTTCTATTTTCCATAGTCGCACCTCACTATTTCAAGGATAACATATGTCCTTAAATTCGTCCACAATATTTCAGACATCCTCAAATGTAAAAATCAACTTTTTCGGACGCGAAAAGGAACACCCTTTCGAGTGTCCCTAAAAGTATACGTTTAAATTTAGTCTTTATTTTTCAATTAATAATTTTCTCTTCTTACTTCAAAATAACTCTTTGGATGTGCGCATACTGGACATATCTCAGGCGCTTTCTTACCCATTACAAGATGTCCACAATTACGGCATTCCCACATCGTTTCTTCTGACTTTTCAAATACTTTTTGCATTTCAATATTTTTTAACAACGCACGATACCTTTCTTCATGAGCCTTCTCTATTTTTGCAACCATTCTAAACTGAGCTGCCAACACAGAAAAACCTTCTTCCTCTGCATCTTTTGCAAATCCTTCATACATATCTGTCCATTCATAATTTTCACCTTCAGCTGCATGAAGTAAGTTTGCTGCTGTATCTCCAAGTTCCCCTAATGCTTTAAACCAAAGTTTTGCATGTTCTTTCTCATTATTCGCAGTTGCTTCGAAAATTGAAGCTATCTGTTCGAATCCTTCCTTTTTTGCTACCGATGCAAAATAAGTATATTTATTTCTTGCCTGAGACTCACCAGCAAATGCAGCTGCTAAATTATTTTCTGTTTTTGTTCCTTTTAAATTCATGATATTATTCTCTCCTTGTTCAATATGATTATTTTTTTAAGTTACAATAGTTTATCTATAATATCCACCGGAAGGTCTTCCGATTGACTATTATCATGTTATTATTTTGGCTAATTCAAAACGATGCGATGCAAAACAAATCAATATTACGCGATATCTCCTGTACAATATGGACACTTGGTCGCATCTATATGAACATCTGAGACACAATGTGGACACTTTTTGGTGGATGGTGCAATTGCAACTTCTGCTTTTTTTAGTTTATTAATCCACTGCACAATCAAGAATACAACAAATGCCATAATTATAAAATCTATTATTCCGGTGATAAACAGACCATAATTGATAGTTGCAGTCTCTGCACTTTTTGCTGCTTCTAAAGTTGCGTACTTCTTACCATCCAAAGCAATAAATAAATTTGTAAAATCAACTTTATTTGTTAAGATGCTTAATACTGGCATGACTATATCATTCACTAACGAATTAACAATTCCACTAAATGCACCACCTATAATAATACCAATTGCAAGATCAATCATATTTCCCTTTAAAGCAAATTTTTTAAATTCTTTTAACATTTTTCATTTCCTCCGTTTTCTATTATAGTTTGAATATTAGCTATTATTGCCTTATTAACCTTCTGTCTTGTCTCTCATCTCAATTCATGATTTTGATTCATCAAATTAACTTATTAGCGATTTTAATATCCTATTCGCTTGCTCGTACTGATTAATATCTACATAAATAACATATATTTCCTTATTTCCCGTCATACATCTATTAAAAATAGTTACATACTTACTTTTTTGTAAATATGATATTCTTTCCTTAACAAATATCTTGATTATTTTATCTTTGTAGGAACAGTCTGACGTCCGTATCAGCTCAATCTCTTTATTCATTGAACACCACCATCATATTTTTTATTCAGAGAATTTATTTAAAACATTTACAGGACACTCCTGTTTCATTATTACTTTGATATCATCAGGCATCATCGGTTTGTAAAAATAATATCCTTGAATCTCATCACACATTTCATTTTTCAAAAATTGATACTGTTCTTCTGTTTCTACTCCTTCTGCGATAACTCCTATTCCCAAATTTTTCGAAAGTTGAATAATACTCTTTATTATTTCTTTTTCTTTATGAGAATTTGTAGATATTCCCTGTACAAACTCCATATCTATTTTTATTAGATCGATTGGAAAAGTTCTTAATCTGCTAAGGGATGAATGTCCCGTACCAAAATCATCAATTGCTATTGTAATGCCAAGATCTTTTATTTCTTTGATTCGTTGCAATACATAGCTCTCTTGATTGAATGCAATACTTTCTGTTATTTCAATCTGAAGGTGTTCAGGAATCGTATTGGTATCCTCAATAATTTTACTTATTTGCCGTATGAAATTCGCATCTTTTAATTGTTCTAATGATAAATTAATGGAAATTCTATAATTTTTATTAAAAACTTTTCTGCACATTTCACACTGTTCACAAACCGTTTTAAATACCCATAACCCAATCGGAACAATCATACCGGTAGTTTCTGCGAGTGGTATAAAAATTTCCGGAGATATCAAACCATACTCTGCATTATTCCATCTAAGCAATGCTTCAAAACCAATGATTTCTTTTGTTTCAACATTGATCTGCGGTTGATACTGAAGATATAATTCCTTGTTTTCCATTGCTCTATATAGCTTATTGGTAAGCTTCATCTTTTTCACAACATCATTTTTCATTTTGGGTGAACAGAAAGCAGATTCGTTCTTACCTTTATTTTTTGCTGTATACATAGCAATATCTGCATTTTTTATTAGTGTTTCCGGATCTTCTCCATCAACCGGATATACTGCAACCCCAACGCTTGCCGTGATAACGAACTCAACATTATTAACCATGATAGGTTTTTGTAGTGAGTCCATTATTTTTTTTGTGATTTTATGTAGATCTTCTACTTTTTCAAAATTGCATATTTGGACTAGATATTCATCACCACCAAATCTTGAAACTGTATCTTCTTTTCGCACACAAAACGCAAAACGTTCTGCCACAGATTTTAATACGATATCGCCTGCACTATGTCCCATGGTATCATTTACTGATTTAAAAGAATCCAAATCGATAAACATAGTACCAATTAATTTACCGTTGTGCTTTGCCAGACTGATATTTTGTTCTAATCGGTTTATAAACAATTCCTTATTTGGCAGACCTGTGAGAGAATCGTAAAATGCCATTTTGTGTAGCTTACTCTCAGATTCTATCAAATTCATTTTTTGATTTTCAATTTCTGTTAAATAACCACCTGCTCTTTTTTTATAAAAAATAATTAATGTGATAATTAAAAATGCTCCAGCATAGGAGATTACACCCGGAAGTGCAGTTGGTGATTTTG
>QKAS01000047.1 GCA_003246295.1 Clostridia bacterium | reverse complement strand
TTGACAATTATGAAATTATATTCATATGAAACAAAAATAATAATAATATATGGAAATATTATGAATATTATATTATGATGGATTTAAATCTTTTAAAGAGGATTTAAATACTTAAAAGAAATAGTAAGAGAAAATCAATCATATCATGACTACAATTTTAACATTAAATAGCATGATCATCGGTCGAAGGAGGATCTTATTATGCTGGAAAAAATTGATCTTGATAAAAAATTAAGTAAAAAAGAATTTGGAATTGTAATGGATGAACTTGCACCCAGACTTTCCTTTTTGCAGAGAGAATGCAGAGCATCTGGAATTCCAATTATGGTTGTATTTGAAGGTTGGGGTGCCTCAGGGAAAGGAACTTTAATCAACAAATTGATTGCGCCTCTTGATCCGAGAGGGTTCAAAGTATTTACGATTCAAAAAGTATCTGAGGAAGAGGCCATGCGTCCATTCTTATGGAGATTTTGGACAAGACTTCCAGCAAAAGGAAGAATCCATATTTTTGACAGAAGTTGGTATCGGAGCATGATTATGGAATATCTGGAGGGGAACAAAGGTGACGTTGTAAAAGGAAGGGCACTTGAGGATATCATCCACTTTGAACAAGAACTGTCTGAAGATGGAATGGTCATAATCAAATTTTTTCTACATATTTCACAGAAAGAACAGAAGGTGCGTTTTAAGAGTCTTGAGAAGAACAATACAACGAAATGGCGGGTGAATAAGCAGGACTGGAAGCAAAATGAGGATTATGATAAGTATAGAATTGTATTTGATGACATGATTGCGAAAACAGACACAGAATATGCCCCTTGGACAATCATAGAATCAACAAATAAAGAGTACGCTGCGAGTAAAATTATAGCGACAGTTGTGGAACGGCTGCAGGAAATCATAGAAACTAAAAAGTTAAAGAATGATGAGTTAAAAAAAGAAGAAGTCAGGACAATAATTATACCTGAGAAAGCAGTTGAACTTCCAGAAAGTGATAATAAGAATCTTTTGGATACGGGAAATAAATCATTCCAGGCTATCGAACAATCCTTAAAACTTGATGTGTTGAGCGGTGTAGATCTTTCGAATTCACTTGATAAAGAAAAATATAAGAAAAAATTAATTGAGCTACAAAATAAATTAGCGATTCTACATTATGAGATGTATCAGAAACGAATCCCTGTTGTACTGGCATTTGAAGGTTGGGATGCTGCTGGAAAAGGTGGTGCAATTAAGCGTTTGACGGAGAATATTGATCCAAGAGGATATGAGGTCGTTCCTGTTGCTGCACCAAACGATATTGAGCGTGCGCATCACTATTTGTGGAGATTCTGGAATGCGATTCCAAAAGCAGGACATCTGACTATTTTTGACAGAACCTGGTATGGACGTGTTCTTGTAGAAAGAATCGAAGGATTTTGTAGTGAAAACGAATGGAAGCGCGCTTATAATGAAATCAATAACATGGAAGAACATCTAACAAATTTTGGTTGCATTGTTATAAAATTCTGGCTTCATATTGACCAATCTGAGCAGGAGAAACGATTCCTGGAACGTCAGCAAAACCCTCAAAAACAATGGAAGATTACAGAGGAAGACTGGAGAAACAGAGAAAAATGGGATGATTATGTAGACGCTGTGAACGAAATGGTAATCAGAACATCAACAACAGCAGCCCCCTGGATTATTGTAGAGGCAAATGATAAGTACTATGCAAGAATTAAAGTGTTAGAGACCGTAGTACATGCGCTGGAAGAAAGAATGATAGCAGAAAAGAATCAGACTTGAAAGGGATCAATCATGAATGAACTAAATGAAAAAGACAGAAAAGTATTATTAAAAATGCAACAGGATGAAATAGATGGTTACTATATTTATCATGACCTTGCAAAGCATGCTAAGGGAGAAGAAAATAAAAAAATTTTAAGACAGATTGCTAATGATGAAAAAATTCATTATCAGAACTGGTACAAATATACTGGAGTCGAAGTCAGGCCAAGAAGATTTAGAATATTTATTCTAAAAATGATGGCTAGAATTATGGGATTTACATTTACCCTGAAGAAGGTAGAGAGTGGAGAAGAGATATCGGCGGAACAATATAGTCATTTGGTTGGAAAATATCCAGAATCCGAAAAGATTATGAGAGAAGAAGAACGACATGAGCAAGAACTAATGAATATGCTTGATGAAGAAAGACTTCAGTATGTAGGATCAATGGTTCTTGGTTTAAATGATGCCCTTGTTGAATTAACGGGAACGATTGCAGGGCTTACATTTGCACTTCAAAGTACAAAATTAATTGCATTGTCAGGCTTAATAACAGGTATTTCAGCAACGCTATCAATGGCGTCCTCAGAGTATTTATCAGCAAGAAGTAATGGTGAAGAGAATGCTTTGAAATCTTCAATATATACTGGAATAGCATATCTTATAACAGTTATATTTTTAACATTACCGTATCTGTTACTGCCAGATCATGCATTTGCATGGGCGTTAGGAATTATGTTGATCATAGTGATATTGATTATTTTATTTTTTAATTATTACATTTCAGTTGCAAAATCTTTGCCATTTAAGAAAAGATTTTTTGAAATGGCAGGAATTAGTTTATCTGTAGCAGTCATTTCATTTATAATAGGGTTACTGGTTAAAAAGTTTTTAGGAGTCGATGTATAAGACTAGATGGAGGATAATGATGGATTTTACACTATTACATCCCGCTGAACAAATTGTCATGATTATGGAACGTATTTACGGTTATGGAATGACTACAACTTCAGGAGGGAACTTATCGATACTAGATGAAGAAGGGAATATATGGATATCACCTGCAGGTGTGGATAAAGGATCTTTAGGAATAAGAGATATTGTCTGTGTAAGAAAAGATGGATCGATTGAAGGGATACATAAACCGTCCAGCGAGTATCCATTTCATAAAAGCATTTATGAAGCACGTCCTGACTTAAGAGCAATTGTCCATGCCCATCCACCAGGACTTGTAGCATTCTCAATTGTTAGAAAGTTACCAGATACACAGTTGATACCCAACATGAAACTGGTATGTGGCGGAATCGGTCTTGCAAAATATGGACTTCCCGGTAGTAAAGATCTTGGAGAAAAGATTGCAAGAGAGTTCGTAAAAGGCAATAATTCAGTTATATTAGAAAATCATGGAGTTGTTGTAGGTGCTAAAACTTTATTTGAAGCGTTTATGGCATTTGAAACACTGGATTTTTGTGCCAGATTGGAAATCAAAGCAAGAAGTATTGGAAATCCAATTCCATTATCTAATATTGAAATTGAACTTTCTAAAAATAAAAATCATGAAGAAATCGAAGATTTCTGCGAAGACTCCTATAGCACCAGAGAAAAAGCTCTGCGAAGAGAAATGTGTCAGTTAATTCACAGATCCTACGATCAACAATTATTTACAAGTACGCAGGGAACGTTTTCGCAAAGACTGAGTGAAGATAGTTTTCTCATTACCCCATATGGTAAAGACAGAAAATATCTTGAGGTAGGTGATCTTGTAAGAATTTCTGACAAAGGGAAAGAACAAGGCAAAGTACCTAGTAGATCTGTTACACTACACAGAGAAATTTATAAAAAACATCCACATGTCAACGCAGTCATTATTGCACATCCTCCAAATATAATGGCATTTGCTGTTACACAGGAGCATTTTGACTCCAGAACGATTCCAGAAAGCTACATCATGCTTCGCGAGATACCTAAATTACCATTTGGTGCGAGCTTTATGGAAGCAGAGAAAACGGCAGAATTATTTGAAGAAAAAACACCAATAGTTATGGTGAGAAATGACTGTGTAATTGTTACGGGAAGTAGTCTGCTTAATGCTTTTGACAGATTGGAAGTACTAGAATATAGTGCGAAAGCAGTTTTAGATGCGAAAGTTTTAGGTGATCTTGTCAAGATTGATGCAGCAGCAGTTACAGAACTGATTGATGCATTTCATCTAAAAAATTAGTTTATAAATTTGATATAGGAAAAAAATAAATCCTGCAGACTGGATATGAAAAACTTCCAGATCTGCAGGATTTTTATATATAATAAAATAACTATTATATTAGTGTTGCATATTTCTATGGAATAATTTGTGTTCTTTGCCTTTCAACATAGTATCATACATCTGTATCAAGACAGGATTTTCATCAGGATATCTGATGTTGGAAGAGGTGTCTACTTTATAAATACCTTCCATACGGCTTTTTCTGGTTCTTGCACCTGCAAATGGAGGCTGACCACCACCCATAATACAGCCACGTCGACAAGCCATGACTTCAACAAAATCATAACTTACTTCGTTTGCTTTGATTCTGTCAAGAAGTTTTGCAGTTGCAGCAAGACCATGAACAACAGCAATTTTTACTTCACGGTCTCCAAGCATAACAGATGCCTCTTTTAAAGTATCTTCACCTCGAACACCAATATAGGAGATTTCTTCCAGATTTTTATAATTCTTATCTGTTGCAAGTCTTCTCAGAACTGCTTCTGTTACACCACCAGTAGTTCCAAAAATTTTACCACCACCTGAAGCGACAGCAAATGGCATATCAGCAGCCTCTTCTTCAAGCTGGTCAAAACGAATTCCGACCTGTTTGATCATACGGATGATTTCCTGAGTTGTTAAAACATAATCAGTATCTTGTTGTCCATCTGTGTAATTATCAGAACGTAAAATCTCGCCTTTTTTTGCGGTACAAGGCATGATGGATACAACAATTGTCTTCTTTCCTTCTTCAGTATCTTTCTCTTTAAAGTATTCTTTCAAGAGCGGTGAGAACATACCTTGTGGAGAACGACAAGTAGATATATTGTTAGCAAATTCAGGATAACGGCTTTCACAGAATTTGACCCAGCCTGGACAGCAGGATGTAAATAACGGAAGCTTCTCATTCTTTTCAAGTCTTTCAGCAAGTTCCTTTGATTCTTCCATTACAGTCAGGTCTGCTGCAAAACTTGTGTCATAAATGGAATCAAATCCCATAAATCTAAGTGCAGCAACAAGTTTGCCAAAGCTGTTCTCGCCTTTTGCAATATTAAAACTGTCACCAACTGCAATTCTGACAGCAGGTGCAATCTGTGCTACGACTCTCACGTTAGGGTCATCAATGGCATTCCATACCTGCGTTACGTTTGTACGAACAGAGATGGCAGCAGTAGGACAGACAACGGCACATTGTCCACAACCAACGCAGTCTGTTTCTGCAAGTGTTTTATTAAATGCAGGCATGACCTGTGTTTCTGAACCACGATATGCAAAATCAATTGCTCCGACAGCCTGAATTTCATCACATGTTCTTACGCAGTCTCCACAGAGGATACATTTGTTAGGATCTCTTACAATGGAAGGAGAACTCATATCCAGAGGAAGCTGTTTTTTATTGTTAAGGAACCGGACAGCGTGAACACCTACACGAAAAGCAAGATCCTGAAGGGAACAGCTACCATTTTTTTGACAGGTTGTACAATCTCTGCAGTGTGAAGAAAGCAGAAGTTCAATAATCATTTTTCTGTATGCCTGAACACGTTTTGTATTGGTATAGATTACCATTCCAGGTCTTGGCTGTTCTGAACAGGAAGCAAATATGTTGCCACGTTCATCCTCTACCACGCACATTCTGCAGGCTCCATAAATGGATAATTCGGAGTGATAACAGAAAGTAGGAAGATCGATACCTATTTTACGAATCAAAGACAATACATTTTTTTCGCCTTCGATCGGGACTCTTTTTGAATCAATTGTTATGTAATTCATTTTGTATTCCTCCTAGCCTGCAATATAGATGGCATTAAATGGACAATTATCCAGACATGCACCACATTTGATACATTTTATGCTATCTATTGTGTAGACCTCTTTGATCTGACCGTTAATTGCATTTACCGGACAGTTTCTAGCACATTTTGAACAACCTTTACACATGTCAGGATTAATTATGTATGTTCTCATTGCCTGGCAGTTTGCTGTTTTACATTTCTTTTCTTCTACGTGTTCTACGTATTCCTCGTGGAAGTTTTTCAGTGTGCTTAAAACAGGAAGTGCAGCACTTTTTCCAAGTCCACAGAGCGCTGTTGCACTGATGACATCACCAAGTTCTTCCAATAAAGAAAGATCTTCAAGAGAGCCGTTACCAGCAACAATGCGTTCTAGAACTTCAAGCATTCTCTTAGTACCTTCTCGACATGGAACACATTTACCGCAACTTTCATTTTGCGTAAAATTCATAAAGAATCTTGCAACTTCGACCATGCAGGTTCCTTCATCCATAACAACAAGACCACCGGATCCAATCATTGCACCAAGTTTCTTTAATGAGTCAAAATCAAGATTAACGTCAAGATCTTTTGTGACAAGACATCCACCAGACGGACCACCGATTTGAACAGCCTTAAAGTCAGCATCATTTTTAATGCCGCCTCCAATCTCAAATACGATTTCTCTTAAGGAAGTACCCATAGGAACTTCAATCAGACCAGTATTCTTAACACTTCCTGTTAAAGCAAATGCTTTTGTTCCGGGGCTGCCCTGTGTTCCGATGGTCAGATACCAGTCGGCACCATTCTTAATGATCAGAGGGACATTTGCATAAGTTTCAACATTATTCAATACAGTAGGTTTTGCAAAAAGTCCTTGTTCTACCGTTCTTGGAGGTTTTGTACGTGGCATTCCACGTTCACCTTCAATTGATGCAGTCAGAGCACTTCCTTCACCACAGACAAAAGCACCTGCACCACGATTAATATGAAGTCTGAAGCTATATCCGGAACCAAGAATGTTATCACCAAGAAGTCCTGCTTCTTCTGCCTGTTTAATAGCGATTTTTAATCTCTTAATGGCAAGAGGATATTCTGCACGAACATAAATATATCCTTCCTGTGCTCCAACGGCATAACCGGCGATAACCATACCTTCCAGCATTTTATGAGGGTCACCTTCCATGACACTTCTATCCATAAATGCGCCTGGATCACCTTCATCACCATTACATACGATATATCGAATCTGTTCGGGTTGCCTTGCTACCTGTTTCCATTTATATCCAGTCTGGAAACCACCGCCTCCACGACCACGAAGATTAGATTTTAAAATTTCTTCAATGACATCAGCTCCACTCATTTCAAAAAGAACTTTTTCCAGTGCTTCGTAGCCACCACATGCAATATATTCTTCAATATCTTCTGCGTTGATATGACCACAATTTTTTAAAACGAGACGTGTCTGTTTTGCATAAAAAGGGATTGTCTCCTGTTGAGGATATACTTTTCCTTCCTGCTGATACATAAGACGTTCTACAGGCTCACCTTTTAAGATTGTCTTTTGAAATATTTCTTCACAGTCTTCTTCTTTTACTTTTATATAGAGATAGTTCCAAGGTTCGATTCTGACAAGTGGTCCCATTTCACAGAATCCATGGCACCCGCTTTGGTGAACACCCACATGTGCCGCTTCAGGACCAAATTCGAGAGATACACCTTCTATATCTGCAGACATTTTCTTTAATGATTCATAAATCTTTGCTGAACCACCGGCAAGACATCCTGTACCTGCACAGATCAGGATACGGCAGTCTTCTTTTTTCATTTTATTCTGTGACTGTGTACGATACAGTCTTAAGTCTTCTCTTGTATTTAATATCATGATTCCTTACCCCGCAATTCTGTTAACAATGCGCTGACTTTTTCAGGTGTCATTGAAGGATGAACCTCATCATTTACTGTCAATACTGGTGCCAGGCCACATGCACCAAGACAGGAAACGGTTTCCAGCGTAAATAGCATATCATCCGTGGTATGTTTTTCTTTAGATAGTTTCAGCTCCTTATAGAGTCTGTCCAGAATTGTGGTTGACTTTCTTACATGACATGCTGTTCCATCACAGACGCGGATTACATATTTCCCTTTTGGTTCAAAGGAGAAATTCTCATAAAAAGTGGCAACGCTGTAAGCTTTTGCCTCATTGATTCCCAGTTTTTTTGCAACATACGTTAATAATTCGGCCGGCAAATACCTATAATACGCCTGAATATCCTGAATAATGGGTATTAATGATTTTTGCGTGGTACCATGTTCGGCTATGATTTCATCAGCCTTGTTGTAATACGATTGCTCTACCATAATTAACCTTCCTTTCACAAACTTCTATCATTTTACTATAAATATATGGGGAAAGGAATAGCTCCATATATAGAATAAAGTGATAGATGTAGTGCGTTCCTATAACTTGTGATTATTTTAACAGGATTGTTACAGAATAATCAAAAGAAAAAAAGAAGAAACAAACACAGCATAGAAAAAAAGAAAAAATTTATTGACAGAAGGAGATGAATTGCATATATTGAAATTAATAGTAGTGCGATGAATACATCGCAGTTAGTGAGGAATTTATGTTACGTGTGGTTAATTTGAAAAGGGAGAAAAACTAAATAAGGTCTGTACAACATCAGAGGATGTTTTTTTGTTGTGCAGCATATTGGGATGACCAGTCTTTTTTACAAATACCACGGATTATAGTAAAATTATTTATTTGAAAATCAGGCATGACGGGGCGTCGTGCTTTTATTTTGCCATTTTTGCTATGATTCCAAGAAGAAACTTATGAAATAATGCAAGAGTAAGACCATGGTGTTTCCAGCAGAAGAGCGGTTAACATCATGGTTTTTTATTGTTACAGTTGCAAATAATCTGACAACAATCAGATATTGAATAAAGGAGAACACATGAATCAGACAGAGCAAATATTAGAATTTGATAAAATAAAAGAACAGTTAATAGAATTCTCACATACTGAACATGCAAAGGAACAGTTTAGACAATTAATTCCATCCCTGGATGAAAGTGAAGTGCGTGCGAATCTAAGGAAGACAACAGAAGCAGTTTCAATGCTTATCACATATGGAAATCCACCGATTGGGTCCATGTCAGATAGTAAAAATTATCTGGATATAGCTGAGAAAGGAGACTGCCTTTCCGCAGACCAGCTTGAACAAATTGAGAGAATGCTGACTGGTGTGATGCGGCTAAAGGATTATCTGAATAGATGTAAGTCACTCCAAATCAGTTTGCCATTTTATGAAGAGAATTTAAAAGAATTGACAGAACTAAGACAGGAAATAGAGCAAAAAATACGTGCTGGACAGGTAGATGATTATGCAACAACAGAATTAAAAAATATCAGGGCAAAAATCAGTCAAACTGAACTAAAAATGCGTGACAAAGCAGATACAATATTAAGAGCAAATAAGACTTATATGTCTGACCAGTTTACAACACAAAGAAGTGGGAGAATCTGTCTTCCTGTCAGAAAAGAGTATCGTCACAAAATCAATGGAACAGTTCTTGATAAATCATCTACAGGAAGCACTTTGTTCATCGAGCCTGAATCTATTGGTAATTATTATAATGAACTGACAGATTATAGACTGGACGAAGAAAATGAAGTGAGAAGGATACTTTATACACTTACAAGCATGGTTTTGGATGAAAAGGAAACTTTCATACAGAATAAGCGTACCATTGATAAGTTAGATGCAGTTTTTGCAAAAGCAAAATTAAGCCTTGTTTACGACGGGAAAGAGCCAATCCTTCATAAGGAGCATAGAATTAGAATTATGAATGGAAGGCATCCTCTTATGGCGAAGGAGGTTTACATTCCGCTTAATTTTGAAATTGGTGGAAGAATCAATGGAATCATTATTACCGGTCCTAATACAGGCGGAAAAACAGTCGCAATTAAAACGGTAGCATTACTTTGCTATATGGTGCAATGTGGACTTCACATTCCATGTGAAGAAGCAGAAATTGGAATGAGTGATCAGTTTTTATGTGATATTGGTGATGGACAAAATCTGACACAAAATTTATCGACATTTTCCTCACATATCAAGAATGTGCTGGAAATCTTACAGACAGCTGATAAAGAAAGTCTTGTGATTATGGATGAACTAGGTTCAGGTACTGACCCTGCAGAAGGGATGGGAATTGCGATATCAATTCTTGAAGAACTTGACAAAATAGGATGCCTTTATCTTGTAACGACACATTATCCAGAAGTGAAACATTATGCTGAGCAAAAGGAAGGTGTTCAAAACGCCCGAATGGAATTTGACCGTGAAAGCCTAAAACCATTGTACCAGATGATTATTGGAGAAGCAGGAGAAAGCTGTGCATTGCATATTGCTCATAAGCTTGGTATGCCTAAAGAAATGCTTACTTGTGCATCTATAGCAGCATATGGAAAAGATATCACAAAAGAGATGACAGATAATAATAATTTCATTGATTTAAATCACAATAAATCAGGAATGATAAAGCATAAGAAAGATTGGAAGCAAGATCGAAGTGCAATGGAGCAATATCAACGTGGAGACAGTGTTATAGTATACCCGGATCAAAAAGTTGGAATCGTCTGTATACCAGCAAATGAAAAAGGAATATTGCAAGTGCAACTGTCTAATAAAAAGAAAATCTGGATCAGTCATAAGAGAATAAAGTTGCTGGTTGCTGCAGGACAGTTATATCCACAGGATTATGATTTCTCAATTATATTTGATTCGGTTGAAGTAAGAAAAGCAAGACATCAGATGTCCAGAAAACATGATGCAGATAAAGAATTAACGTATAAAGAAAACGAATAGAGAGTATTTCTCAGTTCATAAATTTTTAAGGAATCCCACAAAGAATCTTCACATCCGTCTGTTAGGATACTAAATCAGAATACAAAGTTTGAATGTCAAAGGAACAAAAGAGGAGACAGATGATGAAGAAAAAAGATGGATCAATCAGATTTAAACTGCTTAGGGGATTTTTTGTTGTAATTGGCATGCTGTGTATTATGTCGGTCATAGGAGCGTTTGGGTTGACTCTGATACAGAGCAATGCAGAAAAAATATATGAAAATAATCTTAATAATATTGATGTGCTACATCAGGAAAAAGAATTATTACTGCTTATGCGTTATGAGATTATAAATGTGATAGAGGGTGAAAATATTGATGATGCCAAAGAAGGACAGGAGAATATATCAGAACTGATAAGTTTATATCAGCAGATCAGTGCTCAGCTAAAGACAGAAGGTATCAGCAAAGAGGATCAGGAAAGTATAACACAGTTCAACCAGATGTCTGGCGAATATGTGGATGAACTTATAACACTTTCAAAGTTATGTGTTGATGGTGAGTTTACAAAAGCACAAGAAGTTATCAAAACAGCAGCACAGACGAGAGAAGAAATGTTTGGTCTCATTGATGAACTCCTTGTATCAAATCAGACGTTAGCAAAATCTGAATATGAAGTAAACAATTCGGAATATCACAGAACACTGATACTATTGCTTTTGATTGTAATCATAGCAATCATAGTTTCACTGTTCATTGCACTTAGGCTTTCATTTTATATTACAAAGGAGCTTAAGAAAGGTGTGAAATTTGCAAAAGCATTAGAGAAAAAAGACCTTTCAACATCAATTGAAACAAAGAGCGATGATGAGCTTGGCATACTGGTAGAGGCACTTGAGAATGCAAGACTTAAGATAAAAGATGTAATGAGTAAAATTTCTAATCAGTCAGTAGATGTTTCTGTAACAAGCCAGGAACTATATGCGACTATTGAGGAGTTAAATTCAACATTTGATACAATTCACACAAGTACTACAAGAATTGTAACACATATAGAAGATGTCAATTCGGCAACAGAAGAACTATCAGCATCCATAGGCCAGATCGAACAGGCAATGAGCCAACTTGTACAAGATACACAGGACGGTAGTGATGCAACGAGAGAAATCAGAAGAAGAGCTGAAGAAACCAGAGATAAAGGAATTGAGTCCCAACAACTGACGGAAAACTTATATAGTGAAAAAGCAGTCAGAATCAGAAAAGCAATCAAAGAGGGGGAGATCGTTGAAGAAATTAATGTGATTGCAAATTCTATCGCAGACATATCAAGACAAACCAATCTGCTTGCATTAAACGCAGCGATTGAAGCTGCCAGAGCTGGTGAGAATGGAAAAGGGTTTGCGGTGGTTGCAGAACAGGTCAAAGTCTTGTCAGAGCAGTCATCTGATTATGTAAAGAGTATTCAAAGAGTAGTCGATGAAGTGAAGAATGCTGTCAGAAATCTATCTGAAAATGCAGGGGATATCCTCGCATTCATTGATACAAGAGTAAAAGAAGATTATGCTGTGTTCACACAGATTGGAGAACATTATGTTGAAGATGCTGAATATATCAGTCGTCTTTCGGAAACAACAGCGGCTATAACGGAAGAAATATCGGCATCTTCACTCACAATCAGTGAAACAATCCTCATGATTGGTGAGCGAATTCAGAATACCACATTTGAATCAGAGGATATTTTGGAAAGTATGAAAGAAATTACCAAAGCAGTGGAAGAGATTACACTTGCGGCACATAAACAGGCAGCAGTATCTGATGAATTAAATCAGGTAGTTCAAGGGTTCACAATATGAAAAACAATTCGTACGTGATTGCGGTCAGGGTATCTGTTTTTTATTTTGCCGTATCTATTGCATGGATAATTTTTTCTGACAGAGCACTCAGTATATTCATTGTTAACCGTAATCTTTTTGAAACAGTGAACACTTTTAAAGGAATTTTATATGTCATCATTACAACAACCCTTTTGTTTGGAAGCCTGATTCACTATCTAAATGAAAGCCATAATGCCAATCAGATTCTGACAGAAAGTATGAAAAAGCAGGAAGAAATCAAAAATCAATTAAATAAAATAGCATATTTTGACCAAGTTACAGAGTTGCCAAATATAAATTCTCTCAAACTTGATTATCAGACAATGGTTAAGGATATGCAAAAAAGTTTTATACTGATGAAACTTAGCATGAATCAATTTGGAATGATAAAAGAACTTTATGGGGTGAGTGGTGGAGAAAGTTTTCTTAGGAATCTTTCAGCCAGGCTGAAAGAAGTGTTGAATGAAGAAGAAACACTTTATAAGCTGGAGAGGGCTGATTTTGTTATCATCATAAAAAATGACCCATCAGTTTTAAGTATTTTACAAAGAACTAGAATTATTATGGATTGCTGCTGTATACCATGGGAATATAAGGAAAGAATATTTTACCCTTCAGCAAGTACTGGGATTGTAAAATACCCTTTGCAGGGATTTGAGTTGGAAGAACTTTTTAAAAATGCTGAAATTGCTCTTTCTGAGGCAAGAAGGAAGGAAAAGGATAATTACTGTATTTATTCGGATAAACTAAAACACGGCATGGAAGCTTTCATCAATATGTATCAAGATCTTCATAAGGCGATTTATCAAAATGAATTTATGCTGGTTTATCAACCTATTATTCTTCTTTGTGAAGAGAGAGTAACGGGTGTGGAAGCGCTAATTAGGTGGAAACACCCTGTCAAGGGAATGATACCGCCGGGCGAATTCATCCCCATCGCTGAAAATACAGGTTTAATCCATGAAATAGGATCTTGGGTCATGAAGACAGCGTTTTGGCAAAAGATTGAATGGGAAAATGCAGGAATCCGTGATTTGAAACTTTCGATTAATATTTCTGGAGCCAGCCTGATGCAGAACTCCTTTTTAGAAGAAGTTGAAAAGATATTGGAGAAATATCCCGTAGATACGGAAGCAGTACAGTTCGAAATTACTGAGAGCACTTACATTTTGAATATTACAAGAATTTCTAAAGTGCTACAGAAAATTCGAGATCGTGGTATACTAATCGCATTAGATGATTTTGGAACAGGATATTCTTCATTTAATTATTTAAAAACGATGCCGATAGATGTGATCAAATTGGATGCTACTTTTATGAGTGGAATTTTAAATAGTACACAGGATAGAATTATTTTTGATGCAATTAACCAGCTGACGCATGATCTGGGTATGTCGTTAATCGCAGAAGGAATTGAGACAGAAGATGAAAATATACTGATCAGGCAGGAAGGTTGTGATTTTGGGCAAGGTTATCTTTATGGAAAACCCTCTGATCCTGAACAAATTTTAAAACTTTTGGAGTCTCAGAAAACAATGTTACAATGAAAAACTACAATTAATATAATATAGATAAAATAGGTTACTTGACAAAAAAATGTCAGGTAGCATATAATATTACCCATAGATTTGAGCAGAAGACAATGGTGTCGAACGTATTTATACAATCAATCATGCCTTGTGCTCTTTTTGCATCATAGAATAGATGGAGGAGAATGAAATGAAAAAAGTATTAGCATTATTATTATGTACAGTACTAGCTACAGGAATGCTTGTTGGTTGTGGTTCTACTGCAACAGAAGAGGCAGCACCAGCAGAAGCAACAACAGAAGAAGCAGCACCAGCAGAAGAGGCAGCACCAGCAGAAGAAACAGCAACAGCAGAAGAAGCAGCAGAAGCTTCTGATACGACATGGATTATTGCAACTGATACCGTATTTAAACCATTTGAATATACCAATGAAAATAATGAGTTCGTAGGAATCGATGTTGATATACTTGCGGCAGTGGCAGCTGATCAGGGATTTAAATATGAATTACAGAGTCTTGGATGGGACGCAGCAGTTGCAGCAGTTCAGGCAGGACAGGCTGATGGTCTGATTGCAGGCGCAACAATTAAACAGGAAAGAATTGATTCAGGCTGGATTTTCTCAGAAGGATACTTTGATGCGACACAGACATTTGTTGTATCAGAAGGAAGCGACATCAAATCTTTTGAAGATTTAAAAGGCAAAAATGTAGCTGTTAAAAACGGTACAGCAGGAGCAGATTTTGCAAATAGCTTAAAAGATCAGTATGGATTTACTGTAACTGTATTTGAAGATTCACCTACAATGTATCAGGATGTAATTCTTGGAAACAGTGTAGCATGTGTTGAAGACACACCAATTATGGCAGCTTCCATTAAAGAAGGCGGACTTGCTCTTGCAATCCCAGAAGGAATGGAAAGTGAAGGAGCTCCTTACGGCTTTGCAATTATGGATGAAGCAGACCAGGAATTACTTGACATGTTCAATGCAGGTCTCGCAAATATCAAGGCAAACGGAACTTATGATGAAATCCTTGATAAATATCTGAAATAATATTATATTATTGTTAATGCTGGCGTGGGAGACCTGTTGCAGGGTTCCCACGCTTTTGTTTTATAATCCTCATGAAATAAATAAAATCACGGATAAGGAGAGAAAACATGATTTCAATTGTTCAAACCTATGGCTCCATGTTGTTAAGTGCTTTAGGGAAAACACTGTTATTGACGTTGTTGTCGCTTGTGTTTGCCATGATAATCGGAATGATTTTTGCCTTAATGAATGTGGGTAAAAACCGAGCATTTAATTTAATCGGAACTGTATATGTAGATGCAGTTAGAGGTGTACCACTGATTGTACTTGCATATTTTATTTATTTTGGTGTTCCGGCCGGAATTAAAATGATCGGCATTCAAGACTTCAGACTTACAGCCTTACAGGCAGGTACCATAGCGCTTGCAATGAACTGTGGTGCTTACATGGCGGAAATTATCCGTGCAGGAATAGAAAGCGTTGATAGGGGGCAGATGGAGGCAAGCAGAAGTCTGGGCCTGACTTATGGAAAAAGTATGAGGCTAGTTGTATTGCCACAGGCAATCAGAACTATGATTCCTTCTATTATTAATCAGTTCATCATAACATTAAAAGACACGTCAATTCTCTCTGTTATTGGATTTCCAGAACTTACCAATATGGGAAAGACAATTAGTGGAAATACTTTCAAGAGTCTTGAAACATGGGCAATCGTTGGTATTATGTATATGATTGTTATCGTTACTCTGAGTAAAGTTGCTAAAAGAATTGAAAGGAGGGTGAACCGTGGCAGATAACAGGATGATGATTCATGTTGAAAATCTGAAAAAAGATTTTGGAAAACTAGAAGTATTAAAAGATATCAGCATTGACATAGAGACAGGAGAAGTGGTTGTACTGCTGGGTCCATCTGGTAGTGGAAAATCAACATTTCTCAGATGTATTAATCAATTAGAACATGCAACAAGTGGAACAATCGTTGTTGATGGCAAAAATATTACAGATAAACATACAGATATTAATAAAGTGCGTGAGGAGATTGGAATGGTCTTCCAGCATTTCAATTTGTTTCCACATAAAACTGTACTTGAAAATGTGATACTAGCACCAGTTGAACTCAAACGAATGACGAAGGAAGAAGCAAAAGAAAAAGGAATGCAGTTATTAAAACGAGTTGGTCTTGAATCAAAATCTGATGCTTATCCTTCACAATTATCAGGTGGACAGAAGCAAAGAGTGGCTATTGCCAGAGCTCTTGCAATGAATCCTGCAATTATGCTGTTTGATGAACCCACATCAGCGCTTGACCCTGAAATGGTGGGCGAGGTATTAAATGTAATGCAAGAGCTTGTTGCGGATGGTATGACGATGGTAATTGTTACACATGAGATTGGATTTGCCCGAGAAGTTGCAGATCGAGTTGTCTTTATGGATGCAGGATATATTGTGGAACAGGGGCGTCCAGAGGAAATTTTTAACAATCCGAAAGAAGCAAGAACAATCGACTTTTTAAACAAAGTATTATAGTCTGTTTTGGAGGAATGGCAATGAAGAAGATTATTACAATCAGCCGTGAATTTGGTGCAGGCGGCGGTGAAATAGGCCGAAAACTTGCTCAGGCGTTAAAATATAATTATTATGACAAAGAAATTATTCTAAAAACAGCGAAAGATTCAAATGTAGACGTAGAAAGTCTTTTAAAGTGGGATGAGAGAGTACCCATGAATTTTGGATTTGCTCAAAGTCTGTTTGATTTTTATAATAAACCTCTTAGCGAAAAGTTGTTTGAAGCACAAAAACAGGTCATCCGTAAAATTGGCGAAAAAGGTAATTGTGTTATTGTTGGAAGAAATGCCAATACAATATTGAAAGAATTTGATTATGGACTTCATGTTTTTATTTATGCGGATCCCTGCTGGAGAGCGGAACGTATGAAAGATAAGATGCCGGATGCGACTGAAGCAAAGATTAACGAAGAAATTCGTGCGATAGACCGAACAAGGAAGAAGTATTGTTCTTATTATACCAACACAGAATTTGGTGTGGCAGATTATTATGACATCTGTTTGAATACATCAAGCTTAGGAATTGATGCCTGTGTTGAGATTCTGGAAAAACTTGCAAAATAATATTATGACATCTTCATTCAAATCAAGTAATTGGTCTGATGGAGATGTTTTTTTGTATATAAAAATTATTAAGAAATCTTTAGTTTCAAATCTTTTGATTCTCAACTTGTTAAAAAAATGATACAGTTATGTTTGAAATCAAAAAACAGGGGGAGAACTCAAATGATAGAAATCATCAAAGCGATAATATTTGGTATTGTAGAAGGAATCACAGAATGGCTGCCGATTAGTAGTACGGGTCATATGATATTATTGGACTCGATAATGCCATTAAATGTGGAGCCAGCATTCTGGGATATGTTCCTTGTAGTCATTCAGCTTGGGGCAATTTTTGCAGTTGTGCTATTATTTTGGAACATGATCTGGCCATTCGGTCTTAATCATGGAGCAGAAAAGAAAAAATTCGAGCTTGGAAAAGTCTATGTAAAAGAAAACATTATCCTAATGTGGGTGAAGGTCGCCATTGCCTGCTTGCCGGCAATTGTTTTTAAGATCTTTGATCTGGATACCATATGTGACCAGTATTTTTATAACCCGGTCAGTGTGGCACTTGCACTGATCATTTTTGGAGTAGCATTTATTCTGATTGAAAATAGACAGAAGATGGCAATCGTCACTTCAGTTGATGCAATCACATATAAAATGGCTGTGTTAATTGGTGTATTTCAGTTAATAGCAGCGGCATTCCCTGGGACATCAAGATCAGGAGCTACTATTATTGGAGCGCTTTTGATTGGCATATCCAGAACGGTAGCCAGCGAATTTACGTTTATTCTCGCAATACCTGTTATGTTTGGAGCAAGTCTTCTTGAACTTCTGGATTTTGGATGGAATTTCTCAGCGCAGGAAGGTTTAATTTTAGTAGTAGGAATGATTACTGCATTTTTAGTTTCGCTGATGGCAATTAGATTTTTGTTAGGTTATGTAAAAAAACATAATTTCAAAATATTTGGCTGGTATAGAATTGTACTTGGAATCATAGTTTTGGTTTATTTTTTACTGTAATTGTGATACAATATCTCTATAAAGTCCGACAATAGACGAAACAAACATAATAGGCAGGCAAATCGTACTGCTTGTTATTTTGAACATTGCATTCATGGCAGGAGGAAAGAAAATGCTTGAGCGAATCATAGCTACTCAGGAATTTATCATGACGATTAAACTTCTTCTTGCACTTTTTTGTGGTGGACTTCTTGGAATTGAAAGAGAACAGAAAAAGAGACCAGCGGGATTTCGAACCTATATGTTAGTATGTGTTGGTGCGACGCTTGTCATGATTACAAATGAGTTTCTTGGGACCAGATACGCAGGAATCGATCCGACCAGAATGGGTGCTCAAGTAATTAGTGGAATTGGTTTTCTGGGTGTAGGGACAATTATTGTAACCGGAGATAACAGGGTCAAAGGTTTAACAACAGCCGCTGGTTTATGGGCAACTGCCTGTGTTGGACTGGCAATTGGGTCAGGAGCATATTATGCGGCAATTCTGGTAACAGTTCTTATCTATATCACAATGAGTTTCCTACAGGTATTGGATAAAAAAATCAGCCGTAATGCAAGGCTGATAAACGTGTATATAGAATTTGAGGATATTTCGGATGTTGGTAAGTTTGTACGAGGTTTAAGGAGTCGAAATATTAAGGTGCATGATATGGAGATTAAGACTTCTAAAAAAACAACAGAAAGTTGTACAACTGTACTTTTTGCACTGGGGTATCCTCAGAATATCAAACATGAAATGGCACTAGAACAGTTAAACGCAATGAGTGGAGTTTTATATACCGAAGAAATATAATGAAATAAATTGAATAAAACTTAAAGTGCATCGTAAAAGGCATAACTGAAATGTTTCAGCTATGCCTTTTGTGCACTTTAAATTAAGCTTTGATTAAGAACATATTTCCCCATCACCAAGTTTATCATCAATTTCCCAGTCTTCTTTCATATAATGATCAAGATAGAGTGCACCAAACTGATGCATCATTTCTAAGATTGGAATAATCTTTTTACCAAGTGGAGATAACTCATATTCAACTTTTGGAGGGACAGTAGGATATACATGTCGATAGATCAGATGATCATCTTCCAGGTTTCGAAGCTGTGTTGTCAACATCTTCTGTGTAACATCGGGCATTTTACGTTTAATCTCATTAAAACGAAGAACCTTATTGCTTAAAAACCATAAGATTAATATTTTACGCTTCCCGGATAGAATTTTTTGGACCAGTACCATGGGGCAGATATCTGTCTGGAGACAAGTATCACGCATAAAACAATCCTGATGTTTTTTAGGGGGAACAGTGTTGCTTTCGGATTCTTCACAAAGATTGCCTGATTGTAAAAGTTCCTTGCTGTTTAATTTTTTGCTTTGCATTTTATCACCTACTAAAATACTAGGTATCCTTTTAGATACTGAGGATACAAAAAGTACCTTCTTGCGCTTAGTTGTTACTAACTGTAAAATGATTTTACCATTTACGTTAAAACTATCATATCATATATGATTATATTTTGCAAAACGCGTGTATTGTTAATAAAATAACGAAACGCGCTTTCCTTGTTGTTCATGTACCAAATACATAGTATCAAATCATATTAATTGAAGTCTGGGAGAACACCACAGGCAGGAGGATTTTAATGAAGAATATTGTAATGATTGGGGCAGGGTATGCCGGAGTCCTAACAGCGAAAAAACTGGCAAAAAGATTCAAAAAAAATGATGAAGTGAACATTACCATCATTGACAAGAATCCATTCCATACCATGTTGACAGAATTGCATGAAGTTGCAGCCGGACGTGTTGATGAAGACAGCATTAAGATCAGTCTAAAAAAAGTTTTCGCTGGAAGAAAGGTCAACGTTGTTCTTGACACAGTAGAGACGGTTGATTACCAGAATAAAAAAGTGATAGGAAAACAGAATAGTTACCAATATGACTACCTTGTTATGGCAGCTGGTTCAAAACCTACTTTTTATGGAATTCCAGGAGCTGCTGAGCATACCTATAAACTCTGGTCTTATGATGATGCCATCTTATTAAAAGAGAGAATTGTTAATCAGTTCAGAAAAGCATCCAAGGAAGCAAATGAAAAAGTCAGAAAAGAAATTCTTACGTTTTACGTTGTTGGGTCAGGATTCACTGGTGTGGAAATGGTCGGAGAACTTGCAGAATATGTTCCATTTTTGTGTGAAAAATATGAGGTTGACAGGGGTGATGTAACTCTTGTTAATGTGGATGGACTTAGTCGCCCGATTCCAAATCTTCCTGAAAAACTTTCAGCGAAAGTGGCAAAACGTCTTTCAAAAATGGGTGTCACTCTTAAAATGAGCACATTTGTTGCAAGTGTTGGCGAAAACTATATAGAATTGAAAAATGGTGATCAGGTAGATAGATACCATGCAGAAACCGTTGTGTGGGGTGCCGGAATAGAGAGCACTGACATCACAGCACAATCAGGAAACTATCTTGAAATACAAAGGGGTGGAAGAGTTCAGGTTGATGAATATCTGAGATCTTCTAAAGATGAAAATGTTTATGTAGTAGGAGATAATATGTTTTATGTACCGCAGGGTCAGAATAATCCTGTTCCGCAGATGGTTGAGAACTGTGAACAAAGTTCTGAAACAGCAGCGCATAATATTGAATATGCAATTACCGGTAAAGGATCTCTGAAAGAATATAAGCCGGCATTTCATGGTGTTATGGTTTGTATAGGTGGACGTTACGGGGTCGCTCATGTAGGATTGCCAGGACATTTCTTCTCATTACCATCCTTCCTTGCCATGCTTGCAAAACATTTTATCAATGTAATCTATTTTATACAGGTATTGGGATGGAATAAAGTATTTAGTTATATCAAGCATGAATTCTTTACCATTAGAAATTGCAGAAGTTTTCTTGGAGGACATTTTTCTAATAGAACGCCAAGTTTTCTGCTTGTACCACTCCGTGTATGGCTTGGTGCAGTTTGGGTATTTGAAGGCATCATGAAAATTGTTGAAGGCTGGATGAATACACCAAAGCTGACTGGATTTTTTGGTGGTGCAAGAGGTTGGTATGATATGATCCTATATCCGGCAGCGGCAGCAGCTGATGCATCCTCATCAGCAACAGTAGCAGCAGATGCAGCAGCAACAGTTGCAACAGCAGCAGATGCAGTTTCGGCAGCTACCGGCGCAGCAGCAACTGCAACAGCAGCCCCGGTAGCAGTTGGACAGGCACTTTTAAATCTTGATATCCTTGGATTGGTTCGTATTATTTTTGTTACAGGTGCAGATCTTGCAAGTTCAACATTGAGTGACCTTGCTTTTAAACTGGATATACCGGTTATGAACTGGTTCGTGGATAAGATCATTCTTCCAAATGATTCCATCCAGATCATGATGCAAATCTTTATTGTTGTAGCGGAAATCCTGATTGGACTTGCACTTATGGGTGGGCTTTTTACCGCACCAGCAGCAGCGATGTCACTGATTCTTCAGTTCATGTTTGTATGTACTACAGGTCTGTATCTGGGAACGTTCTGGATGATTTTTGCAGGGATTGCAGTTCTGATTGGTGCAGGACGAACGCTGGGACTTGACTACTATGCGATGCCACAACTAAAAAAACTCTGGAAGAGAATCCCATTTATAAAAAAATGGTATCTCTACCATGACTAAGATCAATAGAAAAACAGGTGATAACAATCCTATGCTTTTATTTGAAGATGCATTTTTGCAAGTTAAGAATGAAATTGAAAAAGCACTGACGGGTTCTCCCTTGATTATACGGGAGTATCTGTCACACCTAACACTTTCTCAGGGAAAGTATATCAGAGCATTCAGCGTTCTGACTGCATCATTGAATGCTGATAGAATGGTGGCAGATGATGCAGTCAAAGCTGCGGCAGCAATTGAGGTACTTCATCTGGCATCTTTGGTGCATGATGATATCATTGATGATTCAGAACTTCGACGGGGAAGCATCACATTACAAAAACAATATGGAAAAAAGACAGCTGTCATTTGTGGTGACTATCTTCTGTCCCTGGCACTCAGAATGTTATCGGGTATCAATGAAAAAGAGGATTATAAATCATTAAGATTTCCTGACTATGTTGGTAGACTATGCCTCGGTGAACTGAATCAGCATATTAATAATCATAATCTTGACCTTTCGCTGTATACCTATTTAAAAATTATATCTGGAAAAACAGCGGCACTCTTTGAAGCAGCCTTTTTTGCTGGAGCAGTTACTGGAAAAAAGACAGAAAAGGAAGTTGAAAGCTATAAAAAGATTGGTCATTGCATTGGGATGATTTTCCAGTTATCGGATGACTGCTTAGATTTTGACACAACTATGCTGGAGGCACAAAAGCCAGTACAATCTGATTATGACAATGGTGTCATTACATTACCTTTGATTCATGCATTGCACAATGATGTCTCATTCAAAAGCCATGCGCAAAAGGGAAATCTTACACGTAAGGAAGTAGATGAAGCGGTTAGAAAATCCGACGGGCTTGGATTTACAAGAATTATGATTAATCGATATTATTCCAAAGCAATGAAAGCAATCAAGATGCTCTCGATTGAAAACAATGCGGTGGCTGAAGTCATAGCCCTTCTTGATAAGGCTGCAAGATTTGACCAGAAAAAGAAAGCTTAGGTGACAGGGATGCTTACAAAATTTTTCGAATATACTGAGATAAAAACAAAAATTACAAGTACATTTACATTTGCATATACACTGGCGTTTCTTCTATATCAGGGACATAAGGTCGACTGGCTGAGAACGATTTTGTTTTTCAGTGCAATGTTCTTGTTTGATCTGACGACTACAGCTATTAATAATTACATTGATTCGAAAGACAATGCACAAGTTCTTTCGTTCAATCGAAGAACCGCATTGGTTATTATTTATATTCTATTTATTTTGAGTACGGTTTTGGGACTGTCGCTTGCATTTCTCTCAGATCTTGTTATTTTAGCGGCAGGAGCAGTCTGCTTTGCATGTGGAGTGTTCTATACCTATGGACCGATTCCGATTTCAAGACAGCCGCTTGGTGAATTGTTTTCTGGATTCTTTTATGGTTTTATGATTCCTTTTATTTTACTTTATATCAATACACCGGCAGGTACATTTTTAGAATATGATCTGACAATAACAGGTTTGTCATTACATATACTTTTTATCCCATTCATCGTATTATTGCTATTTTCGATCATACCATTTGCTGTGACAGCGAATATCATGCTGGCAAATAATATTTGTGATCTGGAAAAAGATATTACGGTAAAGAGATTCACACTTCCTTATTATATTGGAAAATCTGCAATCCATCTTTTTACTGGTTTATATTTTCTGACCTACGCTGTGAATATTGTCATGGTGGCAACTGGAATTTTTCCGCCAGTCAGCTTACTTGCAATGTTTAGTGTAATACCGGTCTGGAAAAATATTAAAACCTTCAAAGGAAAACAGAGCAAACAAGAAACATTTATTTGTTCTATTAAGAATTTCATCTGGATTATGGGAGCCAATTCGGTATTCCTGTTCCTTGGTTATTTATTGTGATTATTCATCCGATAGCCGGATTGAATATATAAAAAATGCATTTGCCGCGTCGACGGCGGAATGGAGGACAATTATGAAAAAAGCGATTACCATTTTACTTGGAATCACTATGACAGCTGCCCTGCTTGCAGGATGCGGAAGCACAGCTGAAACAACCCAAGCGCCTGCAGCTGAAACAGCTGTAGAAGAAACAGCAGAAGCACCTGCTGAAGAAGCGACTGAAGAAGTTACAGAAGAGGCTACAACAGAAGCAGGTGGTGTTAAAACTGGTCTTGCAGTAGTTAGCTCAATTGCAAAATCAACAAACCCTGCTGAAGAAGATGGACTTGGAGAAGTAGATTCTAACGTTGTTGCAGTTCTTGTTGGTGAAGATGGAAAAATTATTGATTGTAAAATCGATGCAATTCAAACAAAGATTAACTTCACAAAAGAAGGTAAAATCACGTCTGATCTGACAGCAGCAATCAAAACAAAACAGGAACTTGGCGCTGATTATGGTCTTGGAAAAGCATCTGGCATTCAGAAAGAATGGAATGAACAGGTAAATGCACTTGCTGACTATGTAGTTGGTAAAACAGTTGATGAAGTAAAAGGCATAGCTGTTTCAGAAGAAGGAGCACCAACAGGAGAAGATCTCACCGCTTCTGTTACAATTAAAATTGGTGATTATGTAGCAGCGATCGAAAAAGCTGTTGCAAATGCAAAAGCACTTGGTGCAGGAGCAGAGGATAAACTCGGACTTGCAATTTCAACAGATTCTACTAAATCTACAGACGCAACTGCTGATGCAGAAGGTCTGATTCAGGCTTATACATTTTACTCTGCAGTAACTACAAATGCAGAAGGAAAAATCACAAGTTGTGTGATTGATGCATCTCAAGGAAGTGTAAATTTTGACGCTACAGGAACAATCACATCTGATCTTACAGTTGCTCCTTTAACAAAACAGGAGTTAAAAGAAGACTATGGTATGAAAGCTAAATCAGCAATTGGTAAAGAATGGTATGAGCAGGCTGATGCATTTGCACTTTACGCTGTTGGTAAAACAGTGGACGAAGTAAAAGGCATTGCTGTATCAGAAGAAGGTGTTGCAACAGAAGCTGATCTTACAAGTTCAGTAACTGTACATGTAGCTCCATTTATCGGTATTGTTGAAAAAGCTGTTGCGAATACAGCAAACTAATGGCAATATAATAAGTACGGGAACACTATAATAATGAGGGGATGCATTCTACTGTTTATGATAGAGCTGCATCCCTGATTTGTACTATTTGAAGGAATGCGGATATATGAAAAAAGTTGTAACAATTTTTACGGTCTTGGCTATGATAATTAATATAACAGCCTGTGGACCAAAAACAGAGCAGCGTTTTGAATCTTCTTTTCTAGAACTTTTTGATACGGTTACAACAATTGTCGGGTATGCACCTGATGAAAAAACTTTTACTGATTATTCTCAGTTGATTTATAATCGACTTGAAGAATATCATCAGCTCTATGACATTTATAATGATTATGATGGTGTAAACAATATTAAAACGATCAATGATAATGCCGGAATCAAGCCTGTTAAAGTCAATCAAAAGATTATTGATTTGTTAGAGTTTTCTATTCAGATGGATCAAATGACAAATGATAATGTAAATGTTGCATTTGGCGCAGTGTTATCTATATGGCATGATTATAGAACAAAAGGTATTGATGATCCAATTTCTGCGAAGCTTCCTTCAATGAATGAACTTCAGGGAATGGTCAAACATACCGATATTAGTAAAGTAAAAATAGACAAAGAAGCGTCTACGGTGTATCTTGAAGATCCACTTATGCGACTGGATGTGGGTGCGATTGCAAAAGGATATGCGACAGAAATGACTGCTAAATATATAGAAGAACAAGGATTTACGAATGGAATGATCTCCGTAGGGGGAAATGTACGTACTATAGGAACCAAATTTGATGAAGCAGGTACTAAACCTTGGAGCGTTGGAATCCAGAATCCAGATCAGGAAAGTGCACAGACTACGGTTCATATATTACAACTTGAAGATATGTCTCTTGTAACAAGTGGAGTCTATGAGAGATATTATACAGTTGATGGAAAGAGATACCACCATATTATTGATCCTGAAACGTTGATGCCTTCTGAACTTTTTCAATCAGTTTCTATTGTATGCAAAGATAGTGGAATGGCAGATGCGCTATCTACTTCGATATTTAACATGACACTTGAAGAAGGTAAAAACTTGATTGAATCGCTTGAAGACACAGAAGCATTCTGGATTTTAAATGATGGAACCTATGAATATAGTTCGGGTTTTGAAGCATATATCAGGAAGTAGTGGGTGTAAAATGTTGAAACGAAATGACGTGATTATGACAGGAATTGTATTGTTGATTGCATTGGTCAGCTTAGGTTTTTTCTTTTTAAATAAAAAAGAAGGAAGTGCTGTAGTCATTACAGTGAATGGCAAAATTTACCAGCAGATAGAACTTGAACAGAATAATACAATAAAGATCGAACAGGAAAATGGGGATTACAATGAGGTCGTCATACAAGATGGGTATGTCTGGATGACTGATGCAGACTGTCCCGACAAATTGTGTGTCAAACACAATAAAATTCATTATAACCATGAAACAATCGTGTGTCTTCCTCACAAAGTTGTAGTAGAGATTATCGGGGGAGAAGAAAATACTGTTGATATCATTGCAAAGTAATTAAGGATATAATTATGAAAACAAAGAAAATTACGATATTTGGTGTGTTGATTGCATTGGCATTTATTTTAAGTTATTTAGAAAGTCTGATTCCAATACCGGTTCCAGTACCGGGAATCAAACTTGGGCTTGCAAACCTTGTAGTAATTACTGGTCTTTACGTCATGGGTGAAAAAGAAGCATTTGTTCTCTCGCTCATTAGAATTCTTTTGGTCAGTTTTACATTTGGAAGCCCTTCTACGCTTCTTTTTAGTTTTGCTGGTGGTATTCTTAGCTGTTTTTGTATGATTTTAATGAAACAGATCGGTAAGTTCAGTCTGACAGGAGTCAGTATTGCAGGTGGAGTTGCACATAATATTGGTCAGGTCTTCATTGCAATTCTTGTAGTAAACAATATACTTATGATATATTATTTACCTTTTTTATTAATTTCAGGACTGATAACGGGGCTGGTAATTGGTATGGTAGGTGCATTGATTGTAGGAAGCGTTAAAAAATATCATCTTGTCAGCGGAAATAATAACTGATAACTCAGGAATAACTACAACTTAGGTGGTAGTTATTTTTTTGTATTTTTACTAGTATTCTTTTCGGAGAAAGAGTTTTTTGGAATCAACGGAAGAATTGTAAACACATTTTATGCAGCCTTTGATGACTAAGGAGACTGTGCTATAATAGAATCGACTTATATAAAAGGAGATTCGAAATGATTAGAGAAGTAAATCTTGATGAAATTTCAGATGGGAAAAGATATAGTGCAAACGATCTTGTTAAAGCTGATTGTAATGACTGTAAGGGATGTTTTGAATGCTGTTGCGATATGGGATCTTCAATCATTTTAGATCCATATGATATTGCTATGCTGTCAGCTGGTCTGGGACAAAGCTTTGATCAGTTGCTTCAGGGTAAAATAGAGCTGAATCTGGTTGATGGTCTTATTTTGCCGAATCTTGTAATGAGTAAGAGGGCACAGGCGACTGTTATGTCACAGATGTATCAGAATCAGGAAGATAAGTTAAAAGATGTACCAAAATGTAATTTTTTGAATGAAAATGGAAGATGTAGTATTCATTCGTTTCGTCCGGGAATCTGTCGACTTTTCCCGTTGGGAAGAGTTTACGAGAATCATTCGTTTCAATATTTTTTACAGACACAGGAATGCATGAAGAATAATCGAACTAAAATCAAAGTCAAAAAGTGGATTGGGATACCAGATTTAAAAAAATATGAACAGTTCGTCCTTGACTGGCATACTATGATCCAGGAATTTCAGAAGAAATTCGGAAACGAACCTTCCACAGATCAAATAAGAGATAATAATCTGTTTTTATTGAAGACTTTTTTCCAAACACCTTATACAAAAGAAAAAGATTTCTACGATCAGTTTTACGAGAGATTTCAAAATGCAAAGCAGATTTTATAATGCTATATTGAACGGAAATTGAGTTATGGAGGATGCTTCATGTCTGTAAAAGTATTTACAATTACGCACAAATCATTTGCGGTTCCCAGTGATCCTGTATACATACTGCTACAGGTGGGCAGGGCTCTTTCGGAAGATCTTGGATATATAGGAGATCATACAGGAGATCATATCTCTGAAAAAAACAAATCATATTGTGAACTGACAGGGATGTACTGGATCTGGAAAAATATAAGAACCTCTGATTATGTAGGAATATGTCACTACAGAAGATACCCGGTTAATGACAATGATGTCATAATGAATGAAGTTGAGTATGAAGCGATTTTAAAAGAGTATGACCTGATCACTACAAAAAAACTTACTCTTAATTTTAGTTACTACGATGGATATGCTGCGAATCATTATAGAAAAGACTTAGATATGACACTGGATGTAATTCGGGAAAAATATCCAGAATATTATGACTTGGTTTTAGAAAGAGTTCATCAGAACCACACATATTTTGGAAATATAATAATCACGAACAAGGAATTATTTGACCGGTATTCTGCGTGGCTTTTTACGATTTTATTTGAAATAGAACATAGAATAGATCTCACAGATTATGATGATTACCATAAGAGGGTATTTGGTTTTATTTCTGAATTTTTACTAATGATTTGGATCGAGCATAACCAGCTAAAAGTATATGAATGTAAGATTGGAATGACTGCAGAAAAAACGGAGACGGTAGATCTAAAAGAACAATTATCTGGTTTTTTTCAGAACAGAGATCTGCAGGGCGCAAAAAATTATTTTATTGAAGTGTTGAAGAACCGTCCTGATGTTTTAATGGAAGCATCTGACGTCACAGGGGAGTTGAAACTGGCAATGCAGATGATTGCCACATTTGATAAAGAATATGAAGAGACCGGAAAGAGTCTGTTTGACAAGGGCTATTCTTTTTATGAACTCGTACCACGATTTTCAAAATTGAATCGATTGGTAAGTGAGTCTGTGTTTGATAATATGCAAAAAACACTGCTTTCTTCTTTTGAGGAAGGAACAGTTTCAAGTCAGATGCTTGAAGTAGCCATTCAAATCCAAAAGGAATCAGCCAAAAGAGATAAACCATCTTAAAACCAATGGGAAGGAAAAGTATATGGATATCAGAGTGGTTGTAGACAACAATACTTTTATTGATCAATATTACCTTGGAGAACCAGCAGCATGCTTTTATCTGGAGGTAGATGGAAAGCGGATATTATTTGATTGCGGGTATTCTGATGTGCTTCTGAAAAATGCAGATAAGATGAAGATTGACTTGAACATGTTGGATTTGATTGTGTTGTCGCATGGGCATAATGATCATACCGGAGGCTTAGTACATTTAGCAGAACAATGTGATTTGTCTGGATGTAAACTAATCGCACATCCAGATTGCTTTTACAAGAAACGATTTGAAGGAGAACCGATAGGCAGCCCTATGACATTGTCACAGCTAAGTGATGTTGTCAGAGTTGAATTGTCAAGAGAACCAATTAGACTTACTGAAAATTTATTTTTCTTAGGGGAGATACCGGAATATTTTACATTCGAAAAAAGAGAACCGATTGGTGAATGTGAGAGAGATACAAAGTGGATTCCGGATCAGCTTTTAGAAGATACAGCTCTTGCATATAAAACAGATGAGGGTGTTTTTATCATAACGGGATGTTCTCATAGTGGAATCTGTAATATATCAGAATATGCAAAAAAAATCACAGAATGTGAAAGAATTATAGGGATCCTGGGAGGATTCCATATATTTAAAGAATCAGAAAAGCTGTTTGGCACAATTCAATATTTTAAAGAAAATCATATCCACAAATTATATCCATCCCATTGTGTTTCGTTTAGAGCAAAAGCACTAATTGATCAAGAGATTAAGATTTCGGATGTTGCAGTTGGAAGACTGATTCAGGTCTGAATTTTTCATATAAAAATCAGAAATGAGTATAGTTAAGAAAATGCTGTAATTAGAAGTTCGATTGATTGCATAACAACTTCTCTGGATTCTGCAGGAATTTTATTGAAACGATCTAAAAAAAGCTGGTTCATCTCGGATTCAATGGATGTATAGTAGTCATTTCCCTGATTTGTAAGTGTAATCTCGATACCTCTTCTGTCTATTTTTGAAGAATTACGAAGTACATACCCTTTTTTTACCAGTTGATCTACAACACGGCTCGTTGTACTTGCATCCAGTAATAATATTTCTGAAAGCTGTTTTAAAGATAATGAATTATTTCTACCAATTTCAACCAGTGCATGACACTGTGAAAGCGTTACAGGCTCACAGGAACCACAGTGATACTGTGATAGCATACCAAGATTTTTCTCTAATTGTCTTATTTTCTCTCTAAACAGGGATGCATTATGTACTTTGGGTGTGTCTGTTTGATTCATAAAAGCCTCCAATTATAAAATAGTGACAGTGTTAAATGACTGCAGATGATATGTACTGAGTCTATAGTAACAAAAATAATAAAATGAAACAATATGTGTGATGAAATATTTGTAGAATGATATATTTGAAAAGTATAATATTTGCAAAAAGAAATAGTTGCATATTGCAAATATAAAACTCCTGTATTATAATAGCAATCATTATAATTGTTGAGGAGGTATTTATATGGAAATCAGGGAAGCAAGAAAAGATGATATAGAAGAGATTCTGGAAATTTATCTGGAAGGTATTTCATCCGGTATTTCAACATTTCAGACGAATGCGCCCACAAGCGAGGAATGGGATCAAGAGCATCTTGCAGACTGCAGATTTGTAGCGATCAACTCTAAAAACCTGGTTGTCGGATGGATTGCGCTGACACCTGTAAGTGGTAGGTGTGTATATAGAGGGGTTGCTGAAATCAGCGTATATATTAAAGAAAAGTATAGAGCAAAGGGAATAGGAACACTTTTATTGGCTGAAGTGATTCGTAAATCAGAAGATTTGGGAATCTGGACTCTACAGTCTGGAATTATTGAGGAGAATCAAGCAAGTATTTCGCTTCACAAAAAGAATGGATTTAGAATTATAGGGTATCGTGAATTGATTGGACAGGATAAAGATGGAATTTGGCGTAATGTAGTTTTGATGGAAAGAAGAAGTACAAAAACTGGTATGATTTGAGTTGACAATCCAACAGAAAAGAAATAATTCCCAAAAACTGCCAGTTTCTGGCAAAAGTGTGCTATAATAGATATAACCTATGTTTCTGCTAAGATTCTATTTCTTATCATAGGTTGAATTTTTACTGTTAAAAGCACAGAAAGTCAGGGTAGTAATATGTATCAGATTAATGATGTTGTTGTATATAAAAGCAATGGTGTATGCAAGATTGAGGATATTGGAATCCCTGATTTCGTTTCAAGTGAAGAAACTTACTATCAGATTCGCCCATTTTATGAACAAGGTGGTAAGATTTATGTCAAAATCAGTAATGGAGATACTGTTCTTCGACCAACAATCACAAAAGAAGAAGCAATCCAGGATCTGTACAATTTAAAAAACGAAGAAGGAATTTATCATAGCAATGATAAAGTAAGAGAACGTGAATATACTGCTATCATGCAGTCTTGTAATTTCTGGAAATGCTTATTGATGATGAAAGGTATCCTTTTGGAATCTGATAGAAGAGAAGCAGCAGGAAAGCATTTAAACATGACGGATGAAAGATGTCTACAGCGTGTCAAGAAACTGTTAAATGCGGAATATTCTATTGCTTGTAACGTTTCATTAGAACATGCAAAAGAGGCAATGGAACTGGCTTTTACTGAAGCAGACAAATAAAAATCAGAAAAATATAATATATTTTTAGAAATGCTTGACATTTACTAAAAGGCATGTTAATGTATATTAGTATTCAATCTGAAATTGAGGCTGGCCGTAGTTGCAAGTAGTTTGAGGATTTGCAAGTATGACCGGTTTTTTTGTTACATATTGATACAAAATATTATAATGGAGGTACTGAAATGAATAACGGTACAGTAAAATGGTTTAATGCACAAAAAGGATTTGGATTTATCACAAACGATAACGGCGGAGAAGATGTATTTGTACATTTTTCAGCAATCGTAACAGACGGCTTTAAAAGCCTTGAAGATGGACAGAGAGTAACATTTGATGTTGAAACTGATCCTAAAGACAGCAGAAAATTAAAAGCTGTTAATGTTTGCAAAGCTTAATTTGCGAATAAAAAATACCTGAATGATTGATGTTAGAATTATTCTTTTGTAGAACAATCCATTGAATATTTGTATCAATTAGTTGTAGATGTTTTATGACAGCCTTCGGGCTGTCTTTTTTTTATCTTCGCTTATATGAAGTGAAACTTATAAATAATAGAATTGTGTAGTGGGCTGTGATATTATTTGATAAGGAAATTATTCGTTAGGGAGATAGTTATGATAGAAATAAGACCCCACCATGGGATGTGCATTGGGAAATTTGAAGGGAAAGGATACAGTGAAGAATTTGTAGCAAATATGGTACAGATAATTCAAGTGTTGGAGTTAAATAATCCAATCATCAGACTTGTTTGTAAAGCCGATGTGATCTGTGCTAAGTGCCCACATAATCATTGTGGTGAATGCGTGTCGGGACAAAAGGTTAATAATTATGACGAGATCTGTTTAAGTGTGTGTGGATTTTCAGAAAATCAGGAATTGAACTGGAGTGATTATCGAGAAAAAGTAAAAAGTAAAATTCTTGATTTGGGTAAGATTGAACAGGTGTGTATAGGATGTTGCTGGCTTGATATCTGTAAAAATAGAATAGAGTAACGTAATGAGAGAACTTGCTGGTTGGCAAGTTTTTTTATTTGAATTATTTTAGGGTATTGACATATATATCGCTTGACGATATAATTCAAATCAATATAAAGATAAGCGATATAACGTATTACGATATATTTCTGATAAATACAAGGAGATAAAAATGATGAATGATAATATTGCACTTACAGAAACAACATATTATATCCTTTTATCACTATACACGCCGCAACATGGATACGGAATTATGCAACGTACCGAGGCGTTATCTGGTGGAAGAGTGAGGCTTGCAGCAGGAACATTGTATGGTGCACTCAGTAATATGTGTGAAAAGGGCTGGATCATACAGCTTCCTATAGAAGATGGAAGCAGAAAAAAGGAGTATAAATTAACAGAAGAAGGTCAAATTATTTTGAGAAATGAATTAATAAGATTAAAACAGATGATCACTAATGGTGAGGCTGTAATGAAGGAGGGGTATCATGTCTGAACACAAAACAGTATATAAGTGGTTCTGGGTATGGGATTTTCAAAAGGAAGAAATGTGGTTGAATGAAATGGCAGGTATTGGATGGGTTTTAGAGGGAGTCGGATTTTGTAAATACTATTTTATTAAGCGTTTGCCAGAAGAATATACGATTCGTATGGAAATGAATCATGCTGTGAATGAATACGTTAGCTTTATGAAGGAAACGGGAGCTGAATATGTTGGACGTATGGTGCAATGGATTTATTTTAGAAAGAAGGTGGAAGATGGCCCGTTTGATATTTTCTCAGACCTTGATTCTAAAATAAAGCATCTCGACCGAATTGGGAGAATGCTTTTAATCATTGGAATGGCGAACTTAATTATTGGTCTGGCAAATACTTTTAATTATATAAATATTGGGTGGATTAATTTATTATGTGGGACACTTTTAATGTACGCACTTGGTCGAATTCACGGAAAAAAAGAGGCGTTAGAACGGGAAAGAGTGTTACATGAATAGTAAGATAATAAGAAAGAGGGTTCAGTCATATGAATTATTCTATCATCAAAATTAAAGAGAACACGAGACTAAAAAATACGGCAGCTGAGTGGTTTCATAAAAAATGGAATATTCCAACGAAGGCGTACCTTGATAGTATGGAGGAATCTTTTCGGGGTGAATCAGTTGTCCCGGCATGGTATGTTGCAGTAGAAGGCAGTCAGATTATTGGAGGAATTGGTGTTATAGAAAATGATTTTCATGACAGAAAGGATTTGACACCAAACATTTGCGCGGTGTATGTTGAAGAAGAGTATAGATGTCAGGGGCTGGCGGGAAAACTTCTGGAAACTGTATGTAATGATATGATGCAAAATGAAATTAAAATGATATATTTGGTTACTGCTCATGCTGGGTTCTATGAGAGATATGGATGGGAGTTATTATGTGAAGTTCATTGTGATGGGGAAACAAAACCTTCACGTATGTATAGAAAAAGATTATAGATTAAAATCGAAAATAGCCAGAATCTCAGGAGGATAGAGGAATGAAAACAATTGGATTGATTGGTGGTATGAGTTGGGAGAGCACAATTCCATATTATAAAATAATAAATGAAGTGGTGAAAGATAAACTAGGAGGACTTCATTCGGCAAAAATTCTTATGTATAGTGTGGACTTTTCGGAATTTGAACAATGTCTTTCGGTAAATGACTGGTATAGAATCAGCGAAATGCTTACAGACATTGCAAAAAGATTAGAGTCTGCTGGCGCCGATTTTATAGGAATCTGCACAAATACAATGCATAAAGTTGCACCGATCATCCAAGATCAAATCAACATTCCGATTCTTCACATTGCAGATGCGATAGCAGATGTGTTATGTGATGATGGTATTAAAAAAGTTGGACTTCTTGGTACCAGGTATACCATGACACAGGAATTTTATAAAGAACGACTTATATCGCGAGGTTTAGAAGTTGCGATACCAAATGATAAAGATATAGAGATTGTAAATCGCATTATATTCGATGAATTATGTATTGGTGTGATAAATGATCATTCAAGAGATGAATATGTTAGAATTATTGAAACACTTGTTGCGAATGGTGCAGAAGCAATCATATTAGGGTGTACAGAAATTGGACTTTTACTATCGCAGGAGAATTGCAATGTGAAACTTTATGATTCAACTGTAGTTCACGCAAATAGTATAGCGAGAGGGGCACTGTAGCATGAATCAGATCAGGTTAAGGAAATTTGAAGACAACGATATAGAATTATTTGAAACCTGGTTATATCAAGAACATGTCAAAAAGTGGTATACACAACCAGAAGAATGGTTAAACGAAGTCATAAAACGAGAAACTGACTTTCTTTTTGTGAAGCATTTTATTGTGGAACTGGAAGGGAAAGCCATAGGATTTTGTCAATTTTATGATTATGCATTTGGTAATGAAATATGGCATGGAACCATGAAGGTAGAGAATGCCTTTAGTATAGATTATATGATAGGAGAAAGTGATTATTTGGGAAAGGGTTATGGAACCCAAATCATATTAAAGCTTGAAGAAGAAATTCGGACGCATACCAAGGCTGAAAATATCATTGTACAGCCTGATTTAAATAATAAAAACTCCAGAAACACATTAAATGCTGCAGGCTTTTTATATGATAGCATAAATGATGTTTTTTATAAGAGTTTAAGTAATATATAAGAATAAAGACAAATGTCGACAGCTTGAAAATATAGGAGGTATAAAAATGGAAGAAAAAATCAGGATCTCATTTTTTGATGCAAAAGAGTACGATAAAGATTCATTTAATCTTGCAAATACAGACGATATGTTTGAGATTAAATTCTTCGACACAAAACTCTCAGAAGACACATACAAACTGGCAGCGGGAAGTGATGTTGTTTGTATTTTTGTGAATGATGAAGTGAACAAGGAGGTAATTGACGGGCTTATTCAAAGTGGTGTAAAACTAATAGCACTACGATGTGCTGGATATAACAATGTTGATATTGAATATGCATTTGGCAAAATACACATTGTTAATGTACCTGCTTATTCGCCATATGCAGTTGCAGAACATGCAATGGCATTATTGCTGACTTCTATCCGGAGAATTCATAAGGCATATATACGGACAAAAGATTTTAATTTCAGTTTAAACGGACTGACGGGATTTGACCTACACGGAAAAACAATTGGCGTGGTTGGAACTGGAAAAATCGGACGAATTTTTATCGATATTTGTCGTGGATTTGGAATGCATGTGATTGCGTATGATAAATTTCCGGCACAAGATAGTGGCATCACATATGTGACCTTGGAAGAGTTATGGGAGAGGAGTGATATTATATCATTTCATTGCCCGCTGACAGACGAAAATAAACATATGGTAAATTCAGATACGATTAAAAAAATGAAAAAAGGAGTTGTCCTTTTAAATACATCAAGAGGTGCACTCATTGATTCGGAAGCACTTTTAGAAGGAATTAAAATAAGACAGATTGGAGCCGCCTGTCTTGATGTATACGAAGAAGAATCAGACGTATTTTTCCATGATTTTTCAGGCCATATTGTTGCAGATGATACACTTGCACGGCTTATTTCAATGCCGAATGTAATTGTGACATCACATCAGGCATTTCTGACAAAGGAAGCATTAACAAATATTGCTGATACGACGTGCTCGAATATTGAAATATTTTTTAAAGAAGGCAGATGCAGTAATGAAGTGTGTTATAAGTGTACAAAACTTGGAAATTGCAAACAGGAACATAAAGAAAAATGTTTCTAAGTATGGAAGTTTTAACTTTGGGATAATATTGTTGTGAATATGAAAAATGATATTAAGATGTATGAAAGAGATCATATAGAAATACTAAGAGCACAAAGCAGTCATACGTTTCCACTTCATTCGCATGAGAGCTTTTGTTTTGGTGTTGTGAGGAGCGGGAGGGTGTCCTTTAGAATAGGAGATCAAGAAAAAACACTGACGAAGGGTATGGTTTATATAATACCGTCCAATGTTGGTGTTATGATTACAGCACTGGAGCGATACGAATATATAACGGTATGTCTGAAACAAAGACATAGAGATTGCATGATGAAGTATCAGTTTATGAAGTACTTTCCAGAGGAAATCAGTGGTGAAAGCATAGTCGGACTTTGTAATGAATATCTTGGGAAAGTATCTTCAACATACTTTATGGAGGGAATTCTTGATCTTTTTACACCAATCATGACTTATAACAAGGCAGATATTTCGGTTGATTATATAGAACGGGCAAAAGAGTACATTCGAAGCCACATTCATGATGCATTTTGTCTGAAAGAAGTTGCAGAAGCTGTGTATGTATCAAAATTCTATCTAATTCGTAATTTTAAGAAAAAGGTTGGTGTCACACCTAATCAGTTCTATATTCAGTGTAAAATATATGCTGTTAAACAGGCATTAAAGGAGAATAGTAAGGAAACCAATTTGGCGGCAGATTTAAATTTCTCCGATCAAAGTTATCTTTGCAATCTTTTTAAAAAGCAAATGGGCATTACAATGAAAGATTTTAAGAAAAACTTTGAACAACATTAAGAGCAATATCTTACAAGTTTTCTTTATTTTTGTATGATAGTATTTTTATATCAACAAAAAGAAAGGAATTTATTGAAAATGAAGGTAAAAGCAGCATTTATATTTGTGGCACCAGAAACAGAAAAAGAGGTACATAGAGCGGTCATAGAAACACCGGCTTTGGTTTTGAACATTGTTGGTGTAAAGAACTATGAAGAAGGCGTTAATGTAGCGAAAGAACTAGTTGATGCAGGAGTTGGAGCTGTTGAACTGTGTGCAGGATTTGGAAATGAAGGAACTGCAATGATTTCAAAGGCGGTCAAAGGTAAGGCTTCGGTAGGTGCAGTAAAATTTGATCATCATCCTGGATTTGATTTTAAAAGTGGTGATGTGTTGTTCGGATAACCTCGGAAACGAGGTTATTTTATTTTTTGTTTGTTTTATTATTGACTCTGACACAGTGTAAGGCATTATTATGATATTGAGCTCAAATGTAATACACTTTCCATGGAGGTTAGAAATGTTAAAAATAGGAGATTTTTCAAGATTATCCAGGATAAGTATCCGTATGCTAAGATATTATGACGATGCCAATCTGATGAAACCAGTTATGGTAGATGAATTTACTGGTTATCGCTACTATAGTGAACATCAGCTCATTGAAATTGGGAAAATCAATGCATTGAAAGATATGGGGTTTGGAGTTGCGGCCATAAGTGAGATATTAAAAGCTGAAAATAATGCATCAGAGTTAGAACAGATTTTTAAGGTGCATAAGGCACAGCTTTTAGAAGAGTCAGAGACCCTAAATCAACGCATACATCTCCTGGAAACGGCAATTAAAAGGCTGAGAAAGGGTAAAAGTATGAAATATGATTGTGTGATTAAGGATTTACCAGATAAATTTGTAGCAAGTGTAAGGCAGATTATTCCAAAGTATGAAGAAGAAGGCAAACTTTGGCATATTATGTTTAGCGAAACAGCAGCATTGGGTATGGTCCCATGTGGTCCCGCCATGGCAATTTTACATGATAAGGAATATAAAGAAAATGACGTTGATGTGGAAGTGCAATTGGAAGTAAAGGGTACCTATCAAGACACTGAAAATGTCAAATTTAAAAAGGAAGCAACGGTGAGGGTAGTAAGCTCAACATTTCACGGTTCTTATAGTCAGTTTACTGGTGTGTATAGTAACCTTGCGGCATGGGTGGCCGAAAATGGATACGAGTTCATGGGTCCAATGATGGACATCTATCATGTCAGCCCAAATGAAACACGTAATCCAGATGAATTTGTAACAGAAGTTTGTTGTCCTGTTAAAAAGCGATAGTAATTAAGGCTTCATTATACGGTTTACGAGGTGTTCTGCATTGCGGGACACCTTTTTTTATTGTATGATGAAGGTAACAAATATGACTTTTCGGAAGGGTTTCATTCATTAAAATTTTGTATGAGTTTAAAACATTTAAAGGAGTTAGTAAGGATGATAAAAATACTTTTCGTCTGCCATGGCAACATCCAAGACGAGTGAGGGAAACCGCATAAATACTGGATTTGTAGAGATGACGAAAGTGAATTTACACCTTTTTTATACCGAATGGCGGATGTTACCTGGAATATATATATGTAATAGAGAAAAAATGAATAGTTAATTTGACCATCACAGATAGCCAATTTGATCATTTGAAGAAAGATGATTAAATTGGCTATTTACAATGGTAAAAATGAATCATATAATTCAATTAGATCAAAATTGCAAAAATGATAAAATTAAAATTTGAATGAGGTAATTAAAATGCGTGATTACGATTATAGTAAAAAATGGAAAGATTTGCTGACGCCGGATATTGTGTCATTGCTTTCTAAAATACATGAATTCAAAGGTGAACAGACTTTATTTATTGAGTCGTATGCTGATGAATTAACAGAATTAGTTGAAATAGCTAAGATACAGAGTGTCGAAGCTTCTAATAGAATAGAAGGTATTTATACTTCAGATGAACGATTGAAAAAAATCGTCCAGGCAAAAACTACGCCAACAACCAGGAATGAATTAGAAATAGCTGGATATAGGGATGTACTCAATACAATCCACGATAGCTATGAGCATATACCGATCAAGCCTGCTATCATCTTACAATTGCATAGAGATTTATATAAGTTCAGTGGAATAGAAAGTGGAGGGCGTTATAAAAATGCTGATAATGTCATTGCTGAAATGGACAGTCAGGGAAATAAAAGAGTAAGGTTTGAACCGGTTGCTTCATGGGAAACACCAGAATCTATAGAAAAACTTTGCCAGGCATTTGATGATGTGATAAAGAATAATGATTTGGTCGATCCATTACTTATTATACCAATGTTTGTAATTGATTTTTTATGTATTCATCCATTTAATGATGGAAATGGACGAATGAGCCGCTTACTTACGTTATTACTTTTATATCGTTCTGGATATATTGTTGGAAAATATATCAGTATCGAAAAACTGGTTGAATTATCAAAAGAGACATATTACGAAGCTTTACAGGCTAGTTCTATAGCTTGGCATGAAAATGAAAGCGATTATGCTCCATTTGTAAGATATACATTAGGAACCATTGTAAATGCGTATCGGGATTTCTCTTCCAGAGTAAAATTACTTACAACAAGCGGTTTGTCTAAACCGGGCAGAATAAGAGAAGTTATTAAAGAAACAATGGGGAAGATAACAAAGACAGAGATTATGACAAAATGTCCTGATATTAGTCAGGTGACAGTACAAAGAGCATTAAATGATTTAGTAAAAAGTGGTGAAATCATAAAAATAGGTGGCGGACGCTACACTTCCTATACATGGAACAGAGAGGACGAATAAAATGATAACTGGTGAATTGAAAAATAAAATTGATAGTTTATGGGATGTTTAAAAAGATACTGAAGTATACTGATTTATGCAAAAAAAATCAAAGCAAGTAAAACGTGGAATGAATTACTTACATGTTGATGTGAACTATTAAGTTTGTATAGGAATATATAAAACAGACAATGTGGAGGTTGGCAGGTACATTGATATTTATAAGGTGCAGATGCCGAATGTCACGCCACATGTATGCAGGCACACCTATTGTAGCAATCAAGCAAAAGCTGGAATGAACCCCAAGACACTACAGTACCTTATGGGACATTCAGATATATCAGTTACGATGAATGTGTACACACACATAAATTATGATGATGTGGAGGAAGAACTTAGGCGAATGGAGGAGTTCAGAAAGGCGCAGGCAGAAATAGAGAAGAAGACAGATGCCAAACCAGTATCGCAGAAAATGTTTAAGGCAATTTAATACAGTTTGACGAGGTGTTCTGCATTGCGGGACACCTTTTTTTATTGTATGATGAAAGGGTAATTTGTGCTTAAAAAGTGCAGGATTATAAAAAATATAAAAATAAGGATAGAATAAAATGCTGGGAATAATAATAAATAATATAGGGATTTATGGTGCAATGACTTATTACAATATCAAGCTGGGTTCCGTTACAGGTAAAAAGGAAATCCAACAGAATATTAACGGTATGATTTTATTTTTTATTACTGTCATTTTATGCTTGGAATATATAATGCCAATTAGTAAAGGAATGTGTTCTATATTATCAATTTTATTCTATTTATTAATTATGAAAGTAATGGTAAAAAGAAATGTGTTTTTTTTACTATTTGAATACATTTTCATGATATTTAATACTGTATTAGCACAGATAGCACTTTTTTTATTTTATTGCACACCAAATCATATAACAGTAGAACAGTTTGAACAAAGCATATTTCCACAGGTAGTCTTATCGGTGTTTAGTGTGTTGACATATATTATTGTTTCAAAATTAATTGGGAAAAAATTATTTGAATTCAGAGATACTATTTGGAATAAGTATAATAAGGGAATTAATTATTTTACCTTTTGCTTGGGGTTGCTCTTGATTTGGTTAATGTTAGTCGATGTAGTGATATTCATATTAAAAAAAGGTCCAATGAAAGATAGTTTAATAATTCCGTGGGTGGTAATTACAATTTCTTTTGTAATAATTTCTATTGGAGCATTTCTTGTCACAAAAACTGTTTTGCAAAAGAAAGAAATACTTGATCTGGAAGATTTTGCCAATAAAGATGAAATGACAGGTGTCCTCAACCGTAGAGCAGGTCTGTTGCATTTGCAAAGTGAGCTAAAAAGTCAAAGAAAAGCAAACACCCGCCTGATCGTAGGATACGTTGATATCAATCATTTGAAACATGTGAATGACACGAAGGGACATACAGTTGGAGATCAGTTGATCTGCCATGTTGCGAATCATCTGCGACAACACATCGATCCTGTTCATAGAATGATCAGAATGGGTGGAGATGAGTTCTTAATTGTGTATAAGGAGATGGCGCTGGAGGATGTCAAGGAATTAATGACTTCCTTATTAGCACATGTTAATGATGAGAAACCGGAAGCGTTGCAGGATGTTGAGATCAGTTTTAGTTTTGGTTTTTCAGAATATGATAGGGAGCAGCTTTCGCATGAAGAACTGATTCGCAAAGCAGACGAGGAAATGTATCAGCACAAGATGCTCTATAAACAGAATCTGGGATAAGTCGATCAAAATCCTTAGTAGTAGGAATTTTCGTTTTACTACTAATTTTACTACTAACAGGTAGCCGTATCTTGCTGAATTTTGCTATAATTTGCAGCGTTCCTGCCTGTGACCATAAAAAGAGAAAACGCCAGGACGCCTTACAAAACAGGGCGTTTCAAGGCATAAAGGAGCAAATCATGAAACCAATTAGCGTGCTTTTCGTCTGCCACGGCAACATCCGAGACTAGTGATGAAACCCGCATAAATACTGGGGTTGTGGCGATGAGAAGACTGAATTTACACCTTTTTTATACCGAATGGCGGATGTTACCTGAAAATATTTTGATGTAAAAGATAAAGAGATATGCGACAGTTTAAATAAAGGACGACTGAGAATGAGAAAAAATAGTAGTACATTATGATGTTTTAAATCAGTCTTGTAGAGAAATTGGATTATTAAGAATGGCTGTCACATATCAGTTAGAAAAGACATTTAGAAGTGATGAATTGTATGAAAATTCAGTTACTCGAATTTTTCGAATAACTGCCACTTCTGAGAAGAAAAAGTGTTTGCTACACATTTTTTGAGAAATGGTCGATTTGATAATTATGAATAGATTTGTAAAATTGTAGAGGTGAAATACTGATATTATCTATTCAAGATAGTGCGTTTCAACTATATTTCTGCTATTATTAAATTAACGGAAGGAGGTAGAGGTTATGCCTGCTGTTAATGTAAACATTCAGCCTGCAATTATAAATTGGGCGATAAGTCAAACTGACGAAGGTGAACTTGGTGTTAAACTTATGAATAATATTAAACAATGGCTTGATGGCACCAAGACTCCTACCTTCAATCAGATCGAAAACTTTAGTAAAAAGCAAATATACCACTTGGCTATTTCTTTTTACAGACACCACCTGTTGAAGAAATTGAATTGCTGGAATGTAGAACAGTTGATAGCATTGAATTAGCAAATCCGAGTAGAGATTTAATAGATACTATCAACGAAATGGAAAGAGTACAGGATTGGATGAAGGAGTATCGTCAAGATACAGGATTTGATGTTCTACATCTCGTTGGTAGTTTGAAAGGCCAAAACGAAATAAAAATAATGGTTGATCAAATCAGAAAATTTTCTTTTAATAATTAAAGCACAAGCCGACAAGGCTAGGAAGAGGGAGGCTTTAAGATGTATTGTACTAAATGTGGAAAGGAAGTTGCGGACGAATCAGCATTTTGTCCAAGCTGTGGTGAGAAATTAAGTGTTGCTCCAGAGCAGATAAATTCAGAAGTAAAGACAATGAAACTTCGTTGCAAAGATTGTAATGGGATTATGGAATCAGATCCTAATAATCAGCAATTAGTGTGTCCTTTTTGTGGTTCAAAGGAGATGATTGTTGATAGTGATGCAGTTGCAGTAGAAAAGATTCGAAGTAATACTTATAAAGAAGTTGAGTATGAAAAGATGAAAAACGAAAATGAAAAGGAGCGAAGAAAAGAAAGCAATGAAGAACGAGAATCATATAAGAATAGTAAATTCAGCAAAGTAACTATTGCTTTTACTGTTATCTGTTTGTTAGCAATGTTCACTGCTTTTGGTTCTAAACATATTCTTGCTGGTCTTATTGCTTTATTGCAAACTGGTTTATTTTTGTCTTCATGGCTTATGAGAATGCAGATTATCATAGAGAAGAAAAAGGCTTTGCATATGGCAATCGCTGTATTAGCTTTTATTTTGATTATTCCTTTTACAATGGCAAGTAATATTAAGAAATCGGAAAAGCTAGACTGGCCAACTACTGGAATAGCAACAAATATTCCAAAATCGGCAGCTAAGTTTGGTAGTATTATTACAAATAGTGATGATTCTTTCTTTGCATCATTAGATAAAGTATCTCAGAGTGACTACAGCAAATATGTTGAGAAATGCAAGGAAATGGGATACACCGTAGAAGCTAATACAGATACCTATGGATATGATGCTTTCAATACGGAAGGATATAAACTTGATATTTCATATTACTCAAGTAGCGAGGATATGCAAATTTCATTAGATGCTCCTGTTGAGGCGAAGGAGTTCAAATGGCCAAACAGCGAGATTGCAAAACTTATTCCGCAACCAAAATCGAATGTGGGTAAGATTGAATGGGAACACGATTATGGATTTGTAATTTATGTAGCTAACACCACACAAGATGAGTTTGTAGCATATGCTGAGTCATGCGCAGATGCAGGATTTACAGTTGATTATAATAAAGGTGATACATATTACTATGCAGATAATGCTGATGGTTATTATCTAAATCTAGAATACGAAGGTAACAATACCATGTTTTTAAGATTGGATGAGCCATCTGACGACGAAGTTACTCCAGCAACTACAGATGAGCCGAACGAAGAGACTGTGACAATTGAGAATAAAGAGGAAAGTCTAGAACAAGCATCCGAAATCAATGAAGAGAAGCCAGTTGATAGCTCAACTTCAGAAGAACTTGTGAATGGCATGAGACCTTCCTTCAAAGACGCAATGGATGAATATGAAGAATTCTATGTTTCTTATTGTGATTTACTCAAGAAATATGGAGAAGATGCAACGGATTTGACGATTCTGACTAAGTATACGGATATGATGACAAAGGCAATTGAGGTTGATAAGAAGTTTGAAGCATGGGATGAAGACGATTTGAATGATGCAGAACTTAAATACTATACAGAAGTTAATTATCGTGTAATTAAAATGATGTCAGAAGTAAACTAAAAAACTATTACTTTCTTCGAAGACTGAGTAAGAATAAATCCTACTTAGTCTTTTTTGCCCAAAAAGGAAGGAGACGGAGCTAGACACAACGGAAGAGCTGGAAAGCATGGAGCATATAATCCGAAGCGCAATGACTGCAGATTTGACGTAGAGAACAGTCATCATATCAATGCTGAACTATCTAAACTGAATATCTATTGGGATTGTTACCAAGGCTAAACTATCCATAATGAAGAAAATGAAAAAGCTAAATACACGTTTTCGGAGATAAAGAAGAGTTATCATTTTGACAAGTATTATAAATACTGTGAAGTTCAGAATGAAAGAAATCGAAAAGCAAGGCACTATGATAGAGTGAAAATGCAGAACAGATTTTAGAGAATTTAAAGACGTGTCAGGAAGAAAAATTACTTTAACTTGGTAACATTGATGGAGCAGTACTTACATAGAACCAGTATTAAAAAGTAGGGACTTCCGATTATTAGAATCCTATTTTTTATGTATATATTGTAGAATCAAGAAAGGCTGGGTGGATTCCCTTAGAACCTAAGGGCGCACTTCTATACATACCCTTACAGGGATGTATCAGCGCGTTATCAGCCGATTTTGAAATCGACGATAATCTTTGCGAAGCACAGCTTCGAACAGGGGCGGTGCCCTTGCGCTACCATAGGTAGCTATCCCAAAATAACGACTGCCAGGACTTTTTGATTTGAGCCTGGCAGTTTTTTTTATTACCTTTTTGATTTCCCTCTTCCAGCAATTTGGCGTTTGTAAATGTTGGAATATTTTTCGATTAGATTCGTAAATGCCTGTAGGTCACAAGGATCCATTTTGGGGATGTTCATATCTAATTGACGGCCTAGAACGACAAGAGTCTTTTTTAATGCTCCTGAGGCTTGCTCGAATTCTTCTATGATATCCAGCGCTTCAGATAGAGGAGAGTGGTCATCGCTTGTTTCTTTATCTTTCTTGTGAATCTCTTTCAGGTCTTTTGCAATTGCAGTAATGTCTTCACCAATTAGCCTGCTGAAATAATCGTCTTCTTCAATTTCGGATGCTCTTAAGGTTTTGATGTAATGCTCTGTGTCGGAAACTTGATTCCGCATTTGAATCTTGGTTCGCATGGTAGCCACATAATCGTTCAGATTTCGAATTTGCATAGTGGCCAAACTGTCTATATAGATTTCTGTATCACTTAGCAATTTCCAAAAGTCTTTATGCTTAATCATTTCACAGAGTAATCGATTGTTCAGGTTGCCGCTTCTTAAGATCTCTATCGTTTTATCATCCAGATGCAAGTCTGCAATCTCAGAATCTCTATGATCTCTATTCTCGCTAAATCCCAAAAGATAATCACAAGAAACTTTATAATATTCAGCCAATGTAATAATCGCAGTATGCGAGATATCCTTATCTTCATTGGTTTCATAACTGCCGAGAGCCGATCTGGATAGTCCAGTAGCATCTGCCAATTCTTCTAATTTCAAATTTCTTTCTATTCTCAAGTCTTTCAATTTTTCCTGTATTGATAATCTGTATTTCATAAATTACTTCCCCTCAATTCATTCTATAGTTCATTCATATCAATCATAATACAAACAAATGTTCGATTCAATATTAATTTCCATAATCGTGGAAAAATTCTATTTTTGAATCAAAATCCTACCTTTTGGATATACCGGAATGTGCTTCGTTTTTTGTCAGAATCAAGTAGTGGAAAGGCACTGACAACTGAATGAGCATTCCGTATAAATACTATTTTAGGGAAGCTACGCGATGATATGAGCGAGCCAAGAGTGGACAACGACACAGCACCGAACAGGGTTGCCTGTCAGGAATTGATACGGAGAGATGACGAACATATTTTTTTATTATTTTTGAAAGGGGTGTTTTGGATGAAGAAAACAATTACAGACTATCGAAATGATTTGTCAACCGCAGAGAAGCAACTTGAGCAGGCAACGCATCGAATCGAACGATTGGAGCAAAAGATAAAGTACCGTGAAAGCTTTTCTAGAAAAGAACGGGCACATCGTTTAATTATACGAGGGGCAATCCTGGAACAGTATTTTCCGGAATTAAAGGAACTATCAGAGCCAGAGATTAGCGAAGTGTTTCATTATATTGTAAAAGATGAATTGCATCAGGTGCTAAAGGAAGCAATCACTCATGTGAGAAGGGAGTTGCTAAACTAATGGCACTTTATCATTTTCATGTAAGCAGAGTTTCAAGGGGTGCTGGTCAATCAGCTGTCGCTTCAGCAGCGTATCGAGCTGGTGAGAAATTAGAAGATGAGTACTATGGAGAAGTTGCAGATTACACCAATAAAGGGGGTGTAATCGAATCAGAGATTCTTGTGCCAGAATATGTTCCGGATCGACTAAAGGATCGAAAAACGTTATGGAATGAAGTGGAGCAAATCGAAAAACATCCACAAGCACAACTTGCCTATAGTTTTGATATTGCCTTACAGAATGAACTGTCGATGGAAGAAAATATTGCATTGGCCAGAGAGTTTGTAACGAAGGAATTTGTTGCAAGAGGAATGATTGCGGATTTAGCAATTCATGCTCCTGAAAAAGACGGTGGAGTACAAAATCCACATTTTCATGTGCTTTGTCCGATTCGACCGGTTACTAATGACAGAGAATGGGGAGCAAAGCAACGTCGTAAATATGTCATGGATGACAACGGAGAAGTTCAGCAAAAGCCTGATGGCACGAAAGCGTTTAATGCAGTTCCAACAACAGATTGGGGAAGACCAGAGACATTAGAAGATTGGAGAAAAGTTTGGGCCGAGATGGTGAATGAGTATTTTAAAGTACGAGAAATTTCGGCAAGCATAGATAATCGCAGCTATGCAGATCAGGGTATCGAAAAGCTGGCACAAGTGCATGAAGGGCCGTCAGTTCGCCAAATGGAGCAACGGGGAATTGCAACAAGAAAGGGTAGTTTGAATCGTTGGATCAACGAAATCAATCGGATGCATCGAGAGTTAGGCATCAAGATTTCTGAATTGGTGGAATGGATTAAGGAAATGAAAATAGAGATGAATGCGTTGAAGGAAGAATATAAGAAACCATCTCTTGGGGAAATTGTTATTCAGTATTATGATGCCAGAAATAAGATTGCAGACACGTATGATCGTGGTAGGAAAAAAGCTAAGATTACAAACGCAAAAGGGATGTTGGAGACAACAAATTTCTTGAGTGGAAATAAGATTTTCACAGTGGATAATTTAGAAATGGTAATCGATACATCCAATAAAAAACTTCATACCATTACGGATTCTATGAAACAGAAAGAAAAGCGTATCAAAGAATTGGATGCATTCGTCAAATACGCCTCCTGGTATGAAGAAGGGCTACTGATTCAACAACTTGTTTCAAAACAGAAATTCACGAAGAAAAAGGATGATTTAGAATCTCAGTATCATGCAGAATTGATAAAATTTAGAACTGCCAAACGAATTCTAAAAGAAAATGGGATATCAGATCTTACACCAAGAAAATGGATCCATGAGAAAGCTGAGATTCAGGCTTCTTATGATATGGAATATGCCAAACTGAAAGATATTCGTTCTATGGTGAAAGAACTTAATAAAGTAAAAAAGATTGTGAATGATGTCATGGCCAAGAATGAACCGAGCAAAAAGAGGGAGGTGGAACGATGACTGTATTTGATGCAATTAAAGAAAATCTAACAACTCGTCAGATTATTGCAAATGAAGGCTTTTATATAAGTTGTAATGGAATGATGAAATGTCCTTTTCACGATGATCATCATCCTAGCTTAAACGTAAAGGAGCGGTTTAAGTGCTTTGCTTGCGGAGAATATGGTGATGGGATTAATTTCGTAGCAAAACTGTATGGACTAAGTTTATTAAATGCAGCAAAGAAAATCGCCGATAGTTTTAATCTGTCTTATGACAATAACAATGGCATTCGACCCACAAAAATAGTCAAAAAAGTAAAATCAGATCGAGTCGTTTTTGCAGAGAAAAAGCGAGATTTATTATCAGCACTAAGTGCTCTTGTGAGTACAATCGCATTAGCAGAAAGAGAATATACACCATCTGATTCAGAGGATGCCACTTGGCATCCTTTTTATATTGGGGCAATGCATAGGAAGGATTATGTGTTGTATCTATATGATTATGTTCTGTTTGAGATTTCAACCGCAGAATTAGAAAAAGAAATGGATGAATTAACACAGGAGGTAGAGAAACTTGGAAGAAAACTTGATGCTGTCCGTGGAGGACATAAAGAATATGCTTGATACATCTGAAAAAGGTTGGCCTTACAACACCATCGATAATGTGACGATTGTCTTTAAAAATGATCCAGTATTTGCTGGAAATATAAGAGAAAATCTTTTTAGAGAACGAATTGAATTGTTTGGAACGATGTCTTGGAGCAGAAACAAGCGTGAGATTACAGATAAGGATGAAATCCACATCCTTCATTATCTAGAAAAGAATTACAGATTAAATAACGAGCGTAGAATTCGTGCTGGGATGCAAATTGTAGCAACAGAAAATGAATATCATCCAATACGAGAATATCTAAAATCTCTTAAGTGGGATGGCAAGGAGCGAGTACGATATGCCTTGCCACATTTTCTTGGAGTAGAGAATACGGAGTATCAATACGAGGCAATCAAATTATTTATGCTTGGTGCCATTCACAGAGTATTTGTACCAGGATGTAAATTTGAATATATGCTTTGTCTTGTAGGTGGACAGGGTGCTGGCAAATCAACCTTTATTCGATTCCTTGCGACATTGGACTTATGGTTTACCGATGATTTGAAGCGAATGGATGATGATAAGGTTTATGAGCATTTAGCAGGGCATTGGATCTGTGAAATAGCAGAAATGCTTGCAATCTTAAACACAAAATACAATGAAGCCACGAAAGCATTTCTAAGTAAGCAATATGATAATTACCGCCTTCCCTATGGCACCAGGGCAGAAGATAGACCTAGACAATGTGTATTTGCTGGAACTTCAAATGTACAGAATTTCTTGCCCCTAGATCGAAGTGGTAATCGTAGATTCTTGCCAATTAAATGTGATGCCACTAAGGCCGAGGTTCATATTCTTGAGAACGAAGTAGAATCAAGATCCTATATTGAGCAGATGTGGGCGGAGATGATGCATCTATATCTGCAAGGAAATATAAAAATGAAATTGCCAAGGCATATAGAAAAGGATTTGGCGAAATATCAGCAAGCATTTATGGCAGAGGATACATGGACTGGATTGATTCAGGATTGGTTAGAAAAGTCTGCTAAAGAAATCGTATGTGTTCAACAGATTTACAATGAAGCTTTGAATATGATTGGAAAGCCATCCGCTAGAGATTCTAGGGAAATCGGTGAAATCATGAATAACATGATGGAAGAGTGGGAGGCTTATCCTAATCCAAGAAATATCCCAGGCTATGGTAAGCAACGAGGTTGGTTGCACAAAGTGGAAACAGAAACTGGAAACACAGCATCAACATTTTTGCAATTAGAGCTGACAGATACGGAATGTCCTTTCAAATAGGCATATTTGCGGGGTTTAGAAAGATGTGAATAAATGGATTTTGAAATAATTAAGTTTTTAACCAGTCTGTTTCCAAGGTGTGTTTCCACGGAAATAGAGTTTTGTATTTTAGAGAAAAAAGGGAGGATCCTCAATATGGAGAAAATTGTTCCGATTTATAAGAAACTTGCTACACCGATCTGGTTGAAGTATTCTTTATCAATTCAAGAAGCTGCAGATTATTTTGGAATTGGAGAGAAAAGACTTCGCCAGCTTGTGGCAGAAAATGAAGGCGCTGACTTTTTATTAGAAATCGGCAGTCATATTAAGATTAAACGACGTCGTTTTGAAGAATATCTTGACGAAGCATATGCGGTATAAATAACAACACATTGATTTAAATTGCTATGGCAGACAAACACTATGACTGATATAATATCAGTTAGGTAATGTCTGCCATTCTTATTTTGAAGAATGGAAGGAGACATGATTATGAGTGAAAAAAGGAGAGATAAAAGAGGACGTATTTTACACAATGGAGAAATGCAGATGCCAGATGGGCGGTATCGTTTTAAGTATGATGAGGATGGGAAAGTCAAATATGTCTATAGCTGGAGATTAGACCACAATGACAGAATGGTAGATGGAAAGCGAAAAGATGTTTCTCTTCGTGAGAAAGAGAAGGAAATCCAGGCGAATCAATTTAAGCAGATTGCATCCAATGGTGACGATATGACAGTTTTAGAATTAGTTGAGAAGTATATTGCAACTAAGACTGGCGTAAGACCTACTACAGAGGCTGGATATCGAACAGTAATAAATTGGCTAAAGAAGGATCCTTTTGGCAAGAAATTCATCAGTACAGTTCGTATATCAGATGCTAAGACCTGGTTGATTCATCTTCAGAAGAAGGATGGTAAGAGTTACAGCTCAATCCATACGATTCGAGGAGTGTTAAGACCTGCATTTCGTCTAGCTTTAGATGATGATATCATTCGTAAAAATCCATTTGATTTTATGCTTGTGAATGTGGTGGTGAACGATAGTGTAACGCGTGAAGCAATTACGAGAGATGAGGAGCGAAAGTTCCTTAAGTTTGTTAAAGAAGACAATTATTTCTGCAAATATTATGAAGGCATCTATATACTTTTTAAGACTGGTCTTCGTATTTCGGAATTTTGTGGGTTAACCTTCTCAGATATTGATTTCAAGAATCATACCATTAACGTGAATCATCAGCTTCAGAAGAGATCAAATATTGGATATTATATCGAGGATACCAAGACTACAAGTGGGGAGCGTATTCTACCTATGACCAAGGAAGTAGAGGATTGCTTTAAGATAATTATTGCAAATCGTAAAGCCTTAAAAGTTGAGCCAATGGTGGATGGTGTATCTGGATTTTTATATTTTGATAAGGACGGAAGTATTATGTATTCCCTTCATTGGGAGCATTACTTCAAGCATATCCTTCAAAAATATAATAAAATCTACAAGATCCAAATGCCCAAAATTACACCTCATGTATGTAGACATACGTATTGTAGTAATATGTCGAGAGCTGGTATGAATCCAAAGACGCTTCAGTATCTTATGGGACATGCTGATATAAGTGTTACGCTTAACACCTATACCCACGTGAGGTTTGAAGATGCGAAGCATGAACTTGAGAGAATGAGAGTGATTTAATACGCCCCGAAAATACCGAGGTGTAAAATGAATTAATTTACACCTCAATTTACACCTTTTGGTGGCAAAAATATGCCAAATTATACTAATTTATGCCACCAAGTCGCTTTTTACAAAAGGGCTACAAAGCCCGTAAATACAAGGAAAATGAGGAATTTAAAGGGATGATAAAAATACTTTTCGTCTGCCACGGCAACATTTGCCGTAGCCCAATGGCTGAATTTTTATTTAAAGATTATGTAAAGCGTCAGGGAATGGGAAAAGAGTTTTTGATCAAATCTGCAGCGACCAGCAGCGAAGAAATTGGGAATCCAGTACATCACGGTACAGTGAGTGTGTTGAAAAAGATTGGTATTTCTACAGAAGGAAAATATGCAATCAAACTGAGGAAAGAAGACTATACGGCATACGATTATTTTATTGGAATGGATGATGCAAATATTAGAAATATGATTCGTATCTTTGGAGGAGATCCTGAGGGGAAAATATATAAATTGCTGGATTTTACAGATCGAGGTGGATCAATCGCTGATCCATGGTATAGTGGTGATTTTGAAGCAACATACAGGGATGTGATAGAAGGAATTGATGGTTTATATAATCATATTATGACAAGAGAGGGAGGAAAATAAGTATGCAGGAGCAAGCAGCTGAATCAGTAACTGATAAAATAGAGTCGAAGGAAGAGAATGTTGTGAAAAAAGACTCTGAAAATTTGGGATTAGAGTTATTATTAATAGAGAATAACAAACTTTTAAAACAGCAAATATTAACAACTAGAATTTTGACTGGATTTGTAGGGATTCTTATTATAAGTTTATTTGTAGGTGGAGGTATCGTTGCAAACAAACTGAAGGGATTTGATCAAATTCTTAATGGAATTAATGCCATGACACAAAATGTTGCAGAGCTTGATGTGGATAAATTTAATCAGACAATCAAAGAATTTGGCGAGAAGGTATCAAAACTTGACATTGACGGATTGAATGATACAATTGATACACTAAACAGTATGGCAGCAAAGGTAGATGAAGTTAACAGAGATCTTGAGAATTTCACATCACAGTTTGGCTTCTTATTTGGAAGCTGATGATTGGATATATCAAAATTGATATAATACCATTCGAAATACATCATTTTCTTTTCTCAAAGTTACTGTTATAATGACACAGATAAAATGAGATTATTATGCAGGCGGTGTAATATGAATACTTTATATTTTAAATATGCTGTAGAAGTTGAGCGAGCAGCGTCCATTACACGGGCAGCTGAGAATATGTACATGGCGCAGCCAAATCTGAGTAAAGCAATTAAAGAGCTTGAAGAGACACTTGGGTACACCATCTTTGATAGAACGAAGAGAGGGATGGTTCCGACTGAAAAAGGAGCAGACTTTCTGACCTATGCCAGAAAAATAGTAGAACAACTCAATGAAATGGAGATGCTTTCAAAAAATGATGGTATCTGTTCTCAGACATTCAAAGTATCCATTCCGAGAGGAAGTTATATAGCAAGTGGATTTGCAAAGTTTTTAACGGAATTGAATCAGGATGATGAGATGGACGTATCAATTAGTGAAACCAATTCCATGGAGGCAATTGGAGATGTTGTAAATTCAAAATGTAATATTGGTGTTATTAGATATCAGAGTATATACGAGAACTATTTTATGGAGTATCTGAAAAATAAAGATTTGCACTTTAAGCCAGTATGGGATTTTGAGTATGTGCTTGTTATGTCTGAAAAAAATCCGCTTGCTCATCAAAAGTGCATTACACCGGAAGACTTAAGAAGATATATTGAACTTACACATGGTGACACTGAAATTCCTTATATCAGTCGCAGTAGTGAAGGTGACGCAAAGCAAAGAAAGAAAATATATGTGTATGATAGGGGAAGTCAGTTCGATATTCTTACCAATGTACATAATTCTTATATGTGGGTTTCGCCAATACCTGAGAGTTACCTTAAGCAATATGGGCTTGTACAGAGGGCTTGCAAGGTAGAGCACAATCAATATAAAGATATCCTGATTTACAGAAATGGATATAAATTTAGTACATTTGATCAGCTATTTGAGAAAAAGTTGAATGAATCAAAAGAAGAAGTATCATCAAAACCTTATTTGTGGCGTGCAGTTTAATTAATATAAAAGGTGCTGGATTCATATATATTTTTTATAAAACTGAGGCAGGGTGCATATTATTTTTGATATGCAATCATGCCTCATTTATATTTCACAAAAAAAACATTGATTGTTATCATAAATAAGGTTCAGTGTATCGTTTTAAGGAATGGAGCTATTTATGAAAAATAATTTTCTGATTCCGTCCCAAGTGATGGAAAGTACTATTTTATCGTCGGTCAATAAAAGTAAAATGCCGCTATTAAAAATTTTAATACTTGGATTTTTTGCAGGAATGTTTGTTGCTTTCGGAGCTGCTTCCAGTTCTGCAGCGATGTTTGGAATCCATGATCCGGGATTATCAAGAAGTCTTGCTGGTGTTATATTTCCGGTTGGACTTATGATGATATTATTTGTTGGTGGTGAACTTTTTACTGGAAATTGTCTGATGATTACTGGTGTTATGGACAGAAAAATTAAAACATCAGATTTTATGAAAAATTTATGTCTGGTTTATGTTAGTAATTTCGCGGGTTCACTTTTTGCGGCTGTTTTACAATATGCTGGGGCATCAGATGGACTTTATAGAGAAGAAATTGGTGCATACGCAATTAAAGTTGCTTATGGCAAGGTAACGCTTGATGGTTTTAGTGCATTTCAATCAGGGATTTGCTGTAATATTTTAGTTTGCGCAGCTGTTTTAATGGCAGCGTGTGCAACTGACATCATAGGTAAAATTGTTGCCTTGTTCTTTCCAATCATGGCATTTGTAATTGCTGGATTTGAACATTGCGTTGCAAATATGTATTATATTCCAGCAGGCATGCTTGCTGCGTCAAATGAAAAGTATGCGGCAAAAGCAATGGAGTTATACGGTTTCACAAGGCAACAACTAGATATGATTACACCAGCTGGATTTGTTTTGCATAATCTGATTCCTGTTACGCTTGGAAATATTGTAGGTGGAAGTTTTGTAATAGCAGTTCCACTTTATCTTGTGTATAAAAGTGAATCAAGATCATCTATAAAAGCCGTTCTTAGTAAGGCGATTCCCAATAAAGATAATCTTAGCTATGAAAAAAGTGTTTAGTCAATATAAGAGAGAAGACTCTGGTCACAATTCTCCAAAGGGAGACAGGGTATATTGTGACTGGAGTCTTTTTTATTTTATGTTACACTAAAAATATATTTAAAATGAAACTTTTTTCAGATTCAACACGTCTAATAAATATAACTGGTTAAAAAATGACGGAGGTAGATGATAAGTGAAAAGAAATCTTGAACAATGTGTTGAAGAGATGCTAATTGAGCATTATGAAAAATATTACAGATTGGCATATAGTTATGTTCATAATGAAATGGATGCACAGGATATTGTGCAGGAAGGTGCGTATAAAGCGATTTTAAAATGTAACATGCTGAAACACGAGCAGATGGCAGATACATGGATTTACAGAATCATGATCAACGAGGCGATTGACTTTATTAGAAAAAATAAAAGGGATACTTCATTTACTGAAGTTGACAAAGTTTATGAGGAACAATATGGGGAAGTAGAACTTAGGAGTCTGATAGATTTGCTAGGAGAACCTGATAAAAGCATACTGATACTGAGATTCTTTGAAGGAAGAAAATTGGACCAGATTGCGGCAATCGTTGGTATCAGTCTTCCAAATGTAAAAAACAGATTATATAGAACGCTTGATAAGCTCAGAATTTCCATCGAGGATTGGGAGGTAATGGAATGAATAGAAATCAGGAATTTGAAAATATGAGAAATGAATATCAAAAGACAGAGCTTCCCCAAAATGGAAGAGAACAGATGAAAATGATGATTGAAAAAGCAAAATTTGACAGAGCTCGTTATGATAAAAGTAGAATAAAAAAGCAAATGTTCAAACTATCATTTGGAATGGTTGCGACTGCGGCATGTGCAATTCTTATTCTTCCAAATACAAGTGCGGGGATTGCAATGGCTATGGAAAAATTACCTGTAATAGGTCCAATTGTCAGAGTTGTTACAATCAGAGAATATAAATTTGATGATGGACATAATAATGCAAATGTTGAAGTACCTATTATAAAAGAAAAAGACAATGTAGATACTGAAAATGACGCAATCTCAGGAGTGAACAAGACAGTAAAGGAATATACAGATGAAATCATAAGACAATTTCAAAAAGAGATGGAGTCGACAGGAGAAGGATATCATGGACTTGATCTAAGTTATGAAACGGTTACGGATACAAAAGAGTGGTTTACATTAAAGATCACGGCAGTAGAAACACAAGCGAGTGGATATGAGTTTAGCAGGTACTATCACATCGATAAAATGAATGGGAAAAGTGTTGTTTTAAATGATTTGTTCGTTGAAAACTCTGATTATATCAAACGAATCAGTGATGAGATTAAACAGCAGATGAGACAGCAAATGCAGACAGATGAGGGAATGGTTTATTGGATTGATCAAACAGATTTTCCAGATGATAATTTTGAACAGATTAGCGAAATAGAAGATTTTTACTGGAATGAGAAAAATGAACTGGTGATTGTATTTGACGAATATCAGGTTGCGCCCGGATATATGGGATGCCCCGAATTTGTAATTTCAGAAAATGTAGTGAATGAGATTCTAAAATAGTTTCTCTAGCAGATTCTTCAACAAGCCTGGTATGGTTGCGTTTTAAAATGATAACCTTTATAATAGAATTCATATAACAAAAAGAAGGGTGAAACTAACATTTAATAATTGTTTTGCACTGTCTTAATGATTACACTAGGAGGGAAATGTAACATGGATAAACCGGTATTGGTAATATTAGCAGCAGGGATGGGAAGCAGATATGGCGGATTGAAACAAATTGATCCCGTTGATGAGCAGGGAAATAAAATCATTGATTTCTCAATCTATGATGCAATGAGAGCCGGATTTAAAAAGGTTGTTTTTATCATTAAAAAAGAAAATGAAGAAGATTTCAGAACTTGTGTAGGAAATGCCATAAGTAAACATATGGAAGTAGAATATGTTTTTCAGGATCTGAACAAAGTGCCAGAAGGATTTGTGATACCAGAAGAACGTGTGAAACCATGGGGAACGGCACATGCAATCCTCTGTTGTAAAGATGTGATTAAAGAGCCTTTTGCGGTCATCAATGCAGACGATTATTATGGAAAAAGTGCATTCCAGACACTATATGATTATCTTACAACACACAAGGATGATGATAAGTTCCGTTATGCAATGGTAGGATATGAGTTGGGTAATACTCTAACTGAAAACGGATCAGTTGCAAGAGGTTGTTGCGTAACAGATGAAAATAACTTTTTGGTTACGATTGCAGAAAGAACACAAATAGAAAAACGTGAAAATGGTGCAGCTTATACGGAGGACGGTGTTAATTTTACTCCAATTGATTTAAAAACACCTGTATCTATGAATATGTGGGGATTTACACCGAGTGTATTGACAGAAATGGAGTCTGCTGTTGAAAAGTTCTTTGCAACGGAAGTTGAAAAGAATCCTTTGAAATCAGAATGTTTCCTACCAATTGAAATAGATAAACTCCTACAAAGAGGAGTGGCAACAGTAGAAGTGCTACGTTCTTCTGATAAATGGTTTGGGGTAACATATAAAGAAGATAAACCATTCGTGGTAGAATCTATCGCGGAATTAAAGAGACAGGGAGTATATCCCACTCAGCTGTGGTAATAGAGTATGATAGCTGTTACACAGCATAACACCAGACATAGGAGGGAAATGTAATGGCTATTTTAGTAACAGGGGGTGCCGGATATATTGGCAGCCATACAGTGATTGAATTACAAAACGCAGGTTATGAAGTGGTGGTAGTGGATAATCTTGTGAATTCAAGTAAAAAATCACTTCAGAGAGTGGAACAGATTACAGGAAAACCGGTACCATTTTATCAGGTTGACATTCTGGATGCTGATGCACTGAATGCAATTTTTGAGAAGGAAGAAATTGATTCATGTATTCATTTTGCTGGACTAAAGGCAGTTGGGGAATCCGTGCAAAAACCATGGGAATATTATTATAATAATATTTCAGGAACCTTGGTCTTACTTGATGTTATGAGAAAACATCATGTGAAAAATATTATTTTTTCATCTTCTGCAACGGTATATGGATCACCCGCGTTCGTTCCAATTACGGAGGAATGTCCCAAAGGAGAAATTACCAATCCATACGGACAGACAAAGGGAATGTTGGAACAGATGCTGATAGATATTCAAAAAGCAGATCCTGAATGGAATGTCATATTATTACGTTATTTTAATCCAATTGGTGCACATAAGAGTGGTATGATTGGTGAAAATCCGAATGGAACTCCAAACAATCTTATGCCATATATTACACAGGTAGCAGTTGGAAAATTAAAACAGTTGGGTATTTTTGGAAATGATTATGACACGCATGATGGAACAGGCGTGAGGGATTATATTCATGTGGTAGATCTTGCTGTTGGACATGTAAAAGCACTCAAGAAAATCAAAGAAAAAGCTGGTCTTTGTCTTTATAATTTAGGGACAGGGCAGGGCTATAGCGTGCTTGATATCGTGAAAAATTTTGAGGAAGCTTCCGGTGTTTCGATTCCGTATGAAATGAAACCTCGTAGAGCAGGTGATATAGCGACTTGCTATGCAGATCCATCCAAAGCCTTCAAGGAATTAGGTTGGAAAGCAGAGAGAGGAATTCGTGAGATGTGCGAAGACTCATGGAGATGGCAGTCAAAAAATCCAAATGGATATGAAGAATAAGGTTACTGAGATTTGCTTTAAAGATATTATACTATAATAAAAAGCTCCGCAAGATTACAGCGCGCCTCGTCGATATAAGGAGAGGAACAGTTGTAAATCTGATGCAGGAGCTTTTTTATTTGAGGTAGTGACTAGTTCTGCTTATTTTTATACTCATATATTAATTACATAATAATACATAAATATAAAGTGGCAGATACTTCCGCCCATAACAAACAAGTGAAATATTTCATGAGATCCAAAATGATGATGTTTTGCATTGAAGATAGGCAGTTTCAATGCATAAATCACACCGCCGATGGTATAGATTACACCACCTGCTAGCAACCAAATAAAAGCAGGTGTGGATAATGTGTTAAGAAGTCTTCCGAATACAAATACGCACACCCATCCCATAGCAATATATATAATAGAGGAAAACCATTTTGGACAGGTAATCCAGAATGCTTTGATTAAAATACCACTCAGTGCAATACCCCATACAACAGCAAGAAGCGTATAACCGAGTTTACCTCCTAGAACAATCATACAGACCGGAGTATAAGAACCTGCAATCAGAACAAAAATCATCATATGGTCTATTTTTCTAAATATTTTTATGATATGTGCAGATACATTTAAGCTGTGGTACAAAGTACTGGCTCCATATAATGCAATCATGCTCAAGATAAAAACAGTCATTGCGGTCATAGCAAATGGAGTTTTAGAAGCATAAGCCTTTAATAATAATGGAGTTGAAGCAACCAAAGCCAACATCATTGCAATAAAATGTGTTAGTGCACTACCGGGTTCTCGAATTGTAATTTGCATAGTATCCCTCCTGACATGTGATGTAGTAATCATTACTACATCAACTATACTGCAATACTATACCTAAGAAGGGATGTCTGTCAATGGGTTATTTTTATTAATAATTTCTTAAGGAAGAAGTGGATTTATATATCATCTTCTTCAATAATGTGAATCTCGAGAAAATCAAAATTTATTTCATCTACAAAATGATCTGATGAAAAGCGCGTTTTGGAGTGCTTTTTAAATTCTATAATATTGGATTCGAGCCAGATCGGTTTACTTAAATCGAATTCTCTACAAACCTGATCGATGGCATTAAATATTTTATGAGTTCTGGTATCATTATTATCGTAGCAGATAACAATATCCTGCAATAAGCGATTTTCTTTCCAAAGCTTGGCCCATAATCGAAACATATCAATTCCTACTTTCATTCTTTTATTAGTATTAGTTTAGAGGTATCGACTCTAAAAGTAAAGATTTCAATTTATAATAACCTTATAAAACTTTTTATAAAAGTATAAAAAATGAACTTCTTAAAAATGAAAAAACTATAAATATTTTGTTGAAAATGTATATTTAGTATAATTTATGGTATAATATCTGTGTAAAAAATAACATATAAAATAAGGTGGCATTAGAGAATGGAATTTGAACCAAGAGAAGGTGGAGACATTGATAGCTGGGAAGAAGTACTCCTGGTTTATAACTCTGCATTAAAAGAAATTAATACGAAGTTAGAAATATTAAATGATGAATTTCAAAATGTTCATAAGTATAATCCGATTGAACATATTAAGGCGAGAATTAAAAGTCCAGAGAGTATTGTAAAAAAGCTTAAGAAGTACGGATATGAATCTACCATATATAATATGGTAAAGTATGTAAATGATATCGCGGGAATCAGAGTAATCTGTTCATTTACTTCAGACATCTATCAGATTGCGGAAATGATTGCGAAACAGTATGATATCAAAATACTATCTATCAAGGACTATATAGAAAATCCTAAGCCTAGTGGATACAAAAGCTTTCATATGCTTGTAACGGTTCCTATTTTTTTATCTGATAGAATGATTGATGCTAAGGTAGAAATACAAATCAGAACAGTTGCGATGGATTTCTGGGCAAGTTTGGAACATAAGATGAATTACAAGTTTGAAGGACGTGCGCCACAGTCAATTAAGGATGAGCTAATCGAATGTGCTAAAATGGTGTCAGACTTGGATGACAGAATGCTTTCACTCAATGAGGAAATTAATCGATTTGCAAGCACGCAAGAAGGTATGGCAGAAATTACTGAGGACAGACCCAAATCTGATGGTAAGTCCTGTACTCTTGCACCACACGGAGGTGCTACACCAGAACGCAGAGCTGCAAATTTATAAGTAATTAAATCAATATTAGCATTAAAATGCCGCCTCAGACGATAAGTCATGAGACGGCATTTTATATTTAACAATTACTTTTAAAAGCTAATTATTCAGCAACTTCTTCTGTAGCAGCTTCTTCAGCTGGAGCTTCTTCTGTAGTAGCTTCTTCTGTAGTAGCTTCTTCTGTAGCAGCTTCTTCAGCTACAACTTCTTCAGTAGCTTCTTCTGTAGTAGCTTCTTCAGCAACTTCTTCTGTAGCAACTTCTTCAGTAGCTTCTTCAGCAGCAACTTCTTCAGTAGCTTCTTCAACTGGAGCTTCTTCTGTTACAACTTCTTCTGTAGCAACTTCTTCTGCAGGTGCAGCTTCTTCAGTTGCAGCGCCACATCCTACTAATAACATTGCACATGTAGCTACGGATAACATCATCATTACTAAATTTTTTTTCATTTTTGTTTCCTCCTCTGGGTCTATGCCCTTGTTGAATTATTTTGTTGTGTTCAACAGTTGTTAATATTAAAACATAAATGTGAATAAAATGTGAACAAATATTAAATAGTTTATTAAGAATATGAACTGAAAATGTGCACAAATCATATATTTAAGGATGTGATATAAGAGATTTTAGAACCAGACAATAAAAAAAGCGCCAAAAAGCGCCAAAAATGAGGAGTGCCCAGATACCTCACGGCATCCGGGCTATTATGAAAAAATTTATCTATTTATGAATTTAGAACTCAAAATAGTGTTTTTGTTCTTTGAACTGGTTTTAGTATAGCAATAAAATATGAATAAATTATGAACGAGATGTAAAAATACAGTTAATTAATACAAACAAAACCATTTGCAAATTGATAAAATAGTGTATATTGCACAAAAAAGCGCTTACTGTTGAAAAAAATGGAAAATAATGATAAACTAATTGAAATATCAGATAGTGATTTTGAGTTGCATTTACAGGGAACAACATTTCTTTTTCTATATAAGAAGAAAGTGGTAATTGATTATGCTTGGAGGAAAAATCATGGACAACTTTATGGACAAACTGGCACAGAAGTGGAATGCTGCCGAGATGATCAAGGCCAATTCAGCAGCAGAAGCCATGGAACTAAAAAGACTTCGTGATCAGCTGGCAGAATATGAATCTATCCTTCAGGAAATGAGAAAACTGAACCTTAAAAATTCTGAACTTACTGATTCATCAAAACAATTGATTGAAAAGGGAATCAATGAACTGACTGTATTATTGGAACAACAAAAGCAACTACCTGATCAGGATTTAAAACAATTAATAGATCAATTACAAAGTACAATACAAGAATATATCCATACCGAAAACGTTAAGGTATATCGTAATGTTCAGGCTGTGGTAGTAGATGGTTTAAAAGATCAAAACGAGAGTTATACAAAACAGTTAGATTTGTTAAAAGACCAAGCTACAGAGTTGAAGCAGAAAAATGATGCATTACTCAAAAAAATCAAAGGTATCAAACCGCTTCTTATTATTGTAATGATTGCAATATTGGCAAATCTTGGTATGACAGTTGCCTGGATTCTTGGTATTCTGTAATAAGGAGAGAGTCATGGGAAAACAGTACTGGAAACCTGGAAACATGCTGTATCCAGTTCCGGCAATTATGGTAAGCTGCAAAAGAGAAGACGAAAAACCTAATATTATTACATTGGCTTGGGCAGGGACAATATCTTCTGATCCAGCAATGCTTTCTGTTTCGATAAGAAAAGAACGTTATTCTTATGACATTATAAAAGAAACGAAAGAATTTGTAGTGAATCTGGTAACGAAAGACACAGTATATGCAACTGATTTTTGTGGTGTAAGATCAGGAAGAGATATTGACAAATTTAAAGCGACTGGATTGACACCATTCGAATCGAAGTATATAAATGCACCATCGATTCAAGAATGTCCGGTTAATATAGAATGTAAAGTAACAGAAATCATTCCACTTGGAACACATGATTTATTTCTGGCAAAAGTAATTGGTGTGACAGTTGAGGAAAAATATATGGACAAATCAGGAAAATTCTGTTTAAATGAAACTGGTTTAGTTGCTTACTCTCATGGAGAGTACTTTGAGCTTGGAAAAAAGCTTGGTAAATTTGGTTATTCTGTACGAAAACATAAAAAATAGAGTTTGTTACGATGAGGTAGCATTGGGTTTATTTCCCAATGCTCTTTTTTATTCAGGAGGAAAACTATGAATCAGATGGATAAGGTGTTAGCAGGAAATCTTAGAAGGATTCGCATGGAGAAAAAGATGAGTCTGGAGCTGCTTGCTGAGCAGACGGGTGTGAGTAAAAGTATGCTTGGACAGATAGAAAGAGGAGAATCTAATCCAACTGTGACAACAATAGGTAAAATAATGGAAGGATTGAGAGTTTCATTTGAAGATCTTGTCAAAGAAAAGGAAGGGATGGTAACAATCATGCCTTCTGAAAAAAGTAATATTTACCGTGAGAAAAAAGATAATTATATTGTCAGAACAATATTTCCTTATCAGAAGATGAAATTTTTCGAAGTGTATGAATGCACGATTATGCCAGGTGTGACAATGACGGGAATTGCGAATCATTCCGATTCTACAGAGTGTTGCTGTGTGCTTGAAGGTAGTGGAGAATTGATAGTGTACGATGAAATTTATCCAATCAAAAAAGGAGATTCAGCAAGAGCAGCAACAGAACGTGGTTTATTATATAGAAATAGTGGAACAGAAGTACTGAGACTTCAGATTATTGTATCTCATAATAAAACAAATATTTTTTAATCTTAAATATAAAAATTAGAAGCGTCTCATAGTAGGAGGCGCTTCTTGCTTTAAAAAATCTTTACAATCCTACTTGTAGCTGATAATATAAAGTTTGTATCTTGTTTGAAATAGAAATGATTAAGAGAATTGATGCTATGAAGAGAATATCAAAATACCATAAACGACTAAATTGGATTTATATAAAATTTTCTGTGCTGGCAGTCATTGTCAGTGCATTCTTTTTGCCAGTTTTTACAGGGTTTGAAAAAACTGGTGATAATATATTTACTGTAATGCTAAATGGAAAAGAAGTGGGTATTTTAGGGAGTGTTGAGGATGCAACCGCCTGCCTTCAAAATGCACGAGCACAATTGGCAAGAAACAGTGAGGAACTGATTCTGATTGATGCGGTCCTTGAAACAAAAGGAGAAGAAGTGCTGGTGGGCAGAGTTGACTCACAGAGCCAGGTCAGAAGAAAGATGCTAAGCGTATTGCGCTCAGACACAAAAGAAACATTGAATCGTTCTTACACAGTTAAAATTAATGAATATACTGTAAATCTTGCTTCGTCCGAAGAAGTAATAGCACTTCTTCAAGCTGCTATTGACAAGTATGATACAGAAGAAGTTTATAATGCACAGCTCGTAGTTGATCCTACGAGAGAATTAAATGTTCTGACAGCTGAAATGATTACAAAAGAAGAAGTGATCAGAAGTGAAGACTTAAGCAAAAAAGTATATGTCAGAGCAGGTGCTGAGAATGCATTAAATGAGATATTTGGTTCTGTAGAATCTTCTGCACAAAAAAGTTTTGATGAATATAAACTCGGTTTGATTGATCTTTCACTGGCGGACGAAGTAGAAGTCGTGGAAGCTTATCTTATGGATTCAGAGATTACGCCTCTCTCTGATGCTGTGGAGGAAGTAACGAAAGATCAGGAAAAAGAGACAATTTATGAAGTACAATCAGGAGATACCTTGTCTCAGATTGCAGAAGCAAATAACCTGACAATGGAAGACCTGATTGATATGAATGAAGCAATAGAAAATAAAAATTCAACCATCAGAGTTGGGGATGAAATTATTGTAACTGTTCCAGAACCTGAGCTTTCTGTCAATCGTACAGAAGAAGCATATTATGAAGAAAGTTATGATGCACCTGTTCAGTATATCGATAATGATGAGTGGTATACAACGGATATGGTGACTTTGCAGGAACCATCAGCCGGATTTCGAAAAGTGATTGCTGATGTTTCTTATAAAAATAAAAAAGAGATTTCCAGAGAGATTGTAAAAGAAGAAATTGTTTTAGAATCTGTTCCTAAAATTGTTGAACGCGGAACAAAAATTCCACCAACCTATATTAAACCGGTATCTGGAGGTAGACTTTCTTCGGGATTCGGATCCAGAAAAGCGCCGACAAGAGGAGCATCGACTTATCATAAAGGGGTTGACTGGTCACTTCCTATTGGAACAGCAGTTATGGCATCTTCCTCAGGAACTGTTGCAAAGGCAGGATGGGGAAGCGGTTACGGATATGTAGTTTATATCAATCATGCCGATGGCAGGCAGACCAGATATGGACATTTGAGCAAGGTGTTAGTAAAGCCAGGCGAATACGTTCAACAGGGTGAGAAAATTGCACTGAGTGGAAATACGGGAAGAAGTACAGGTCCACATCTACATTTTGAAATTTTAATTGGTGGATCACAGGTTGATCCAATCAAGTATCTTGATTAATTCTATAATGTAGATAATCAACAATGAAGTATAATTAGTAAAGTAAAGTTTACATAACACGGCGTTGACATAAGAATTTGCATATTTAAGGGAAGTGTTATATAATACCAAAGATATAAAAGAATTCGTGTGAGTGATTCACTAAAACATATAGATGGTCAGAGGTAAGTTATGGAACAATATGCGATTAAAGGTGGAAATCCACTGGTTGGTGAAGTTGAGATTGGCGGGGCAAAGAATGCAGCGCTAGCAATCCTTGCAGCATCCATCATGACGGATGAGACAGTTTTGATAGAAAATGTGCCAGATGTCAGGGATATTCATGTTCTGTTACAGGCGATGGAAAGTATTGGTGCAATCGTTTCCAAGGTAGACAGACACACTTATAAAATAAATGGATCGCAGATCAGCAGTCTGACGATTGAAGATGATTATATTAAGAAAATCAGAGCGTCTTATTATTTATTAGGCGCACTTCTTGGAAAATATAAAGAAGCAGCAGTTGCATTGCCTGGTGGTTGTAATATTGGAAGCAGACCTATTGATCAACACATCAAGGGCTTCAAAGGACTTGGAGCCAATGTCAAAATTGAACATGGCTTAATTGTAACACGCGCAGATGAATTGATTGGTAATCATATTTATATGGATGTTGTTACTGTTGGAGGAACCATTAATGTTATGATGGCTTCTGTCATGGCACAGGGTCAGACCATAATTGAAAATGCTGCAAAAGAACCGCATGTCGTTGACCTGGCAAACTTTTTAAATAGTATGGGTGCCAATATTAAAGGTGCTGGTACCGATGTCATCAGAATAAAAGGCGTTGATAAGTTGCATAAAACAGAGTATGCAGTCATTCCGGATCAGATTGAAGCAGGAACATTTATGATGGCCGCAGCAATAACAAAAGGTGATATTACTATAAAAAATGTAATCCCAAAACATCTTGAATCAATCACTGCAAAATTGATTGAAATTGGATGTGAAATAGAAGAGTCTGATGATGCAGTCAGAGTAGTAAGTTCAAAACCACTACAGCATACACAGATTAAGACATTACCCTATCCAGGATTTCCAACAGATATGCAACCTCAGATTTCTGTCGCGTTAGGATTATCTCAGGGAACCAGTATCGTCACAGAAAGCATATTTGAAAATCGATTTAAATATGTAGATGAACTGGCGAGAATGGGAGCGGATATTAAAGTTGAAGGTAATACAGCAATTATTACAGGAGTTTCAGGGTATACGGGAGCAAGTGTATCGGCACCTGATTTAAGAGCTGGAGCAGCACTCGTGATAGCGGGACTTGCAGCCGAAGGTGTTACTATTGTAGACGATATTAAATATATTGAACGAGGCTACGAGGATTTTAATTTAAAATTAAAAAAACTAGGCGCACAGATAGAAAAAGTGACTACTGAGAGAGACTACAGAAAATTTAAATTTCAGGCCGTATAAAAGATAATAAAAGCCCATTGAATGATATCATTTTAAAATGATGAAATCCAATGGGCTTTTTGTTATACAAAATCCTGAATTTGAAGATCGGGTTTGGTTGAGAGGTCAATATACTCGGTACCAGATTTCACAACAGGTTTGGAAAGCATATTTTTATTAATATATACAATATCTCCCTCCACTCCGTTTGATAGAAGAACACGATTTTGTAAATAAGTATTTACAACACATTCCAGGAAAGTAAGAACATATTTTGCATCGTACTTCTGAATTCCTTCTTGCTCAAATAACGTGATTACTTTAAATGGACAAAGAGCTCCACGATAAACGCGAGCAGAAGTCATGGCATCATATACATCGGCAATTGCAATAATTTTAGCATACTTATCAATTTTATTTCCTTCAATAGAAAGAGGATAACCGGTGCCGTCACATCGCTCGTGATGCATCAGGGCAGCATTCTTGATGCTGTCATGAACATTTTGATTGCGAAGAATCTGGTAGCCTTCCAACGTGTGTTTTTTGATGGTTGCGAATTCTTCGTCCGATAATTTCCCGGGTTTTTGTATGATGACATCCGGAATCATAATTTTCCCAATATCGTGCAAAAGCCCACAAAGAGTTGCGAGCTTGACTTCTTCATCCGTAAAATGAAGCCACTTTGCAAACACATTGCTAATCAGTGCTACGTTAATGCTATGTGCATAAGTCAGATCGTCATAGTGTCTCATGTTATGTAACATGTCAAAAACATTGACAGAACCTTCACTGGTCTCGAGCAGGGATAATGTTTTGTCTAACAATTCATTTGTATTGACGGGGGAACCATTCTTGGCAATGTCATCAAGTACTGAACGAAAATGATTTACATTATTTTCAAAGTTCTGCTTAAATTCCTGGTAAGCAGGACTTGATTTGATTTTCTGAGAGTAAGAGATTCCGGTATCGGGTTCGGGGGTGCTTATTACCAGCTCATCTTCTACCTTAACACTGAGTATGGAATAAAATTCTAAACGCGTAATTGTCTTATCGCTTAGGACGACTCCTTTTGAAAGGATCAGCTGATCATTATAAGTATATACATCTTCAGCCACTTTCATGCCTGGAATTAATTCTTTTGTACTGTATTTTTTCATTTGCATTCCTTCTTGGTGATATAAGTGAAATAATATATTAAAATTATAATTTTTTTTGTATATTATGTCAAATTCTTTATCGATCCGAAGAGGAAAAACATATAAAATCAATTGACATCGATTCTATGTTCGTGTATCCTAATTACAAGAACATTAATTCCATATTGTAAGTTCTTCATATTTATATGAAGAAAATTTCTCTTATTCAGAGTGGTGGAGGTACAAAGGACCTGTGAAGCCACGGCAACCCCTAAATGGAAGGTGCCAACCTGAGCGAGTTATCGAACAATAAGAGGATTTAATGATCAAAACGTTGAATCCGCTTAAAGCGGATTTTTTTATTTCATTTTTTAGGAGGAAATCAAATGGAAAAACTTTTATTTACATCAGAATCTGTAACAGAAGGACATCCAGACAAAATGTGTGATGCGATATCAGATGCTGTCTTGGATGCATTAATGGAACAGGATCCCATGAGCCGCGTTGCATGTGAGACATGTACTACGACAGGACTTGTTATGGTTATGGGAGAAATCACAACAAATGCATATGTAGATATTCAGAAGATTGTGAGAGACACAGTAGAGGAAATAGGATATACCAAATCGGACTATGGATTTGATGCGAAAACATGTGGTGTTCTTGTAACACTTGATGAGCAGTCTGCAGATATTGCAATGGGCGTTGATAAAGCACTGGAAGCAAGAGAACATACTATGACGGAAGAACAGCTGGATGCTATCGGTGCAGGTGATCAGGGAATGATGTTTGGTTATGCATCTAATGAAACACCAGAATTGATGCCTTATCCAATTTCACTTGCACATAAACTGACAAAGCAGCTTACTAAAATAAGAAAAGACGGAACACTGAAGTATTTAAGACCAGATGGAAAAAGCCAGGTTTCAGTAGAATATGATGAAAATGGCGTTCCAATTAGACTGGAAGCAGTAGTTTTATCTACACAGCATGATCCAGACGTAACGCAGGAACAGATTCATGCGGATATAAAGAAATATGTGTTTGACCCAATTCTTCCATCAGAAATGATTGATGATCATACGAAATTCTTTATAAATCCAACAGGACGTTTTGTGATTGGTGGCCCTCATGGGGACAGCGGACTGACGGGTAGAAAAATTATTGTTGATACCTATGGTGGATATGCAAGACACGGTGGTGGTGCATTTTCTGGAAAAGATTGTACAAAAGTTGACCGTTCAGCAGCTTATGCAGCAAGATATGTAGCTAAAAATATAGTTGCAGCCGGGATTGCAGACAAATGTGAAATTCAGCTGTCTTATGCAATTGGTGTTGCTTATCCAACATCTGTTATGGTAGATACCTTTGGAACAGGAAAAATAAAAGATGATGAACTTGTTACAATTATCAGAGAAAACTTTGATCTTCGTCCAGCTGGAATTATTAAAATGCTTGACCTTAGAAGACCAATTTATAAACAAACAGCAGCTTATGGACATTTTGGACGTAATGATTTAAATCTTCCATGGGAGAAAACAGATAAAGTTGATGTATTAAAAAAATATCTGTAATAGAATTCACAAAGAGGTGGCAGAGTGATCATATCACGTAGGCCATCTCTTTTTATGTGTTTTTAAGGAAAAGATTTTCATGGATAAAAGTAAAACTTTTTGAGTGAACAGGGCAAAGCAATATTCATAAAGGCATGCGATGTGTTATAATAAGAATTAATCTGGAGGTTTAGCGATGGCATTCACACACTTACATGTCCATACAGAATATAGTTTGCTGGATGGTTCAAATAAAATAAAAGAATATGTTAAATACGTTAAAGAACTTGGAATGAACAGTGCGGCTATTACAGATCATGGTGTCATGTTTGGTGTCGTAGATTTTTATAAAGCGGCCAAAGAAGCAGGAATCAACCCGATTATTGGCTGTGAGGTTTATGTGGCGCCGAATTCAAGGTTTGATAAAGAATTGACTGGTGGTGAGGAAAGATACCATCATTTGGTTTTGCTGGCTGAGAATAATACAGGATACCAAAATCTAATGAAGATTGTTAGCAGAGGCTTTACGGAAGGGTATTATTATAAACCAAGAGTTGATATGGAAATTCTGAATGCATATCATGAGGGAATCATTGCACTTTCGGCATGTCTTGGAGGAGAAGTACAAAGATATATTCGGAAAGGACTGGTTGAAGAGGCAAAAAAGATTGCATTGAAATATGAAAATTGCTTTGGAAAAGGAAACTTCTTTCTGGAACTTCAGGATCATGGAATACCAGAACAAAAAATAGTAAATACAGAACTGATTGGAATGAGTGAAGAACTAGGAATTCCGCTTGTTGCAACGAATGATGTACACTATACCTATAAAGAAGATGAGAAACCACATGATATACTTTTGTGTATCCAAACGGGAAAAAAGCTTGCAGATGAGGATAGGATGCGATATACAGGCGGACAGTATTACGTCAAATCTGAAGAACAGATGCGTGCTCTGTTTCCGTATGCACAGGAGGCAATTGATAATACAGAAAAGATTGCAAACAGGTGTCATGTCGATATCGAATTTGGAAAAACAAAGCTCCCACACTATGAAGTACCAGAGGGTTATGATTCTTTTGGATACCTGAAAAAACTTTGCTATGATGGTCTGGGTAAGAGATATGAGAATCCTGAATCTCTTTTTGAAAGATTGGATTATGAACTGGAAACAATCAGACAGATGGGATTCATTGACTATTTTTTGATTGTTTGGGATTTTATTAATTATGCCAAAACAAATGATATTATCGTTGGACCTGGACGAGGTTCTGCTGCGGGCAGTCTTGTTTCTTATTGCCTTAAAATTACAGATATTGATCCGATGAAATACAATTTGCTGTTTGAACGTTTCCTTAATCCAGAAAGAGTTTCTATGCCCGATATTGATATTGATTTCTGTTTTGAGAGAAGGCAGGAAGTCATAGATTACGTCGGTAAAAAATACGGCGCGGATAAGGTAGTTCAGATCGTTACATTTGGTACTATGGCGGCAAAAGGTGTCATCCGTGATGTTGGGCGTGTTATGGACCTTCCATATGCATACGTGGACAGTATTGCCAAAATGATTCCGAATGAGTTAAATATAACCATTCAGAGAGCACTCGAAATCAATCCTGAATTTAGGGCGCTCTATGAAAGGGAGGAACAGGTCAAATTTTTGATCGATATGTGTAAACGTCTGGAAGGTTTACCAAGGCATACATCCATGCATGCGGCTGGAGTTCTGATCTGTCCTCTTCCCGCTGAAGAATTTGTTCCATTATCAAGAGGATCGGATGGATCGATTACTACGCAGTTTACAATGACGACACTTGAAAAACTGGGTCTGTTAAAAATGGACTTTCTGGGACTTCGAACCCTGACTGTGATACAAAATGCAATCAGATTTGTTAAATCAAGTATTGGAAAAGAACTGGATATGGACCGAATTGATTATGATGACAAAGAGGTATTAGCATCCATTGGGAGTGGTAGAACAGAAGGCGTGTTCCAGCTTGAAAGCGGCGGTATGAAAAACTTTATGAAAGAGCTTAAGCCGCAGAATCTGGAGGATATTATCGCTGGAATATCACTTTACAGACCAGGACCTATGGATTTTATTCCGCAGTATATTAAAGGAAAAAACAGCAGGGGCCAGATTACTTACTTATGTCCACAGCTGGAACCCATTCTTTCTCCTACTTATGGATGTATTGTCTACCAGGAACAGGTTATGCAGATTGTAAGGGATCTCGGAGGATACACTCTTGGAAGAAGCGATGAAGTAAGAAGGGCCATGTCAAAGAAAAAAATTGATGTCATGGAAAAAGAGCGCACTAATTTTATTTATGGCAATCCTGAAGAAAATATTCCTGGATGTGTTGGTAATGGAATTGCTGTTTCAGTTGGTGAAAAAATCTACGATAATATGATGGATTTTGCTAAATATGCTTTCAATAAATCTCATGCAGCAGCCTATGCAGTCGTATCATATCAAACCGCATATTTAAAATATTATTATCCAGTCCAGTTCATGGCAGCACTTCTGACGTCAGTTATTGATAATCCTGGAAAGGTAGCAGAATATATTCTGACTTGCCGTAGCATGGGAATTGGAATTCTGCCACCTGATATTAATGAAGGAGAGACTGGTTTTTCGGTGATAGGAAAGGATATCCGCTATGCATTGACTGCAATTAAGGGAGTGGGAAGACCAACAATAGAAGAACTTGTTGCAGAGAGACAGAATCAGGGAAACTATCTGGACATCAAAGATTTTATTGCAAGAAATGCAGATAATGATCTGAATAAGCGCGCAATTGAGAATTTTATCAAAGCAGGTGCATTGGATAGTCTTGGGGGAACCAGAAAACAGTATATGAGCGTTTATGCATCGATTGTTGACGGCGTCCAAAATGAAAAAAAGAAGAGTATGACTGGACAGATGACATTATTCGATCTGGTCTCTGAAGAGGAAAAAGAAAGCTTTTCAATCAGGCTTCCAGAAGTAGGTGAGTACTCAAAAGAAATAAAGCTGGGGCTTGAAAAAGAGGTACTTGGTATCTATGTCAGTGGTCATCCGCTTGAAGAATATGAAGCATTCTGGAGAAAAAACATTACAGCGACCACAATGGACTTTATGTTGGACGAAGATACAAACACAACCATTGTTCAAGATGGAAGTTCAGTTGTGATTGGCGGCATGATTGCTGAAAAGAAAATAAAATATACAAAAAATGATAAAATCATGGCATTTATTACATTGGAGGATTTGCTTGGGAATGTCGAAGTTATTGTATTTCCAAGAGATTACGAAAAATATGCTACATTTCTGACAGAGGATAGTAAAATATTTATCAGAGGACGTGTGTCTGTTGAGGAAGACAAAGAAGGCAAAGTGATTTGTGAAAGTATAACTCCTTTCGATGATATGCCGAAGAAGGTTTGGATCAAATTTGCTACGAAGTCAGAGTTCGATGAAAAATCGGAAAAGCTTATGGAAAAACTTCGATATTCTGAGGGAAATGATCAAGTAATTCTCTATATTGCAGAAACAAACGCAAAAAAAGCGCTTCCACCAAACTGTAATGTAAAAGCGGATCACGAACTTGCATCCAGCTTAGTTGAACTTTTTGGGCAAGACAACGTTAAAATCGTGTAAGCATAGATAAAAATATTGAAAAAGCCTGAAAAATGGATTAGAATGTAGAAAATAAAGACGGGAGGTATGAGAATGGCTAAAAAGATATCAGCGATCGGGGTGCTGACAAGTGGTGGTGATGCACCAGGTATGAATGCGGCGATTCGTGCGGTTACAAGAAAAGCAATTGCCAATGGTGTAAAAGTTAAAGGTATAAAAAAGGGCTATCAGGGCCTTTTAAATGAAGAAATTATAGATTTGGAAGCAAAAAATGTTTCAGATACCATTCAACGCGGTGGAACCATTTTAGGAACCGCCAGATGTGCAGAATTCAGAACAGAAGAAGGCCAGAAAAAGGGTGCGGACATCTGCAAAAAATTTGGGATTGATGGGCTTGTTGTTATTGGTGGAGATGGTTCTTACAGAGGTGCTCTAGATCTTGCAAAACATGGCATTAACGTTGTTGGTGTTCCAGGAACAATCGATTTGGATATTGCCTGTACAGAATATACAATAGGATTTGATACTGCTGTAAATACAGCAATGGAAGCAATTGATAAAGTGCGTGATACTTCCTCTTCTCATGAAAGATGCAGTATTATTGAGGTTATGGGAAGAAATGCAGGTTATATTGCATTATGGTGTGGCGTTGCCAATGGAGCAGAAGATATTCTTCTTCCTGAGAGATATGATTATGATGAACAAAAAATCATAAATAATATTATTAACAATAGAAAACGTGGAAAAACACACCATATCATCATCAATGCTGAAGGTATTGGTCACTCAACATCAATGGCCAGAAGAATAGAGGCAGCAACGGGAATAGAAACACGTGCAACAATTCTTGGTTATATGCAACGTGGAGGATCGCCAACTTGCAAAGATCGTTTTTATGCATCGATTATGGGCGCGTATGCAGCAGATATTATTTGTGCTGGAAAAACAAACAGAGTCGTAGGGTATCAGCATGGTGAGTTTACTGATTTTGATATTAATGAAGCATTAAAAATGCAGAAAGATATTCCAGAATATCAGTATGAAATCAGCAGAATTTTATCTTTATAAGGATAATAAGAGAGCCTCATGAGAATGAGGCTCTGTTTTTAATGATAGGAGCTATATATGATCACATCCGCATCAAATCCCAGAATCAAGCGTATTATACAATTGAGAGATAAATCAAAGATGAGACGTGAAGAAGATGTATTTATTGTAGAAGGCGTCCGTATGTTCCTTGAAGCACCCGAAAAAAGTGTGCAGGAACTTTATCTTTCAGAAAAGTTTTTTCATCATGCTAATACAGAGTGTATGGAGAAAATAAAAAGACTAGAGTCAAAACAAGGCTTGAAAACAGAAGTCATAACCGATGATCTTTTTGATAAAATATCATCCACAGTCACACCACAAGGTATTTTGTGCGTGATCAGACAATTGCACTATACCATGGATGATTTGTTGAAAACAGAAGCGCCACTTCTTGTAATTGTGGAAAACTTACAAGATCCTGGAAACTTGGGAACCATCTTTCGGACAGCAGAAGGCGCTGGTGTTGATGGGATTATTATGAATCGTGATACGGCTGATTTGACAAATCCAAAGACAATTCGGTCGACTATGGGGTCTGTCTATCGAGTACCCTTTATCATAACAGAACATCTTGAACAAGAAATAAAGATGCTAAAGCAAAATAGAATCACTGTTTTTGCAGCTCATTTATCAGGAAAAGATATTTATGACGGGGTTTCATTCCTTGGGGGAAGTGCATTTTTAATTGGAAATGAAGGAAATGGTCTTACCAAAGAAGTGGCAGAACTTGCGACCGAGAAGATTAAAATTCCAATGGAAGGGAAAGTTGAATCACTAAATGCGGCAATTGCATCTTCCTTGTTGGTGTATGAAGCAAGAAGACAAAGAAAGGCAGGTAAAATTTTATGAAAATAGGATTTATTGGACTTGGAAACATGGCATCTGCAATGATAGGAGGAATTCTGACAAAAGGAATCCGCAGACCAGAGGAACTGTTCGGCACAGATTGTATACCTGAGAGCAGAGACCGCGTGCAGGAAATTTATCAAATCCAGATTACAGAAACCAACATAGATACAGTGTATGAAGCAGATGTTATATTTCTGTCTGTAAAACCTCAGTTTTATGAAGAAGTAATCAAGGAAATCAAGGATTTCATCAGACCAGACCAGTTGATTGTATCCATTGCACCAGGAAAAACAATTGCCTGGATTCATAGCATGTTTGAAAAAGAGATCAAACTTATCAGATGTATGCCTAATACGCCAGCGTTGGTTGGAGAAGGATGCACAGGTGTTTGTACAAGTGCAAATGTGACAAAAGAAGAACTTAATGAAATTATGGTTATTTTATCTTCTTTTGGAAAAGCAAGCGTTGTAAAGGAAAATCTTATGGATGCAGTTGTTGGAGTCAGTGGAAGTTCTCCGGCATATGTGTTTATGTTTATTGAAGCGATGGCAGATGCGGCAGTTGCTGCAGGTATGCCACGAAATCAAGCGTATGAATTCGCAGCGCAATCTGTTTATGGAAGTGCTAAAATGGTACTTGAAACAGGTAAGCATCCAGGAGTTCTAAAAGATATGGTCTGCTCACCGGCTGGAACAACGATTGAAGCTGTAAGAATCCTTGAAGAAAAGGGATTTCGATCAGCAGTAATGGAAGCTGTGCTGGGATGTATTGAAAAGTCTAAAAAAATGTAATTGTGACAAATTAATAAAATAATTTAATTAATTTTATTATATAAAAACAAGAAAAAATCCGTACAAAACGCAGAGAAATCAATGCTTTTTTTCGAAAAGTTGACAAAACTCTTCATTTTTGCTATGATATGAAAACCTTAACAAGTCTTAACATTTTTGTAACATTTGTTTAGGAAGCTGAAACATTTAAGGGACGCTTTAAATGACCAGTAGTATGTAAAAGCAAAATGGAGGTTATTATGAAATCAAAAGAAAGAATACTGTGGAAAGGGATTGCGGCTTTCGTATTTGGCCTGATCACACTGGTTTGTTTTCCAGCTTCTACAGTAGCAGCTGACAGCGCGTTAACATCTTTAAACGCCGGTGCAGCCATCGCTTTGGATGCAGACATAACTTTAGACAATGAAGAATTGGATAAAATTGTATCGGAAGTAGTAGCAATTTCGGAGAATGAAGTCAGTAAGACAGATGCCCCGTCCTCGACACTTGTTATGGCAAACGTGAAACAGTCGTTAAATGTCAGAGCAGAAGCAAATGAGGATTCCGAAAAGGTTGGTGAACTATATACTGACTGTGGTGGCAAGATTTTAGAACAGCAGGGGAACTGGACAAAGATTCAATCTGGAGATGTTGTTGGCTGGGCTAAAAATGAATATCTGATCTTTGGGTCGGAGGCAGAAACACTTGCATCAGAAGTAGGAAACCTTGTAGCCAAGGCGAATACAGATGCATTAAGCGTACATAAGAGTAATAGTGAGAGCGCTGAAATTTATGGACTTATGGCAGTGAATGATGAAGTAATCGCAATTGAAAAACAGGGAGACTGGGTCGCGATTGACTTTAATGGACAGACAGGTTATGTATCATCCAAGTATGTCAGTGTTGATTTTAAAATTGACTCGGGCGAAACAATGGACGTAATTAATGAACGTGCCAGAAAAGAAGCAGAAGAAAAAGCAAAAATGACTGAGAACAGAGGAGCAGTACCAGCAGACGTTTCAGATCTTACACTTCTTGCAGCATTGATTCAGTGTGAAGCAGGCGGAGAAAGCTATGAAGGTCAGCTTGCAGTCGGAGCCGTTGTTATGAACAGATTAAGAAGTGGAGCATACCCAAGTTCACTTCAGGGTGTCATTTATGCATCAGGTCAGTTCACACCAGCATTGAATGGAAAGGTTGCAAAGGTCGCAGCAAATGGACCGAAAGCAAGTTGTTTCCAGGCAGCACAAGAAGCACTGAATGGAATGAGCAATGTTGGAGGTGCAACACATTTCAAACGTGTTGGACTGCATGACGGATACACGATTGGGAACCATGTTTTCTGGTAATAAATAGAAAAGAATCCATAGTAACAGATAAATCATCTGAGTACTATGGATTTTTTTGGTAAAGTATAGTATTATGTGTTTAAAGTTGAAAGGAGACAATGCATATGGAACTGACAATTTTCTGGCTTATTCTGTTCATTCTCCTTGTCGTAATTGAAATTGCTACGATGGGACTGACTACAATCTGGTTTGCAACAGGTGCACTCATTGCAACAATTGCATCGGTTTTCGGTGCAAACATTGTGGTCCAGTGTATTTTATTCTTGCTGATTTCGATTCTTATGCTATTTTTTACCAGGCCAGTAGCCGTGAAGTATTTTAATAAAGACCGCACTAAGACAAATGTTGAAAGTCTGATAGGTGAACAGGCTGTGGTAATCAGTGACATCGATAACCTGCAAGGGATTGGACAGGCACTGGTAAGAGGGCAGGAATGGACTGCAAGATGTGAGATGGAAGATGGTAAAATCAAGACAGGTTCAGTTGTTGAGATTGTTGCCGTACAGGGAGTAAAATTAATTGTAAAAGAGAAAACACAGGACTAGAGCCTTTTACGAGGCAGATGGGAGAAACTTATGAACTTTGGCACGATTACTTTAATAGCATTGGTACTGATTATTATATTTATACTGGCATCCTGTATTAAGATTGTACCGCAGGCACATGCTTATGTTGTGGAAAGACTCGGAGCATACCAGGGAACCTGGTCTGTAGGACTTCATCTGAAAGTTCCGTTCCTTGATAAAATAGCAAAAAAGGTAATTTTAAAAGAACAGGTAGTAGATTTTGCACCACAACCTGTTATCACAAAAGATAATGTTACAATGAGAATTGATACCGTCGTCTTTTTCCAGATTACAGACCCTAAGTTATTTACCTATGGTGTTGAGAATCCACTGATGGCGATTGAAAACCTGACTGCGACCACTCTTAGAAATATTATCGGTGACTTGGAACTTGATCAGACATTGACTTCCAGAGAAACGATTAATACAAAAATGAGAGCATCTCTGGATATTGCTACTGACCCTTGGGGAATCAAAGTTAACCGTGTAGAACTTAAAAATATCATTCCACCTGCAGCAATTCAAGACGCAATGGAAAAACAGATGAAAGCAGAGCGTGAAAGACGTGAAGCCATTCTTCGGGCAGAAGGAGAAAAAACATCAACGATTCTTGTTGCGGAAGGTAAAAAAGCATCTGTAATCCTGGATGCAGAGGCAGAGAAGCAATCAGCCATTCTTCGTGCAGAAGCACAAAAAGAGCGTATGATAAGAGAAGCAGAAGGTCAGGCTTCCGCTATCTTAAAAGTGCAGCAGGCAACAGCAGATGGTATTCGTTTTGTAAGAGAAGCCGGGGCAGATGAAGCAGTTCTTCGGATTAAGAGTCTTGAAGCATTCGAAAAAGCAGCAAATGGTCAGGCAACCAAGATCATTATTCCTTCAGAAATACAAGGAATTGCTGGATTGGCAGCATCAGTGAAAGAAATCATAAAATAAAAATGAATTGATAGAATAATAAAAACACAGGGGACATCCCTTGTGTTTTTGTATACCCAATATCATATCTATGCAGACAGGAGAAAAATATGAATTTAAAAGGACGTAGTTTTTTAACGTTAAAGGACTTTACACCAGAAGAGATTATGTATTTTATTGATTTGGCAGCAGAATTAAAAGAAAAAAAGAAACAGGGAGTAACAGGAGACAGTCTGAAAGGAAAAAATATAGCGCTGATTTTTGAAAAGCCGTCTACAAGAACACGTTGTGCGTTTACAGTGGCGTGTGTTGATGAAGGTGCGCATCCTGAATACCTTGGAAAAAATGATATACAGCTCGGTCATAAGGAAAGCGTGGAAGATACTGCACGTGTTCTGGGAAGAATGTTTGATGGAATTGAATTCAGAGGATTTTCACATAAGAATGTTGAACTGCTTGCAAAATACAGCGGTGTTCCAGTTTGGAATGGACTGACAGATGATTATCATCCTACACAGATTCTGGCAGATATGCTGACAGTAAAGGAGCAATTTGGCACACTGAAAGGGCTTCATTTTGTATTTATTGGAGATGGGCGAAATAATGTAGCTAATTCTGTGATGGTCGGTTGTGGAAAACTTGGGGTGAATTGTACAATCATTGCGCCAGATTCTCTCTGGCCGGATGATGAGCTGGTCAGCCTGTGCCAAGGATATGCGAAGGAAGCTGGCAGCACACTGACAATTACTGATCAGACAGATGCTGTTGCAGGTGCAGATGTTATTTACACAGATGTGTGGGTATCCATGGGTGAAGAAGAAAAATCTGCAGAACGTTTATTACTGTTAAAAGACTATCAGGTTAATGCAGCGTTAATGAAAAAAACAGGCAAAGAAACTTCCGTCGCAATGCATTGTCTGCCGGCAGTTAAAGGAAATGAAATTACGGAAGAAGTATTTGAACAACATGCAACTGTAATATTTGATGAAGCTGAGAATCGCATGCATACAATTAAGGCAGTAATGGTTGCCACGTTAGGTCAATAATAGATTGGTGAATAAAAGTGAAAACAGAAATATTAAAGTTGCTTCAAAATAGTAAGGAGTCTGTTTCTGGACAGGAGATCTGCAATCGTTTCTCTGTCTCGAGAACTGCTGTATGGAAAGTAATCAATCAGCTAAAAGAAGAGGGATATGTCATCGACGCTGTTCAAAATAAAGGATATAGGATTCTTTCTACTCCAGATATTCTAACAGAAGCTGAAATAAAGAGCAGGCTTAACACAGAGTGGGCGGGAAGCACACTATCTTGCCTGGAAGAAACAGATTCAACGAATACCGACTGTAAGAAATTTGCAGAACAGGGAGCAAAACATGGTTTACTGTGCACAGCTGATACACAAATATCGGGTCGTGGAAGAAGAGGAAGAGCGTGGGAATCACCAAAAGGCACTTCTGTTTCCATGACGCTATTATTAAGACCTGAAATAAAACCAAACCAGGCACCACAACTTACACTCGTCATGGCGTTAGCAGTTGCAAGAGCAATCAGTAGGATTAGCGGAGAAACGTGCAGTATTAAGTGGCCAAATGATATTCTGATGAAGGATAAAAAAATTTGTGGTATCCTGACGGAAATGAGTGCAGAGATGGACTATGTCCATTATGTGGTGATCGGCTGTGGCATCAATGTGAATCAGGATATGATTCCTGAAGAACTCGAAAAGATCGCAACTTCAATAAAGATAGAGACGGGAAAATCTTATCAGCGTTCAGAACTCATTGCTGAGATCCTGAGTAATTTTGAACAGCTATATCAGCAATTTTTAATTCATGCTGATTTATCGCTATTTATAGAAGAGTATAATCGTTATCTTGTGAATCAAGGACGTAGAGTAAGAGTTCTTGACCCAAAAGCTGAATTTGAAGGTGAGGCACTTGGTATCAGCCCTAATGGGGAATTACTTGTCAGAACAGAGACAGGTGAGACTGTAGAAGTGTACGCGGGTGAAGTTTCGGTTAGAGGAATCTATGGGTATGTGTAAATGTATTATTAAAAGAAAAAGAATTTTGGAGATGTCTTGACGAATGAAACAAGAAAAGGTAGTATTATGCGGGGCAAATGCCTACGAAGAGAAGTATTATTTTAATGAAAAATTTTCAGGGATTCCTAAAAGTATTCAGGATGAGCTCAGAGTTATCAGTATACTGTTTACGCAGGAAGTTGGTGGCATCTTTACAATTGCGTTCGATGAGGATGGAATATTAGCTCTGGAAACAGCTGCTGATGAGGAAGATATCACATATGATGAGATAAGCAGCGGTCTGTTGGTCGGTGAGATCAGAAGAAAAAGAAGTGAGCTGCTGGAGTCGCTTAATCTTTATTACAGAGTTTTTATATTAAACGAAAAGATTGATACAATTTTGGAGGATTAACAATGCTGCTTGTCATAGATGCAGGGAATACTAACATTACATTTGGAGTCTATAAAGAAAAAAAATTAGTTACTACATTCAGGCTTACCACAATGCTGGCAAGAACATCAGATGAATTTGGAGCCTCAATCATACAACTCCTGGGTATGAATGGAATTACCAAAGAAGAAATTGATGGGACAATCATTGCAAGTGTTGTACCTAATATTATGCATGCACTTATGGGATCTATTAAACGTTACTTGAATATGAATCCACTCTGCGTTGGACCTGGAGTAAAAAGTGGAATCAAGATTATTACAGAGAATCCAAGAGAAATTGGTGCTGACAGAATTGTAGACGCAGTTGCAGCTTATACACTTTATGGCGGACCAGTTCTGGTTATAGATTTTGGAACAGCAACTACTTATGATCTTGTCACAGAAGACGGTTCTTTTGCTGCAGGAATCACTGCACCTGGGCTTCGTATATCTGCGAAGGCATTATGGGAAGATACTGCAAGACTTCCAGAAATAGAGATTAGAAAACCAAAGTCTATTCTTGCACAGGAAACAGTAAGCAGCATGCAGGCTGGACTTGTTTATGGACAGATTGGACAAACTGAGTATATTATTAATCAGGTAAAAAAAGAAAGCGGATACAACAACCTTAAGGTAGTTGCAACGGGTGGTCTTGGAAGAATTATTTCAGACGCCACAGAGATGATTGAAGTATATGACAGTGTTCTAACACTTGAAGGACTTCGCATTATTTATGAGAAGAATCAGAAATAATATATGTTAATAATAGAAATTTGGAAGATAAAATCGCGAAAGCAAGATTGAAAGCGGAGATAATGATGAGTCAACTTACAATCGGAAATGTTGTATTAGAGAACAACTTAATCTTGGCTCCCATGGCAGGTATAACAGACCTGCCATTTCGTTTGCTCTGTAAAGAGCAGGGGGTTGGGCTGTTGTGCATGGAGATGGTCAGTGCCAAAGCGATATATTACAATAATAAGAATACAGAAGCGTTGCTGGAGATACATGAAGAAGAAAAACCCGTCTCGTTGCAGTTGTTTGGATCAGACCCGGTTATTATAAGTGAGATGGCAAAACGAATCGAAGATAGACCCTTTTCTATTCTTGATATTAATATGGGTTGTCCGGTTCCGAAAGTTGTTAATAACCAGGAGGGATCGGCTTTGATGAAACAGCCGGATCTTGTTGAAAAAATTGTATCTATGACTGTAAAAGCAATTAAGAAACCTGTAACAGTTAAAATTAGAAAAGGGTTTAATGATAATAATGTGAATGCGGTTGAGATTGCTAAGATTATAGAGCAGTGTGGTGCGGCAGCAATAGCGGTACATGGAAGGACCAGAGAGCAATATTACACAGGAAAAGCTGACTGGGATATTATCAGACAGGTAAAAGAGGCGGTTTCTATTCCTGTCGTCGGTAATGGAGATGTTGATTCTCCAATCAGAGCAAAGCAACTTGTGGAAGAGACCGGATGTGATGGGATTATGATTGGACGTGCCGTACAAGGAAATCCATGGATCTTCAGTCAGACGTTATCTTATCTAAACACCGGTATGATCCCGGCAGAACCAGATTTTGCTGAAATTATAACAACGATCAGAAGACATGCAAAATTGCAACTTCAATATAAGGGAGAGTATCTTGGAATCCGTGAAATGAGGAAACACCTTTCGTGGTATCTAACGGGATTTCCGAATTCAGCGAAAATGAGAAGTAAAGTGAATGATATGACGAGTTTTCAAGAGCTTGAAGAATTTCTTGACACGCTTATAATAACTAAGGTATAATACCTTAGTTAAATGGAGAAGACTACCATATTTTATTATAGATGTAGTTATTAAGAACGGTAACAGAATCATATTTTGCCAAAGGAAGGGTCGGACGACATGGAACAAAAGAAAAATATTTTAACCTATGAAGGTCTTAGAAAATACGAAGATGAACTTCATGATTTAAAGGTCGTTAAACGTAAAGAAGTTGCTCAGAAAATTAAAGAAGCAAGAGAACAGGGTGACCTTTCAGAAAATGCGGAATATGATGCTGCAAAAGATGAACAGCGTGATATCGAAGCAAGAATTGAAGAACTAGAAAAAATCCTGAAAAATGCAGAAGTAGTAGTTGAGGAAGAAGTTGACCTTGATAGAATCAGCATCGGATGCAAAGTAGATATTCTTGATGTTGAATATAATGAAACATTTACATACAAAATCGTAGGTTCTACAGAAGCAAACAGCTTAAAAGGAAAGATTTCAAACGAATCACCTGTAGGAAGAGCACTGATTGGTGCACAGAAGGGTGATACCGTTTCTGTAGATACACAGGCGGGACAACTCCAGTATAAAGTACTTGAAATTCAAAGATCTAATTAATCATGCAGGTTCGTTCATGAAGGAGATAAGACATTGAGTGAAGCAGATAATAATCAGAATGTACAGGAACAGGATCTTAACCAACTGTTAAAAGTACGCCGTGAAAAACTGGCTGTTCTACAGGATGGAGGAAAGAATCCTTTTGAAATTACAAAATATGATGCATCACATCATAGTACAGAGATCAAAGAAAACTTTGATACTCTTGAAGGAAAAAGAGTTACAATTGCCGGAAGAATCATGTCGAAAAGACTGATGGGTAAAGCATCATTTTGTAATGTTCAGGATCTGCAGGGGAACATACAGTCCTATGTTGCACGTGACAGCATTGGCGAAGAATCCTATGCTGAATTTAAAAAATATGATGTCGGTGATATTGTTGGACTTGAAGGAGAAGTATTCAAGACAAAAACAGGAGAAATCTCGATCCATGCAGATAAGATTATTCTTCTGACAAAGAGTCTTCAGATTCTTCCAGAAAAATTCCACGGACTGACCAATACAGATATCAGATATCGTCAGAGATATGTGGATCTGATCATGAATCAGGAAGTGAAAGAGACATTTATTAAAAGATCAAAGATTATAAGTTATATTCGTCGTTACCTGGATGGCGAAGGATTTATGGAAGTAGAAACACCTGTACTGGTACCAAATGCCGGTGGTGCAGCTGCCAGACCTTTCGATACACACTTTAATGCATTAGATGAAGATGTGCATCTTAGAATTTCGCTTGAATTATATTTAAAGAGACTGATTGTAGGTGGACTTGAGAGAGTTTATGAAATTGGACGTGTATTCCGTAATGAAGGAACAGATACCAAACACAACCCTGAGTTCACATTGATGGAGTTGTATCAGGCATATACTGATTATTATGGGATGATGGATCTGTGTGAGAATCTATATCGTTATGTAGCGCAGGAAGTTCTAGGAACAACACTTATTCCTTATGGAGATGAGATGATTGATCTTGGAAAACCATTTGAACGTATTACAATGCTTGATGCTGTTGAAAAATACACAGGTATTAATTTCCGTGAAATCAAAACAGATGAAGAAGCAAAAGCACTTGCAGACAAGCACGAAGTGCATTATGAAGCAAGACATAAGAAGGGAGATATCTTAAGCTTATTCTTTGAAGAATTTGTTGAAGATAAACTGGTTCAACCGACATTTGTAATGGATCACCCAGTTGAAATCTCGCCATTAACCAAGAAAAAACCGACAGACCCAGACTATACAGAACGTTTTGAATTATTCATCACATGTCGCGAAATGGCAAATGCATATTCTGAGTTAAATGATCCACTTGATCAGAGAGAACGTTTCATGGCACAGGAAGAGCTTAAGGCTCAGGGTGATGAGGAAGCAAATAGCATCGATGAAGACTTCCTGAATTCACTTGAAGTTGGTATGCCACCTACAGGCGGTATTGGAATCGGTATCGATAGAATGGTTATGTTGTTAACAAATTCAGCAGCTATCAGGGATGTATTGTTGTTCCCGACGATGAAGAGCCTGGATAAATAAATCCAGTGTTTATGAGACTTGCGAGAGATTCCGATGTCCAAAGGACATCAAAAGGACATCAAATCGTTGGTCGAGTCCGAATGAGTTCGAATGAGCTGAAATTTTGGTAAACGAAGTTGAATTTAATAATAAGCACTATTTTAGGGCACTTTTCTAAAGAAATTTAGAAAGGTGTCCTTTTTTGCGTTATGGAGAAAAATGATGTCCTTTTCAGGAAGAGGTGAAAAGCATGATGAAAGACATGGGATTTAATTATAGAGAAGTGGGAAGAAAGCAGAAAAAAGTTTGTGAGGTATAAAGATGGCTGCAAAGTCTACGGAATGGGTATATCAAAGTTTCAGGAAATTGCGAAGAAAGCAAATGCGGTATATAAGGTGAATCAGATGGTGCTTGTAAATACAGAGATTCTTGATTGCTATCTGGAACGATTTAGATTAACAAGTAAAGAGGTGAATTTAGATGGCGAATGAGTTACAGACTTCAATTAGAGCATATACAGCAGATGATATTCAAATAAAAAGATTTCTTAGAGTGGACGAAGTACGACAACTCTTCCAGCTAGAAGAGGAAATCTTACTGATAGTAGCTCTATCAGCCGACGCATTATATCGGCTACCAAGAACAGTGTTGATACATCAGAAAAAGATGGAGGATTTCATGAAACATTTATATAAAGTACCTAATACATCAAAATACGTGCAGAAAAAATATGTCAGAATCGGAGAAGGTTCAATTACATACAGCATCGGTCATCATAGATTTATAGAAATGGCAAGAGCAGCTGGTGCAGTATATAAGATTAATGAAGGAACTGGCGGTACTGTTCTTATTAACTTAGAGCTTTTTGATGAGTATATGGAACAATTTAGAGAAGAGGTTGTTCCACTTAAACATCCATTATTTGTTCCAGCGAAAGGAGAGTAGATATGGGTTATTCATACAAGACTTATTCAGATACAAAAGATGTGATGAAAAAGTATGTTAATGCGACAGAAGGTGCAATTATCTACAGTATTGGAAAAACAAGGCTTATGGCATTAGCAGGTGAAGCTGGTGCAATCTACAAAGTGGGTAATTCGGCACTTGTTAATACTGAAGTCTTCGAAGCATATTTGGAACAGTTCCATGAACCATCAAGACCACTGCCAAAGCATGTCTGGATAAGACTGCAAGAATCAGATGGTGGTAGAGATAGTCTACATGAATAAAATGCACCAAAATCTGGTGCGAAATAAGTAAAATGCACCAGTGAAGTTTCTATCTAGGAAATTGATATGAGGTTATTATATACATGTTCCAAGCGAGAGCAGGAACAAACAACTGAATATCAGTTACGGATTAAGAGTAAAAGTTCGGGGTATTCGCCTGGAGGGCTCAAGACCACTGTTATCAAATTAGTAGTTCGATGGATTGAGAAATGAAGAACGAGAAGCAGGGAACAAGCCTAGAAAAAGGGTATTCGAATATTGCGGATGGATAATAACCCATGAAGGTCGAGAGGTTCGACCTTATCCTCGAAATGGCAATAGAGGAGATAGTCTTATTGAAAGATAAGGCGTTATGAACGCATTAGCGGCTCGTCTGTAACTCCCCGGAATGAGAACATTCCTTTGTGTACGGGGCGTAAGAGGGACTTGAAACAAGTCAGCGTACACCTTACATAGCAAAGCTATGAAAGAATAAGGAGGATGCAGAATGATAGAAAGTGCTGTAACAGAAATAGAACTACCAACATCCACATTCTATTCACTTGATAAACTAGTAAAAGCTGTGAATCAAAAGTTATTAGAACTTCATAATGCATTAATCCGATGGAAGGAATGCAAAGATGAAGGAAAAGAAGAATAACAACAAGCACAGATTTACGAAAGCGGAAAGAGAAGAACGAAAGTTCAACAAAGATCTAAAAGATTGTATGAGATGCAAATTCTTTTGGGGCAATGATAGTAGATGTATTAACAGCAATTGCTTTAGGGAGAAGAGAAAGGAACCAGAAAAGACAGTACGTAGTGAATGTACGGATTGTTCCTACAAACAAGGTGATGGGTATTGTTTTCCGTGTATGAAAAAATTATTGGAAAGAAAGTGACAAGAAAAGAATGTGGGGAAGAGCAAAAAGTTTATTGAAAAGGAGATTAAATCAAATGGATAATGATTTTGAAATCATAGGGATTGATCATGGTTGGTCAATGGTCAAGACATCAAGCCAGGTATTTGTTACTGGTGTAAAGGAGATAACAACCGAACCAGGGATGTTTGATGATGTACTTGAACTGGATGGAAAGTATTACAAAATTGGCGGTGTGAGATTAGAGGTAAGAGATGTAAAGATTGAAAATGACAATTTCTACATACTCACTTTAGCCGGAATTGCAAGAGAGTTAAGAAAACGTGGCAAGAAAGAAGCTAGTATATTTATTGCAGCGGGTTTACCGCTTACGAGATTCGGTGTTGAGAAGTCTGGATTTTTGGAATATCTTACAAAACGAAAAGAAGTGAGATTCTACTATGAAAAAGAGATGTATCAAATCAAGATTGTAAATGCGGCTGTATTTCCACAGTGTTACGCAGCAATTGCAGACAGAATTCAAAATTTTGGGAATAAGGTTGTAATCATTGATATTGGAAGTTGGACAATTGATATTATGCCTGTTGTTGATAGAAAACCAGATAATTCAAGATGTACCACAACACAGCAGGGGTTGATCACCTGTATGAGATCAGTAAATGATCAATGTGTAAGACAGCTTGGTGCTGGAATTGATGAAAGTGAAATTCAGCATATTATGAGGAATGGTACAAGTGATATTGATGAAGAGTACCTAAATATCATCAAGAAAGAAATCACAGATTACACAGACCGTGTATTCAATTCTCTTAGAGAATATGGTTACAACCTAAAGACGACGCAGCTGGTATTTGTAGGAGGTGGAGCTGTAGTAATGAAAAATTTCAGCACGTTTAAACAAAAGAATATCAACTATATTTTAGACGTGAAAGCGAATGCTAAAGGATTTGAATATCTTGCAAATATTGGACTAAAAAGAAGATAGGGGTGAGATAAATGGCAAAAGCAGATCGTGATAGCATTGTTCATTATAGTCTTAGGCTTAATCTAAAGAATCCTAGACATTTGGAGATTCATAAGATATTTAAGCATCTGAATCAGGAAATGAACAAAACGCAAAACCAACTTTTTATAGCTGCATTAGAGTTCTATGTTGATAATGTTGGGAAAGCCAATCTGGTAGAATTAGATAAAATAAAATCGAATGAATATGTGACTAGAGATGATATAGAGGAGATTAAAGAGGAGTTGCATGCCAGTGTAATTACCGAAGCTAGGAATGAAGTAATTCGATTACTTGGTGGTGTTGTAGCTGGAATGCAACAGATAGTACCGAAAGGATATTATCCGGTTCCGCAGGGTCAAGAAAGAAGATTTGATGAAGAAGATCATATGCAAGATGAACAAACGATAGACCAGCTGGCTGACCTTGCCAGTGGTTGGATGGCAGAAGATGGAGGAATGGGTGAATGAGAAAAGTTTTTTCAACAATAGAGTATGGATTGCTTGAATTTCTAAAAGGAATCGTTTGGCTTATATTGAATTTATTAAAATTGCTATTGGAGCTAGCAAGGGTAATACTTCTATTGTTTGGACTTGTTCTCAGAGTATTCCTTGCGTTCGTAAGAGCAGGAACACCATGAAAGGAGGTTGTTTGTATGGCTACTGGATATAAAGCGTACAGAGAAAACCGAAGATTGATGAAGTATTTCTTTCAATTAAGAAATATGGTGATTTAAGAAAAGGAGAGCTAGATGCATTATATACGGGATAGACCATAAGAGTCCCGTGCGAATCAAAATATATATGCTCACATAGATGTAAGAGTGGATTGGTACGGAACATTTAGCCGATCCCTCTTATAGTGGGAAAGGTGAAAAATAGTTACTTATTTGACAGGTTGAAGGCAAATTCAATCTGTTTTTTATGTTAAGAGGAGAATAAAATTGAACAAAATAAATGAACGAATTAATAGAATAAAAGAAGTAGTAAAAAAAAGAAAAGTGATTGTGATAATAGCAATTATTTTATTTTTTGTGATCCTAATATTTATGGCTTTTTCTTTAAAAAACAATCAGATGTCAAAGTTATTCAATATTACAAACAAATATATTGATGAGCAGACAGAAGATAAACTTACAGAAAAGCAGGCACGAGAACTCACAGAAACAATTCAAGATATATTAGATGAGAATGAAATCTGTGATGAATCGGAGCTGGATGAAAGAATAAAAGCGATACAAGATAAATTTCGTAATGAACTAAAAGATAAATCTTATCTTACGTCAGAAGAAAAAGATAAGATTGTTAATAACTTGGATAAATTTATTCAAAACGAGTATAGAGCATATAACAAAGAGGTTAGTAACAGACTTTCTGGTTTTGAGAAATTGTTCAATGAATTAGAAACTTCTATTTCCAAGAAGGCAGATAAAGATGCAGTAAGTGCGGTTGAAGAGAAAACGGTAACTCTGATTACAGTGAATGGAGAACTGAAAAAGGCAGATATTGACTTATATAATCAAATAAATTATTTGAATTCCAGATTATCAAGTTTAAATAATACGCAGGATAACTTTTCAGAAGAATTCAACAATAGAGTAAGTGAGACTGTGAAAGAATTCAATATTTTACTTAACGAGATTAAAAAAGATACTACGAAGGACTATACAGAAAAGTTGGAAGAACTTCGTTCGGAAGTGGATCAGTATGTAATTGATATCAATAAGACAATTACAGATATGAATGTGAATGTGGAAGAGTCTAATAAACAGGTGCATAATTCAATTGCTAATTTAAAAGATGAAACAAGTATTAGCATGGAAGCGTTAAACAATAAAACAAAATTATCAATTACAGAAGTAAAAAATAATACAGATGTAGCTCTGGGTAATCTGAGTAATTATTTAACTAATATGATCAGCAATTTGGATTCAATTTTAAAGGAACAAATCTATCAAAACGGTCTTGGGATTCTAGGACTGAAAGAAGCAGTACAGATTAATCAGGAGTCCATAGGTAAAATAAATACTATAGCAACGGATAATGCTAAATCAATTCAGGAGGTGAATGTACAGGTTTCGGATAATAAGAATTCTATTACCGATATGAAGGCACAGTTAAATGATTGTTTTCAATCTGTCAGTAACGGAAAAGCATTATTAGCATCCACGTTGACTGACAAAGGGATTAATACTATATCGGATGCTTCTTTTGGTGAAATTAATAATAATATTTTAAATCTGTATACAGCTGCATTTACAGCTGGAGTTGATAGTGTTGCTGGCATTAATGCCGATGTGGAATATGAATATCACTATCACAATGGAACAGCGGAAAAAGGCGGAGGGTGTTATAGCATAGCAAATATTCATCATCACACTGGAAGTAGTTCAAGTGGTGGAGGATGTTACACTACACCGAAGTATGATATTTCTTATATCTATCCGTCATGTTCTGGAGGATGGATAAAAGATACAAATAGTTGGGGAGATAAGGATGGCAACAGAGACCGTAGATATAGAGGTTGGTGTAGCGTATGCGGTTACTATTGTGCATCATATAGTGAATGGAGTAAATATCCAAGTGAAGTAGGTCCAACGCATACTTCGCTTAAGGCAACAGAAGTAAAAACGTTATCAGGATATTCTCTTGCTTGTGGTCATTCAGAGGGAGAATTGCTTGGTTATGAGACTGGTTGTGGAATGATTGATGGTCAAATTATATCTGCAAAAATCAATATGAGTAATACTAAAACTAAAACTGCCAATATCCTTACTTCACTAAATAGTTTGTTTGATATGGAAGTCGAAGCACAGGAACACAATGATAATAAAAACGAGCCAATAGGTACAGAAAGCGAAACAAAAGAAGCTGAGGATATGGAGCAGTATGGAGAAAGTGAGCAGATCGTAAACGATGAAATTGTAGATACAGAAGAAATAAGTACAGAAGAAATAAGTACAGAAGAAAGAGATACAGAAGAAAGAGTTATAGAAGAGAGTAATGAAAGCATAGAGCAATAAGATATTCAATAAATTTTAAGGAATAAATGTAATCTAGGAGATATGAGCCAAAAACCATATCTTCTTATTTTTTTGCCTAGAAGGAGGTCGCAATGTTGAATAAAGTAAAAGTGAGCACCATTCCGTTACAGAACGGAGAATGTGCAGTAGAGATTGTAATTACCATCGGAACGGAACAGCCAAAGAAAGTAAGGCAGGAGTCGACAATTTATGCAGAAACGCTTGAAGCACTGGCAGAAGCGTGGATGGATAAGGATCAAAGTAACCATGACAACGATGAGGATGAAGGATTCCTCTATGACAATTTAGATTAAGGAGAAAATTATATGATGAATTATGAGATTTTTAAGGAAGTAGTAGCAGAGAAATTTCTGGAATATTTACCAGCACAGTATCAGGGGATGAAGTTTGATGTTCATCCAGTTGAAAAGGTAAATGTGACAATGGACGCAATTAATTTATTAGGGGAAGGGGCAGGAATATCTCCTACAATTTATATCAATGATATGTATGATCACTATAAAACCACCGAGGATTTACAGGAAGTAATGCAGTCTGCGGCAGAGAGAATGGAACGTGCAATGAAGGAAGCCCCTGATATTGTTCCAGCGCTTGATATGCAGGAGGCGAAGGACAATATTGTTTTTCAGCTCATTAATACAGAACAGAATAGGGATATGCTCTTAGATACACCAAATAGAAAGTTCCAGGATTTATCAGTGATCTATAGATGGGTAGTAAAATCTGATATGGATGGCATTCAGAGTACGGTTATTCGCAATGCATTAGCAGAAAGACTAGGATTTACAGAAGAGCAGATGTTTAAGTTTGCGGTAGAGAATACCAGAAGAATGTTCCCTCCAACCGTAAAAAGTATGAACGATGTAATTAGAGATATGTTTATGAAGGATGGTATGCCAGCAGAAATTGCAGATATGATGATTGGGGAAATGCCACCAGAACAGACCATGTGGGTCATTAGCAATGACAGAGGAATCAATGGTGCAATTTCTATGCTTTATGAAGATCAGCTTCACAAACTTGCAGAGCAGCTGGAAACAGACCTCTATATTATGCCTTCATCTGTGCACGAAGTAATTGCAGTGTCTTCATCAATGGGTGATCCAAATGAATTGGCACAAATGGTAGCTGAAATCAATATGGATCAGGTGTCTTTAGATGAGAGATTATCCAACCAGGTATATCATTATGATAAAGATTTAAGAAAACTGTCTCTTGCTACAGATACGCCAAATAAACGTTTGGATGGAATTGTGGCTGAACCAAAGTTAATTTATGACACAAAAGAACAGTCCCGATAGGAGGTAGCTATGAAACAGGAGATGACAATGAAAGAATTGGTGGCTCTTGTAAATAGCAGAGATGGTGAATTCAGAATTGACATAGAGTTTGGAAAGGAGCATGAAGAAGATGGAAAAAAGCAACAAGAAGTCAACGCTTCCATTAACAAATCCTTTCGAGCTTGAAGTGGTGTCTATTCGGCTTGTAAAAGATGCTCCGATATGCTCGGGGCATCCAATTACAAAGCCAGAGGATGCTGTAGAACTGGTTGGAAAATATCTCTGTGAAATGGATCGTGAAGTCTTATGCGTCATTAATTTGAAAACAGATGGAACACCAATTAATTGTAACATTGTAAGTATTGGAGCAATTGATGAAACAGTGGCACATCCAAGAGAAATATTTAAGAGCAGCATACTTTGTAATGCCTCGAGAATTATGCTTGTCCATAACCATCCCAGTTCTAATCTTGAACCTTCAAAGGCAGATGTAAGGCTTACTGACAGGATGATAAAGGTCGGAGATTTAATGGGGATACCATTAATTGATCATGTTATTGTTGGTGGAGATAATAGTAAGTATTTTAGTCTTAGAGCAAGAGAAATCTTAAAAAGTCCGGATATTCTATTACAGAGTAATTACAGACAACTTGACTTTGAATCACAACTGGTTGCAGAAAAAGGAAAGAGTAGGTGAGAGGAGTGGAGCAGAATCATTTTACAGAAGAAGAGCTTGCCATAGCAAAAAGTGTAGATCTTGTATCAGTAGCACAAAGTCTGGGATATACACCGAAAAGAATAGGTAAGTATTACACGTTAAAAGAGATGGATTCCATCCGCATTTATGATAGAACTCATTGGTTTCGTTGGAGTAGACAATTTGATAAAGGCGAGAACGGTGGCTCTCAGCTTGACTTTCTACGAGTATTTGCTGGAATGGATGTAAAGACGGCAGTATTTTGGCTGTTGGAGTTTTCAGGTTATCAGCGAATTTTAACTGCTAAATCTGAACCTGTATTGAAGTATCAGGTGAAAGAAAAAGAACCGGAAAGAAAAAACTTTCAATTACCAGTGGCTTCACTTGATAATTCTTACCTGTATTCCTATCTCAATCAAGAGAGGGGAATTAGTAAAGAAGTGATTGATTATTTTATAAGTCAAAAGCTTATTTACGAAAGCAGACACTATCATAATATTGTTTTTCTGGGAAATGACAAGGATGGAAATACAAGATTTGCAAGTATGAGGGGAGTCTTTGACAAAGAAGGAAAACCGTTCAAGTGCGATGTTGTGGGTAATGATAAACGATTTGGATTTAATCTTAGTCACGAAAATAGTGGAAAGATAGTTGTATTTGAAGCAGCAATTGATTTGATGAGCTATGTGGACATTACGAAAGATTATGAAAGTAATCTGATTGCACTTGGTATGTTGGCTGATGCTCCGCTGGCAACCTTTTTAGAAGAACATCCACAGATTACGACGATTCGATTTTGTCTAGATAATGATGAGCCAGGGAATAAAGCCACAGAGGAATTGTTAAAAAAGTATTATGAATTAGGCTTTGAAGTGGAAAACTTTCCTCCGCCAGCAGGATTTAAGGATTTTAATGAGTGGTTGATAGCGACAAGACTTCCGAATCTGGGTGTGGCTACAAAAAGTATAGCCAAAATCAAGTGATGGCTACAAAAAGTACAGCCAGAAATGAAAAATGACTACAAAAAGTGTAGCCACGTAGAAGGGAATAGCAGGATAAAGGGTTGTTACGATAAAGTTTGGCTACAAAAAGTATAGCCATTTTATCAAGTTGGCTACAGAAAGTACAGCCAACAAGCAATATTGGCTACAAAAAGTGTAGCCATTTGAAATATAGAAGGGGTTTCAGGGGATTTTAGCCCCTGACAAGTTGCGATAGGACGGCGACGTCGCTATTGCGTAACTTGCCGTGCTCGGGTCTGTATCCGGGTACGTGAGCCAGGGTGAAAATGCACAAAACACAGATAAGGAGGTGCCTAAAAGCAATGGGAAAAGAAGTGAAACTTTTTACAGAACCAGATGAATTATTGAGTTGGTTGGCAGATAACGACATCTTGATGAACCTTTCAAAGGAAGATGGACAAATACTTCTTAACTATATGGAAGGTCATGATTATGCAATTGGAATACAGGAAGATCATATGATAAGAAAAGACCTATCAGAAGAAGATGGAGAAGTAGTGGAGTACACAATTGATGAGGTGATCGATACAGTATGTGAATGGAATTACGAATTGATTCGTGACGCAGATGAAAAAAGACATAATCCAAAAGATTTTATAGATTTTGCCAATGAACAGAACCGTTATGAATCCTTAAAAAGAGATGAAATTCGCCTTGACCGTATGTTTGATAGAACAATTTATGCTAAGGAGATTGAAACGCTGGCAGTAAAATTAGCGAATGAATTTATAAGTAATCTGAACCACGGCAAGGATGTGGAGAAAAGTGTTGCAGCAGTATCTGAGGAAGTCCATCGTTACAGTACGGATAAAAGAGGAAGGTGACAGGTTTGGCAGATCGTATTCATTGTGTAAGAAAAACGTTGCGATTGATGCCAGTGGAAGCAGAGTTGCTTTCCAATCAAGCATGTGCAGCAAATATGAAGGAAGCAGAGTATCTGAGATTGCTTATCAGCCAGAAGCCAAATGATTATCCAGAAATTAGAAGATTGCTGAAAGATTTAATCAATGAGGTCAATCACATTGGAAACAATATCAATCAGATTGTTCGAAACAATAATTCAGCATTGTATACGAAAGCAGATAAAGAACGCCTAATAGCATATATGAAAAAATTGAATGTGGCAGTGAATGAGGCGGTGATTATGATTGGCAATCAGTAAGGTGATGCATATGAAGGATTCTGGTAGTGGATTTCATGGAAGGCATTTAAGACGAAGCATCAATTATATTTTGAATCCTGACAAAACGCAGGATGGTAGATTGATTGGTGGAGTTAACTGTCAGCCAGATATGGCATTTGAGCAGATGAAGGAAACCAAACGTAAATTCGGAAAAGTAGATCAAAGACAGGGCTATCATATCGTACTTTCGTTTAAGGAAGGAGAAATCACACCAGATACAGCTTATGAGATTACAGAAAAATTTATAGAACAGTACCTTAGAAATCAGTATGAAGTTGTATTTTCTGTTCACGATAATACGGATCATATCCATTCTCATATTGTATTTAACAGCGTAAGTTGCATTGACGGTAGGAAGTATCACTATAAAAAAGGAGATTGGGAAAAAGAAATACAACCAATTACCAATATGTTATGTGAAGAGTATGGACTATCTATTCTTGAGATAGGTGATGAAAAAAGTGATCCAGAACGTGGCTATCAGAATTGGAGCGTCAATCGTGATGGACCATTCGTATGGTCTGATATGATAAAACGTGATTTAGATGCCTGTATTTTGCAGAATAACACATTTGATGAATTCTTAGTTATGCTTAAAGATAAAGGGTATGAGTTAAAACAAGGAAAATATCTTGCAGTTCGACCACCTGGAATGAGCCGATTTAAAAGGTGCAAGTCTATAGGTGATGAATATTCAGAAGAACGTATTAGACAAAGAATTTTGGAAGAAGATATGTCATCTTATTTAAAAAATCAGAAAATAGAAGTGAAACCGCAGATCGTAAGATGCCGTGTGAAGCGATACCGAAGAGCGAAGATGTCAGGAATGCAGAAAAGATATTATGCTAAGTTGTATCGGATTGGTATGCTTAAGAAGAAACCGTATAGTCAGGTATATCAATACAAAGATGATATTCGTAAAATGCACAAATTACAGCAACAATACTTGTTTTTGGCAAGGCATGATGTGAAATCCAGTGTAGAACTTGCAGCAACAATTATGAATCTGACGGATAAAAGAAAAGAAGTTTCCAGTGAAAAAAGTAAGATTTATCGTAGTCAGAAAAAGTTTGAAAAGTTGTTTCAAATTGCTGAGGATATGGCAGCTTTAAAGGAGTGTGAAAACACATACCAGAATGGGGATAACTTCTTTGAGGAGGAGCATAAACGGTGGTTAGGTCTAGAACAACAACTTAAAAGTCTGGGATATACTTATGAGGAAACAGTGGAATTGAAGAATTATTATAAAAAGTTATGTTCGGAAATAAGTCAGAAAGAAAAGGCTGTTGTTAAGGAACTGAATATTGGAAAATCAATTTGGAAGGATACAGTAAAGGATGAGGATACTAAGGTATTAGAGGATATTATCGAAAAAGAAAAAATAAAAGAAACAGTGAAACAGCCAGTCCGTTAGGCTGTTATTTTTATGGAAAGAAGTAGGAGGAACGTATGGAACAATCAGAAAAGACAGCAATAAATATTCATATTACCGAGTTTATACAGGGGCTGAAAAGCCTTGAGCGCTATCCTGATGAAGTATTAGCACTGGTTCAGGAAGATTTGGAGTATGGATTAAGTGAAGAACAGGTGAAACAGTACTATAAGAAAAAATGGAGTATTGGGCAGATGAAAATCTATTCTAAGTGTCTCCGTAATGGTTATTCTGAGGAAGCTATAAAAGTGATTACTTCAGATCATTTATCAAGAAATCAAATGAGCATTGCCTTGGAATTTTATGAGAAAGGTGTCCCACTCGATAGTATCGAAGCAGTAGTTGGACAAAATGAGTTTCCAGCTGCAATGAAGAAAGCATATGAAATGGTACTTGAGCAAATGAAAGAAACAAGGCTGGTGGCAGAGGATGCACCTGATTATGTTAAGAAACTAGTTGACCAAATATCAGCCATGATTACTCATATTGAATTTCAGGAGAAAAGATATGATGCATTGGCAGAACATCTTAAGATTTTTGAATCAACAAAAAAAGATGAAGATGTCAGAGATGATCTGGTAAAACAGAATGCTCATCAAGCAACGGTAATGAATGAACAGCAGAATCAGATTATGCAGGCAAATTCTGCAATCGCAAGATATCGTACTGAACTTGAGCAAAAAGAAAAGGAGATGAAAAAGATGCAGGATAAGACAGAGGCATTAGAAGAGCAGATCCGGATCATGGATCAAAGAGATTCTGATAGTAAGGCAGAATCAAAAACGGCAAATACAGTACAGCCAGAGATGGTTCTGGTGCCAGAGCCTAGCATAGAGAAGAAACAGTCAACAATCATTCCGCAAAACATTTCTGGATATGGGGTTCCGATTTACTACACGGTACCGATGGTGGATTCGTATGGAAGAGTGGTTCAGACACTTCCAATTGAACGCACGGAGAAAAAGACTAGTGGTATAACAAATTTATTTTCAAAATTGGGAATAAAGAAAAAATCCAGACAGGATATTGTAAAGTTAGTGGCAAGTGGTGATTTAGTGCCTGATCAGCTAGTGCAATTAAAGAGTGCAATTGAGCGTGGTTTAACAGAGAGTCAGCTGGTGGAACTGATCAATAACAATGTATCTGCAGAGAAGATGAAAGAAATTATTGAGATTGCAGTTCTTGAAAATGCAATGTATGAGAAGGAGTAGGAAGTATGATAACGATAGAAGAAACAATCGAAGCAATTCATAACAGCCATGGTGGTTTGAAAGATGAAGAGATACAACTGATTGTCCAGTTTGCATTCAAGACAGGTGATGTTGAATTGACTTCGAAGATGATTGAGGAATTTACAGCAGAGGGGAAAGACAGCAATGCCTTGATTCAGAAATATGAAGCAGCTTTGGATGTAAAGCCAAAATGGGTTGATCAAATTGAGAATCTCTTAGTGGCAATAGAGATGTATCGTCTGGAAGAAGAAAAAGCAGTGAATCGATTGGCTGATGTATTAGGCGCATATGGTATTCATGTGTCGGCAGAGGAAATCAAAAAGTCGGATACAGAGCAGATAAAACAGAAAGTGAAGATTTTATAAGGAAGGAGGTAAGCTGGAGTTGTTTTGAAAATTCCAGTAACGAATATGGCAGAAGAAATACAAGAAGCAGTCCAAATTATACGTGTCGCATATGATGGGATTGAAATAGCAGTCTATCTTTTATTATGTGTGGCTGGTAGAACCAGCTTCAAGAAGAAATTTTGAGACAGTATTAAAACTGATTGGGGAGGCAGAGGTTGCAGAGCAGGGCAAGATGTCCATGCTTGATAAGCGTATGAAAAAACTAGAGGAGTTATCACCTTTAGGAGCTAATCATCCAGCCGTAAAGCAGTACAACAAATGTATGCGAGGTGCAGGGGACACGGTTCGTTCTATTATAATCAGTGCCAATTCAAGATTGGCATACTTAGAGAATCAGCAAGTGCTGCGATTATTATCGAAAGACGAGTTGAATCTGGCTGATATCGGAATTGGAGTAAATGGAGATGGTGAAACAAAGACAGCGCTTTTCTGTGTGATACCAGATTCTGATAAATCCTATAATTTTATCATAGGACTTCTATATACGCAGATATTTCAGGAACTATATTATCAGGCGGATTTTAATTGCGGAGGTGCACTTCCAATTCATGTAACTTTTATGTTGGATGAATTTGCCAATGTTGCATTGCCGGATGACTATTGTAGCCTGCTTAGTACCATGAGATCTCGGTCTATCAGCAGCATTATTATCATCCAGAACTTCGCACAGCTGAAGGCTTTATTCAAGGATACCTGGGAAACAATCCCAGGCAATTGTGACACCTTTATCTATTTAGGTGGCAACGAACAAAGTACCCATAAGTATGTTTCAGAGCTACTTGGAAAAGGTACGATTGACAAAAAATCCAGTGGAGAAACTAGAGGAAGACAGGGAAGTAGCAGTAGAAATTATGATGTCTTAGGTAGAGAGTTATTTACACCAGATGAAGTACGAAAATTAGACAACAAAAAGTGCATCGTATTTATTCGTGGTTTTGATCCGATTATGGATGGTAAGTTTATTCCATTTGGTCATCCAATGTTTCAGCAGACGGCAGATGGAAAGCAGACTGGCATATATCAATTCAAAGCCAAAAGATGGGAAAATATATGACAGCAATCAGGCATTCCGGTGTAGCCGGTACCACAATAAATATCATTCATGTACTGGTCACTATATCAAGGCAAGCACAATAGAAATGCTGATTTATCAGGCAACTAAGAGAGTGTCACAGTATGTCCTTAAAGATGAAAAAGAGTTTGTAGAACAGTTGAAAGCACAGTATGAATTGCAGTGTGAAAAGGATAATACAGATGATAAAAAAGAGTTGTTAGAAGCAAAACGTCGTATGATGGATTTGGATGATCTGATAAAAGGTCTGTATGAGAATTTCACACTGGGGCGATTGCCGGAGAGACAGTTTAACCGCCTTATGACAGAATATGACACCGAACAAAGCAGCCTAGAGCAGAGAATTTCAGAACTTGAAACTGCTACAGAACGTATATCCACTAAGGCAGTGCAGATTGATAAATTTGTGCGACTGGTTAAGAAATACCGAGATTTTGAGGAACTGACAACACCTATGCTTAATGATTTCATTGAAAAGGTTGTAATTCATGAAGCAGAGGGTGGCAGAACAAAAGACCGTACTCAGCAAGTGGATATTTATTTCAATTTCATTGGAAATTTTGTTCTTCCACTCAGTGAGGATGAAGTGGAAGCCTTGCAGTCAGAGGAAGCACGCAGAGCGGAAGAGATTGCTGAAAGAAAGAGAAAATCTTCTAAGAAATCTACGCAGAAAAGAAATCAGAAGCGTGCAGAGATCAAGGCAAAAGCAGAAGCTGGAGATCCTGAAGCTATGGCAGAATATAAAGCAATCCTTGAAAAAGGCAGACAGAACAACCGTAAGAGATCTGAAAAAATGCGAGAATTGAGAATGTCTGACCCTGAATATCGGGCGAAGATGGAAGAGAAAGAACGCTTGGCATTGGAAAGGGAAAAGAAACGTCAGGAGCGTGCTACAAAGAAGAAAAAGATTGCTTTGGCAGAATTAAAGGAGCAGGCAGAAAAAGGCAATCAGGAAGCCGTCAGAGAGCTTGAGGAGCGTAGAGCTATTGCAAGAGAACGTTCAAGGAAATCAGCAGAAAAGCGTAAGCAGAGAGCAGAAAATGACCCTGAATATGCGAAATATTTGGAAGAGAGAAATGTAGAATACAACAGACGGCATACCGCAAGAAGAAAGGAGCAGATGGAAGCCTTGAGAGCCAGGGCGGAAGCCGGAGATCAGGAAGCACAGAGTCAGCTTGCAGAGCGTAAACAGTATCAGGTTAGAGCCACAGTGAAGAGCTACAGAAAAATGCGTGAAGATGCATTGAATGGAGACCCTATTGCAAAAGAGAGATATGAAAAAACACTGGCTATGAGACGTGAAGCGTATCATTCAAAGAAAAGTGAACAGACAGCCTGACAATATGCATATGATCACGATACATTAGTTGCAGAATTGATGAGAATAAGCGGGAGCGATGCAATTATTGTAATGGACAATGAAGTATGGTATTGTATAGATGGTTTACCAAATCGGGATTTATCAGAAAATGAGGAATAGTTGAAATGGAGGCGCTATAATAACATGAAGATTGAAGGGAACCAGAAAGAACTGGATGCAATGGTAGAATTTCATAAGGGAAACCGTGTCGAGGGACTGAGACTGCAAGAAGAATTTGCAGCGGAATTTCGTAAGGAGTATAAAGACAAAGATCACTGTCCTTGCCTGAAAGCCTGTCGTTATCACGGAAACTGTAAGGAATGTGTAGCAATCCACAGAGCGCATCAGGAACATGTTCCTAATTGTATGCGACCATTGATTAATAAAAAATTGAAATTGATGTCAGAATTAACAGAGCATACCTTGGCAAATGAAATAGAAGCTCCACATGAGATTTTAAGAAAATAGGCAAGTCAAATTCCAGTTTGTACGGAAGAATTTGCGGAGATGATAAGATGGTCAATATAACAGATGTAAAACAGATTCTTCAATTTGCAATAGATGCGGAGATTAAAGTCTTTCTTGATGGCGGCTGGGGTGTAGATGCTCTTCTTGGATATCAGTCAAGAGCCCATAACGATATTGATATTTTTGTAGAAAAGAAAGATTATCAGAACTTTATAGAGATGATGAAAGCTAATGACTTTTATGAGATTAAGATGGAATATACAACATTGAACCATACTGTATGGGAAGATGCGAAAAACAGAATTGTTGATTTGCATTGTTTTGAATATACGGGCGAAGGTGAAATTCTTTATGAGGGGGATTGTTTTCCGATAGAAACTTTTTCGGGCAAAGGAAAAATTGAGGAGATAGAGGTTTCCTGTATTGAACCATATAGTCAAGTAATGTTCCATCTGGGATACGAATTTGATGAGAATGATGTGCATGATGTGAAGTTATTGTGTGAGACATTTCATATCGAAATTCCAAATGAGTATAGATAACTACAAATTCCAATTTGTCGAACACTTGAAAATTCCAGGTTGTTGGATTGTAAAGGCAGAGCCTTACGCAAGGTGCAGGAGAAAGACTCCGCTCGGGTTAAGGGCGAAGCGCCTTAGCCGGTCAAGGGTGCAACCATTGCCCAGTTAGTGGCGTTTCGCCACTAAGTACTGGGTATTGCTTGTAGCAAAGCTTCACAAGATTAAGCAACTTCGTTGCAATTCCCTTCGGGAAAAGAACTAAATATTGTTACGATAAACAGACTGAGTAGAGAGATTTACTTGGTCTTTTTTTATGGAAAGAAAGGAAAGATTAGCATGAAAGCAACTAGGCACAATGGACGGTCAGGCAAGCATGGAACCTATGACGCAAAGCACAATGACCGCAGATTTGATGTAGAAAATAGTGAGCATATTGACGCAGAGAGAACGAAGATGAATGTGTACTGGGATTGTTATCAGGGGTACAGCCTGCAGAATGATAAGGACGAGCGGGCGAGATTCACTTTTACGGAAATAGAAAAAGCATATTATGTTGAGAAATATTCAGACCATGTGGACGGTCAGAATGAGAGAAACCGGAAAGCAAGACACTATGACCGAGTAAAAACGATTGATGCTATTCTTGAAAATAATAAAACGTGTCCGGAAGAAACTTTATTACAGCTTGGAAACATGGACGGTGCGGTGTCTGCTGATGTGCTTGCACAGGTCAGTGCAGAATATTTCGAGGAATTTAACAGACGGTATGGTTCCCATGTTCATATACTGGACTGGGCTTTGCATCTTGATGAAGCAACACCACATATTCATGAACGGCATGTATTTGATGCTGTGAATCAGTATGGAGAATTATGTCCCCAACAGGATAGGGCATTGGAAGAACTTGGCTTTGAACTTCCGAAGCCGAATGAGAAAAAGGGAAAGTACAATAACCGGAAGATGGTTTTTGATGAAGAGTGCAGAAAACTATTTATCAGCATCTGTCAGAATCATGGACTGACGATTGATGTTGAGCCGGTGTATGGCGGTGCAAGCTATCTGGAGAAGCAGGATTTTATCATCATGAATCAGAAGAAACGCATTGAGGAAAAACAGGCTGTTCTTGATGGTCTTGTGATGAAGATAGAGGACGTAAACGCAGTCATTGAAGAAGCAGTAGACCTTGCTTATGAAAAGGCTTGTGAGGTTGTCACAAAGCGTGTGAAAGAGGAAACAGTGAAGCATGATGTTGATGTTGTAAAGGACTATGGAGAACTTTTACAGCAACAGCCGAAAGACAAACTCAGTGATAAATCAAAGTCGGTGGCTTCCAAGGTCGTAAATGCGATTGTTGCCAAACTGGAAAAAGCATCACAGGCACTTTTGGAAAATATCATCTCTGCCCTGAATGAGCCGAAAAATAAGGTTAAGGCAAAGGAACAGATTAAGGAACAGGCAAGGGTTTCTATTCAGGCAAAACTGAAAGAGAAACAGAAGCAGGTTATGGAATATGAGAAAAAACAAGATGTGCATATCAGAAAAAAGAATATGGAACTTTAGGAAGCATTTGTAATCCATTAGTGGAAATACAGATGCTTTTTTATTGTCCGGAAAGGATTGTATGGGAGTATTTGATGAAGTAAAGGAAAGAGTGACCGCAAGAGAAGTCATGGAGAGAGCAGGCATTGTTTTCAATCGAAATAACATGTGCAGATGTCCGTTTCATCAGGACAAAACGGCGAGCATGAAAGTAAAACCGACAGATAAAAAATATTTTTGTTTTGGTTGTGGGGAAAAGGGAGATGCGATTGATTTTGTCGCTAAATATTATAACCGGTCACCAAGAGAAGCAGCTATGCAGATAGCTGACGAGTTTGGGATTATCTATGACAGTTCGGTGCGATCACCGCCCAAGCCGGTAAGAAGAGAGAAATCTCCAATGCAGATTCTTGAAGAAACGAAAACAAAGACATATCGGGTGCTGTCCGACTATCTTCATCTGCTGAAAGAATGGGGGCGGAATTTCAGACCGGAAAGCATGGAAAAAATTGATGAAAGATATGTGGAAGCTGTGCAGAATCGGGAAAAGGTTGAGTTTCAGCTTGATACCCTGCTGTGGGGTACGGAAGATGAAAAGGAAGCAGTGATACACGATTTAGGAAAGGGGGTGGAAGATATTGAGAGAAGAGTCAGGGAATATCGCAGGAATCAGGGAACAGTTAATCACAACAGACAAAGGAGCTGTGAAGCAGTGCATTAGAAATGTGGTTACAGTCTTTGAGAACGACCCGAAGTTCAAGGGAGCCATTCGTTATAACATGATGACTGACAGAAACGACATTGTTAAGGGGTTAGGGTGGTATCGTGAGAGTACGGCACTTACAGATTCTGATATAGACCATATCATGTTGTATCTTGAAGAACATTACAGCCTTACAACGGAAAAGAAGATAAAATCGGCTATCAATGTGGTTGCTATGGAAAATAAGTATCATCCGATTCGTGAAAAACTAGGTTCTCTGGTCTGGGATGGGAAAGAACGTATCAAAGATGTGCTTCATCACTTCCTTGGAGCCGATCAGAACAATTATGTCTATGAAGCAATGAAAGTCCTTCTGTTAGGGGCAATTTCAAGGGTATACCGACCTGGAACGAAGTTTGAATATATGCTGATTCTGGTGGGTGGTCAGGGAGCCGGAAAGTCAACGTTTTTCAGATTCCTAGCCATGAATGATTCATGGTTTACGGATGATTTGAAGAAACTTGATGATGAAAATGTGTTCCGGAAGATGCAGGGGCATTTAATCATAGAACTGTCAGAAATGATAGCAACAGCCAGTGCAAGGAGCATTGAGGATATAAAGTCATTCATCAGCAGACAGAGCGACATTTACAAGGTTCCTTATGAGACACAGCCAAAGGACAGACCGAGACAGTGCGTGTTTGGTGGCACTTCCAACGCTATGGACACGCTTCCTCTCGACAGAACAGGCAATAGACGATTTATGCCGGTCATGGTTTATCCAGACAGGGCTGAGTGCCATATTCTTAAAAATGAAGAGCTTTCAAGAAAGTATATCGAGCAGGTGTGGGCGGAAGCTATGGAGATATACAGGTCAGGAGAGTTCAGGCTTATGCTAAGCAGGGAATCAGCCGAGTATCTGAAAGATTATCAGAAGCAGTTCATGCCGGAAGATGCAGATGCAGGAATGATACTTGCGTTTCTTGATAATTTCAAGGGGGACAGGGTTTGTTCCAAAATGCTTTGGAAAGAAGCTCTTCACAGGGCTTATGAGCCAAAGAGAATTGAATTGAAACAGATTTGCGACATTATGAATAATTCGGTAACAGACTGGATTATTGGTAACTGTGATGCTCAGATATTTCTGGGCAGTTCTGGTTCTGAACAGACGACTCTTAAGGACCTGAACACAACTCTTGGTAAAGAGACAATTGATATGTATAACACAGGTGAAACAAGAGGACAGTCACAGAGCTATAACTTGAATTATCAGAAGCTTGGTCATGATCTGATGAGTATTGATGAACTGGCAGTCATGGATGGATCAAAATGTATTGTGCAGATCCGTGGCGTAAGACCTTTCTTTTCAGACAAATACGATCTGACAAAGCATCCCAGATATGGAATGACGGTGGATGCGAATAAAAGGAACTGGTTTGATATAGAGAAATTCCTTAAAAAGAAAGATAACTTAATATTGAAAGAAGATGACAGGTTCACAGTCATCGAAGTAAACGAAGAATAAAGCTCTATTTGGCAAATTTATAAGTTGGCTGAGAGAGCTTATTTTAATGCGCGCATTCTAGCGGAATCAGTCGACGGATTCTGCCAAAATAACCAATAAAACACATTTGAATATACGGAGGAAAAATCCTCTGTTCATAAGAGGATTCGCATTTTCCTTCGGAAAACATGGAGGAAAAAAATTATGGCATTTTTTACATCAGCAGTAGGAGTATTACAGACATTAGTAGTAGCACTTGGAGCAGGACTTGGAGTATGGGGTGGTATCAATCTGATGGAAGGATATGGTAATGATAACCCAGGAGCAAAATCACAGGGAATGAAGCAACTTATGGCTGGCGGTGGTGTAGCTCTTATTGGAACAACTCTTGTGCCTTTACTTTCAGGCTTATTTTAAGAGAAAAAGTATGCAACAAAGTCAACGAGGATCAGCAATTGCTGGTCCTCTTATTAAGGAGGTAACAAATGGATAGCATTATTCAGGCAATTGGAGATTGGCTGAAGGAAGTGCTTGTAGCAGGTATTATGAGTAATCTGAACAATACCTTTGATTCTGTGAATTATCAGGTGGGACAGATTGCTACAGAAGTCGGAATGACACCAAGCAGCTTTTCACCGGCTGTATTTAACATGATCAGAAATCTCTCGGAGAATGTGATTATGCCAATTGCTGGAATACTGCTTACCTTCATTGCCTGCTATGAGTTGATTCAGTTAATTATGAGCCATAACAACCTGGCAAACTTTGAGACATGGATCTTTTGGAAATGGATCTTTAAGACCTTTGTAGCGGTAACTTTGATCAGTAACACGATGAACATCACAATGGCGGTATTTGATGTTGCACAGTATGTGGTGACGCAGGCTGGAGGAATTATCAGTGGAAGTACCGCAATTGATGCAAGTACACTGGCAACTATGCAAAGTAGCCTAGAGGCAATGGAGGTTGGATCGCTTCTTGGAATATACCTACAGTCCTTTGTTGTGCAGTTCTTGGTACTTATCTTGTCGGCACTGATCTTTGTGATTGTGTATGGAAGAATGATTGAGATTTACCTCATGGTAAGTCTGGCACCACTTCCTTTTGCTACTTTTGGTAGTAAGGAGCAGAGCATGATTGGTCAAAACTATTTAAGATCCTTGTTTGCATTAGGATTTCAGGGATTTCTAATCATGGTATGTGTAGGAATCTACGCGGTCATGATTCAGTCTATCGCATTTTCAACAGATATTATCGGATCACTTTGGGGCGTTGTTGGATATACAATTCTTCTGGCATTTACCCTCTTTAAGACCGGTTCCGTAGCAAAGAGCATTCTTCATGCTCATTAAAAAACAGAAAGGATTTTAATATGGCAGCGTCATATATTTCAGTGCCTCGTGATCTAACGAAGGTAAAAAATAAAGTGATGTTTAATCTGACAAAAAGGCAGCTAATCTGCTTTAGTCTGGCGGCACTTGTAGGAGTGCCTTCTTTCTTTTTACTAAAGCTAATAGGTTCTACCAGTATGGCAGCAATGGGGATGATGGTACTTATGATGCCGTTCTTTTTCCTTGCTATGTATGAAAAACATGGACAGCCTTTAGAAGTCTTTATGGGACACTTTATTCGAGCCAATTTCATTAGACCAAAAGTGAGGCCGTATAAAACAGATAATTACTATTCAGCGCTGATTCGTCAGGCGCAGGCAGAAAAGGAGGTAGATAGAATTGTTAAAATTTCTGAAGAAAGAGAAAAAAAGAGAGTTTGCAATGCCGAAAAATCTGAATAAAGAAGAGCAGATGCAAGTAAGAAAAATTATTAAGAATGCAAAGAAAAACGACGGCGTTCCAAGAACTGCACAACAGTCAATTCCTTTTGATAGAATGTTTCAGGATGGAATCTGCAGAGTTGGTCCTGATTATTACACAAAAACTATTCAGTTTCAGGATATTAACTATCAGTTGGCTCAGCAAGAGGATAAAACAGAGATTTTTGAGGAGTGGTGTGCCTTTCTTAATTTCTTTGACAGTTCCGTTCATTTTGAACTGAGTTTTATGAACATGGCAACAGATGCAGAAGGTTTTAGCAGAAGCATTGCTATCCCACACAAAAAAGATGAATTCAACGGAGTCAGGGATGAGTATAGTACTATGCTTTTTCATCAGATGGAAGTTGGTAACAACGGTCTGACGAAAACCAAGTTTTTGACATTTGGTATTCATTCTGATTCTATGAAAACTGCAAAACCAAGACTTATTCATATAGAAACGGATATATTAAATAATTTCAAAAGACTGGGTGTAAGGGCACATATTCTGAATGGTAAGCAGAGATTAGAGCTGATGCATCAGCAGTTCCATATGGGAGATAATGAGAAATTCAATTTTGATTGGAAGTATCTGTTGGGTTCTGGACTTTCAGTAAAGGATTTTATTGCACCGAGTGGATTTGCATTTCCGAATGGAAAGAAGTTCCAGATGGGAAATCTGTATGGAGCAATGAGCTTCTTATCCATTGATGCATCAGATATCAGTGATCGAATGTTGGCAGATTTCCTTGGCGTGGAAAGTAGCCAGATTGTAACAATGCACATTCAATCCGTAGATCAGAATGAAGCAATCAAGACAATTAAGCATACGATTACAGAACTTGATAGAAGTAAGATTGAGGAACAGAAAAAGGCAGTACGTGCCGGATATGATATGGATATCATTCCTTCGGATTTGGCAACCTTTGGAAAAGATGCAAAGGCACTCTTAAAAGAGTTGCAGTCTCAGAATGAGCGTATGTTCTTACTGACTTTTCTCATTATGAATACCGGCAAAACAGAACAGGAGCTTGAGAATAATGTATTTCAGATAAGTTCCATTGCACAGAAGCACAACTGCAATCTGGTCCGACTTGATTTTCAGCAGGAGCAGGGATTAATGAGTTCATTACCTCTTGCTAATAATCTGATCGAGATTCAGCGAGGCATGACAACCTCAAGTACGGCGATCTTTGTACCGTTTACAACACAGGAATTATTCCAGGCGGGAAATGAGAGTCTTTATTATGGATTAAATGCACTTTCCAATAATCTAATTATGGTAGATCGAAAGTTGTTAAAGAATCCGAATGGTTTGATCCTTGGAACTCCTGGTTCCGGTAAGTCATTTGCAGCTAAAAGAGAAATTGCTAATGCATTCTTAGTTACAGATGATGATGTCATCATTTCTGATCCTGAATCAGAGTATAGTCCATTAGTAGAACGGTTTGGAGGTCAGGTCATTAAGATCAGCCCGACATCGACACAGTATATCAACCCAATGGACATTAACATGAACTACTCAGATGATGATAATCCAATTGCATTTAAGGCAGATTTTATCTTGTCTTTGTGCGAACTGATTGTTGGTGGTAAAGAAGGATTACAGCCAGTAGAGAAAACGGTTATTGATCGTTGCATCCATCAGATTTATCAGAGATACTTTGAAAATCCGGTGCCGGAGAAAATGCCGCTTTTAGAAGATTTATACAAGGAACTTTTGAAACAGGATGAAACAGAAGCAAAGCATGTAGCAACAGCTCTTGAAATCTATGTTACCGGGTCCTTGAATGTATTCAATCATAGAACCAACATTGATATTACGAATCGTCTTGTCTGTTATGACATTAAGGATCTTGGCAAACAGCTTAAAAAGATTGGAATGTTGGTTGTACAGGACCAAGTATGGGGAAGAGTAACAGAAAATAGATCACAGGGTAAAAGCACCAGATATTACATGGATGAGATGCACCTTCTTCTTCGGGAAGATCAGACTGCAGCTTATACCGTTGAAATCTGGAAGCGTTTTAGAAAATGGGGTGGAATTCCCACAGGAATCACACAGAATGTTAAGGATATGTTGTCTTCGAAGGAAGTGGAAAACATCTTTGAAAATTCTGATTTTATCTATATGCTCAATCAGGCAGTTGGTGACAGATCCATCCTTCTGTTATTCATAATTTTGACGATAAAGAGGAGTAATCTATGGCAAATAAAACAAGATATACAAAATATGTGGAAGGAATGCTGAACATTCACACAGAGCGACAAATCCCAGGCAAAGTTTCAACCGGAGAATCAGTTTTGAAAAAGTTAAAGAAACTGAAAGGTCAGGAGTTCGTTGTGACGGTACCGATAGGAGAAGCAGATGGAAAATAGAAAATCATTTCATCTAGATCAGGCAGCAATCCGAATGGTCAAAGAACCACCACTCTATAGTGAGTTTCCCTTGAATACACCGCAGGCAGTTGTAAAACTGCTTGCGGATATCTATAAGGATTATGATAGAGAAGTATTTACGGTAGTAAACCTGAGGCCAGATTTAAAGCCGATTAATCCGGTTTATATAGATAGGCTTAAAAGCAAACATAAGATCCTGCTTTTGGGCAATCATGATCGAAGGTCAGATTACATAGGACTTTTTGATGAGATCTATTCAGGACCATTATTTATAGCAGATAAGATCTTGCTTTCGCATGAACCGATATATGGCCTTTCCTGGTGTCTTAATATTCATGGACATGATCATAGCAATATGGAGAAGTATGCTGATGGATGCAAACACCTTAATATTGCTGCAAATGTATGTGACTATACCCCAGTAAATCTTGGGCTACTGATTAAAAACGGCATATTATCAGGTATCGAAAGCATACATCGAGAAACGATAAATAGAGCTAGTGGAAGATAAATATGGTATCATTGCATTAGTTGTTTTACTGGAAAACCTTTAAAAATAGTTGAAGCCACAAATCGAGAATAAATCTTGATTTGTGGCATTTTTATAGTGGATAGAGAATATTAAAATGGGGTAAAATATAGGTTTAAGTTAGGGAATACTTTTTGATGGTAGTCAGTAAATACGTGGTTTACTTTTGTGCGAAAATGATTTATAATACACACAAAGGTAAACAACGGAGGGATGTATCAATGACGAAAACTGAGCAGTTAGATAAGATGACTGAGAAGAACAATGGCTATTTATTTACATCTGAGGTTGTTGATGCTGGCATATCTAAAACCTATTTATCAAAATATGTAAAAGAAAACAAATTTGAGCGGGCAGCTCAAGGAATTTATGTTTCTGATGAGACATGGATAGATGAATTATATGTAATTCAAAAAAGTAATCCAATCTTGATTTTCGACATAGATACAGCACTATATTTACATGGTTTAACAGATCGAGAGTATTCGAAGATTCATGTGAGTGTTCCTAAAGGTTATAATACATTTAGACTCAAGGAAAAGGGATTAATTATTCACACATATGATGATGAATTGTATCAAATGGGGATTTGTGATGTAGAATCAAACTATGGGAATTTGTTGAAAACCTATGATAAAGAAAGAGCAATCTGTGATATGGTTGAAGGTCGTGGTGAAGTGGAGATACAAGTATATCAGACGGCGATGAAAGAATATATGAGTAGTTCAGAAAAAAAAATAAATGTTCTGCTGACATATGCTGAAAAAATGGGTCTCAGGGATGAAATTATGAAGTACGTGGAGGTAATGATATGATCAGAACTTCAAAGCAATTGAAAGATAAGGTGAAAAATATATCAAATGGTAGAAGCAATGTTACACAGGCAATGATAAGGATATTTGTTATGGAAAGATTTCTAGAAAGGGTATCTATCTCAGAATATCGAAATTCGTTTATCCTGAAAGGCGGTATGTTAGTTGCGTCTTTAGTGGGCATTGATCTTCGATCTACAATGGATATCGACACTACAGTAAGTGCGTTACCGCTAAATGAAGAAGCCGCTCGAGAAATCATACAAAAAATTATGGATATTCCAATTGATGATGGAATTAGTTTTCAAATAACTTCATGTAAAGAAATTATGTCGGATTTTGATTATCCTGGTATAAGATTAATGATTGAAGCCAGACTGGATAATCTACGCCAAACAATAAAAATTGATATTTCAACAGACGATGTGATAACACCAAGAGCGGTGGAATATAATTATAAACTGATGTTTGAGGACAGAACCATTTCGGTTATGAGTTATAATCTGGAAACATTGATGGCAGAGAAATTGCAAACAATTCTTGTTAGAGATATTGCAAACACAAGAATGAGGGATTTTTATGACATACACTTCCTGAGCAAAGAAAAGGAGGAAGAACTAAAAACAGGAAACTTGCTACATAAAGCATTTTTAGCCACTTGCGAGAAGCGAGAGACAGTATATCAAAACGAAGATATTCATAAAATATATGAGCGAATTTTTCATGATGACGTTATAAAGGAAAGATGGGAGTTATTCCGCAAGGATAATTATTTTGTGGGTAAAGTGGAATGGGATGATGTGATAAGGCAAGTTGGTAAAGTCTTTGAATGGCTAGATAAATAATTTGACTATACCGCCATAATACTATTATGAGAAGGATCAGGATTTTGTGTGGTAAAAGAAGAATTGAGGAACTGGAAAATTTGGAAAAAAAAGTGGAATTCTAATTCATTCAAATAAACCAGAAGATAGATATGAAAATATGTAAAGGAAAGAGTGGTGGAAGAAGTACAAATGCATAAAGGAATATTGTATACTATAGGACATTCAAAACATGAGTATTCTTTTTTTGAATCAATGTTAAAAAAATATGACATTAGTTATCTCTTAGATGTAAGAAGTGTTCCGTTCTCAAGGTTTGCTGAAACATACAATCGTGATAATATAAAAAGCCTGCTTGCAGAAAGTGGAATAACTTACAAACAAATGGGGAAGTATTTTGGTGCAAGGCCTCAAGATGAAGCCCTATATACGAGTGAGCATTTTCTGGATTTTGAAAAGGTAAGAGGGAGTAAATTGTTTTTGGAAGGTGTAGAAAATGTTATTTTGGGATTGGATAAGGGAAACAATGTCGCATTAATGTGTACAGAGAAGGATCCATTAGATTGTCACAGAGCAATAATGGTGTCAAAAGGCTTTTTAGATGCTGGAATTAATGTGAATCATATTTTGGAAAATGGATTGTTGCAAACACAGCTTGAACTAGAGCAACGAATGTTAAAAAAGTATTATCCTGATAGGGACCAATTAACATTATTTAATTATGAAACAGGTATTGATGAAAGTGAATGTATTAGGAACTGTTATATAAAGAGAAACCAAGAAATCGGATATCATATTTCTGAGGAGGAGTAAAATGATTTACACAATGGGTTTTACACAGAAGAATGCAGAGACATTTTTCGAAAAAATAAAAAAAGCAGATATAGATATATTGGTAGATGTTCGATTAAATAATAAATCACAATTAGCAGGATTTACTAAGGGGCAAGATTTGGTATATTTATTAAAAGAAATTTGTGATTGTAAGTATAGCCATGAGGTTTCTTTTGCTCCTACAAAGGAAATACTTGATGGATATAAAAAAGGATCTATGTCATGGGAAAAATATGAGATTGAGTATACTTCACTTCTGAAAAGAAGGAAGGTTGAGGAAACATTTAGTAAAAAATTTATGGGGGTTGAAAACGTTTTGTTTCTATGTTCAGAGCCTACACCAGAGCAGTGCCATAGACGTTTGCTTGCTGAGTACATTGGTAATGAATTGAATATAGAAATAAAACATATCTAACATATTTAGGGGGCGGATAATATGGAAGTAGCGGTACTTACAAAATCATCGAAATTTGGAAATTATTGTGTGGCGGGTATAAATCTTGCAAGTGGTGAATTTGTCAGACTTGTCACAGAAGACGATACAATACATGGAGCGTTAACATTTCGTGATATTCAGTATAAAGATGGAAGTTGCATGCAAGAAATGGATATTGTAAAAGTTAAAATAAAGGGAAGAGATAGTAACCCATTACAACCGGAGAACGTAATTATAGATAGAGGATTCTATTTGGATAAGGTAGGTACATTTTCGATAAGTAAACTTGTTGATATTTGTCCGAATAGCACTGGAAGAACAATATTTGGAAATACGAGATGCTATGTACAAGAGTCTGATATCGAAAGTGTAGGGAAATCATTAACACTTATACGAGTTTCTGATTTTGTTGTACATCAAAGAGTTAATGCGGAGGGCAGACCAAAAGCAAAAGCAAGTTTTAATTATAATGGGTATATTTATGACGATATGTCTATTACAGATCCAGATTATTATAACGCAGAAAATGGAACGGAAGTAGATGATGCAATTTTAGTTGTTAGCATAGGGGCGCCATATGGAGATAAGCACTATAAATTTGTATCAGCAGTTTATGAAATATAAGTCTTTATTCATTTTATATTAATTGAACTTTTTATTAATCCCAATTTAATAGTCGGAAAAAGTTATGTTGAATAGAAGGATACATTGTAATCTACTTAAATGAAAATTAGAGAGATTGTATATGAGGATTTGAAGGAATATTTGAAATAATACAAAAAGTAATTGTAATCCAGCAATGAAGAACTTATAATAGAAACGTAGCAAATTGTCTATTAAGTTTTTAGACATTGCCCAGTCTTTATGATGATCCATGAAACCATACCAAAAAAGGTACTTGCCACAACGAGGACACATCGAATCTGTGGTGTCATGGAGAATCACAAACATCAAAAAAAGCATTTCGGAAGCGCAAATTGATTACCACGAAGAATCACGGAGGGAAATCAAGGTTTCGCGTAAGGAGTTCCCGACGATGAAGAGCTTAAATTAGTGTACGGATTCCCTGAGATACATGGAAATCCATAGAAGTCCGAATTTGACCATTCATGACGCGAAAATACAACAAATCCATTGGATATTATTGGACGTGTATAACGCTGTATGGATATAACTGAATAAATCAAGTCACCTCTATGGATTGTGGCAACATGTTGTCAACGAGGGATAGCCGGTTTATAAATGACCGAAAGGCACTTATATTTAGTAGAAATACTAGATGTAAGTGCCTTTTTTGCGTGTTCTACAAGCACTGCGTTTGCAATGGGCAGAGCATCTAAATCACATCTTTCGGAAAGGAAAATGGATGAAAACAGAAAATGGGGCACCAAACTTAGATGAATATTTGGAGGGACGAAATCACAGGTATATGAGTTATCAGGAAGCATCAAGATTATATGGTCTGCCTTTCTGGACGTTTGTAACAACGGCCAAGCAGGCAAAAGCCACACGGAAACTTCGGAAGACGGCTATCGTTGATCTGGTGAAATTTGATAAGTACCTGGAAGAACATTGTTTGGATTACAAAAAACCACAAGATGAAAGTGAGGATATGGATATGCCAAGAACAAGAAAACCAGTAGAAAATATAGACGAATTAGTTAAATCAAAGAAAAAAATCTATGTAAGGTACACGGAAGGTGCTGAATTGTTCTCCATGGGGTTACATACCTTTCAGAACTTGGCCAAGGATGCCGGTGCAATCAGAAAAGTGAAGGGCTGCGTATTAGTGAATCTAGAAAAAGTGCAAGCTTTTATTGAATCATTTAATGAGGAGGGATATTGATTATGGAAGAAGGGAATAAAACATGTAAGGTCATTTCTGTTTCAAATCAAAAAGGTGGAGTTGGTAAAACAGTGACCTGTGTAAACCTGGGAATAGGACTTGCCAGAGAAGGGAAAAAGGTGCTGATGATTGACGCGGATCCCCAGGGATGGAAGAGCTTGTTGAGAGTATCAAACTGAATGGCGTTCTTACTCCAGTTCTACTTCGACCAGATGATGAAGGAACTTATGAAATGATATCCGGACATAGGAGACTTCGTGCAGCGAAAAAAGCAGGACTTCGTAAAATTCCTGCGATTATAAAGGAAATGACAGATGATGAAGCTACAATTGCAATGGTTGATTCGAATGTCCAAAGGGAAGAGATATTGCCAAGTGAAAAAGCATTCTCATTAAAAATGAAAATGGATGCTTTGAATCATAGAGGCAGCCGTTCTGATTTAACTTTGTCGCTTGAAGAGACAAAGTTCCATTCAGCAGAGGAAGTAGGAAAGGCAGAAGGTATTGGACGTGCACAAGTTCATAGATATATTCGTTTGACAGAGTTGACTCCAAAACTGCTTAGCTTGGTAGATGACAAGAGATTGGCTTTGGCAATGGGTGTTGAATTTTCGTATTTTAATAAAAACGTTCAACAATGGCTTCACGAATACATCAAAGAAAATGGCATGATCAAGCAGGAGCAGGTTATGGAACTTCGCCAATACAGAGAGGATAACGAAATGACACAGCAACGGCTGATCGATCTTCTTATTCAGACCAAGTCCACTACATTAAAGAGAAAGAAAATCATTATTACAGAGAAAATACTGAAAAGATATTTTCCTGCATACTATTCGCAAACAGAGATTGAAAATATCGTTGTAGAGCTTCTGGAACAGTGGAAATCAGAACAGGAGGAAGAATAAATATGGAAATGATATCAAAAATGAATTCAGATTACTTTTATAATTCGGATGCGGATCAGTTCAGCTTTATTAAGATTCCGAAGTTACTTGTGACAGGAGATGATTTTTCTTCTGTTTCTATCCCTGCGAAAATCTTATATGGCATGTTACTGGATAGAATGGCAATCGCAATGAAAAATAAGTGGATGGATGAAAAAGGAAGAATCTATATTTTATATCAATTGTCAGAGATTCAGGAGGATATGAATATCTCCAGGAGAAAAGCCTGTGATTCACTACAGGAATTAGTGAATGAAGGGCTGGTTCAAAAATTCCAAAGTGGAAAAGGACCAACTAGAATTTATGTAAAAAACTTTGCAAAAAAGTTATGAAAAAGTGAACAGGAGTGCAGAAATTGCACTCGAAAAACATTCTAAAAGGAGGAGAATAGATTGAGTGAAAAAATAAGATTTGATTATTTTTATGGACAGGAAGCAGAAATGCTCATCTTCTATAAAATACCGAAACTTCTATTCACCAATAACTTTTTCAAAATATTGTCAACGGATGCTAAGGTACTGTATGGGTTGATGCTTGATAGAATGTCAATATCTATTAAGAATAAGTGGTTTGATGAAAGAAATAGAGCATATATTTACTTTTCTGTAGAGGATACTATGGAAATGTTGAATTGTAAGAAGAATAAGGCCATTGATACAATTAAGGAATTAGACACAGAAACTGGCCTGGGACTGATAGAAAAGAAACGACAGGGGCAAGGAAAACCTACAGTGATTTATGTGAAAACCTTTATGACAGAAGAAGCATGGTATGTTCAGAAGTTGGAAAAACAAACTTCTGAAATTGGGAAAAAGCCTACGGATAATAATTCAGAGGTTGGTAATTCCACCTTCTTGAAGTTGGAAAAACAAACTTCTAGAATTCCTAAAAACCAACGTCTAGAGGTTGGAAAAAAGGACACTAATAATATTAAAAAGAATAATATCGAGATTAATAAAACTAATCTAATCATATCAGCAGATGAAGATACTGAAACAGATGAGTATACAGCTTATTCAGAAATTATAAAACAAAATCTGGAATGGAAGATTCTGTATGAGAGATATCCTTGCTCACCGAAAGGAGCTCATATGATAGATTTAAAAAAATGTAATAATAATGAAAACACTTTTACAGTGGAACCGACAAATAACATATTCAGGGAACTTGGAAATAACACATATAATTACCTTGATCTGTTGTCGGAACTGATTGATGACAGCATTGCAGCACGTATCCCGAATGAGAAGCTGCTGATAGAGGTTGAGTTGGTAATGTCAGAGGATAATAAAAAAGAACAGGTTCTGATTGTCAGGGATAATGCGAAAGGCATTGCATTTGATGAGATCGCAAGTGCTATTTCTCCGGCCTGGAATTCTGGAGGAAAAACTTTAAATGAACATGGAATGGGGATGAAACAGGCAATTGCGGGTCTTGGGGAGCTGTCTTATTTAGCGACAAAAACAGAAGCGACGAATCCTGCAACTGTGATCACAGAATTCAAATTTGGAAATGTGACTCCGCTGAACTGCGATGTGGCATGGGAGCATGGTACGGAAATATGCATTAAAAATCTGAAAGATATCGTGGAAAAGGGTCAGCAGTATTATACAAAGTACCTCATTCCATATTTAGGTGCACGATACAGAAGATACTTGTCAGGAGAACAGCCGGAAGTCAGAATAAACTTTCGCATGCTTTCAGCAGATAAAAAGGATCAGAACGGATATCCGGAAACAATAAGAGAGTGGATGGTTCAACCCGTTGCGCCTATCTATTTTCATCCAAATCTTAGAAACAATAAACCCGTCATTGAGAAAAAAATACTGACTGGAAACGACTGGAAGGCGGAAATTACGTTTGGATATGCGCCAAACGACTCTGAATATGAAACGATCGGTATGGAAAAGGTAAAGAGTTATCATCCTTATTATGTTAGCATCAGCAGACAGGGATTCGATATCCTAAAAAATGACAGAGTCATAAATTTTCATCAGCTGAGTGAGATAAAATTAATCAATACCAGACACAATTGTTACAATCTGATAAGAGGAGAAATTAATCTGTTATCAGGATTCACGACAGCGATTACAAAAAATGCAATCGTTTCTGATCGGGCATATAGAGAGCTGATGGAAAAAATAAAGGAAATATTGGAAGAAAAAAGGTACCTTGAAAAGAAAACTTATCCAGACGAGCTGCCGGAGAACCTCTTGAGAGACAGATTGGTGAATATATTCAAAACATCGGTAGTCTATAGCAAGAAAAATGTAGTCAGCGAATATACAGTTGGAAAACTTAATGGCAAGGTGGACATTCTGGCAGACGGTGAAGCCTGGGAAATCAAGACGCAACAGATTAATGGACTGGATGTATATCAGTTGTTTGCATACATGGATATGGGAGACATTGAGAATGGGTATATCTTAGGAAAAGATATTTCCACAGGGGGAGAGGAAGCAATTAACTTTATTAATGAAAAACATCGTAAAAATATCAAGTTTGTAAGTCTGGATGAGTTCAATATTGTTGGTCCACCTGATATGGAGGAACTGGACAAATATTATTAAATGGCAATTCAGATTTCTGATAAATGAGATCGGAATAATCACATATATAAAAAATGACTGAGAGGTCAATTGGACTGACCTCTCAAGGTCTCATCAATGACTTTTCAATAGGATTCACGAATGATCCTCACAAAAGTGGTTTTGGAAATTGATGGTAATTGGATAAAACAAGTTGCAATAAGGCAAAATGCATTCGGTAATAGATTCAACTTTTTGCAACTATATCAGCGACTTTCTTTAACAAAAAATTATAAAGTTCATTTTTATCATGTTCAGATAGCAGCCTAAATGCTTGAATTAAAAGTTCCTCTTTTTCATTGGTAGCTTTTGTAATATCGTTTGGAGATATCAGTTTTTCTGTTACATCAGCGCTAGAATCTGGTGCGTATGTTCCATTCTGAACTTCTTCAATATCTTTAATAGGAATGGATAGTTCTTGTTTGCCAGAAATTAGAAAGTCGCAGGATACATTAAAATGAGTCGATATTTTTAAAATAACTCCGGCATCCGGAAGAACACTTCCATTTTCAATTCTGCCGATATTTGTTCCATGTAAGCCAACAATATCCCCTAACTCTTGCTGGGTAAGTTTATATTCTTTTCTCAGATTTTTTATACGTGATCCAATAGAATCCATAAAGTACCTCCAATATCTGGATATGCGAATATGCAGAATTATATTATAAAATGTATCATAAAGGTTGACAATCTGCAATAACGCAGATATAATATAATTAAGGTAATTGATTAATCCTTTTTAAAATATCACATCATCTCATTTTTCTCAATGAGAACAGGCATTCGCCAGCGCTGAAGAAGTATCCAAATTAATAATAGGTAATTCCGGAAAACTAAGAAAAGATTTTCAATTGTATCAAAAATGCACATTTATTTTAAGGATCTACATAAAAAATTTCAAAATGCTGACAATATAAATCATGTAGCTATATAACAAATATAGTTAACAACATTTTTCACAGAAAGGGAAATAAATATAATGGAAAGAAATATTTTAAAAATCAATAACGACTCAATGATATTTAATGGTTTTAAATTACTGGAGGGTGCACAGGATGTCAATGTAATGATCCTGGGATTTGGAAAAGTTGTGATCACACGACAAATTCCTGAAAAATTACTTGGTTGTCACAATATTATTGAGCTGAACAACAAAATTTGTAATGATAAGGAAGTGATTGGCAAAATGCGTGAAGCGGGTATCTTTGGTGATAGTCCATTTATAGAAACAAAGGATTCATATATTTATAATTTTGTTAGTAAAGAAATTGAATAGAATTGTAAAATTGGAGACAGTTACTTGCTGTCTCCAATTTGTTAGCTACCCAAGTATAATACTTTATTCTATGTATATAGTATAGAAGCATTATTTTAAGAATTTTTTATTAATGAAAGAAGGATAGAATTTTAAATTTTAGCTTCAGATTAAGTATTTTATTCGAAAATATAATGTATTCTTAAAAATTGTATGATAGAATATTAACAGGTGTTTTGAATTGGACTGGATAGATGCATTATTAATATTACTTGCAAAAGACTGTTATTAAGGCAAAATTAGTGAGTTCCACTTTGAAATTGTACTGATTCTACCGCAACCAAGCCATTTTGAGTAATGTATAATCACAGCCAAGGGTATCTTTGGCTGTTTTTTTATGCAAGTACGCTAAAATGGACACATAAGGTGGTAGTATTTGAAATATTGAAGTATTGAAAACTGGAGGTTTTAGATTATGGCTATAGGAACAACGAATGTAGGTTTTGAGGAACAATTATGGCAGGCAGCCGATAAATTACGATCTAACATGGATGCAGCTGAATATAAACATGTTGTTTTGGGCTTGATTTTCCTAAAATATGTATCTGATTCATTTAAAGAAAAATACGAGCAGTTATTGGCTGAGGGTTATGGCGACGAGGAAGATCGTGATGAATACGTTGCAGACAACATTTTCTGGGTACCAAAGGATGCAAGATGGGATAATATTAAAGCCCATGCTACCAGTACAGACATTGGTGAGATTATTGACAAAGCGATGGAAGCGATTGAAAGAGAAAATGATACACTAAAAGGAATTCTCACAAAAAATTATTCACGTAGAGAGTTGAATAAAACTCGTCTTGGTGAATTAGTGACCATGTTTACAAATATTGACGTAGGGACGACCGCGGCACAGGAAAGAGATATTCTGGGTAGAGTATATGAATATTTTTTAGGGAAGTTTGCTTCAGCTGAAGGTAAGTTGGGTGGAGAATTCTATACTCCATCCTGTATTGTGCGCACGTTAGTTGATATGATTGAGCCTTTTGAAGGACAAATTTTTGATCCGGCTTGTGGATCTGGTGGAATGTTTTGTCAGTCTGCACGCTTTGTAAAGGAACATCAGGGTAATATAAGGGACATCTCTATTTTTGGACAGGAGAGCAATCCTACCACATGGAAATTAGCAAAAATGAATCTTGCACTTAGAGGGCTGGAAGCCAACCTTGGAAAGCATAATGCAGATTCATTCCATGATGATCAACATAGAACTTTAAAAGCAAATTATATATTGGCAAATCCTCCTTTTAATATCTCAGACTGGGGTGGTGAAAGATTACAGGATGATGTTAGATGGGCTTTTGGTGTTCCGCCAGTTGGTAATGCAAACTATGCTTGGTTGCAACACATGCTCCATCATTTGAGCCCAGTTGGAGGCGTTGCAGGCACCGTATTAGCAAATGGTTCATTAAGCTCTAATACATCCAATGAGGGTGAAATTAGAAAAAATATGATAAAAGGTGATGTTGTAGAATGTATTGTTTCTATGCCAGGTCAGCTTTTTTATTCAACAGGGATTCCGGTTTCTCTTTGGATAATGAGAAAGGGAAAGACTGATGAAGCAAAAGGGAAAATACTTTTTATAGATGCACGTAATCTTGGATTTATGGTCGATCGAAAGGTCAGAGAACTATCAGAAGATGATATTCAAAAGATTGCTTCTACATATCAAAATTGGAGACATGGCAAAGAGTATGAAAATATTCAGGGATTCTGTAAGAGCGCAACACTGGAAGAAGTTGCAGAACAAGATTATATCTTAACTCCTGGTAGATATGTTGGTATAGAAGAACAGGAAGATGATGGTGAACCATTCGAAGAAAAGATGACAAGACTTACATCAGAACTGTATACAGAAATGCTTTTATCTAGGTGGAAGAGTTATATAAAAAATGGACATGGTGGAAACAAGGAATTAGTTGAGTTGGTGGAAAAGCAGGGTTTTGAATATGTAAAGAATAATTTTCAATATTCCATTATAGAAAACTATAATGCTAAAATTGATGATCATGTCATCATTGCGAGAGAATCCTGGTGGAAAGAAACACTGAAAACAAGACAATTTGGATATAATAGTAACTGATAAATCAGACTATTGTATGATACTCAATGAAGAGAAATAATTGGATAGGGTTATTTGTAAAAGATTGTCTTTGTGTTATTGGAATATTGAAATTAAGGCAATAATGCGCTATTAGGCTTTTAGAAGGAGTTTCCTAATATGAAAAATCAGTATTTTGCAGATGTTGGCGATTTTGGAAAGTATGGAATGTTGAGCTATTTTTCAAACAGACAGATTAATATTGGAATAAATTGGTATTTGACGGAAAATGATACGAAGACAGATGGAAAATTTGTTGATTACTTTAATAAACAAGATTTTTTTGCGTGCGATAGGGAATTACACAATTACTTGCATGAATGTATCATTCAAGGGCGAAGAAATGTTAATGAATTATCTGCACTTCCTAGATATGCAGATACAATCATGTATGACGAAATTTTGAATGTTGACCATATAATGGCTTTAAGTCCTGAAGGAAGAGATAAAAGACTTAAGGTTCGTAAAGAATGGTTTCAAAGTAGCATGGATGCACTAAAAAAATGTGATCTAATATTCTGTGACCCAGATAATGGAATTGAAACAAGGTCATTAAGTTATGTGGGAAAAGATAGTGTTAAGTATGTTTTTGTTGATGAGATTAAAGATATGATTGATCGAGGGAAGTCGGTGATCTGTTATAATCATCGTGACCGTAGCAAAGAATCAGATTATTTTGCCAGGTTTAAGGAAGTAGTGTCCGTAATTGATCCGGAGGTATTATTAAGAGTATTAAGATTTAATAGGTATAGTGTTAGAGATTATCTGTTTTTTATCAGACCAGAGCATCAGTATACTATATGCGAAGGCATTGATGGTTTTGTGAGTAACAAGAATTGGAGTAAATTGTTTACTGAATTAGAATTGTAATGCTGTCAGAAGGGTACTGGATGACTGGAAATATGAAAGGTAGAGAAACAATGTCGGTTAATGAAAATACACTGGAACAAGCAATCATTTCAGAACTTCAAGAAAAGGGCTATGAATATCTATATGGTCCGGAAATCAATCGGGACTTTCATGAAGTAATCCTGGAAGACTGTTTCCGTGCTTCAATATTAAAGATTAACCCAGGAATAACACAGGAAATTATTTCTGAAACTTATAAGGAAATAAAGGATTTAGGGCTTTTAAGAACTGAGGACCTAAATGCATCCTTTCATAAATATATTGTTGAAGGTGTGCCTGTACCATATCAAAAAGATAATGAAAATCGTACTTTTACGGTTAAACTTATAGATTTTGAGAATCCATCTTCAAACGATTTTAAGGTCATAAATCAGTATACCATTATTGAGTATAAAAATAAGCGCCCAGACATTTTAGTATTCATCAATGGTATTCCTATGGTTCTATTTGAATTAAAAAACATGTCCAAAGATAATACAACAGTTGAGCAGGCATATATGCAAGTTAAGAACTATCAGTTGGATATTCCTACCTTGTTTCATTATAATGCCTTCAATGTTATCAGTGATGGTATTGATACCAGGGTTGGCACGATAACATCAGACTATACTCGCTACATGGCGTGGAAATCTGAGGACGGAGAAAAACCCACAGAAAACGTAACAGATTTTTTTACGGTGGCGTTGAATGGTATGTTTCCGAAAGAACGTTTACTGGATATCATCCGTAACTTTATAGTGTTTCAGGATATTCAGGGAAAAACTGTAAAAGTTTTGGCTGGGTATCATCAGTACTTTGCAGTTCGTAAAGCAGTGGAGAGCACCAGGACTGCATTAATGGAAAAGAGTCGAAAGGTCGGTGTTGTTTGGCATACACAGGGTAGTGGCAAAAGTTTGTCTATGGTTTTTTATTCCGGTATTGTTGTAAGTGATCCGGAATTCGAAAATCCAACTATTGTTGTACTTACCGATCGCAATGATCTTGATAATCAGCTCTTTGGAACATTTAGTGCAAGCTCGAAGTTACTATTACGTCAGACACCAAAACAGGCTGAAAGTAGAGATCATTTAAAAGAACTTTTAAAAGTAAAGGCTGGAGGAATTATATTTACAACCATACAAAAGTTCGAAGAAGGTAATGATATTATAAACGATCGCAGTAATATCATCTTCATGGCAGATGAAGCACATCGTTCACAGTATGGTATGGAAGCAAAACTCAACAGAGAAACAGGTGAATGGAAATATGGAATGGCAAAACATATGCGTGATGCACTTCCAAATGCTACCTTTATTGGCTTTACAGGAACACCAATTGATATGAAGGATAAATCCACAATAGAGGTCTTTGGTAAATATATAGATATTTACGATATGACGCAGGCGGTGGATGATGGTGCGACTGTACCGATTTATTATGAAAACAGAACACCTAAACTCAAACTTAATGAGGAAGTGTTAAAACAAATAGATAAAAAATATGCAGAATTAGTTGGAGAGTCTACAGAAGTTGAAATTGAAAAATCAAAAGCTGATCTTTCGAGTATAGAAGCGATTGTTGGATCACCTGAACGTTTGAATATGCTTGCAGAAGATATCATTTGTCACTATGAGGACCGTCAATATGTTTTAACGGGTAAAGCAATGATTGTCTGTATGACTCGTCGAATTGCAATCAACTTATATAAGACACTATTAGAAAAACGTCCAGAATGGGATAAAAAAGTCAAGGTAGTATTGACGTCAAGTAATCAGGACCCAGAAGATTGGCATGATATGATTGGGAATAAAGCATATCGAGATGGTTTAATGATTGAATTTAAAGACAACAACAGCGACTTTAAAATAGCCATTGTTGTAGACATGTGGTTAACAGGATTTGATGTTCCATCTATGGCAACCATGTACATTGATAAACCTATGAAGGGTCATACATTGATGCAGGCGATAGCCCGTGTAAACAGAGTATATCAGGATAAAGAAGCAGGGTTAATTGTTGACTATATTGGTATGGCTGCAGAACTTAAGGAGGCTTTAAATCAGTATACAAAACGTGATCAGGACAAAGTTCCAGATCTTGGAATAGCATACTCTATCGCTATGGCAAAGCTGGAAGTTATGAGAGATATGTTTTATGGCTTTAATTATAATGGTTTTTTTGGAGAATCTGATGTAAAACGATTAAAAGCAATTGCTGATGGTGTAGATCATGCACTGGGATTTGAAGAAGATGAAGCAAAAGAATACATTAAGGAAGCAACGGCATTAAGTCAAGCAGAGACGTTATGTCGAAGTCTTATGGACGAACATGATAAGAAAGAGATAGAATTCTTCAAATGTGTAAAAGCTGGTCTTTGCAAAGTTGGTGGTAAAGGTAAGATTACATCCAATGAGATTAATGCACGTGTTATGAAGATGCTGGAACAAGCAATTGAACAGGATGGGGTAGTAAATATTTTTGAAAAATCTGGTCAGAAGAATCCAGAAATCTCATTATTGTCAGACGAATACATGGATCAAGTTAGAAGAATGAAGCATAAAAATATAGCAGCGGAATTGCTGCGTAGTTTGTTAGAAGATAATATCAGAGTGTTTGCAAGAACAGGCTTTGTTAAATCACAGCTTTTTTCTGAAAAAATGCAGAATGTATTGAAGCGCTACAACAATAGAATGATAACAAGTGCGGAAGTTATTGAAGAATTACTTAATCTTTCTAAAGAAATGACTGAAGCATACGCTGCAGGTGATGAGAAAGGTTTATCACCGGAAGAATTAGCATTTTATGATGCTCTTGTTGCTGATCCTGAAGTACTTAGAAATATGGAAGATGCCACGTTGATAGAGATGGCTCATGAGCTGACTACGCTAATTCAAAAGAGCAGGACAGTTGATTGGGATAAGAAGCAATCAGCAAGAGCTTATATGCGTACACAGATAAAGCATTTGTTACGAAAATATAAGTATCCACCTGAACAAGCAAAGAGTGCAATTGAAATAGTAATTAAACAGGCTGAACTCATGAGCCTGAATATAATGCCCGTATAGTATTACTCTGAACTAACTGATTGTTGACTTATTTGATTTATAATGAATAAGTTAAGAATAATATATTAAATTTATGGGTTTTTGGAGGTTGACTGTGTCATATAAGATAGGTTCCTTTAATATGTATAAGTTTACAGCATATCAGTCTGATCAGGAAATAAGGAAAGACTTAGATAAGATTGCAAATATCATTCATACTGAAAAATATGATGTTGTTGCAATGCAAGAGGTATTTAATCCTAAAGCAGCAGAGATGGTTCGGGCTCGATTAGGTTTCGATTGGGAGATGGCATGGGCTCAACCTCCATCAATTAATAGACAGGCAGCTGAAGGATACGCCTATATCTGGAATAAAAGACGACTGCAGCCAATAAAAACAATTACTGAACATGGAAGACGTACTTTTGAGCCTCGAATTTTTAATCAGTATATCATCGACAAAGGGTCTGGACAAATTCCTTTAGAAAGAAATCCATACTATGCAAGATTCACACCGAATGGGTTACCAGGGGGTTCTTTTTTTGAAATCAGATTAATTAATGCACACATTATGTTTTCATCATCAAATGAAGAAGTAGACTTAGGAATAACAATGATGCGAAAAAATGAATTTCGGGTATTGGCTGAAACTATTTATTCCAAGATTAGTGATAAACGGTATGGAGATAATATGCCTGCATATACAATTCTGTTAGGTGATTTCAATTTGAATCTTAACAGACCGTTTACCAAGTCACCTTACCTTGAAGAAGTATTTGAAATACCTAGTGCTTATGGTAGAGGAAAGATAATACGTACTGTGCAAGAAAACTTAAGTACAATTAAGAATCCACAAAATGAAAGTGGTTATGCGAATAACTATGATCATTTTACATATGATCTCAATAGATTTTCTGGTACTACCATTAAAGCAGACAGTGTAGCAGCCGTTGAGAAGTATTGTGGTGGAGATTATGCAAAGTATAAGAAAGAAGTTTCAGATCATGTTCCAGTTTCGTTAACAATTAATCTGAAATGAGGGGGATTTGATGGAGATAAATGAAATTGAAGTATTAAAAAATGCTGCATTAGAAGTTTTCAAAGAAATTAAGGGTTTACAAAAGGAAGAGTATTGTGAAGAAGAAAAAAGGAAAGCTGCCTTTGCACTGAATATGTGTATGGTTTCTGTCTCACAAATAATTGACTATGAAGATATCAACATACTTGAACAGGAATATGAAGCTATTCTTAATAACTTGAATCTTGAACAGATGCCAAAGGATGAAGCACTTCTAAATATTCTAAAACAACTTTTAGACACAATCACCTTTTTTAGAATACAAGAAGGTGACAAGCAAATGATTGACAAAGAGTATCAGCATAAAATGAAAAATGCTATCTGGAGTGCGGTACCTAATATAGGTATGATTGTTGCTGGAGGTAATCCTATTACAATGGCAATATCGCTTGCATCACAAGTGGGTATAGGCTATATGAACTATCGACGTTGTAAGAGTGATTATGAGCTAGACAAGGAGCGTCAGATATGGCAGCTTCAAAGGAATGCAATAGAACAATTTAATGGGCTCAGAAGAGAATTGTTTGATACTGCATGGAGGCTTGCGGATACATATAAATTTCCAGATGAGTATAGATTGACAGAACGTCAAATAAAACAATACAACTTAATTCTCATAGATATGGACGAAATAAAAAAATATGAACGAATGTCTGCTATAAAAGATAAGTTTGTCGCTTACCCACCATTTTGGTATCACTTCGGAAATACGGCTAATCGGATTGCAAGAAATGAAAGTTTGCCTCTTTCGGATATAGCTCGTTTAAACTATAAGGAGGAAGCACTAAAATATTTTGATAAGTATTGGGAAAGTATAAGTGAATTCGCCCTTTTACGAGAAGATCAACTTGCTTCAGCTTGTGCTTTAGAACAAATTGATTTACTTGATATACAAAAGGATCAGCTTAAGATAGAGAGTCTGCTTAAAAGTGCGGTTGAATTTTCAGGTAACTCAAATGACATTTTGCAATTATGTGCGATTGCATATCTTAGAATAAATCAGCAAAATGAGGCAGAAAAAATTCTGAGAATTTTGGTAAATGAAGGTTATAATACTGTTGTAAATGCCCAATTACTTAGTGCAATCTATGCCCAAAAGGTAATCGCAAATAGTGATATTGTTGCTCGTAGTAAATATGAATTACTTGCAACAAGAGTGAACAATTCGTACTTATTTAGGTTACCTGCTATCAATGAGAAAATATCTGAAGAAGAGTTGACAGATGAATTTAATGCGAAGCAAGAGAATATATTGGAAATGAAATTTGAAGCTGTTATAGAGTATTGCTTTAACGATTTTAATATTAAATTGGCTAAATTGTTACCAACACCGGGAGCCATTGAAAAATATACGGACTATTATTTTTCAAAAGAGGGTTTGGATCAAAGAAATAAAGAAATGAAAGAGCTTTTCTGTTCATCTTATAATAGAAAACGAAAAGAAGAATATAAAGAGAAGCTAGCACAAAGCAGATTCATTGAAGCATATTTTAAGGTATTAAATGAATTTTTTGATAAAATATCTGAGCTCAATTGTCTTCGAGATAGGCAAAAACTATTAGATAGTATAAAAAAAGAAATATTAAATTCTTCTAATCAGATTAATACACTTATGCAAAAAATTGAAGACCGAAAGGTTGAATATGAGGATATTTGTATGCTGTTATCTTTACTGTCAGTAAAATATTTTGATGAAATAATAAAAGAAATTAAAACTCAGATTAACGTATCTATACTTGGGATGGTTGGAATGTCACAATATATGACAACAGATTATATAGTGCACATGGAAAATATTGGCTTGTGTTAGCTGAAAGCTACTATGAAACTGAAGAATATCAGAAGTGCTTAAATGCTATCGACAAATATGAAGGAATGAACATAGTTACATTTCGTAAAGATCATGATTTTGCTAAAACACTTACAATTGGCGTAGCAGCCGCAAATGAGATATGGAAAGGCGATACTTATAAAAAGACTGCAGAGCATTACTTAGATTTGATTTTGAAAAATATTGAAACTGATGATTGGACTTTAAGATATGTTGCAGCTGAGTCATATATGGATTTGTATGCAAAGACGAAAGATAAATCATATCTGCAGAAGGCATATGACTTAGCAGAGGAAAACGTTAATTATTTGATAGACGAGCAGTATGCTAAAAATGTTACTTACTTAGCCGAAGTAAAGAAACAGACTGCCAAGAAAACAGATACCGACGCTACAAAAAAGGAAATCAAGACTTACAATAAGTGGATTGAGGAAGAAAGAAAAAAAGAACTTCCACCTGTGTATGAGCCGTTGGTTGTGAATTGTGAACTTCTTTTTGGGTTGGCGGATCAACTTATGATATCATCTTCTGAGAAGAAAAAGGTTAATGATATGCTCCATTCTGGGGATACGCCACTGTTTTTAACAGAGCAGCTTGAGAATGAATTTTGGTTTGATTCAATTTCGAAGGAGGAAACACCTGAAATCACATTTAAGGGAAGCAAGGTTGATATTCCAACTAATCTACTTGCGCAGGGCACAACAATAAAAGTGACTGTAATAAGCGGAAAGGAATCAACAGTAAACGAGGATTGGATGCCTAATATATTTTTGAAAATGAAAGAAGCACTAAAGAAAAAAGGGTATATCTACTGTTCATTTAAATACGGTGAGTATGCTGGTGAACGTAATGGACGATACTTTAGAGATTTCACTGAAAAATCGTTTAAAGAATTTATAGATAATATAAATGAGTTAGTTATCGTAGAAACAAGAATCACAGGAGATGTGAGACCAGGCAGAGATGATGAAAAATGGCTAAATGTAATTCTTAAAAGAATTTAAATAGCATTATTAGTAGAATATTTGTTTTTCTTGCATAATTTATTTATATAAATTTGAAACATTTTATAGTCAGGAGAAAGAGAAATGGGGTACACAAGGGGAGAAATAATTCAAAAATGTGAAAATGCCTTTGAAAATATAAAGACATTTTATCAGCAGGACATGGTTAATTATCGTGGTAAAACTGTAGATACGGATGAATTATACACTGAGATTGTTGCTGAATATCTTTGTGAGAATATTTTCGAATTTAAGAAAGGAATTCCAGAGATTATACGTTCCAAATATAAAATAGATAGCCATGATGGAAAATATGATGAGTCTTCAAATCGATTAGAAGAGAAGATAGCTATGAAAATGTTTGGTATGAGTGAAAAAGGAAGAGAATTTCAGCACATTGGGAAAATTATAGACTATCAAATACCTCTGAAAGCAAAAAGAGATGATGTAGCAGGGAAGATTGATCTCTTATCATATAACGGTAAAACCAATACAGTATACATTTTGGAATTGAAAGAGCCAGATAGCATAGAAACAGTTCTTCGATGTGTACTTGAAGGGTATACATATATGAGAACATTCAATAAGGAAAAGTTGTTTAATGATTTTATGATTCCAACAACAGCCAGGTTAATTGCATGTCCCTTTGTTTTTAAAGGATCCATACAGGAAAAAGAGATAATGGAAAAGCGGCCTTTTTTGAATAGAATTATTGAATTATTAGAAAGTAAAATATTTTATATTACAGAAAATTACAATGTGGAGGAAGCGTAGTTGTGAATAAGATTAATTTCGAAGAGTTTGATGCATTAGAGAAGTTTGGTGGTGGAGTGTTTGGTGTTATTGCCATAGGTGGAGCAATAGCCGAAATGGTATATAATGGGTTAAATGCTGCAAGTATTGCTGGTTGTGTAAAGGACGTAGCAGGGACATTGATTGTTGTAACGATTTTAATTGCAGCGCTTAGAAGAATTTTGCCAAAGCATGGATTTGACGAGGTTTTTGAAGATGAGATGAAGAATGTAGTAGAAAGATACAAGCCAGCAATCATAAGAGGTGAAGATGTAAAAAGAGGGGAAACTATAAGAAATTATGTCTATAATATTGCGGCTGATCTAAATTGTATCATAGGGGCTGAGCCTAAAAATTATACAACCGAGTTTTTTTATATTAACGAAAAAGATTGCACGATTACTTTTAAAGTACGAAAAACAGTATTTTTTGGAAGTTCATCCGAAAAGAAGAATGAAGAATTAGAAAAGATAGCGGAGCATATAAAGAATTGTGTTAATACAAGATTTGCTGCTGGGAAAATAGCTAATAGTAATATTGATATAAAAGAGCTGAATATTTCTTTCAATTATATTCAACAAGCAACACCTGAAGATACGGCAAAGATGTTGGCGTCAGTTGTGGATTATGTCATTTTATTATATATTGCGGAGAATAAAAAATAATGGAAATTTTTATTCACAGAGGTCAAAACCAAATTGGTGGTTCAATAATAGAAATAAATACTGATAGTACAAAAATATTTCTTGATGTTGGAATAGAACTAGATGGAAATGAAAATATTGTTGTACCACAAATTGAGGGATTATTCTGTGGACATAAGAATTGTGATGCTGTATTTATATCGCATTATCACGGAGATCATATAGGTTTATTAAATAGTATTTTACCTGATATTCCGGTATTTATGGGTGAGTCAGCATTTATGATATTTTCTGCTTCGGCAGAGTACAGGGACATAGAAGTTATAAAAAAACCAATATTTATTCGAAGTAAAGAACCGATTGCTATTGGTGATATTAAATTAACACCATTTACTTGTGATCACTCAGCTTTTGATTCATTTATGTTTTTAATTGAAGCAGATGGAAAATCAGTTCTTTATACGGGGGACTTTCGTGCAAATGGAAGATTAGATTATGGTGAACTACTCAAGGAAATTCCAAAAGTCGATGTATTAATTATTGAAGGAACCACATTATCACGTGAAGAATACAGGACTAATATTCAGGAAGAAGAGTTGGAAGACATTGCAGTTAATTACTTAAATAAGCATTCGGGCCCGGCATTTGTAATGATGTCAGCTATGAATATTGATAGATTAAAAACTATGTGTAATGTGGCAAGGCGCACTGAGAGAATAATGCTTGAAGATGTATATACAGCTGATATCGCAACGGGGTCAGGGGAAAACGAAATTATTCCAAATAAAGAGAATGGAATTTATGCGTTCACAACAGGCGGTGATAAACAGTACGAAAGTTTAAAAAAATATGCAAAAGCAAAGATTAGTAAGGAAACTATCACAAAGAATAATTTTATAATGTGTATACGCCAGTCTATGAAGAATTATTTAGATAAATTGAATGACATAATGTCTTTTGATGATGGAGTACTGTTCTATGGTATGTGGAAAGGTTATCTTGAACAAGAGGAATTAAAAACATTCATTTCATCATTAGAAGAAAAGGGAATAAAAATGCATGTACTTCATACTAGTGGACATGCAGACATGCAGACAATCGAAAAACTTATTCAAGATATTCAACCTGAAATTATTATTCCAGTACATACTGAAAATGCAGTTTGGTATAAAAAATTTGAGAAAAAAAGTAAGATAGTACTTGTGGATAATTGTATTAAGCTATGAATTATATGTGCGATTGTATATTTTATAATAAAACAGAATACTGGCATGTTTATTGGACAGGCAATAGAAGATAATGGATAAAAGGAGCGGGAACCCTTTTTTATTCATTATTTTTTTTGTAAAAAATGGAAAGGTGAGTGATATGTGCGTATCTATTTTAGAAAGTCTAATGACCGGTTAAGTGCCTTATGAATAACGTAAAATGTTAATAAGAGGAAGGGCATACAGCTCATGCTACTGCTGAAGATGCAGAGAATCGTACGATTCAAATGCTGAATGTCTATGCAGATTTTTGTGAACAGGTTCTTGCAATTCCGGTTATCCGTGGAAAGAAAACTGACAAAGAGAAATTTGCTGGTGCAGAGGCTACGTATACGATAGAGGCACTTATGCATGATGGAAAAGCTTTGCAATCTGGAACCAGTCATAATTTTGGAGACGGATTTGCAAAGGCATTTGGAATTCAATATACGGATAAGGATAATACTCTTAAATATGTACATCAGACTTACTGGGGTATGACAACAAGACTGATTGGGGCAGTGATTATGGTTCATGGAGATGATTCCGGTCTGGTTCTGCCTCCGCTTGTAGCTCCGGTGCAGGTAATGATTGTTCCGGTTCGTCAGAAAGCAGAAGGTGTGCTTGAGAAAGCTTTTGAAATAAAAGATCAGCTGAGTCAGTTCCGTGTAAAAGTTGATGATTCGGATAAGAGTCCGGGCTGGAAGTTCTCAGAATGTGAAATGAGAGGGATTCCGCTTCGTATTGAAATCGGGCCAAAGGACATTGAAGAAGGAAAGTGTGTGCTGGTTCGTCGTGATACCAGAGAAAAAATTGAATGTCCGCTTGATCAGATGGAAACAATGATTGCAGAGCTTTTGGAAAAGATACAGAAAGACATGCTGGAACATGCAAGAAATCATAGAGAACAGCACACCTATACAGCTCAAACCATGGAAGAGTTTGAGAATATTTTTGCTGAAAAAACCGGATTTGTAAAAGCAATGTGGTGTGGAGACAGGGCTTGTGAAGATGCAATAAAAGAAAAACTGAGTGTCAGCAGTCGTTGTATGCCTTTTGAACAGGAACATATTACAGATACCTGTATCTGTTGTGGAAAACCTGCTGTCAAGATGGTTTACTGGGGCAAAGCATATTAAGGAAAGAAGGATGATATAATGAATATTTTAGTTATTAACTGCGGAAGTTCATCGTTGAAATATCAGCTGATTAATAGCAAAAGCGAAGAGGTACTTGCAAAAGGACTTTGTGAACGAATCGGTATCAGTGGAGGTGCAATTACGCATCAGCCGGTTGGCAAAGTTAAAATAACAGAGGAACTGGATATGCCCAATCACACAGTTGCGGTGGCTGCGGTAATTGCGAAGTTAACAGATAAAGAGGTTGGTGTGGTAACTTCTTTGGATGAAATTAATGCAGTTGGACACAGAATTGTTCATGGAGGAGAAAAATTTGCAGGAAGTGTTCTCATTGATGATGAAGTGCTCAAAGCAATTGAAGCCTGTAATGATCTTGCACCGCTTCACAATCCGGCAAACCTGATTGGAATTAATTCCTGTCGCGAGATTATGCCGGAGGTTCCTATGGTTGGTGTGTTTGATACGGCTTTTCACCAGACCATGCCAAAGAAAGCATATTTATATGGACTTCCATATGAATACTATGAAAAATACAGAGTAAGACGATATGGTTTTCATGGAACCAGTCATGATTTTGTAAGCAGCCGGGCGGCGGAACTTATGGGTAAAACCCGGGAAGATTTAAATATTATTGTGTGACATCTGGGTAATGGAGCATCTATTTCAGCTGTAAAACATGGAAAATGTATTGATACATCCATGGGACTTACTCCACTTGAAGGGCTGATCATGGGAACCAGATCCGGAGATATTGATCCTGCGATTGTCAGCTTTCTTGCAGAAAAAGAGGGATTAAGTGCTTCAGAAGTAATTGATATTTGTAATAAAAAATCCGGTGTCCTGGGACTTTCCGGCGGATTTTCCAGTGATTTTCGTGATCTTTCTGAGGCAGCTGCTCAGGGAAATGAGAAAGCAAAGGATGCACTGGATACGTATGCATATCGTGTTGCCAAATATGTTGGTGCCTATGCTGCTGCCATGCAGGGAGTGGATGTAATTGCATTTACTGCAGGAGTAGGCGAAAATAACAAAGAGGCACGCGCGAAAATTATGGAGTATTTGGGTTATCTTGGCGTGGCAATTGATGAAGAAAAGAATCAGATCCGTGGTGAAGAAGTCAGAATTTCAACAGCCGACAGCAAAACAGCAGTATGGATTGTGCCGACGAATGAAGAACTTGCTATTGCAAGAGAGACTTTAAGATTATTAAAATAAAAATAGAATTACAGATAACAAAGTAAAAGAGAGCAGTGCTTGTTAAGCATTCCTCTCTTTTTTTGATTTACGCGAGTAGCGATGAAAATGCCATGCTTGCATGAGCATTTGAGGAGCACCGCGATAACTTGAGAAACTCGCAAAGCGTGTTTCTCATAGTATAAAGAATTAAGGCTTTCGGTAAATACTTCGGAATTCTGTCGGGGTACAGTCTTTTATGATTTTAAACATTCGGATAAATGCCGATGGACTGGAAAATCCGGATCGGATGGCAACCTCTGTAACCGATATCTCCGGATTAATCAGTAATGATTCAGCCTGTGCAATTCTTTTTTGATTTACATATTTGTAAAAGGATACATTTGTAAACTGTTTAAATAATCTGGAAAAATGATATTTACTATATCCTGCCATAGCAGAAAGCTGATCCAGAGTAAGATCTTCGTTGCAATGATTATTAATGTATTCACAGATTCCAAGAAATTTACTGATATATTCCTGCTGCCGGATCTGACTGATAAAATCGGGTTCCAGGTTTTTGATGTGATTTCGTCCGATAACTACAAACATGGAAATCAAACGGGAGTAGATAAAAGCTTCCGAAAGACTGCAGGTATGAAAATATTCGTCCTTAATTTCCAGAAGAAGCCGGCTTAATATATCATGAACCTCTGGCATGGTGGCAGAAGTAATGAGTGCAATGGGATGAATGAAAGATAAAACGGAATACAGCTCCCGGATTTCTTTTAGCATAGAGACTTCGGCCTGAAAAATAATTCTTTTTCCTTTTTCCGGTGCTTTCAGTGTATGGATAACACCGGGACAGATTACTACTATTTCATAAGGATTTATTTCAAGAGAACAATTATTGCAGATAATAGTATAGTTATTTTCCAAAGGCATGATAATTTCCAGGGGTGTATGCCAGTGAGAAGGATAATTCTCGCATACTGTATTCAAATATAGTCGAATATTGGTATTTTCTTTGTAATTTACGGTTTCATGAATTCCATTAAGATTTTCTATCATAGATGCTCCTTTCATTGCTGCGGATGGCAGGGAACAATTGTCAAAGAATTGCGATTGTGCACGAGCCAATAGTGGCTTAATATGAGTATGTATAAAATGAGAGAATTTGTCAATAATATACAATAAAATTTTAATAAAACAGCAGGAAATTTATTGTAATTTGTTAAAAGTAACCAATAAATGCGCTGATATAAAGAAATATTAGTAATAATAACATAAACAAAAATAGCAATAATTGATAATTGCATGGCAATTATTTGATTTAGAATAAAATATAGCTTTGTTATAATCAAAATGTAGTAAAAAACTATTAATGTTCCAGAACAGGGAGGAAGGAAAATGAAGAAAAAGTTTGTAGCAATGTTTTTATGTGCAGCAATGACGGTTACTATGCTGGCAGGTTGTGGTAGCAATACTTCAACGAATACCGGAGAAACCGCAGAAACAGAGAGCGATGTATCGGAAACGGACAGTAGTACAGATACAACAGCAGATGCAACAGATACAACAGATGCATCAGCAGATACTGAAGACGATAAGGTAATTAATGTCTGGTCGTTTACAGAAGAAGTTCCCAACATGATTGAGAAATTCAAAGAGCAGAACCCAGATTTTGATTATGAGATTAAAACTACTGTTATTGCAACCACAGATGGAGCATATCAGCCAGCACTGGATCAAGCACTTGCAGCCGGAGGTGCTGACGCACCGGATATCTATTGTGCAGAATCAGCTTTTGTCCTGAAATATACACAGGGTGATGCAAGTCAGTTCGCTGCTCCATATTCGAGCCTTGGTATTGATGTTGATACAGCAACAAAAGATGCAGATATTGCTCAGTATACAATGGATATCGGAACAAATACAGACGGAGAACTTGTAGGACTTGGATATCAGGCTACAGGTGGTGCTTATATTTATCGTCGTTCTATCGCAAAGGATGTATTCGGAACCGATGATCCAGCGGAAGTCAGCAAGGCAATCGGAGGTGGCTCAGGAAGCTGGGATCAATTTTTCGATGCAGCAGCTAAGCTGAAAGATAAAGGTTATGCAATTGTATCTGGTGACGGAGATATCTGGCATGCAGTAGAAAACAGCTCAGATACTGGCTGGATTGTAGATGGAAAATTGAATATTGATCCAAAACGTGAAGCATTCTTAGATTTATCCAAAGAATTAAAAGACAATGATTATCACAATGATACACAGGACTGGCAGGATGCATGGTTCGCAGATATGAAGGATGAAGGAACAAAACCAGTATTCGGATTCTTTGGTCCTGCATGGTTGATTAATTATGTACTTGCTTCCAACTGCGGTGGAGAAAAAGCAGGCGAAGGCACTTTTGGTGACTGGGCAGTTTGTGAGCCTCCAGTTGGTTTCTTCTGGGGTGGAACATGGGTACTTGCAAATAAAGATACCGATAAGAAAGAAGCAGTTGGAAAGGTCATTAACTGGATTACACTGGATTCTTCTGAAACAGGTCTTCAGTATTACTGGGCAAATGGTACCATGGAAGAAGGTACAGCCGGAACAAAGGATGCTGTTGCTTCTGGAACAGTTATGGCAAAATCAGACGGATCAGTGGATTTCCTTGGTGGACAGAATATGTTTGATGTATTTGTTCCAGCTAATACCTATGCAAATGGTAAGAATCTGACTCAGTATGATGAAACCATCAATCTTTACTGGCGTGATCAGGTACGTGAATATACCTCTGGAAACAAGACACGTGACGAAGCAATTGAAGCATTTAAACAGCAGGTTGCAGATAACCTGGATGTAATTGTAGAGTAAAATAAGATAAAAATAACTTTTAAATAACGGATGGGGCGATTGATTTACTTCGACCGCCCCATTTATTTCAACGACTATCAAGGAGAATAGCATATGAAAAGAAATAAACTCAGCTATGCAAAATATGGCTACATATTTAGCATTCCTTTTGTGGCCGCTTTCCTGATTTTTACATTGTATCCGATTATTTACACCATTATTCTTGGCTTTACGGACTTCAAAGGATTGGGTACCACTACATTTCATTTTCTGGATAATCCATTTCGGAATTTTCAGATTATTTTGGCAAATCCTTCTTTTCAGAAGGCTTTGTGGAACACCGTGTTTATCTGGGTAGTCAATTTTATCCCGCAGATTTTTCTGGCAATTCTTTTGTCAGCATGGTTTACCAATGGGCAAAGAAAGATTAAAGGTCAGGGTATATTTAAGGTCATATTCTATATGCCGAATATCATTACAGCGGCAACGGTTGCCATTTTGTTTGGTGCATTGTTCGGCTACCCGATGGGACCGGTTAACGACCTGTTTACAACATTGGGATGGAGCGAAAAACCGATTTACTTTCTTCAGAATAAATGGGTAGCAAGAGGAGTCATTGCATTTATACAGTTTTGGATGTGGTATGGATATACCATGATTATTCTTATTTCAGGAATTCTCGGAATTAATCCGGAATTATTTGAAGCAGCACAGATTGATGGGGCTACGAATTTTCAGAAGTTTATATATGTTACCATTCCCAATTTAAGGACCATATTGATTTATACTCTGATTACCAGCATGATCGGTGGATTGCAGATGTTTGATATTCCAAAATTGTTTGTACAAAACAGCGGACCAGATAGTGCAACCCTCACTACCAGTGTATTTATTTATAATCAGGCTTTTAGCGGAAGTTATCTATATAATCGTGCTTCAGCAGCAAGTATGATTATGTTTTTGATTATTTCTGTATTGTCCGGTATTGTTTTTGTCCTGATGCAGGATAAATATGATGTTAAGGAAAGGAGACAGATCAAGAAAATACAGAGAGAAATGAAACAGAAAAGTCGGAATGGAGGGAATATATGAAACAGAAAACTTCAATAAGTGTAATAAAAATAATCATATATATCGTATGTATATTCCTGGCAATACTCAGCATCATGCCGTTCTGGATCATGCTTGTAAATGCGACCAGAAGTACAACACAGATTCAGCAGCATGCAATATCTCTGCTGCCATCGGGTCATTTGATGAATAACTTGAAAATATTGACCGGTAAAAGTTTTAATCCAATTAAAGGGTTTATTAATTCCATGATTATTTCAAGTGGGGCAACAGCCTGTGCAGTATATTTTTCAACATTAACGGCCTATGCGCTTGTTGTATACAACTGGAAGCTTAGACAGCCGTTTTTTACCTTTATTATGGCTGTATTGATGATTCCTACACAGGTAGTAAGTATTGGTTTTTATCAGTTCATGTATCAGATTCACATGACAAATAACTTTTTGGCATTAATTCTTCCTTCAATTGCAGCCCCTGCGACGGTATTTTTTATGCGTCAGTTCATGATACCTTCGCTTCCGATTGATATTATTAATTCTGCAAGAATTGATGGCTCAGGAGAGTTTTATACCTTTAACAAGATTGTTTTGCCGATTATGAAACCGGCGATTGCAACGCAGGCAATTTTTACTTTTGTATCCAGCTGGAACAACCTTTTTCTTCCGTTGATTCTGTTAACTCAGCAGGATAAATATACCATGCCTATTATGGTAAGCTTATTAAGGGGTGATATTTATAAAACAGAGTTTGGTGCTGTTTATATGGGACTGACACTGACCGTTCTTCCATTGTTTTTTGTATACTTCTTATTATCAAAATACATCATTGCAGGTGTAGCTCTTGGTGGTGTGAAAGGGTGATAAATAATGAAATTCTTTTGTATGGATAATGTATTTTTTCGTACAATTAGTAAAATAGTGGATCTTTTTTGGCTTAATCTGCTTACTTTAATTTGCTGTCTGCCGGTTATTACAGCCGGCACTGCATTGACAGCAATGTATCAGGTGCTATTTCGTATAAAAAGCAATCAGGAAGGCTATATTACCAGAGATTTCTTTCATGCGTTTCGGCAAAATTTTAAAAAAACAACGTTTGTCTGGTCAGCAGTCCTGCTTATTTTACTGTTTTACTGGATTGATCTTAGTGTTCTCCGTTCCTATATGACAGATACTTATCAAACTTTAGGAACTGTGATAAAAATCGGAATATCCATAATCATGATGGTGTTATTCATGGGGTTATCCTATTTCTTCCCGCTTTCGGCCAGATATGAAAATAAGACCAGGACAACGGTGAAAAATGCATATTTGTTTGCATGTGCATATTTTCCTCAGACCCTGTGCATGATGTTGATTTATATTTTTCCGTTTGCACTTATGATGCTTTCAAATTATTTTATTTTATTTTGGTTTTTATTTGGATTAAGTTTTCCGGGTTACTGCTGCTGTAGTTTGCTTACAGGTATCTTTGGTCGGACAGAGGAAAGATTGCTTCAGGAGGAATAAAGAATGGTCAGCAGACTTTTGTCGAATAAGAAAAAAATAGCAGTTTTTGTTGTGATACTTTTCATGGCTATGTATTTGATTAGAAGTCTGTTCTCAGCAAGAGAGATCAATCAGGTCAACATTATGATTTTGGATCAAAATGTATCTGCTCAGGAAATAGAAAATTGGCAGCAGGATTTGTCCGAAAAAATTCCTTTGAAAAAATTGCATGAAGTAATTGGAATTCATTCCTATTCCGAGGAAGATGAAAACAGTATGCAGGCTTTTTCAGTTCATCTGATTTCAGATGACGTAGATATCATCATAGCTCCAAAAGATATTATTTTGCAATTGATGGAAAATAATTATCTGGTATGTTATGGTACCGATTCGGCAACTGACTTTTATGCTGATTTTGCTAAAGAGCAAAAATTATATAAAGGTACGGATGTGTATGCCATTCAGATGGGAGAAAACAGCAGATATCTTCGCATAACAAAAAATAAAGAAAAAGAAATGTATTTGGCGGTAACTGTCAAAAAGAAAAATGATGAAAATCTGAAAACTGCGGCAGAGTATTTTCTTGAGGAATCGGATATAGGAGAGTAAAGATGATTTATTTGGATAATGCAGCAACTATGTCAATGCTTCCAAAAACAGTTCAGGAAATGGAACCATTTTTCTATCAGGCTTTTGCAAATCCTTCTGGCAGCTATAGTCAGGCGCGGCTGGCAGCGGGAAAAATCAATCAGTCAAGAAAAGAAATAGCTGAGATTCTGAATGCCGATGAAAATGAAATTTATTTTACTTCAGGCGGCAGCGAATCTAATAATCTTGCAATCAATGGATTTGTAAAAGCAAATTCTTTAAAAGGAAAACATCTGATTGTATCCTCCATTGAGCATCCGTCAGTATTAAAGGTATGTGAGAACCTGAAGCAGGAAGGTTATGAGATATCTTATGTGAAAGCGGATAAAGAGGGCATGATATCACCGGATGAAGTCAGCCGGATGATCCGCAGGGATACCATATTGATTTCTGTAATGCATGCAAATAATGAAATTGGAACAATAGAACCTGTCATGGAAATTGGACAGATTGCTGAAAAAAACCAGATTGCTTTTCACTCAGATTGTGTACAGGTAATAGGGCATAGAAAACTGGATGTCAAGAAATGGAATGTAGACATGATCAGTGCCTCTGCGCATAAATTCAGGGGTCCAAAAGGAATCGGGTTTTTATATATCAAAAAGGGTGTCAGAATAAAGCCGGAAATTTTTGGCGGTGAACAGGAAAGAGGGCTTAGGTCCGGAACGGAAAATGTTGCAGGTATTGTGGGAATGAAGGCAGCCTTAGTTGAAATGAACCATCATATTGTGGAGTCAGAAGAGTATATTCTGAATTTGCAGAATGATCTGGTGGAAATGCTTTTTAAGAAAATTCCAAATATTCAGATCAATGGATCAATGGAAAAAAGGCTGCCTGGAAATGTTCATTTCAGCATTCCCGGAATATCCGGAGAAAAACTGCTGATGTATCTGGATATGCATGGAATTTGTGCATCCGGAGGATCAGCATGTTTGAATCCGGGAAGAAAGCCTTCCCATGTGTTAAAGGCAATCGGACTGCAGGAGGACTGCATTGAGGGATCGGTAAGATTCAGCCTGTCAGACCAAAATATGTGGGATGAAATAAAATATACTGTTTCTGTTATAGAGGAAAACTGGGGAAAATGCATAAAAAAATGATGAATTAAAGGAGACAAGATGACTCAGCTAGTAGAAAATAAGGAATTAATTCAGACATATAAACAACGGGCAGAGAAGCTGGTGGCTCAGATGACTCTTGAAGAAAAGGTTTCCCAGATGCTTCACGATGCGCCGGCCATTGAACGGCTTGGGGTGAAAGCATATAATTGGTGGAATGAAGGTCTGCATGGAGTGGCAAGGGCCGGAATTGCAACGATGTTTCCACAGGCAATTGCACTTGCTGCATCTTTTGATGAAGATATGATGGAGCAGGTTGGTGATGCCATTGCAACGGAAGCACGTGCGAAATTTAATATTCAGCAGCAGTATAATGATACCGATATCTATAAAGGCCTGACCATGTGGGCACCGAATGTTAATATTTTTCGTGATCCAAGATGGGGAAGAGGCCATGAAACCTATGGGGAGGACCCTTGTTTAACCTCTAAACTGGCGGTTCGCTTTACGCAGGGAATTCAGGGCCATGATCCATATTACTTAAAGGCAGCAGCCTGTGCCAAGCATTTTGCAGTTCATTCAGGACCGGAAGCGCTGCGGCACCAGTTCAATGCGACAGTATCTGCACAGGATTTATATGAAACTTATCTCCCGGCATTTCATGCATTGGTCAAAGAAGCAAAAGTTGAAGCAGTTATGGGTGCCTATAATTCTGTAAACGGTGAACCCTGCTGCGGAAGCAAAACTTTACTTACGGATATTCTCAGAAAAAAATGGGAATTTGAAGGTCATGTAGTATCAGACTGCTGGGCAATCAAGGATTTCCATGAAGGACATAAAGTAACGCAAAATGAAGTAGAATCTGTTTCACTTGCGGTAAATAATGGCTGTGATATCAATTGCGGAAATATTTTTGTGTATCTTGTACAGGCAGTAAAAGAAGGCAGGGTTACAGAAGAACAAATCAATCAGGCATGTAGCCGCTTATTTACAACAAGAATGAAGCTGGGATTATTTGAAAATCCTGAAAAAGTTTCTTTTAGCGACATTCCTTATGAAACGGTAGATTCTCCGGAAATGAAGAAGCTGAATCTGGAAGTAGCCAAAAAATGTCTGGTTCTTCTTAAAAATGAAAAGGACCTTTTGCCACTAGATAAAAATAAAATTAAAACAATCGGAATTATTGGACCAAATGCCAACAACCGGAAAGCGCTGCAGGGTAATTATGAGGGTACTGCATCCAGATACATTACACTGCTGGAAGGATTTCAGGATTATCTTGGAGATGATGTAAGAGTACTTACATCTGAAGGATGTCATTTGCACAAAAAAAGTGTTGCTGCCCTTGGAAGGGAAAATGACAGAATTTCTGAGGTAAAAGAGGTCTGCCGCCTGAGTGATGTTGTGATTGCCTGTCTTGGGCTGGATTCAAGCCTGGAAGGCGAAGAAGGCGATGAAGGCAATGAATTTGCAAGCGGCGATAAGATGAATCTTGAATTGCCGGGGCTTCAGGAAACTTTGTTAAAAACCATTCATGAATGCGGAAAACCAGTTATTCTGGTGGTAATGTCGGGAAGTGCATTAAATCTTCAATGGGCAGATTTACATATTCCGGCAATTATGCAGGGATGGTATCCGGGTGCCATGGGAGGAAGAGCAATTGTAGAAATGATTTTTGGAGAATGTGTACCGGAAGGAAAGCTTCCGATTACCTTTTACCGGACTTCCGAGGAACTTCCGGAATTCACGGATTATTCCATGAAAGGCAGGACTTACCGCTATCTGGAAAGAAGCCCGCTTTATCCGTTTGGTTATGGTCTCTCCTATACAAAGTTTGAGTTTTCCAATGCAAAGACCGATACAACAGAAATTACAGAAAAAGGTATTCAGGTTACTTTTAATGTTAAAAATACAGGAAATTATACAGCAAAAGCAACGGCTCAGCTTTATGTAAAGGCAGAAGCTGAGAATACACCGCATGCCCAGTTGAAAGCATTTTGTAAAATTGATCTGATGCCGGGCGAAGAAAAGCAGGTCAGTACTTATCTTCCGGCAGAGGCTTTTGCATTATGCGATGAGTATGGAAACAGCCAAATCAGAGAAGGAGATTATTCTTTGTATATTGGAGAATCGCAGCCAGATCAACGGAGTCTGGAGCTTTTAGGAAAAACTCCTGCTCACATAGTATTGAATTGTAGAAATACACTCTGATTATTTTTGCCACTATCACCTTATATCATATCATTTTTAAAGGAACCCAGTCGCCGAAAGGTGATGGGTTTCCTTTTTTTATCATATAGGGAAATACATCCTATATGATAAAAAAAGAAATCACATGGATCGCACTGCGGCGGCATGGAAGATGGCTGCAAGGGCAGCCCCGCCGCAGGCGGAGAATCTCGTGGACGCATAGTGTAATTTGTAATCTAGTTCATTGCAGATAACATATGGATCTCGACTGCCAACCTTTCTAACCACAGTTTCCACCTGATTGACAACATAATCAATAGTCATTCTGGTCACTTCCTTTTATATAATATAAAAATAGCCGTTGCTGGCTTGAGGGTATACAAGCTACTCTAATTATACAATAAATTCATGTACTATAAAACGGACTCGTCGATCGGCGGCTTCGTTTTTTTCTTTCTTGAGAACTTTTCAGATGCTTCCTTCTTGGATGAAATATATACCTGCATTAATGACTGCATAAATATCTCTTTCGCATCATCATCAAGATCGCCACCAGCGAAAAGTGCTCCAACACGGTCTAATACATCTTTTGCCTCTTTTGCACCCTTATAACCAAATTTGTCTTTAACAGTATCGAGAAAGTCTTCGTTCTCAATGTTTTTCTGTTTATCTGCTTCTTCATCATCTACTAGATAAGATACAGATACACTTAGCGCATCTGCCAGTTTCTTGATATTACTTTTTCTTGGGAGTGTATTTAGCTGCTCATAGGTATAGAGTGAACGCTCAGAAATACCTGTTATTGCTGCAAGCTCCGTCTGGGATAGATTTTTTAATAATCGTGCCTCTTTTACTTTTTCACCAAAAGTCATGTTACTACCTTCTTTCCAGGAAGAAAAATTTTATTCTTATAACTTCCGATTAACTATTGACAAACTTCTTTAAAATGATATAATCATGTTTGTTAGGTAACTTCTGATTAATCATATATCAGAACTTCCGAATTGTCAATAAAAAGTTCTGATTATGTATTTTGAAACTTCTGAAAGAAACGAGGTGATGAGCGATGGGTAAACGAGTAATATTGCATTCAGATATTAACGCATGTTATGCGGCAATAGAACATTTGCATCGTCCTGAGCTAAATGGAAAACCTTTGGCTGTAGGCGGAGACCCCGAAGCAAGACATGGTATAGTCTTAACCTCAGATTATATAGCTAAAAAATATGGTGTGAAAACAGGTATGGCACTTTGGCAGGCGAAGCAGGTTTGCCCAGAACTCAACATTGTTTCACCTAGAATGGATTTGTATTTGCGATTTTCCAGAATGGCTCATGAAATATATGGAGAATACACGGATCTTCAAGAACCCTATGGAGTGGATGAATCATGGTTGGATGTGACCGCTAGTAGTTCATTAAAAGGTGATGGATACAAGATAGCAAAAGAAATTAGCAATCGTATGAAATCAGAGTTGGGCATAACCGTAAGTATTGGAGTATCCTTTAACAAGATTTTTGCAAAACTTGGTTCTGATTATATGAAACCAGATGCCATTACAACTATGTATGAAGATGAATTCAAGAGCAAAGCTTGGGAACTTCCTGTATCAGATCTTTTATATGTAGGACGGAGTACCAATCAGAAGTTAGCTCGATTTGGAATCAAGACAATTGGAGACTTAGCAAGAACAGATGAACACCTATTAATGTCACAGCTTGGCAAGATGGGTGGCATCCTGTGGGCATTTGCAAATGGCTATGATGATTCACCGGTAAAAATGGAACAGGTACATGCGCCAATAAAATCTATTGGTAATAGTACTACGACACCAAGGGATTTAGAGACTGATGAGGATGTAAAAATTGTTCTTTATATTTTAGCGGAGAGCGTAGCCGCAAGGCTTCGAGAAAATGGGTTTAAGTGCAGGGTGATTGAAATAAGTGTTAGGGATAATGAGCTTTATTCTTTTACCAGACAGCATAAGATTGATCATGCCACGAATATTACTGGTGAGATTGCAACCGAAGCATATCGGATATTCAAAAAAAATTACGACTGGCGAAAGCCAATCAGAAGTGTAGGAGTCCGAGGCGCAGATCTTGTCAACGACAATTATTGGGAACAGATTGATTTGTTTTCAAGTGTAGAGCAAAGAGAAAAACAGATGAAATTGGATGATGCGGTAGATACCATAAGACGAAGATTTGGATTTTATAGTGTTCAAAGAGGTCTTATGTACCGTGATAAGATTCTCTCTTCTGTGAATGCAAAAGAGGATCATACGACACATCCAATTGGTTATTTTGGGTAAAAGGAGGCATTTAAATATGGCTTATATGAGATGGGAGACATTGAGACTGGTTATATCTTAGGAAAGGATATTTCCACAGGGGGAGAGGAAGCAATCAGTTTTATTAATGAAAAACATCATAAAAATATCAGGTTTGTAAGTCTGGATGAATTCAACATTGTTGGGCCACCAGATATAGAGGAGCTGGACAAATATTATTAATAGCAATCCAGATTCTATTAAATGAGATCAGAATAATTTGATACATAAAAAATGACTAAGAGGTCACTGGAACTGGCCTCTCAAGATCTCATCAATAACTTTTTGCAACAATATCTGTGACTTTCCTTAACAAAAAATTGTAAAGTTCATTTTTATCATGTTCAGAGAGTATTCGATATGCTTGAATTAAAAGTTCTTCTTTTTTATTAGTAGCATTTAAAATATTGTTTGGAGATGCCAGTTTTTCTGTTTCATCTGTGTCATCATCTGTCGCGCATGTTCCATCCGGATATTCCTCAATATTATTAATAGGAATGGATAGTTCTTCTTTGCCAGAGATTAGAAAATCGCAGGATACATTAAAATGAGTCGATATTTTAAAAATAACGCCGGCATCTGGAAGAACACTCCCATTTTCAATTCTGCCGATATTTGTTCCATGTAAGCCAACTATATCCCCTAACTCCTGTTGGGTAAGTTTATATTCTTTTCGCAGATTTTTTATACGTGATCCAATAGAATCCATAAAATACCTCCAATATCATAAATCTGCATATATGCAGAAATATATTATAAAATGTATCACAAGCATTGACAATCTGCAATAACGCAGATATAATAAAGTTAAGGTAATTGATCAACCCTTTTAAAAATATCACATCATCTTGTTTTTCTCAATGAGAACAGGCATTCGCAAGCGCTGAAGAAGTATCCAAATTAATAATAGGTAATTCCGGAAAACTAAGAAAAGATTTTAAATTGTTTCAAAAATGCACATTAATTTATTTTAAGGATCTACATAAAAAAATTTCAAAATGCTGACAATATAAATCATGTAACTATATATAACAAATATAGTTAACAACACTTTTCACAGAAAGGAAAATAAATATAATGGAAAGAAATATTTTAAAAATCAATAACGACTCAATGATATTTAATGGCTTCAAATTACTGGAGGATGCACAGGATGTCAATGTAATGATCCTGGGATTTGGAAAAGTTGTGATCACACGACAAATTCCTGAAAAATTACTTGGTTGTCACAATATTATCGAGTTGAATAACAAAACATGTAATGATAATCAAACATGGGAGGACCTTATAAAATTCATGGATAGTATTGGTTATCAAAAAAGGTAAATAATTGTTATATAGTGTTGAGAAATCCTCTAAAAGATGGGGATTTCTTTTTTTATAAAAAATCCCCATGATTCTCATTTATTCCCCAAGTTAATAATATTCCCCACCCCAAATTAGAAAGATATACTAAGACCATCAAAAGAAAAACAACATCATTTTTCAAAATTACAAGGAGGAATTTATTATGAGAACAGAAAGAGTAAACGAGTTAAAGGCAAACATGAAGTCATTTGGAAAGGATGCTTATCAGAAGTCAGAACTTCTTGATGAGATGTTTGCACTTCAGCAGGAAATCGTGAGTCTTACATTTAATCAGGATCATGCAGCATTAGCTGAGTTAAGAATCTGGGATGTTGAGAAGCATCTGGAGCAGATGAATGAAGAACTCGGTAATGTAGCAGATGAGGAACTTCAGAGATTTATTGATGGAAGCAAGACTCTTTGCAATCTAATAAAAGCTGAAATCTCTGGTAATAGAGGCGAGGCAAAAGCATTTAGAACTTTAGAGTACATCAAGTCAAAGAACTATGTGCTGAAGAATGTTGAACTTAATGATGGGGATTTCAGAACAGAGCTAGACGCAGTTGTAATCACTCCTTCAGCTATCACAATCGTAGAAGTAAAAAACACTGCAAAGGATATTTTTATCGATGAAGCCGGAAACTATTTTCGAACCGGAGAGTTTTTAAGACTCGACTGCAATATTGCTGAGAAGATGCAGATTAAGGAAACGCTTCTCAGAAAAGCATTATCAACTGCCGGATATGACGAAGTGGAAATTAACAGCGTGGTCGTTTTCACAAACAATCGCATAGAAGTGCAGAACAAGTTTGAAGGAATTAGAACTTGTTTCTCTAGCCAGCTTTCTTACAAAGTCGAAGGCGATAGATCTAGAACGGTATTTAGTGATAAGGATATGGAGGCTATTAAGGTTTGTATAGAGCAGGCTGAGAGTAAGGAAACTTATCCATTCGAGTTTGATGTTGAGCAGTACAAAACAGACTATGCAAGCACAATAGTTCATGAGTTTTACTGTACACAGTGTGGTGAGCGCGGAATACCTGTACATAGAAAATATGGTCAGTTTAGAGAGGTGGGCCATTTGAAAAAGCTGTATTGTTTAGCTTATGGTAAGGAAACAAATCATGCAGAATGCATTAGTGCTTCTAAGTACGACTCTAGCATGTTTTTCGACGAATACGAGTCTGGTAACTTTGATAGTGAAGGAAATAGAATTCTTTCATTATCAGAATGGAAGCAGAAGAAACAAGAACCAGAGAGCATTGCAGATATAGACCAGGAAGATGATTTATCTGAATGGTATGAGTTTTTGACATCGCTGTTGAGGGCGTTTAATATATAGCCGGTAGGGAGATCAAACACGATTTTTCTATCGGCATTTTTCAGTATAAAATTGCAGGTGTTTATGATAGAATATATTTTGGGTATTTATTTGGAAAATGGATACTTCGGAGAGGAGTTGGTTTAATTCCAATTGATGAAAATACATCGTTTGCAGAGATAGCTCTAAAGTTGGCACAGGAGGCCGATGCTGCAGATGCAAATGAAAATATTAAGACAATAGAGCAGTATTTGTTTGAAAGCCTTGGAATTGACATTTCGACGTATTCTGATGAACAAGTGAAGTTATTACGCAAAAATTTTGACCATTTAGTTTGTGTGGTAATAGATGATTTGAAGAGTATAAACAACAGGCTGTCAGATTATCAAGAGAGATATAAGAAAATAGAAAATGCTAAATCCAACGAAGCCGAGTTTACAAGAAGAAAGATAATATATTTTTGTGAATTAAACAAAGCGGCCAGAGAGGAAATTACATCATTCATTACAAGTGGTCTAAAAGAGTTTTTACTAGATAATCAGTATGATACATTAAGACGTTTTGAGGAGAATGACCAATTATCAATTCTCTTTTATAATAGACGATATAAATATGCGTATTATAGCTCATTTTATGATATGGATTACGAATATGGCGTAGTCGTGAAATTGAGCGAACTATTCCATGACATTCCGTTGGAAAAATGGATGGATAAGGAAAAAGAGTATTTACTATTAAAGAAAAACGATGAAGAGACATACAGAAATAAGCTCCGAGAGTTCGTTGATAATAAGCATATACTTGAAGAAACGTATAAATACATAAAAAAAGATTATCATCTAAAAAAACGTGAGGAAATGTTTGATACATTAAAATACTTATTTGATAATAAGAAATATCAATCATTTCTTGCATTGGGATTATTGCAGTTAGAAGGAATGTTCTATGACTTCTGTCAAATTAAATATGGAGATAATGAAAATCAAGGTACTTTAGTAGAAAAAGCAGATAAGGTGTTAAAGGTAAATGAGTATAAGTATTTGAAGTTTTATCCATATTTTGCGTTTGATGTTCCGATTATGAGAAACGATGTCGCTCATAAGGGGATGATTGAAAACATGGATTTAGAACAAGCTTCCTACGATTTAATTCTAGATTTGTATACAGTGTGTAGAATGGTGAGCTCTGAAAGCTATGATAAGTATGTTGGCTTTATTATGGTACATGAGGAGATGGTTGCCTGGGAAAGCAAAGAACCTGAGAAAGCGAGCGATGATAAAGAGAGAAATAAAAAGCTTGTTATGGCTCTATTTCAAAATAGAAATGTCATAGGTGATAACTTTTGGAAGGTTCTAAAATCACCAGAATTATATGAGGATGAAACGCTATCATATAAAATTGATGATCTGGAACCTGGATATATGGATATTCCAATGATGGTAGCGGCTATTTCAGTATTAGTTAGACAAGAGAATTTTTGGAGGGCACTTGTTGATATTTTGAAGCAGTATTTATCGCCTACGACTGTATGGGATGAATTTGAAGATTTTGCAAGATTTATGAAGAATGATTATATTGCTGAGCTTGATGGTGAAGCAAAGAAATATTGTATAGAGATATCAAAAATTCTTAAGAGGTAAGGGGCATCATGTAATGCGATTTCCTTATAAATAAGGGGGGTAACGAAACGCGACCGCCTTGACATAAATGAAAAGGTGTAATACCTATTTTAATTTATGCCCTAAAGAAATACGCGGACAAGAATAATGCTTTTACCGGCAGTAGCATTTTTAACATTATTAGCCGGTAAAGGTGTTACAATAAATCGGCGTACCTGCTGTATGTCAGTTCAGTCAACCAGTCTGTACGCCAAGTAGTAACAGGTTGACACAAGCAAATGGTAAAATCTCAAAAAGGTGTAAAAGCCAGATTATATGCGGGGTTCGCGATATGTTGTAGCCCCGTAGAAACATACCGCACGTTGAGACAGTTTGTTTACTGTCACGTAAATAGCGTATTTATAGGATTTGTAGGCATTTTAGAAGAAAATAAATTGACAAGATATATTAAAATACAATGTGTATTTGCAAATCAATTGAATATATGTACAAGGGTGAAGTACCTTTTGGCGAGATAATACATTTGTCTGCTAAAAGGTATTTTTTTGTTTTTAAGTGCGCGAGCAGGTATGATCAGTACGCGAGAAGATAAGAAGATAATCTATTCTTTATATTGAGAAGCCTGGTATAGGATTTATTGTTTTAAAATTTTCTATTTTTATTGTTATTTTGATTTTAAAGAATGATTATTTATTTGATTTATGATAGAATATTAACAGGTATTTTGAATTGGACTGGATAGATGCATTATTAATATTACTTGTAAGAGACTGTTATACGAAGAAGGATATTAATGTATTTTTCTCCCGCTTGCAGGAACAGAACGATGACGTAGCAGCGTGGAGCGAGCAAACAATAGCAAAATTGAAGCAGGTGCTGACCAAGTGCCTGATTGAAACGGAGATGCTTGACAGCGTCAGGGATACCACGCTGAACCCCATCTTCATAAGTAGCGAACTGGAAACCGGCATCCGTGAAAATAACGACTTGACCGCGCTCGCCGCGTTCAACTGTTTTAGGTAAGAGCGTGACTATGGCAGATATTAAAAAAGAACTTGATAGAATTAAAGGACGCATTTCTGATGCGAACTTCCTCGCCAATAAAGGGCTTTCCAACGAGGTGGGGATTCATGTCTTCAAATATGAGCCACAACATGAACTAATTGTCCGTGACTATATTGAGCGGCTTGTAAATACGCCTTCCGACGACTATAGGGTCATTGAGCGAGATATGTATAAAATCATGCTTGAAATTCTGGAGGAGAAGCGTGTCCTTGGTACGGTGCCGACTCTGGAAGAAAAGAAAGGCAAGGACTACCTCCTTTCACAGCTCCAGAAGATAGCCACACAGGAAGCGTTCCTTTCCAAGATGAAGTATGAACCACATGAGCGTGGCGATGTGCTGTTTCTAAGATCTACCGTATGCGTGTTGTTGAAAAGTGTCGTTTTCAATATAAATCAGCTAGATTTAAAGAGGATTTGGAACGGATGCATATGTTGCAAGAGGAATATCTTTTTCTGAGAAGAAAGGATATTAACGGTGTTGCGGATATTGTAACCAAAATCGGGTTAGTAGAATTTGATATTAAAAAACTAACAGAGAAGCAGAAAACAATGTATCAGGAGCGAGCAGATTTAAAGAGAAAATGTGTGACTGATAATAATATTTTAGACTTTTATACTTCTGAACCGGAATATCGAAAGCAGTTGGAAGATATTAAATTAGAAAAGAAGAAACTTCAAGGTGAAAAACATGTAGCGGAACGTTGCTTGAAAGAAAGTCTTTATGTTGGGTTGTTGGTTCCTGAGGATATTGAAATTGGTAATATTTATGAGATTAATGTACCGAAGAAACCTTGGTATTTGTGGAAAGAGGAAAGTAGAGTACCGGAAGAAATAAGAGAGGTTGAAGTTGCTGCTAGTGTTGAGGAAGAAACGGTAGCTTCTATTGAGATGAATTCTTTCGATATGGAATTTGAGTCTGATGAAATTATTTCTTCTCTCAATGAAACGATAGAGGCTGTAGAAGAAACAAAAGCATTTGATACTAAAGGAATATCAATGTTTGATGAAATTGAGAAAGCGGTTTACGGGGATGCCGAATCACAGATTAAAATTATTACCAAGGAAATATATGAATCCATGACAGATAAGGAAAAAGCGGAATGGATTGGTATAGATGGAAATGACATATATGGGTCTATGAAGAAATTCCATGAAAAAATGGAATCAATCGGTATAACATATAAATATAGTTCGGATGAAACAGAAGAGATTTGTAGATTGGAAGAAATGTTAACTAAAGATTTGAATAGAGAAAATACTTATAGAAGTAAGAAAAGAAATAGGTAAACATTTAGAGGAATTAAGTAATGTCTAGACCAATAGATATTTTTTGATTTAAAGAGTAATCTAGAACTTTAAATTGATTTGGACGCAAGAAGTATAATTCGAAAGGGCTTAATTTGGAACTCCGGATACCATAAAGATTATTTATAGTATGCTAAGATTAGGCCCTTTTTAGGTTGAGAAATAATATTTAGTAGAATAAAAAAAGTATTAAGTATAGAGGATAAAACAGATATTTTGATTCACACTTCATCATAATAAAGTGGAAATCGTACTATTTTATGTTTAATAGAAAAATTAAAGGCACTAAATTATTATTATTAAAATTATCTGAAAATATAGAAAAACAGAAAATAAT